>VSND01000022.1 GCA_009774145.1 Lachnospiraceae bacterium | reverse complement strand
TGCTGCAAAAAGAAAGTGACGCTAAAGCTCTACCGCCTGAAAGGCGGTGGATTTAACCTAAGGCTTGGAAATTAAAAAATAAAAGATCGATATATTGGTCCTCGCCAAAAGCATCAAGGTGATATTGATTTCTCACGAATGTAAAGTCCCTGCCAAACGTGAGAATGAACATTTTCACATTGTGGATTATCGCATTTTCTACTACCTTCTCATCTATATCCTCTCTATCTCTAATGCCCAATTCCTCCACATTGATATAATCAAGCAAATATTCATCTTTAAAGGTATTAACTGCCCGGAATGCCTGATCCGCTGCTGGAAGTGTTTCATAAAAATTGTTTGGCAGTCTGCCCTGATGGTGATAATCGTCCGATGCAATACTTCTACCCAGAGTTTCATAACTAAACCGCTCTGTCGCACACCTTTTAATATAAAAAAGTCTTTCATCTTCATCTTTCGTCTTTGAAAGAATAAGTCGATGATGTGAAAATCCAATACTCAAAAACTCTTCCATGGGGAATTACTGCGTTTTTGGCACAAGCGTGTTCCAAATTTCATTATTACATTCATTAAGCAATTTGGCACATGTATGTGCCAAATTTGAACCCACATTATTATCATAGTTTACAGGCGAGTTATCCAGTTTTTTCCATTCTTCATAAAATGTACGCATATATCGAAGATTACGCGCTGAAAAACCCCGAAGACCTGGCAGTTCTTTGTCCAGCCGCTCGCTGATCGCATCTATTGCTCCTTTTCCCCAAAAACCATTCCGGGAGTTTAAAGAAATATACTTTCCAATACCAAAATACAGCATCAGCTGTTTTTCATTCACAATTTTGGAAGCATTATATTGGCTTTGCAAAATAGCAGTCTTTATTGTTTGGACAGCCTCATCGTAATTTTGAATTTCACCCATGATCATTCTCTCCTAAAAAAGAATCGTGTTTTTATAAGACTTTTACATTTGTTTCCTCTACAATTTCCCGCACACAATTTATCTCTTATTATATTCTCTGTGATGCAGTTTTGCAAATGTTTTATATATGATCCCGGATGCCACGATACTTTTATATCCAATAAAGCGCTCCCCGCAGCAAAGCAAACTACGGGAAGCAACTCATACCTTATTACGTTCGGCTTTGATTTGTTACGCTGCGAACAGCGTAGGAAGTACCCTCCTGTGATTTTTCTACAGCACACCCAGCTTCTTCAGCAGCGTCACGCAGTCCTTCGCTCCCCGCGCATACAGATACAGGCAGTCGTGATCCGCCGCCAGCAGTGTCGCCTCCACATAATCCGTGATGGCTTTTTTCACATCCTCCGGCAGGTCTTTGATCTTCTCCTGCATCTCCTTGCTCAGTCTGGCCACCTTGTCCTGCAGCTCCTGCTCCTCCGGTGACTGCTCATTACGCTCCCGCACTGCCGTTTCTGTCATCTCCCGGATCACCATCTCATAGATCTCTTCTCTGTCCATTTTCATTTCACTCCTTTTTTCCATCAACATAAACGGAACTGTCCTCACAGTCCATATACAATACCAATAAACTTTTCCTGTAAGCCTTGTTCAGATTGTCTTTCCGTAAAATCAGTTCCAGTAGATTGTCCGTCCAAAAGTCCGTGATGATGTCGTTGTTTTCAGTAATCCGCTGATAGACGGACACTCCTGCATGCTCTTTCTGTTCCGCAGATACCATTTGCAGGCAGTCTTCCATATGAAGTTGTCTGTCCTTAAACCCATCTTTGGTTACATTCATTTACTCACATCCAAAACAGATACTTCATAATTGTAAACTTCAATTTCCCCTGAATAATGTTCCGAATAAAAGGCGTTGATTTCCTTTGTAATATCCTCGATAAATAAAGCTATGATCAATTCGTCCGTAATTTCTTCCTCCGTTATGGCATTTACATTGAAAGTTTCCATTGCCGTCTTTTTATTTTTTTCATAAACATCAAACAGCAAAAAGAGCAGAAATGTTCCCATAAGGGCGCAAAACAGCTTGTGTTTCTTCATAATAAACCCCACAAATTTTCTCTTTATTATATCTACACTGCTATCTTCTGCGATATGCCTTACAGAAAATGAATGAGAAATATTTAAAAAATATAGCAAAGCACTGGCCTTTACCCAACAATTTAACGGTCAGTTTTCTGCTATGTAGCACGGTATCGGTTCCCCGATACCGCAAAAACACGCCTTACATCCCTACATCTTCCGCTTTTGCAAGGATGGAAACATCCGTCACGTCCCTGTCCGTAAAATCTAAGATATTGGTTTCGGTGTATATCTTTTCCACCATCTGTGCGGCGGCTTCCGCACTCTCCGCTGAGATTTTCACCCTCTTTTCAGAGATGGCAACCAGCGTCATTTCATACTGTTTCATGAAAACTATCCCCCTTTCCTACCGTTCCATTCCTTTATCCCGGACGCACTCTTTCGCCTTAAAATCTGCCCCCACGAAATGGTCTGCGTCCAGAATATACTGGCTCCTGTTCCAGTTATCCTCTGCTATCTGCTCCGCTTCCGCAAGGCTCTCCGCCTCAATGGGGACGGTCATTTGCAGGGTTTCCGTAACCGTCACGTCATACGCTTTCATCTCTCATGGCTCCTTCCGCTATTCTTTTTTGCCCGCTCCGTTATCCTGATTCCTACCCGGATACAGAGAAAGTCATTACAGTCCTTGCCCTTTGGCGGCGGCTTGTCCCGTGTCCGGTACTGTTTGGGAAGCACGGTCATAATCGCTTCTGCCGCCATCCTGCCCGCCCGGTCATTGTCAAGGTGCAACTCCACTTCCCCAACCTCCGGGTAATCCTTTAAGAACCGTGTGAGTGCTGCCGGAACCTTGCTGCGCCCGATTTCTTTTGCTGGCTGGTACACGCCCGCAAGGGATAAGAGGTGTTCCGCCCTCCAGTCATGGCCGTCCATCTTCCGCAAAGTGGCATAGGATAATAAGTCGATGGCGGATTCAAACAGGTGTACCACCTTGCTGTTTCCCTCTGCCGGGATGGAAAAGGAATAGTTTTTGTCGCTCCCGTTTGCGTCCCCGATGAAGTCCGTCCCAATTCCACGCAGGGCGGCATAGCGGGGTTTCCCTCCTTTGTCCATGCCTACGAATACAGCGTTGTGGTAGTTCTCGCTCTCATACACGATTCCACTTTGCAGGCAGAACCGGATGATGTCCGTGTCAATCCCACGCCTGTTCAGATAGGAAACAGCCTGCGTTTGGTATCGGTTTGGTTTGGGCAGGAGCAGTTTCTTTTCTGTTGTCTTTTCGGCTGGTAGGGAAACAGGCGGCGTAACCGCCGCCTGCCCTGCAATCGTCTGTACCGCCTCCATAAAGGTATAGCCCCTGACTTTTATCAGATAGTCAACCGCCGACCTGCCCCCGATCCCACGGCTCCACCACATCCATTTCCCGTTGGAAATCTTCAAGCTGTCATGGGTTTTCGTGGTGTAGGTGTTGCCCGAAAAATGCACAAGCTCATAAAGCTCATAATTTTTCAGGTACGTCAGCAAGTCCATCCTTTTTGCTTCCTGCACGACTTCCAGTGCGATATATGGCATAATTCTCAGCCCCTTTCCTGCCCGCGATTGGATATTTGCTGTCTAATTTTAAATATCCGGGCATAAAAATAGCCAGACAATCTTCATTCCTGAAAACCATCCGGCTATGTATATTTCTTTTTCAATTTGTAACAACACTGTTTTCACAAATCAATCATCCTAAATTTTTTTAACTTTCCAATTCCCACTTCTATGAGAACCTATATTCTCAATCACCCCTTCATTTACTAATTTTTTCATTGTCCTTTGCACTTTACTTCTGGAAAGGCTTAACTGTTTTTGTATCTCTGACTGCGTTATTTTTGAATTTTCTTTTAATAATTCGCACAATCTTCTTTCCAATTCTGTCAAAGCAATGTTTTCAGCTTCACTTTTAGCCTCACTTTTAGCTTCATTTTCAGCCTCATTTATCAGCATTTTATAATTCAGATTTTTCAATGTCACCATGAACATCACTCTGTCTGAATAAAATACTGGCTCCATTCCTTCCCCATAATTCGCCGCATTTTCATATGCCTCACGGATTTTGTTAAGTCCGCTGCCCTGACGTTCCATATATCCCAGCCGCCCGAATATGTCCGCCAGAACCGGATTCCTTCTTGTGGAAGGCACGGTGTCAATATCCCGTTCCTGTATTTTTGTGCCGTCCGGCATCCCTCCCGGAGAGTAAATCACAAGACGGTCATCGAAAATATCTATATGGACTTCGCTGCCATTCACCAGATAATCCCGGTGGATCAGCCCGTTGACAAGGCTTTCAAAAACACTTCTCTCACAAAAATCCGGCATTTCAATCCGGGAATTTGCCGTCTTTTTCCAGAGCATTTTCATATTTCTTTTCACAAAGCCAACGCCCTCATTCAGCAGCATAATCAGGCTCCCGCTGTATTCCGCACTGTCCAGGGCGTCTACCTTGCCTCCGCTTTTATCCAGTCCGTTCCAATGCGTACAGAATAGCCGTGAATAGCGGATTGGGCAATTATCCGCAAGCAAGGCTCCGGCATTTGTAAGTTTTCCCTTTTCGTCAACGATTCCGAAAGATTCAAAACCTTTTTCCGGCATACTTGTCCCATTCCATTCTTTATAGCGTTCCCGCAATTTAGAAAAAGAATAATCTTTGAAATCAAAATCTGTCATCAGGGAATCAAAAGACGAATTTTTCCCACGCAATACAAGCCTTTTTAATTCTGCCGCATTTGCAGTGACCGACTCGTTTCCAATCCTGATAAAAGCCTCGATGCTTCCGTCTCCACGGTAATAATACGGCGTTTCCTGCCCTTTCATAACTTCCACCGTAAGCAGGTTTTTTCCATCTTCCGTACTGTGAATCTGCATTGTGACTTCCGGAAACGGATCAATGCGCTCTTTTATTTTCTGACTGACAAATTCAGATGCGCTTTTTATATCCTCAATCCCGGTTACTGTATCATCATCCGCAATGCCAAAAATCAATGTGCCTCCGGTTCCATTTGCAAAGGCACTGATGCTTTTCAGCCAGCTTTTCGGTTTCCGTATCTCTACGTCTCGCTTTTTATCATATTCCGTTGTTTCTCCCAGCAATTCTGATAAATTCAAGTCCATTTTCCTTTCCCGGCAATGCCTGATCATTTCATTTCAACTGTTTTCCAGTATAGCATATCCTCCGCTTTCTTTCCATATTTCAATATTAAAAAACAGGCAGAGTCTGTTTCATCACAGCTAAATCGCCTCTATTTTGTTCAAATAAGCATATCTGTCTGTATGCCCTCAGAAGTTTGTATTTCATCGTCAAATACTTTTTCTATCGTCAAATTTTCTTTATTAAAAATTGACAATGAATCGTTAAAAGTGTTTTTAGATAATAAAAAATCATAATTTCCAACACATAATCCAACAATTTCTCCCATGTTATCCTTGTCAATAATATCTTCTTTACATACTCAAATTTGAAATATAACTCTAAGTTCTGTCTTTGACTATTTACCAAAACTAAACAATCAACCGTTTTCTTAAATATCCGCTTTTTTTCATTCGTTCATAAGTGCCTAATGTATCATTTTAATTTACAAGTTCCAATGATTTATCATAGTCCATCCCAAGTATGAGCAAATTCATTCTCACAGCATGTAAATAATTCTCATACCATTCCCATGTAGGATTCATAGATAATTCCCGAATTGTGCAACGAGACACTATAGGATTTATTGCATAATCATCTGGTCTGCAAAAACTTTTAACAATATTGATATTGTTTTCCATCACTTTTGTCTGGCCTGCCGAAGAACCACCTATACTATTCCAAGGTGGAAAATGTCCATATTTTCTCCGAAATGATTCTATTAAAATACCTTCTACTCTTTTTATATCATCCCGTCCTTGCTCACTTAACATATCTTCCACTGGAGAATTCTGTTGCTTTGCAAATTTTTCATACATTCCTCTATTTCTATGAACTAATGGTTGGGATAACGGTGACTGTACAAATATCGTATAACCCAAACGCTCATTTTTTGAAAAATATTCTTCAATTTGTTTTTGCTTTGATCCCTCTTTAACTGGCAGAATCCCATTATGTTGCTTAAATCTCTCTGCCAAGTCGCCCGCTAATCCAATATACAGAATTGCTTCTGCATAGTAGTCCCAAAAACAATATATTCCTGCTGAAGCCCACCCACAATTATCTGTTGGAGAACATAAATCATCAATCGCATTTGCCATTTCCAAAATTTCTTCTTTCCTATATGCATCTATGATAACAGTTCCAAACATTACATATCTCCTTGTTCAACTTCAATATAAATAAGTATATCACATTTTCTACCATAACAAAAGCCGACTGACCTCCATTATCGAAAATCAATCGACCATATAAAAAGTAGTATTAGTGGCATACTTCCAAAAATAATCACTAAACCGCCTCTATTTTCTTCAGATAAGCATACCCGTCCGTATGCCCCCGGAAATAAATCTGCTTCCTCTCAATATTATCCTTTTTCAGACTGAGCCTGAAATACTCCACCAATATGCTGTGTTCTTCCGCCGTCAAAAAAATATCTCCCTCCCCCTCCGTCACATTCAGTATGAACGGATAGTCCCTCTCCATATCCCCGATCTGCCTGCAAATTGCCAGATAGCTGTCATCCTGCTTCCGCAAATCCACGATTATATCGTTGTCTATCTCCATAAATCCATGTTCCATACGCTTGACTAAATCATTGTATTCCTCTGTTGCTGCGTTCATTTTTATCACCCTTTCTCAAATTGACTGTGGCCGATGATAACTGCGTCAATGTCGCTGGTCGCAATCCTCGCACAGAATTTCTTCCGGTTCTTGGTTTCAAAATCCTTTTTGGTGGCCACAAGCAGGTTGGCGGCAGGGTAAAGCTGGAGCCACTCGGCGGCGAACTGCTCTATGATGTGGTTCGGCACCACAATCATGGATTTGTTGCAAAGCCCTAACCGCTTGCACTCCATCGCCGCCGCAACCATCGTGTAAGTTTTCCCGGCTCCCACCACATAGGCAAGCAGGCTGTTCCCACCGTAAATGATGCGGGCAGCCCCGTTTTTCTGGTGCTGCCTTAACTGAATCTCCGGGTTCATGCCGTAAAAATTCAAATGGCTCCCGTCATATTCCCTCGGACGGATGGCGTTGAAATTTTCGTTATAATACGCCGTCAATCTCCGCCTGCGCTCCGGGTTCTGCCAGATCCAGTCCTGGAACGCCTGCTTGATTAAGTCCTGTTTGCCCTGCGCTATGGCGGTTTCTTCTTTGTTTAAGACTGCTTTTTTCTTCCCGTCCTCGGTGGGGATATAGTCATACACACGGGTGTCACGCAGATTCAGCGTATCTTCTATAATCTTATAGGCGTTGACACGGTGCGTCCCGTATGCGTTGTTTGCCTTCGGGTTCCCCTTGTCGTTGCTCTTTCCCTCGATATTCCACTCCCCGGTAAATTTGGAAAAATGGATTTTGATATTCCATCGGCTGTAATTCGGCGTGTCCAATAGCTGGAACATAAACTCCGACACATCGCTGATGGGAATCCATGTGGCTCCCAGCCGCACACTGATTTCCGATGCGGTCAAGTCCTTCGGCTGCACCTTTTCCAGTGCCTCCACGTTGGTTTTATAAACTTCGGACGCTGCCGCCGCCAGCTTCGCTTCCTTCAGTTTCTCCCGGACATTGCCGGATAAATATTCATCTTCCGAAACAAACTCCGGCTCCCCTCCCACCACATCTGGCAGGCGGAAAATCACGCCGGACAGCTCCCGCTCAATCTCCTCTGCGCTTTTCCCGGTCAGGGAACACATATAATCCATATCAACTCTGGCTTTTTCTGACAGGGAGAGCGACAAGGCTTCGCTGGCCGTGTCCACCTTTGTCACTGCCTGATGCGGCTTGATGGTGCGCTTGTGGAACATATCGGCTTTCCGTGCGTGTACGCCGTCCTCCGCCACAACCTCCAGAGAGCAGAGCAGCGGGTAGCTGCTATCGTCCGAAAACACCATGCTGTTCGCCCTGGCATTCAGTATCCCGTACTTCTTCTGGAACGTGTCATAAAGCTGGTTTAACTTCCTCTGCTGTCCCTCAATGACCGTATCGGCATACCCTTCCGTCTGGTAGGCAATCAGCTCCCGCACACAGTCACGGATGGCAACCATGCCTTTCACCCGGTTTGCGGCGGTCACGGACAGCTCCACGGGTTTCATGCGGCTGTTCTCCCGGTAGTAGATTTTCCCATCATAAACGGTAAAGGAGAAGTTGGCAACGGACGGATCGGCGGGGATGGAATTATCTTCTTCCTCCACCAATTCGTCCGTTTCATGCTCCGCAATCTCCGCTTGAATGTTTTCCACCGCTTCTGCAAGCAGGCTTTCAAGGCTCATATTTTCATACGGGCGGCAGGCGCTGTCCATGCCGTACTGCGTACTCTCCATCACCATCTCGCCCAATACCATCTCCGGGTGTTCCACAAAATAGCGGTTCTGCGTGATGCCGTTTTCATCAACGTCAAGGTATAACCAGTCCGGCTCCGCCTCCACCATGCGGTCACGCTTCTGCAAAAATAAAATATCAGAGGTGACTTCCGTCCCCGCATTTTTCTTAAACGTGTCATTCGGAAGCCGGATGGCTCCCAAAAGCTCCGCCCGCTGTGCAATATATCTGCGTATCGCCGGGTTCTTCTTGTCCATCGTCCCCGATGACGTGATGAACGCAATCACGCCGCCCGGCCTGACTTTATCCAGCGTCTTTGCAAAAAAGTAGTCATGCACAAGGAAGTTGTTTTTGTCATACCGCCTGTCGGATAATTTAAACTGGCCGAACGGGACATTGCCGATTGCCACGTCAAAAAAGCTGTCCGGCAGCTCCGCCTCCTCATACCCCTGCACGGCAACCGTGGATTTCTGGTAAAGCTGCCCCGCAATCCTGCCCGATATGCTGTCAACCTCCACGCCGTATATCTTGCAGTCGAAAAGGCTCTCTGGCTTCATGCCCATGATGTTGCCCACCGCACAGGACGGCTCTAAGATGTTGCCGGATTTTAAGCCCATGTTCTCCAACGCCTGGTACATGGCACGGATGACAACGGGCGGCGTGTAAAATGCGGTCAGGGTTGACTGCCTTGCGGCGGCGTATTCCTCCGGCGTCAATACCGTTTTCAGCTCAAGGTATTCATAGCCCCATGCGGATTTGGTTTCGTCAAATGTGTCTGCCAGTCCTCCCCAACCCACATACTTCCCTTGCGTCAGCAGGCTTAAAAATATCCCGTAATGCTGCTCCTTCAGGTAATTCCGGCGCAGTGAGCCGTACTTCCCAACGTGTGTTTCCGGTTCGTCCGGCACGGTGATGTCCGGCAGAAGGTAATCGCCCTGTTTGCTGTATGCTATCTCTCTCATCATCAAAACCCCTATCTATAAAGATACATAATTTCTGATAACGTCGTTTTCTTCTTTACTCATTATAGGTCAATTTCACGCCTCTATCAACCAACAATCTCCATCATCACCATAATTTCTACATGATAAGATATAACAGATTACGCACCCTAACACCATTTAGAGAAAATCCATGTAAATCTACGTCCAGAAACGGCAAGCAAACTTCTCTCCTTTTACGAAAAGAACGAGGCAAACTTTCACACACCATTTGGGGGATACCCTTTCCCCCAACTCTTCCCCCAAAAATCCCCCAAATCGGCACTCAAAATACGGTAATTTACGATAAGTTATGAACCTCTCCTAAGAACGCAAAAAACCCCTGAAAATGCCCATTCTATGGGATTTTCAGGGGTTCGTAAATCAATTCTTCTCAGAAGTTTACTGATTCATCTGCTTCGCAACCTCAGCCGCAAAGTCCTCATTCTTTTTCTCCAGACCTTCGCCTGTCTCATAACGCACAAAGCCTTTGATCACGATATCTGCACTGTTTGCCTTTGCAACCTGCGCTACATAAGCGGATACCAGCTGCTTGCCGTCCTCTGCCTTTACATAGACCTGATCCATCAGGCAGATTTCCTTGAGCTGCTTGTTCAGACGGCCCATAACTGCACCGTTGATGACCTTCTCCGGCTTGCCTGCCATCTTCGGATCGTTCTCGATCTGCGCCTTGATGATCTCAAGCTCATGAGCCTTGTACTCTTCGTCAATCTCACTGCTGTTTGTGTAAACCGGCTTCAAAGCTGCGATCTGCATTGCGATATTCCTGGCCATTTCCTTAATGTCATCGTTGATTACACTGGTCTTAACATCAACCAGAACGCCGATCTTGCCGCCTGCATGGATATAGGAAGCAACGAAACCATTCTCCTCGCTTACCTGCTGGAAACGGCGGATGTTCATATTCTCGCCGATCACTGCGATCTGAGCAGCCAGCGCCTCTTTTACCGTCTTGCTGCTGTCAGATGCCCAGCTCTCTTCCATAAATGCATCGATATCTGCTGCTGTCGTATTCAGTGCCTGTGCTGCCACTTCAGCCACATAACCCTGGAATTTCTCATTTTTCGCCACAAAGTCCGTCTCTGCATTTACCTCTACAACCACTGCCTTCTTCGCATCATCGGTCAGGGCCGTCGCAACGATACCCTCTGCTGCGATACGTCCTGCCTTCTTCTGTGCAGTTGCAAGACCTTTCTCTCTCAGGAAATCCACTGCCGCTTCCATATTGCCGTCGGTGGATGCCAGAGCCTTTTTGCAGTCCATCATGCCTGCACCGGTCATCTCTCTTAACTCTTTTACCATTGCTGCTGTAATAGCCATGAATTTATTCCTCCTCTGCCTGATCGGTATCCTCGTATCCTTCTTCTACATCCTCAGCCTCACCCTGTCTTGCTTCCACAACAGCGTCAGCCATCTTGGACACGATCAGTTTTACTGCGCGGATCGCATCGTCATTGCCCGGAATCACGTAGTCCAGTTCCTCCGGATCGCAGTTGGTATCGCAGATACCGATCAGCGGAATGCCCAACGTATGCGCTTCCTGCACACAGATTCTTTCCTTCTTCGGGTCTACCACAAAGATCGCATCCGGGATCCTCTTCATCTCCTTGATTCCGCCAAGGTTCTTCTGAAGCTTCTCCATCTCTTTTCTGAGAGCAATGACTTCCTTTTTCGGCAGAACGTCAAAGGTGCCATCCTCTTCCATGGCTTCGATCTCTTTTAATCTGTTAATACGTCCCTGGATCGTCTTGAAATTGGTCAGCATACCGCCCAGCCATCTTTCATTGACATAGAACATTCCACAGCGCTCTGCCTCTGCTGCGATTGCGTCCTGCGCCTGCTTCTTTGTTCCCACAAAGAGAATGCTTCCGCCCTCTGCCGCAATATCTGCAACTGCCCTGTAGGCCTCGTCCACCTTGCCTACGGACTTCTGAAGGTCGATGATGTAGATGCCGTTTCTCTCTGTGTAGATGTACTCTGCCATCTTCGGGTTCCATCTTCTGGTCTGATGGCCAAAATGTACACCTGCTTCCAGTAACTGTTTCATTGAAATTACGCTCATTTTTCTTCCTCCGTTTTGGTTTTTCTTCCGCATACGTTTTCTTCCAGGAGAACCACATGGGCACCGCTCCTTAGAATCTGTATGCGTGATTATTTGCGTAAGCCCGTCTGATACAGCTGATACTCACAGGCAGTCGCATCTGCCCATAATGTATATAGCCTGCAGGTATTCTGCCTCCTGATCCGGGAAAGCAGTCGCAATGCCCATGGGTATCTCCTCTCAAACAGCCTTATATACTATATCACAGCCTTTTTTTCCTGTCAAGCTGAAAACTTGCTCTAAGATCAGTCTTTTGACTCGATCAGAATCAGTATGCCGCTTTCCATGGATATTTCCACCTGCTCTTTCACAATCTCATTGGACACCCCCAGGCTGCCGGTGCCAAGGACTGTAAAATGGTACTGCTCCAGCGGATACTTTGCTCCTTTCAGCGTGACGCCGTACACATCCGTCGTAAAAGGAATCAGGGAAAAATAAGTGCCGTACTGTTCTTTTTTGCGGATCACATGGCTGTTTCTGATCAGCCGGATCCGATTGTGCCTGTCCAGAAGTTCACAGCGGATCCCTTTTTCCAGCGGCAGATACAGCATCTGGATATTTCCCAGAACATGATCAAGCCTGGTTCCCGTAGCCCCCAGAACCGTAATATCCGTGCTGCCGGATTCCATTGCCAGCTCCACGGCAATCTGTGTGTCTGCAGCATCCTTTATCGGATTGTATTCTCTGATCTCAAGATCCGTATGCGTCTTATACCATTTCAGGATGTCCGGCGGCAGAGTGTCAAAGTCTCCCACCGCAACAGTCGGCATGATCTGATGCTCCTGACAGAAGAAAAGCCCGCCGTCCACGCCAATGATCTGGTCAAACGGCTTTTTCAAAACTTCGAGGGCAAAATCGACTTCGATATTGCCCCCGCTGATAATAAGCGTATTCACTGCCTTGTGCCTTTCTCCATAACCTGCAGGAAATCTTTGACATTCTGTTCAATATCCCCTGCAAAGACTGCCGAGCCAGCCACAATCACATTGGCTCCTGCATCCAGCACCATCTGCAGATTCTCTTTCTTGATTCCGCCGTCCACTTCGATGTTCGTCTGAAGCCCCCGCTCATCCAGCATCCGGCGAAGCTCTTTGATCTTTTCTGTAGAGGACGGAATATATGCCTGTCCTCCGAATCCCGGCTCCACAGTCATCAGAAGTATCAGATCCACCTGATCCAGCACATCAGAAAGCACATGGTTCGGAGTATTCGGCTTAATCACCACGCCTGCCTGCATCCCCTTTTCCCTGATCCTTGCAAGGGTTCCTTTCAGGTCTTTGCATGCTTCATAGTGAATGGTAATGATATCTGCTCCGCAATCGGCAAATTCATCAATATAGCGTTCCGGCTTTTCAATCATCAGATGGACATCCAGTACCAGATCGGTAATCTTGCGGACCGACCTCAGTACCGGCATGCCAAAGGATATGCTTGGAACAAAGGCACCGTCCATCACATCATAGTGCAGGTACTGAGCTCCCGCCCTTTTCACATGATCAATATCTTCTTTTAAATGTGCAAAATCCGCTGACAAAATAGAGGGTGACAAGTAATAATCCATAATTAAGAATACCTCCTTTTCTCTCTTTCGTAAAGTTCCCTGAACAGCAGCATGTAGCTGTCATACCGTTCCTGACTGATCAGACCGTCCGACACAGCCGCCTTGACCGCGCATCCCGGCTCCATCATATGGACACAGCCCTGGAACCTGCAGCTGCCTTCATACCTTTCAAATTCCGGAAAGCTGTACCGGAGTTTCTCCTTCTCCATATCTCCCGGTTCCAGCGAACTGAATCCCGGCGTATCAAATATATAACTTCCTGCCTCCATCCGGAACAGTTCCGAATGTCTGGTTGTATGTTTTCCGCGGTCGATTTTCTCACTGATCGTTCCTGTCTGCATACAGGCATCCGGAACCAGCAGATTGATCAGGGTGGATTTCCCGACTCCGGAAGGACCCGCAACGGTCGTCGTATGCCCAAGGAGCATCTCCTTCAGTTCATTGATCCCTTCCTGATACCGGGCGCTGGTAAACAAAAGCCTGCTTTTACAGCCCGCGTAGATCCGTCCAAGCCGCTCCAGCTCCTCTTCGGATGTCTCGTCCTTCTTATTAAAACAAATGATCACATCAATGGACTGACGGTCCATCATGACAAGAAACCGGTCAAGCAGAGACAGATTCGGCTTTGGCTTTGCCGCAGCGAAGATGACCAGCGCCTGGTCAATATTTGCCACAGCCGGCCGAACCAGTTCTGTACTGCGCGGAAGAAGCTTTACAATATTTCCTTCTTTCTCTTCCTCATCCAGAATCTCTATCTCGACCACATCACCGACCAGAGGCCTGATCCTCCGGTTGCGGAAGATTCCCTTCGCTTTACATTCATAGAGACCCATGCCTTCTATATATACATAGAAGAAACCTGCGATCCCTTTCATGATCTTTCCCTGCATGGCTTATTCCGCCGGAAGCCCGGGGACCGGCTCATCTTCAGAAGGCGCCTCCGGATCATCCCATCCTGTACTCACATAAATCGTCACTGTCCCATCCGGGTCAACCGTTCTGGATGGATCATAACGGGTTACAAAGCCGGAACCCACCGAATCACTCGATTCCGAACCTTCTCTTATACTGCCTTCAAACCCTGCATCCTCCAGCTTCCTTTTCGCCTGCTCAAAGGTCATCCCCACACTGACCGAAGGAATCGTGATCTGTTCCCGCCCCCGGCTGACGGAGATCGTAACCGTACTTCCCGGCGCCACAGAACTTCCTCTCTCCGGGCTGGTGCTCACTACCAGGCCTTCCCGCATCTCATCCGTATAGACGTCTTTTACCGCCACCTGGAAACCATGTTCCTGCAGTTCTCTGGTCGCACGGGATTCCTCATGGCCGATCACATCCGTTACTGCCACATTTCCCGGTCCTTTGCTGATGATCAGATTGACCGATGATCCCTTCTCTGTACTGGTATTTCCTGCCGGCGCCTGGCTCATCACACTGCCGGCCGGCACGGTATCACTGTTAGCCTCTGTCACGGTCCCAACCTTAAGTCCGACTGCCTCAAGTGCGCTTCTGGCATTTGCTTCTGTCTGCCCCTCCACCTTTGGAACCGTCACCGGCTCCGCTTTCTCGTCCGGTTTCCGGTTTTCTGCAGAAGAGGTATTTCCGGAAGCCGAAGTCGAACCCGTACCGGATCCCGTATCAGCTGTTACCACTTCCACAGAGTTTCCCACAGCAACCCGTTCACCTGCATTTACGTTCTGCTGTATGATCTGCCCCGGTGCATACTGACCGGAACGCTCGCTGCCCTTCAATGTAATCTCAAGTCCCAGACTCCGAAGCTCTGTCTTTGCCTCCGTCATGGTCTTTCCGAGAAGGTCCGGCATAACGACTGTATTCACGTCTGCGTCATCGTCTTCTTCCTCATTCTCATCTTCCTGTCCGGTCTGCTGGCCTGACGAATCTTCCCTGTCTTCTCTGTCTCCAAGCCCCAGCATCCGGGACAGCAGAAAAAGCATGACGACAACGATAATGACCGCCAGAGTCACGCCTGCAATCGTCATCAGGCGCTCCACCGCCGGGCTTAATTCTTCTTCGTCATCTTCCTCCTCGTCATACGCTTCCTCTTCCTCGTCTTCGTCTTCCTCTTCCGGTTCCTCCATCCGTTCCACCCGCCTTGCAGATTTTACTTTTGCAGTTGTGCCCTTCTTCATAACAACCGTTCTGGCCTGGGAATCCAGGTCCACCATCTGTACAAAGTCTCCTTCCGGCTCCATCAAAGACTGCTTCAGATCCGCCATCAGATCTCCGATATCCTGATACCTGCGGTCCGGACTCTTCTCCATGCATTTTTTAATAATCTGCTCCAGACTGAACGAAATCTCAGGATTAAAGGCTGTCGGCGGTACCAGCTTTTCCTGAAGATGCTTCACCGCAACCGCAACTGCCGTATCTCCGTCAAAAGGCACCCTTCCGGTCACCATCTCATAGAGGACGACTCCCAGCGAATAGATATCGCTTCTGTGATCCACGTATCCGCCCCTTGCCTGCTCCGGAGACGCATAGTGAACAGACCCCATGGCCGTAGACGTGGTGGTCTGAGACGTGGTTGCCTTGGCAATCCCGAAGTCTGTAACTTTTACCTTTCCTTCTCTGGAAATGATAATGTTCTGAGGTTTGATATCGCGATGAACGATCTGATTATTATGTGCTACTTCCAGACCCGCAGACACCTGAATGGCAATGCTCGTCGCCTCCTTGACCGTCAGCTGTCCCTTCCGTTCAATGTAGTTCTTCAGTGTAATCCCTTCCACCAGCTCCATCACAATATAGTAGATCCCGTATTCGTCTCCCACATCATAGACATTGACGATATTCGGATGCGCAAGAGCGGCAGCTGCCTGGGCTTCTTCTTTAAACTTTTTGATAAATCCTCCGTTTTCACGGAATTCTTCCTTTAATACCTTAATTGCAACAAATCGGTTAAGCTTATGGTCCTTTCCTTTGAAGACTTCAGCCATCCCTCCGACCCCTACCCGTTCCAGGATCTCATAGCGGTCGCCGACAATCGTTCCCACCTTAATCATAATCCTACCTCACTGTCATTCTATTTCCACCAGTACGACTGCAATGTTGTCCATCCCGCCGTTCCTGTTTGCCTCCAGAATCAGCCTGCAGCCCACATCATACAGATTCTCGTCTCCCTGGATCAGACGGCAGAGTTCTGTATCCTCTACCATGTTGCTGAGCCCGTCTGAGCACAGCAGATAACGGTTTCCCGGATCCACATGAAATGGAAACAGATCGATCTCCGCTTCCTCCTGAATCCCAAGCGCCCTTGTAATAATATTCTTATCCGGATGATTTCTGGCTTCCTGCGGGCTTAACTCCCCCTTGCGCACCAGTTCCGCCACAAGAGAATGATCCTCTGAGATCTGACGGATCCCTTCCTGTGTCACTTCATAGAGCCGGCTGTCCCCGATATTAACAGCCAGAGCCTCATATCCGCAGACACACAGCGCCACCAGAGTGGTCCCCATACCATAATAATCTTCGCTTTCCCTCGACTTCTGAAGCAGCTGATAATTCGCATAGCGGACTGCTTTCTGAAGAATCAGCGCCGGCCTCACATCCGTACACCGTTTTGCCGCCTCCACGATCATCCGGGCCCCGTAGGAAGAGGCCAGATCTCCCGCTTTGTGTCCTCCCATTCCATCCGCAACAATATAGAGATTCGGAAGATTCCCTACCGGCCTGTCGGAAGCGAACACATAATCCTGATTCACTTTTCTTCTTCGTCCAATGTCTGTCATCGCAACCGATGTCTGCACAGGTATTCACCTCACTCTTTCTGTATCCATATAGCTTTTTCGTAGCTGCCCGCAGGCGCCGTCAATGTCACGGCCCATTTCTCTTCTTATAGTAACATTTATTCCTGATTTTTCAAGTTTATTTTTAAAATTGACTACAGCCCTGTGATCCGGCGGCGCAAACTTCCGCTCCCGGACCGGATTGACCGGTATGAGATTGATATGACAGTTCAAAGGCTTTACCAGCGCCGCCAGCTCTTCTGCATCCTCCCGGCTGTCATTCACACCCCCGACCAGACTGTATTCAAATGTAATCCGCCGCCCGGTCTGCGCAAAATAATACCTGCACGCATCCAGAACCTCTGAAAGTCCGTATTTCCCGGCAATCGGCATGATGCTCCTGCGTTTTTCCTGATTTGGCGCATGAAGCGACAATGCCAGCGTGATCTGAAGCTTCTCATCTGCAAGCCGTCTCATCTGCGGGACAAGTCCGCAGGTGGATACCGTCACATTTCTCTGACTGATATGCAGGCCGCCTTCCTGAGTCAGAAGCCGCAGAAACCGCAGCAGCGCATCATAATTATCCAGCGGCTCCCCGGTTCCCATAACCACGACATTGTGCACCCGCTCCTTCGACCACTTCTGTATCTGATAGATCTGCTCCAGCATCTCCGAAGCCTTCAGATTCCGTTCCAGCCCGTTCAGAGTCGATGCACAGAACCGGCAGCCCATCCGGCAGCCCGCCTGAGAGGATATGCAGACCGAATTCCCATGATGATACTTCATCTGTACGCTTTCGATCACATTCCCGTCCGGCAGCCGGAACAGAAATTTGCAGGTTCCGTCCTGATCAGACTGCTGCACCTGTACCAGTTCCAGCCGGACCCACTCATATCTCTGCTGCAGTTTTTCACGAAGGCTTTTGGGAAGGTTTGTCATTTCATCAAAACTGTCCGCCAGCTTCTCATGCATCCAGCTGCTGATCTGTTTTGCCCGGAATTTCGGCTCTCCAAGCTGCTCCATTTCCTGCTGAAGCTCCGAAAGCATCTGTGATTTCAGGTCAATCATGTCATAATCTCTCCATCTTCGCAATATAAAATCCATCCCATGGATCCACTCCCGGGAGCATCTGCACCTGTTCCTTCAGCCGAAATGGGTAATGCTCCAGAAACCAGGCCGTATTCCCTTCATTTTCCTGCTTATGTACCGTACAGGTGCTGTAAACAAGCGTTCCGCCGGGCTTTACATACTGCCATACCGTATCCAGGATTTGTCTCTGAAGCTTTACCAGTTCCCTCTGCTGCTTCAGGTTCATACGGTATTTCAGGTCATTTTTCTTTCTCAGAACTCCCAGGCCGGAACAGGGAAGATCTGCCAGCACCACATCCGCCTTTTCCACAGATTCCCTGTCAAAAACAGCCGCATCCATCTGTACTGCCTTCACGTTCTGAACCCCCATACGCCGTATGTTGTCTTCGATCAGATCTACCTTGTAATCCGTCAGATCCCGCGCTTCCACCATGCCGGTTCCATCCATCAGTTCTGCAAGATGCAGGCTCTTTCCCCCGGGAGCTGCACAGACATCGATGCAGTAATCCCCCGGTCCCGGCGCCGCCAGCAGAGCCGCATACATGGAGCTTACGTCCTGTACCTGAAACAGCCCTTCCTGAAAAGAAGGAATCGAGCGAAGATGGTCATAACCGGATATGGCAAGGGCGCAGTCCACGTTCTGAACCTCCTGTACCTGAACGCCTTCCTGTTTCAGTCTCTCCTTCAGCTGTTCTCTGGTGATCCTTGGAATATTTACCCGGATGGTCAGCGGTTTATCCTCGTACTGATCCTTCAGCATGCAAAGAGCAGTCTCTTCTCCGTATTCCTCTGTCCACTGTTTCAGGATCCATTCCGGTGTGGACCAGGCGACTGACAGATCCGGATATACGATTTCTTCCGTCTCCCGGGCAATGCTGCGCAGAACGCCGTTTACAAACCCTTTCAGATTTCCAAAGCCTTTCTTCTGTGCAAGTTTTACTGCTTCATTGCACACCGCCGCATCCGGAATCCGATCCATATAGCGAAGCTGATACACCGACAGCCTGAGAAGGTTCTGTATGACCGGCTTCATCTTCTTCATCGGAACGCTGGAATACCGGCTGATGATATAATCAAGCTCCAGCATACGCTCCAGAGTTCCTTCCGTCAGCCGGGTCAGAAAAGCACGGTCCTGCTTATTCAGATACTGGTATTTTTCCAGTGCGCCGCCAAGCGCCACATGGCTCAGCTCTCTGCCTTTTGTGATCTCCAGCAAAAGTTCCAGCGCCACTGCCCGGACGTTGATCCTGCTGTCAGTCACGTCTTCTACCTCCAAACAGAAGAACCAGGCGAAGCAGGGATAAAATGGAAGCAGCCGCTGCCGCAACATAGGTCATCGCTGCTGCAGACAGCACCTTTTTTGTAGAACCAAGCTCCGTATCTGACAGCATATGCGTATTTCCCAGAATGTCGACCGCCCGGGCAGAAGCATTGAATTCCACAGGCAGCGTAATCAGCTGGAACAGCGTCCCGCATGCAAAGCACAGAAGCCCCACCTGAATCAGCGTGTAGGAACTCCCGAAGAACAGTCCGAGAAGAATAATCGGAAATGCCGCCTTCGTCCCGATATTTGCCACCGGAACGATTGCACTGCGGATCTGAAGCGGCGCATATCCCTGATCGTGCTGGATGGCATGGCCGCATTCGTGAGCCGCCACGCCGATGGCTGCCACCGACGGCGAGCCATACACCGTATCCGACAGCCGGAGCACCTTGCCCCGCGGATCATAATGATCGGTCAGGTTTCCGCTGATGTGTTCAATCCTCACATCATAGATACCGGCTCCATTCAGGATCCTGCGCGCTGCCTCCGCCCCGGTAAGCCCGGATGCGCTTCGGACCTGCGCATATTTTTTATAAGTGCTGTTCACCCGCGCAGACGCCCACATGGACAAAAGCGCACCGATCAGCACCAGTATATAAGTTGCATCATAAAAAAACATAGGAACTCCTCCTTGCCATCTATCCCAGAACCGTGCCGGCTTCCACCGGAAATCCTCTCAGAAAGGCTCCCGCCTCCATCCGTTTTCTTCCTTCCAGCTGAAGCTCCCTGACTGCCAGCCGTCCTTCGCCGGTCTGCACGATCAGGGAATCCTTTGTCACTTCCAGTATCTCACCGCATCTGCCCTTTGATACGTCCGAAGGAAGAACTTCTCCTGCCCATATTTTCAGAACTTTTTCGTTCAGATGCGTATATGCGCTGGGCCATGGATTCAGCCCGCGGATCAGTCTCTCAATGGACCGTGCGCTCCTGGTCCAGTCGATGACTCCCATATCTCTGGTGAGCATGGCGGCATAGGCCGTGGGGGATTCTCCCTGCTCTTTTGGCACAATTGTACCGGCTTCCAGCTGTCTTAAAGTTTCCACACAAAGCTCCGCCCCTGCTCTGGAAAGTTTGTCAAACAGACTGCCCCCGGTTTCCTTTTCTTCCAGCGGCACGACTGTCTTCAAAAGCATTGCTCCCGTGTCCAGCCCTTCATCCATCTGCATGGTCGTTACGCCGGATTCCTTCTCCCCGTCAATAACCGCCCACTGAATCGGCGCTGCCCCGCGGTATTTCGGAAGCAGGGAGCCATGCACATTGATACATCCATACTTTTTCATCCGAAGAATCTGCTCCGGTATGAGCTGGCCGAACGCCACGACCACCATCACATCCGCTTCCGTCTCCTCCAGTGTCCGGACCGCCTCTTCCTCCCGGATCCTCTTCGGCTGGAACACCGGCAGTCCATGTCCAAGCGCCGCTTCTTTGACTGCCGTATACTGCATGGCATGTCCTCTGCCTCTTGGCTTATCCGGCTGAGTCACCACCAGCGTGATCCGGTGTCCCGCCTCCACCAGCGCATCCAGCGTCCCCACTGCAAAATCCGGCGTTCCCATGAAGATAATATTCATAAACGGCTATGCCTCCTCGTCTTCCTCTTCCACGACATCATGGAGTTTTCCCTCCACACGGTCAATATAGAGCTTTCCATCCAGATGTTCGCATTCGTGACAGATGGCGCGGGCCAGAAGCTCCGTTCCATCCAGTTCATAGTATTCCCCGTCCTCATCCATAAAATGAACCGTTACTTCATTCGGGCGTGTCACCTGTCCTGCTTTTCCGGGAACGCTGAGGCACCCTTCATCGCCCGTCTGGGTTCCTTCCTCCCTGACAATCATGGGATTGATCATCACCAGCGGACCGTCTCCGATATCAATCACCACCACCCTTTTCAGGATTCCCACCTGGGGAGCCGCCAGTCCGACGCCTTCTTTTTCATACATGGTTTCCAGCATGTCGTCAATCAGTTCTCTGACCTTTGGAGTAATCTCCTTGACCTCCCTGCTTGTCTTGCGAAGAATCGGATCTCCTTCCAGTCTCAGATTTCGTATTGCCATAATTTCCTCCTAATATGCATTTAATGGATTATAATCAAACTGTATGTATATCTTATTCCACACAGCCTCCTGTTCCAGTATTCGCTCGATCTGGTTTTTTACATGCAGCAGAACGGTTTCTTTCATATGTTTCAGGTAGATGACCATACGGTACATATCCTTTTTTCTGGACAGCGCCGCCACTGCAGGGCCGATCACAACCAGTCCTTCTGTGCAGAGTCTCTGTATCGCGTTTCCCAGCCTCTCTGCCTGTTTTTCAAGAAACTCCTCTTCGGAACCGGACAGATAGATTCCCAGCATGAATGCTGCAGGCGGATATCCCATCATCCTCCGGTACAGAATCTCCTGTCTGTAAAATCCTTCGTAATCCTGCCTTGCAGCCGTCCGGATGCTGTAATGCTCCGGCACATAGGTCTGAATGACCGCTTCCCCTGCCTGCCGTCCTCTTCCCGCGCGTCCCACGGCCTGCGTCAGCAGCTGAAAGGTACGCTCTGACGACCGGTAATCGGATGCATACAGCGAAATATCTGCTGCCAGTATCCCCACCAGAGTCACATTCGGAAAATCATGTCCTTTCACGATCATCTGCGTGCCAACCAGTATATCCGCTTCGCCTCTTCCAAAAGCAGTCAGTATCTGTTCGTAGCTCTCTTTTGTCCGGGTGGTGTCGTAATCCATCCGCAGAACCCGCGCCTGTGGGAACAGTTTCTGTACTTCCCGCTCAATCTGCTGGGTTCCGGCCCGAAATCCGCTGATATAACGGGAACCGCAGGATGGGCACAAAGGTGGCATACCGGTCTCGTATCCGCAGTAATGGCACCTCAGCCTCCCGTCGTTATGAAGAGAGAGCGCCACGTCGCAGTGAGGGCAGCGGATCGCTGTCCCGCAGGAACGGCAGGACACAAAGCCTGACAGTCCCCGCCTGTTTAAGAACAGCATGGTCTGCTGGCCTCTGCGCAGCCGGTCTTCCATGGCCGCTCTCAGCTTCCGGCTGAAGATGCTTCGGTTCCCTTCCTTCAGTTCCGTGCGCAGGTCTACAACAGCAACCCCCGGAAGCTTCGCATCTCCATATCTTCCGGTCAGACGATAAAGTCCATACCTGCCTGAACAGGCGCGGTCATAGCTGTCCACGGACGGGGTCGCACTTCCGAGCACCACGGACGCACCGCACATCCTGGCGCGGAACCGGGCCGCATCCACCGCATGATACCTGGGAACCGTCTCGCTTTTATAGGAGCCCTCATGCTCCTCGTCAATAATAATCATGCCAATCTTCGAAAACGGAGTAAACAGCGCCGATCTTGGACCGATCATCACATCAATCTCTCCATTCTGCGCCCGCATGAACTGGTCATACCGTTCGCCGCCCGAGAGCCGGGAATGCATCACCGATACCCGGTCCCCGAACCGCTCATAGAACCTCCTGACCGTCTGAAAAGTCAGAGCGATCTCCGGAATCAGAAGGATCGCCTGTTTTCCTTCCCGGATCACCCGCGCGATCAGTTCCATGTATACTTCGGTCTTGCCGCTTCCCGTCACGCCGTGAAGCAGACTGGTCTTCCGGATTCCGCTCTGATGATCTGCCCATATCCCCTCCACCGCCTCTGCCTGTTCCCTGTTTAGGAGAACCTCTTTCTCTTTCTTTGTAAAATGGTCAGCAAAAGGATTTCGGTAGAGGGTTCTGCTTTCCACCCGGACGATCCCCTTATCCTCAAAGCCTTTGATCACTGCAGCCGACAGCTTCAGGCTTTTCACTGCTTCCTCATAGTCCAGCTCCTCATTTTGAAGAAGTGCTTCTAAAAGTCTGGCTTTTGCCTGGTATTTTTTCCTCCGGTACTCCTCGAGCAGCTGCCCCCCTTCCAGAACAGAGATACTCCGTACAAGCTTCCGGCTCTGTTTCTGCCTGGTCTTCTGCTTCACCGGAAGGACTGTCTTAAGCGCCTGATTCATGGTGGAACCGTATCGCTCCCGCATCCATGCAGCCAGTGCAATCAGCTGAGATTCTGCCTTTACACTGCCCTCCACGATCCCTGCCAGTTCCTTGATCTTCTCCGGCGGATAATCCGGTCTCTCTGAAAACCCGACCACATAGCCCTTCGTCAGACGGTTTCCTCTGCCAAACGGGATCCTCACCTGCATACCTGCCTGCAGCCTGCTCTTCAGGTGCTCCGGAATCCGGTACTGAAATACCCGGTCCACCTTCTCGTGGGAAATATCCACAATGACATTGACAAAATCCATCTTCCAGTTCCTTCCTTACTCCAGAGTTCCCAAAAAGCCGTGCTACCGAAGCTCCTTTAGCACTTCCCGGATCAGATCTCTCTCATCCATGGGATACTTCCTTCCTTTAATCTCCTGATAATCTTCATGGCCCTTCCCGGCCAGGACGATCACATCGCCTTTTTGTCCATGCTCGATCACATAACGGATCGCTTCCTTCCGGTCGCTGATCTCCACATAAGCGCCGTCCGTCCGTTCCATTCCGACCTTAATATCGTCAATGATCGCCTGAGGTTCTTCAAAGCGCGGGTTATCCGAAGTGATAACCGTCAGATCCGCCAGACGTCCGGACACTTCGCCCATCTCATAGCGGCGAAGCTTCGACCGGTTGCCCCCGCATCCAAAGACGCAGACCAGCCGCTTTGGATGATATTCCTTCAGGGTCAGAAGCAGACTCTCCAGACTCATGGCGTTGTGCGCATAGTCAATCATGAGTATAAAATCTTCCGACACCTGAATCATCTCGATGCGGCCTTTGGTCTTTACAGTCTTTAATGCTTCCTTCAGATCTTCCTCCGATACGTTAAAATGTTCACAAACTGCGACAGCTGCCAGAGAATTATACACGCTGAATCTTCCCGGCACATCGATCTCCACATCCATGTCGAGTTTTCCGGAGATATGATAGCGAACGCCCAGATACCCCGGCCTTCCGATCAGTTCCATGTCCGACGCCCGGTAATCCGCTTTTTCCGAAAAACCGATGGTTTCCAGATTGCATGTATGCCCATCCAGCACCATGTCAAAATGCCCGTCATCCACATTGGCGATCCCAATCCGGCACTGTGCAAACAGACGCCCTTTGCACTTTGCATATTCCTCAAAACTGGCATGCTCGTTGGGACCGATGTGATCCGGGGCCAGATTGGTGAAAATACCGATCTCAAAGGGAATCCCCGCCGTCCGGTGCATCATAAGACCCTGGGAAGAGACTTCCATGACGCAGATCTGGCAGCCCGCCTCCACCATCTGCGCAAAATACTCCTGGATCAGACAGGATTCCGGCGTGGTATTGTTCGCCGGAATGTGTCTTTCTCCAATGATCGTCTCAATGGTTCCGATCAGCCCCACCTGATACCCCGCATGCTCTAAAATCCCCTTCACCATAAAAGTGGTTGTCGTCTTTCCCTTGGTTCCGGTGATGCCGATCACCTTCAGCTTCTCTGCCGGGTAATCAAAATATGCCGCCGACAGAAGAGACAGCGCATAGCGGGTATCCGAGACGAGCAGAAGCGTCACTCCCGCAGGAACCTCCACTTCCCGCTCCGCCACAATCACGCGGGCGCCTTTTTCTGTAATCTCTTCCACATGTTCATGGCTGTCGTATGCCGCTCCCCGGATGCAGACAAACATACAGTCTTTTGTTACTTTTCGGGAATCGTAGACAAGGGCTGTGATTTCCCCCTCCGGTTTTCCTTTGATTATCTGATAGTCCATGTTTTCCAACAAGCCGGAAACTGCTTTCATGAAGGTCCTCCTTCTCAAATTGCTTTTCAGTGTAGTATAACACATTTGGGCAGGTCTTGCAATTTTAAAACCGCTGTTCCGCAAAGTATCTCTTTCATCCCTTTGGCCCTTTCTCCGGCCAGTCTGTACTTTTTTCACAATCTGCTGTAAATATTAAGGATATCCCTTCGGCCCCGTCCCCTGTCTTGCAATTTCGCCTGATCAACCTTATAATAAAACGGAAACGGGATTCCATTGCCGCATCTGCGGACATCATTGATAAATCTGGGAGAAATGATTATGTACATTACTGGAAAATACTGGGAAAATTATGTCGGAGACACCGATGACAGCCTGACACTTGTGGAATACCTGGCCGGAAAGCAGAAGGCAGAGATTCCTCTGGAAGAGATCTTTTCCGACTTTGGACTGGATAAACTGCAGGGTAATTTCCGAAATCCGGACGTCGCCCTTGTGTATACCGATCCGGAAGGATGGGAAACTCCAATCTATTTTGCCATTGATCTCATTATGGACCTGGCCGCTCTGCTGCTGGAATGCAAAATAAACAGAAACATTGAACTGTGTGAGCTGTCGGAAGCCGATCCGGATACTATGGCCGTATCAGAAATCCGCATCACCGCCACGCCGGAGGAATACCTGCTGATCGGCAAGGTTCTCGCGGATTTCACATCCGATCCGCTCGCCTATGATCTGAGTGAGATGTGCACAGAGGAGGAAATGAGAGAGACCGCTGCCGTCTGCGAAGCATTAAGAAAGGAATTATATGAAGGAACCAAAGAACAGAATACCTGATGCTGCATACCCCGCCGGAATAAAGCAGAAGGCATACAGCAAAAAAACAAAAGTAATTATCATAATTCTGGTACTGATTCGGCTCTTTATACTGACAGCAGATATCATTGACATTCTACAGGAGCCGTTGTATGATACGATCTATTATACCGATGACTATCCGGAGTTGTATAAAGAGCAGCTTTCGGTCATATTCGGAAAGGATTACCAGATCGGCAAAAAAGAAACCTTTACCATAGAGGGAGAGAACTGCAGCTGCGGATACCATTCTGACGGTTATGTATACGATGAATGGCCGGTCTCTTATCAGGACCAGTATGGACAGACCTTTACACAGACGATAGACAACATGAATCCTCTGTGGTATCAGCAGATCACATGGCTGAATGAGCAGTTGAGGCAGTATTACATACAGAACTATCTGATCGATTTCTTTGATGAGGGATCCTTTGAAGGCTTGTCATTAGAAAAAAAATATAAAGACACCTGTTGTTTCATCACCATAGGTAATCCGGTACACAGCTATCGATCTGAACAGACGGAGGAATTCCATCGAATTGAGCAGGCCGGAGAAAACTATGAGAACCAGTTGAAAGAACGATTACAGGAAGAAGAACACATGCTCCATCTGGCAGAAGCAGATTACGAAAATATGTTCGACCGTTTTCCGATTGAAGTCAGTCTGCATCTTCGTATGAACAGCGCGTCACTTTCAGAAACAGAAACGACCGTTTTTCAAAAAGCAGTACAGGAACGGGTTCTGGAAATGATTCAGGCATTCAGACAGGATACCCATAACACATGTAATCTGCGCATCTGTGTAGATTCGAATGATCATTGCGGGCTTTATGATGGTTCAAACTCCTGGCGTTATTATGTCCTTCAGGGAGAACCGATCGACGCCCTGCCTGATTATGACGATTACGAATGGAAGTTTTTTTATTCCTATGAGGGAATCTACTGGTAGGTATCTGTCTGCTCTGCCATGAGTCAGGGTTTCTTTCATGGATTCCCCTTTACCACCTCGTATGCCGTATATTCATGATCCAGATGATATCCCAGCTTCTCTGCCAGCGCCACGGACTTGGGATTGTGGGCATCCCAGCCTGGATACCAGCCCCGCTCCAGACATGCAAGGATCAGCTTCGCCCCGCATATGTATGCAAGCCCTTTTCTCCGGAAGTCCTCTCGGGTATCAATCTCGATCTCAATGCCTCCCCTGTAGCCGGAGTAGGAAGAGGCTCCTGCGACCGGTTCTCCGTCTTTCAGAATTACTGCTCCCAGCCCATATCTTTGATACTGTTCATAAGTATCATACTGTGCCACCCAGTCTCTGCACCAGCCGATTTCCCGGCAGCGCAGGAATAAAGCTTCGTCCATCATCTGCAGCGTACAGCCTTCCGGCAGCCCGTCCAGTGCCTTTTGAAGCTTCTCCCGGTCAAATACCTCCGGTTCCTTTTTGATCGCATACCGGGTGATTTTTTTCGCCCGCTCTCCATAACACGCTTCGATCAGATCCGCCCATGCCCGGTCTCCCGGAATCAGGATCCGAAATTCCCGCCTGTCCTCCTTTGGCTCATGCATCACCAGTTCTCTGTCCGGCTTTCCTGCCAGAAAGCAGAAATCACCCAGCAGCGCCAGAGCGGAAGCCGGTTTTTCCAGCGAATCTACATAGATTCTTCCCATTACACCCTGCAGGCAGGACCACAGAATCGTTTCCTTCCAGCCTTCAAACAGTGCTTCCGCTCTTTCTGTCTGTCTTAATTCAAAAATCATTCTTCTCCTTCCAGACAGCTGCGCTCCGCTTTCAGTACAAAAATCCTGGAATCAAAATCACAGCCGCCCTTTTCACCGGGAGCCGTCTCACCGGATACCCCTTCCGTGGTAATCAGCCCTGCGTTCATCAGTTCGTCTCCGTAATACACACCCGTACGCTCCCGGCCATTCTCCGTGATCCGGTAACACAGCCGCTCATCAAGACCGCTCAGACGAAGCCTTGCAAGAGGCGGATTGGCATGGCTCAGTATCCGGTACCATCCAAGAACTGCCTCTCTTTTGTCCTCGCTGACTGCCATCCATGCAGTTACATTTCCATCCCCTTCAAAAGGACTGCTCAGGCGGTAAAAGCTTCCGAACTGAAGCAGCTTCCGGTACTGCTTCATAAACCGGATCTGCTCCTTCACTTCCTCCTGCTCTTCTTTCGTCAGTTTATTCAGATCCAGTTCATAGCCAAATGTACCAAAATATGCCACATTCGCCCGTGTATGCAGCGGAGTCTCCCGGAACACCTGATGATTCGGAACCACCGATACATGGCTTCCGATGCTGCTGACGGGATAACAGAAGGAAGTTCCGTGCTGAATTTTCAGCCGCTCCACCGCATCCGAATCGTCGCTCGCCCAGCCCTGAGGCGCATAATACAGAAGTCCCGGATCAAACCGTCCGCCGCCGCTGGCACAGGATTCGAACAGCACATGAGGAAACTCTGAAGTCAGCCGCTCATACAGGTCATAAACTCCCAGAATATACCGGTGAAACACCTCGCCCTGCCGGTCCGCCGGAAGGGCGCGGGAATAACATTCCGTAATACTCCGGTTCATATCCCATTTCACATAGGAAATCTTTGCTTCTGACAGGATCTTCGACATCTGTTCATGAATATGATCCACTACCTCCGGACGGGAGAAATCCAGTACATACTGGTGGCGTCCCAAAGAGGCATGCCGCCCCGGCGTCTCCAGAATCCAGTCCGGATGCGACCGATACAGATCCGAATCCCCATTGACCATCTCCGGCTCAAACCACAGGCCGAATTTCATTCCCAGCGCTTCGATCTTCTCTGCCAGTCCTTTGATCCCATGCGGCAGAAGTTCTCTGTTGGCATACCAGTCGCCCAGTCCTGCATGGTCGTTTCTGCGCGCTCCAAACCAGCCGTCGTCCAGCACGAACAGCTCCACGCCGCAGTCCTTCGCCTTTTCTGCGATCTCCACCAGACGCTCCTCTGTAAAGTCAAAATAGGTCGCTTCCCAGTTGTTGTTCAGAATCGGACGCTCCCGGTCCCTCCAGTATCCTCTTGCCAGACGTCTCTGATACAGCCGGTGGAACGTGCGGCTCATATCCCCCAGTCCTTCCCGGGTATAGACCACGACTGCCTCCGGCGTCTGAAAGGATTCCCCGGGCTCCAGCTTCCAGCTGAAATGAAAAGGATGAATCCCAAGAAGCACCCGGGTCATATCATAGGTATCCACCTGAGCCTGCGCCAGAAAATTACCGCTGTAGATGAGGCCAAAGCCCATGACCTCCCCCTGCTCTTCGTCCGCTGTGGGCCGTTTCAGCACAATGAACGGATTATGATCATGAGAAGAATTTCCCCGAATGCTGTCCACCGCCTGAATCCCCTGCTCCAGTTTCCGTACCTTCAGATGACGTTCTCTGGCCCAGGCGCCGGAAAACTGCATCCACTCATACCCGCAGTCCGGCAGATCCAGACAAAGGCTCATGGCGCGGGTCAGCTGTACGTTTTTCTTTCCTTCATTTGTAAATCTCACGCTTCTTGTCAGGATCCCGCCTTCTGCAAAAATCGTATAGAACAGTTCCAGCGCCATCTGGGTCTGTGCATCTTTCAGCCGGACCACAAGCGTCTCCGCTTCCTTCTGTGCTTCTGTATAAGTTGCCGGAAGTCCCGGAAGCTTCGGCTTTCCCGCCGTCACTTCATGACCTGCATAGACAAAGTCCGACAGCCTGCTGCCGTCTTCCTGCAGAATCTCAACCGCCGGATGCCGGAAATCCGTCGTTCCATACACCCCATACTCCTGTCTTGTATGCTCCAGAGAAAAACTGCTGTCATCGTCAAACACACAGGCCGTCATGGGACGGCGCTGTCTCTCCAGCAGACAGGAAAAATCCTCCTTATGATGGATCCGTTTTCCAAAATACAGCTGGCCCATATGTCCGTTTGGCAGGACCGTCATGATATAGCTGATTTTCTGATTATACAGATGAAATGTTTTTGTTTTCTCACTGAATAAGATGCTCATGAGACGCTCTCCTTTTTCTTACTGTTTTGTGGTCCTATTATTACACAGACAAAGAAGTCCTGAACAGTCTTTTTTGTTATAAAAAATGTGCAGAATGTTAGATTTCACATTCTGCACATCATCAGATCTCTTCCGGCATCCCTCTGCGTTTCTCCTGATTTTCCTTTTCCTCCTGCCGGTATTTTTTCCGGTACTGCAGGGGCGTCATCCGGTATCGCTCCCTGAATGCACGCCCAAACGCCGCCGGGTCATGATACCCGCAGGATTGTGCAACTCCCTCCATGGACAGTTCCGTCGATGCCAGAAAATCCGCCGCCCGGGCAAGCCGGTAACCGCTCAGATATTCCTGCGGCGAACTTCCCACATTTTCCCGGAACAGCGTATACAGATAACTTCGATTGATACACACATATTCTGCAATATCCGTTACCCGTATGGAATGTCCGTAGTTGTCCTGAATATAGCCCAGCGCCTTTTGGATATACAGATTGTCTGCTCCATGCCTCTGTGCCGGAGGAAGCGAAAGACCGCTGGCAAGGATTGAGAAAAACGTATACAGACTGCCTTCCAGAAGAAACTGGTCCGATGCTGCAATCGTATAATTTTTCAGCATGCGGATCACCAGTTTCTTCAGCTCCTCTCCCCGGTCGCTGAAAAAAATCAGCTGGCCGCCTCCAAGCCCTGCATCCTTCAGGTATTCTTCTGCCCGCTGTCCGTGGAATCCAATCCACAGATAGGTCCAGGGCTCTTTCTCATCTGCCTCATAGAAGATCTGCGTTCCCGGCTCTATCAGAAAGCCCTGCCCGGCCTTAAGATCATACCGCCGGCCTCCTGCCCTGTAGCTCCCCTTTCCATCCAGAATGTAGTGAATCAGATAATTGGACCGTACCGCCGGCCCAAAACTGTGCAGAGGCTCACATCTGGCATAACCGCAGTAGCACAGATACAGGTCGGAAAATTTCCGGTCCGACAACTGCAGTACATAGGCATCTTCCATATCCGCCTACTCTTCTTCGGGTGCGGCTCCGGAACCAAAATCGTTCGTCTCGCAGGTCATTCCGTCCGCTTTAAAACTGTCAACGGTAGACCACAGACTCAGATATCCTCCGTATGAGTTGACCCGGTCGCTGATCACGCCCAGATTCGCCAGCGCCGTGCTGCTGGCCTGATCGAAGTCCACGCCGAACCGAAGCTCCACGCTTCCGTCCTCTCTGAGGCCGGCTTTGGCCGCCACGCCGGTCATGGCCTGAAACCCGTCCTCATACGCCTGAACGTCTTCCTCCGTCAGTCCTTCCGTTCCTTCCGTCTGTACCGCCGTCTCCACCATACCGACGATGGAATCTCCCTGGGCCGCCACATAATAGGAATCGTTTTCCGCCGTACAGGTGGTCATGGTCATGTCGATGTAATCGTAAAAGCCGCCGGTGAGCTGCTCGTACATCTCCCGGCATGCGGACGAATCAATCCGGTCTCCGTCCGACCGGTGTGAAACATACACCGTAAGCTCTTCATCAATGGGATCTCCGGTCTGAAGCGCATCCCCCAGCCACCCCGGAAGATCGGCAAAGCTGTCGTCCCCGTTCTCCGTCTGGGCCTGAATCGCCGACCACATGGCGCCGGGAATGCCTGATACGATCTCATTCGTCTGAAGATGCAACGTCACCTCGCCCCACGCCTCTTTTCCCTCCACAGCCTCCGCCGTAAAGGTAAAGTCTTTCGTCAGCTCCCAGACCTTCTTGTACACCTCCGCCATCTCGCCGCCGTTTTCCTGGCCCTGACAAAACAGACGCAGCAGATTGTCTTCGTCAAAATAAGGCTCCATAGCCTCAAAATTCCCTTCCTGATAGGCCGTCAGAAAATCACTGATGATCTGATCATCGGTGCGCTTATCCTCCACCGGAAGTCCCAGCTGCTCCCTGGCAAGTTCCAGCTGCTCCGCACATCCTCCCAGAAGCATCGCAGGCAGCACCAGGGCCGCTACTGCATAGTTCCACTTTCTCATCACTTACACTCCTCTTCTCTCTTAATATTCTTCTTTTTTGGAAACCACAGGCTTTCCCTCTCTGTCAAGCAGCGGCGTAAATCCTGATGCATTTCCGTTTCTATGAAACACATAGTTTACACCTGTCTCCGTATCTACCCAGATTTCCATCACATCCAGGGTCCCCTGGTTGTAAACCTTTTTAAAACGATTCATATCGGTCTTCCCTTCCGGCAGCGTCACTTTTCACACTTTTATTTATCCGTAATCTCCGCATGGAACTCCTGCAGAGACTTCACCGGCAGTTTTCCGTCCCGCTTTGCAGAGCGGATTCCCTCCACGGTCGCCTTTGCCATGGCCATGGTCGTCATATACGGGATCTTGTTCTTCACGGCCGCTTTACGGATATAGCTGTCGTCCACTGCGCCCTTCTTGCCGACAGGCGTATTGACAATCAGCTGGATCTTGCCGTTGGTGATCTTATCCAGAATGTTGGGCCGCCCCTCGTTGATCTTCCACACCTTCAGCGCCGGGATCCCTGCCGCCTCGATCATGTCGCAGGTCCGTCCGGTCGCCATGATCGAAAATCCGCATTCATAAAATCCTTTTGCAACCTCCACAAGCTCTGCCTTATCCCGGTCATTGACCGAGATCAACACACATCCCTCCGTCGGAATCTGATTTTTGGTGGCCTCTTCCGCCTTGTAGAACGCATCTCCGAAATCTGCAGAAAGTCCCAGCACCTCTCCGGTGGAACGCATCTCCGGTCCCAGGATCGGATCCACCTCCGGGAACATATTAAACGGAAATACGGCTTCTTTTACCCCGTAATGGGCAAATTTTTTCTCTTTCAGCTCCGGCACCGGGCTTTCATGTTTCGTAAAAGGCATGGTGATGATGTCCGTGGCAATCTGCACCATATTGATACCGCATACTTTGGATACCAGCGGCACAGTCCGGGAGGCACGGGGATTGGCTTCGATCACGAATACTTTCCCGTCCTCAATGGCATACTGCATATTCATCAGACCTACTACATGCATCTCGCTGGCGATCTTTCTGGTATAATCCTTGATGGTCTCCACCTGTTCCTCTGTCAATCCTCTGGGCGGAATGATACAGGCGGAATCTCCGGAATGAATTCCGGCCAGCTCAATATGTTCCATAACCGAAGGAACAAACACATGTTCTCCATCACTGATGGCATCTGCTTCGCATTCCGTCGCATGATGCAGGAACCGGTCGATCAGAATCGGACGGTCCGGCGTCACGCCCACGGCCTGCTGCATATAGAAGGTCAGGGCTTCGTCGTCGTAGACTACTTCCATCCCGCGTCCGCCCAGCACATAGGACGGGCGCACCATGACCGGATAGCCGATCCTGTGGGCGGCAGCAAGCGCTTCCTCTACGTCCACTGCCATGCCTGCCTCCGGCATGGGGATCTGCAGACGCTCCATCATCTCCCGGAACAGATCCCGGTCCTCTGCCAGATCAATGGTCTCCGGTGTGGTGCCCAGAATATTGACTCCGTATTTCTTCAGATCTGCCGCCAGATTCAGAGGCGTCTGTCCTCCGAACTGTGCAATCACACCCACCGGTTTTTCCTTTTCATAGATGGCAAGCACGTCCTCCAAGGTCAGCGGTTCAAAATACAGCTTGTCCGAGGTATCATAATCCGTAGACACGGTCTCCGGATTGCAGTTGACGATGATCGTGGAAAATCCCAGCTTCCGCAGAGCCTTTGCCGCATGGACACAGCAGTAATCAAACTCGATGCCCTGTCCAATCCGGTTGGGTCCGCCGCCCAGGATCATCACTTTCGGCCTGTCCGTATCCACCGGGCTTTCATCTTTCATATGATAGCTGGAATAATAGTAAGCGCTGTCCTTTGTACCGCTCACATGAACGCCTTCCCAGGCCTCCACGATCCCGTCTGCCGTCCGCCCGTTTCGGATGGCTTCCTCGGACACCCCGAGAATCCCGCTTAAGTATTTATCCGAAAATCCGTCCAGTTTCGCCTGTCTTAAATCTTCTGCGGAAGGAACTTTCCCTGTATATTTTTTAACAAGCGCTTCTTCCTCTTCCACCAGCTCTTTCATCTGCTGAATAAACCAGGTCTTTACTTTCGTCAGATTATAGATCTCTTCTACCGAAGCGCCTTTTCTGAGCGCCTCATACATGATAAAATGACGCTCACTGCAGGGTGTCATCAGCATGGTGAGCAGTTCTTTTTTACTCTTCTGATCCAGATCGCCCACATGTCCCAGCCCGTAACGGCTCTTCTCCAGAGAGCGGATGGCCTTCTGGAACGCCTCCTTATAGGTTTTGCCGATGCTCATGACCTCGCCCACCGCGCGCATCTGGGTACCCAGCCTGTCTTCCACGCCTTTGAATTTCTCAAATGCCCATCTGGCAAATTTGATCACCACATAGTCGCCGTCCGGCACATATTTGTCCAGTGTTCCGTATTTCCCGCAGGGAATCTCATCCAGGGTCAGGCCGCTGGCCAGCTTTGCCGAAACCAGTGCAATGGGGAACCCTGTGGCCTTACTTGCCAGCGCCGAAGAACGGGAGGTCCGGGGATTGATTTCAATGACTACGATCCGTCCGGATACCGGATCATGGGCAAACTGCACATTGGTACCGCCGATAACCTGAATCGCATCCACGATCCGGTATGCCTGTTCCTGCAGCTTCTTCTGCACGTCTTCCGAAATGGTCAGCATGGGGGCGGAACAGAAGGAATCACCGGTATGTACGCCTACCGGATCAATATTCTCGATGAAGCAGACCGTGATCATATTGCCTTTGGCATCACGCACCACCTCCAGCTCCAGCTCTTCCCATCCCAGAATGGACTCCTCCACCAGCACCTGTCCCACCAGGCTGGCCTGCAGGCCTCTGGCACAGACGGTCTTTAATTCTTCCTTATTATATACCAGTCCGCCGCCGGCGCCGCCCATGGTGTAGGCCGGACGCAGTACCACCGGATAACCCAGACCGTCTGCAATCTGCAGCGCCTCTTCCACAGAATAGGCCACATCGCTTCTGGCCATCTCCACGCCCAGCGCATTCATGGTATTCTTGAATTCGATTCGATCCTCTCCGCGCTCAATGGCATCCACCTGCACACCGATCACCTTGACGCCGTACCTGTCCAGCACACCTGCGCTCTGAAGCTCTGAACAGAGATTAAGACCGGATTGTCCGCCCAGGTTCGGCAGCAGCGCATCCGGCCGCTCCCTGGCAATGATCTGTTCCAGCCTCTCTACGTTCAATGGTTCAATATATGTGATATCCGCCGTATCCGGATCGGTCATGATCGTCGCCGGATTGGAATTTACCAGCACGATCTCATACCCGAGACTTTTCAGTGCCTTGCATGCCTGCGTGCCGGAATAGTCAAATTCGCACGCCTGTCCGATGATGATCGGTCCGGAACCGATGATCAGTACTTTGTGAATGTCTTCTCTCTTCATAAATGCACCCATTTGTCCTTTCTTTCGCTCTGCTTTTCCACTTAAATCGTGTCTATTCTAGCACACTTCGGCTGTGAGGACAAGCACCCCGCCTGATATTTTCACGCAAATCGCTCCGGGCGCTTCCTGCCGCCGCGGCACATGACACGGTATTCTTCTTATTTTCTTGCATTTTCTCTCTTAAGGCCCTATAATAATATCAGGCTGTCAGTTCCGGGAGGAGTGCGGTTCTGCCGTATAGCCGGTGTCTAAGCTCAACCATATCATATCCCTTAGAAACACGCGGCTGCTGACCGTCTTTTAAGAAAGGTGGAAAACATATGACTACATTAAAGAAAGATCTGATCCGGCAGTTTGCCGCAATGACATCCCTTGAAACCATGAAAGACAGCCGTCTGGTACTTTTGACACCTGCCGGAATGATCGTTGGAACCGCCATTCCCAAAGAGGAAGCAGATCCGAACGTCTCATCCATGACAAAGGTCACCTCAGAACTGGCCAGAGGCTATTATAAAGAAAACCGGCTTCCGGTTGATGCGCCGCTGGAAGGCAATGACGGCTTCTTTACATTAAAAAATGTCCTGCTCCAGTCAGGGGGCACGACTGCACAGATTCCTTTTCTTGTTGTTTTCTTTGATCAGGTCATTGCAGTCAGTGTGATCGGCAATGAATAAAGAGGCTGCTTTGACAGTCCGGCTCCAGGCCGTATAACCGGTCTGGAGCTTTTAAAATGCCGCTTCCTGAAACACCTTGCAGAACCATGCCGTTCATGGTATGGTCGGCATAGAGAACACCTGCGCGCAGGCTGCCATTTTAGAGATAAAATCAAAAAAGGCCAAAATCAGGATGCTTTATCCAACATATCATGAATATATGTCCGCAGACCTGTCTCTGTATCAATACCATACTTCTTATTCACAGCAATATAATACTTCATAATATGCTCTTTTGGCAGAAGTTCACTGGAAGGGATACTGTCGTCATACCCTTTTCTGGCTTCCTTCCACGGATCCTCATTATGTGTGATCTGCTCCAATACCTTTCCACCATACATACCAAAAGTATTTACTACAAGATCAACAACCTTTTTCTCATTGTCTGTCAAATCGTCTGCAGTTCCTTCCAGAAGTGCAAATCTCGCATCATCGACTGGATTATACTTAAAATCCCGAAACAACTCATATACCTCAGGATAAACCGGCCCACGAGTCCATGCCCGACAGTCCTCCATAAAGATTGGCCTGCCATATAACGCAGAGTAGATACCCTGAATAAAATAAAGCACTTTCTGCAGCATAAGCGGAGTCACCTCTTCCAGCCTTTCAAATACACAGGCAATCACCTGAAGCATCTTTTCCGATACGGAAAACAGGCTCAGGGTGCTGTTCACCGCCGCCATCGCCTTCTTATATGCTGCTTCCGTCAGCTTATCACGGTTCTTTGTAAGCTTCTCCTTCATATACACCGGAGATGCCAGGGCTGCTCTCACTACATCCGAATACTCTTTGGAAGGAACCTGCCCTTCCAGATACCTCGGTACTGTCACTTCACCAAACCCCAGAGCCAGAGACAGCGGCGCTTTTCCAATCTTATATATCTTCATCAGTTTCTCAATATCATCGATGGATACCAGTCCTTCTACCGCTCTGTACTGTTCATCAATCTCCTGAACGTTTTTGTCGATCAACCCCGGTATGCTCATTTCTCCGCCGCATTCTGCACATACGGCTGCCGTAATTCCAAACGTATACGCTTTATCCCTTATGACTTTTACGATGTCCCTTTTTTGCAAAAGGTATTCTGTTTCCTTTCTGCACTCAATGCAAAAATCCCATCTTCCCTTTTCTGTCATAATGGTCACCTCCGATTTGCATTCTGTTTATTTGAAATAATATGTAAGCGGATATTTCTGCTCATGAAAGGAAATTACAATCACAAAACAGTTTTCCAGCCTGTTGAATTTGATATATAAAGAAACTGTTTTTTCTTTCGTTCCGTTTCGCTCTAAAAGATTCACATCCTTACCAAACACGTACAGTCTTTCATGTTCATATCCCACATGTTCATTTCGCAGAATTTCTGAAAAATCCATTGCCGTAAGGCTCAATATGATTTCCTTCGCTTTTGTCTCGTCTATAACATAATCAAGAAAAAGACTGACGTTATCCTGCCGCCTGGCATTCCGGGCCAGCCGGTATCTGTCCTTCTCCACAGCTTCTTTCACCTCAGAAAGATACCGTTCTATATATTTTTTATCAATATTCAATGCGTTATCCCCCACAGAGCGCATGATATGTTTTTTTATTTTTTCTATCATCAGTATAATCTAATAACCGGATTTTGTCAACAGCTTCAGATACCCTCCGATCACCGCCGCTTTCGAATCCTCTCCATGTCCGATTTCCTGCGTTTTCGCCACAGGCATCTCCCCGCCTGCAAAATGCCGGACCAGCTTACAGACGGCATCCGCACTCTCTTCCTTCTCCATCGTCGTAAAAGTTCCCAGCAGTATTCCCGCTGCCTGTTCAAACGCTCCAAGCTGCTCTAACTGGCTCAAATATGTGATCAGCTGCTCCCTCCTGCCGCCCAGCGCCTCCAGAATGAGAATCTTCCCCCGAAGATCCGGCCAGTACGGCGTACCTGCCAGCTTCAGAAGACATCGGATATTTCCGCCCGCAGTTATGCCCTCCATGGAATTTTTCTGTATAAACTGACAGGAAAACCGGGTCAGCTCGTCCGATTCCTGAAACAGATATTTTCTGAAGGCTTCCCGCTGAACCTCTTTGTACTCTCCCACCAGATTTTTCACCTGATACAGGACCGATTCGTTCCCTGTCCTGCAGTTGACCGCATTGATTACGGCAGTCAGATCGCTGTAACCCCAGAAACGCTTGCCGGAACAGGCGATCGTCTCATAATCCAGATACGACAGAATCTCATTGGCGATGTCGCCGCCCGAGAGATCAAAGATCTCCCGGATACTGTCATCCCGATAAAATTTCATCAGTTCTTCCGCCCGTTCCCTGCCTGTGGGGCCGGTTTGGCCTTCCTCTGTATAGATCCGGTCGCTGAAAACCGGAACCACGCCCATCTTCCGCAATACCCGTTCCAGCTCCTGTATCTTTCCCTCTTCACTGCGGCGACGTCCGTTGGAACAGCATACGATTGCCGCTTTCTCTTCTCTTTTCATCCTGTTCTATGCCTCCGGCTGTTCCTGACTTAAGATATTTCTCTGAACCTTTTCTGCCCCAGAGGGCGCCATAGAAAATCATCCGTTTTCCAGAACATTTTTCTCTTCCGTTTTTTTGGGATTCAGATGGGCGATCTCCCCTGCAAGCTCCTCATAGAACCGCCCCACATGATATCCGTCCACAAACCGGTGATTCACCTCCAAAGACATGCCGAGTTTCTTTCTGCCCTGTACTTCTGTATACTTTCCCCAGGCGATCCGCGGCACATTGTCGTCCGGATCGAAATCCCGTTCATTGGTCAGACCGGTCAGTTCGATCCATGGAAGACAGGAAAAGTAGATCAGCTCGTCCGTTTCCGAAGAAGTATCCACAAAGGAAGTCTGAGCGGCGCTTTTTTCTTTTGCCGCGCGGCAAAATTCCTGCAGATCCTCCCCGCAGGACATGGTTACAATATGAAACTGTGCGGCGCCTTTTTTCAGATCTGTAAAACTGGGAATCCGCTCATCCAGAAGCCATACGTCCTTCTCTCTGACGGTATAACGAAAATTCTCCACCCGGTTGGCCGCTTTTGTACAGAGCCAGACCAGGGCATGGTAAAAGGACAGCCCTTTCTGCTTCACATATTGATAGAGCTCTGTCACATCCACCTGAAACGTAACGCTGTAAAAAGGCTGAGACATGCCGGAGAAAAAATCATACAGTTCCCTTCTCTCCCATCTTTCTGTGTCTATTTTCTTCATGTGATCCCCCTGCTTTCCGAAAATACCGGTACTCACGGACAAAACTCCTGCGGATGCATTCCTTTCTGAACCAGAACACAGAATCCGTTATCTTTCGGCATCTTCATAATTATCATATATTGTAATAACTGCTGCAGGTAAATGCAAGCGATTTTTCGGATCAAAACCGGCATTTATTTTCTGCTTTCCGTCTCCGTCAGGCACAGGCTGCACTTCCAAAAAGCCGGGAATACCGATGCGCAGCAAAAAAGGCAGCCGGTCATCTTCCGACTACCCTTTCTGTAAATACAGCCATATCTTTATGTACCGGATCAAAACCGGATGATCTCCGTCTCTTTGCCTGCCGCATCCATGCCGCTGAGCAGCCGGGCATCCGGATAATCGTCAGAGTTCGTAAGGACAAGGATACAGGTGGTTGCAAGTCCTCTGGACTCGATGAACTTTTTATCGAATCTCATCAGTTCCTGTCCTTCCTTTACTTCTTCATCCGCCTGCACGAGTACCTCGAAGCCTTCTCCATTTAAGCTGACCGTATCAAGGCCGATGTGAAGCAGAAGCTCTGCTCCGTTATTCAGCGTCATACCGATGGCATGATTGGAACCCTCTGCGATCATGGAAATGGTACCGTCGCAGGGCGCCGTAATCGTCTGCCCGGATGGTTCGATGGCAACACCGTCCCCCAGCGCTTTTGAGGAAAATACACTGTCCGCCACTTCCGTGATCGGAATGACTTTTCCGGAGACAAATGCTTTTAACACTTTTACCGGTTCCTGTTTCGTCTCTGTTTTCTGAGAGACTGCCCCGTCGGTATTCTTGTTTTCCTCACGGAATCCGAAGAACCAGGTCATGGCAAATGCCACTGCAAAAGAGACCGCATTGACCATCAGGTAGAGCGGAAGCTGTTCATTCAGATACAGCAGCGTCCCCGGAATTCCGGTAATGGACATACCGGTCGCACGCAGATGCATAAGGGAAGCCAGGAAGCCGCCCACACCGCCGCCGACCATGGCCATGACAAAGGGCTTTGACTTTCAGAAAATTCTGCGGGATGCTTTCCGGCGTCATGCCGAAGACCCCAAGCACTGCATCCTGTGTCAGAAGCCCCCGAAGGCCCATAAACAGACCGGTTGCCACCAGCACCGGAATGATCGGGACGAACACATCCGAGAACATGCGGATCGCCCTCTGAAAACAGTTGCCGTATACGACCGTCTCTTTCTTTTCACCGGACTCCGCCCCGCCTGTAATCTTTATGACTTCGTCATACACACGGTTGACCAGACCGGTGCCGAGGATGATCTGATACTGGCCGGAGTTAAAGAAGGAACCCTTTACCCGATCCAGCGCTTCCACTGCGTCCGTCTCGATCTGATCCTTATCCGAGACGACGATTCGAAGCCTTGTGGCACAATGCCTGACAGAGACGATATTGCCTTCTCCGCCCACCAGCTCTACAATTTTTTCTGCCAGTTGCTTTTCATTCATATCTTGTTTTCCTCCTGTTTATCATTTTGTTTTGGCACACTTTTTATGATTTCATGAAGCTGTATATCCGATACCCCTGCAATTCCGGAAAGCCTGATTTCTGCCGGTCCCTCTCCCGGAAAGATCCGGGCCGACAGTACCGTCTCCCCGCCGTTTACAAAGATCTCCATACTGGACTGATCGGACCAGATCTCCACCTCTTCCAGCCGGTCAAGACCGACCTCTCTGGTCTCCTCTGCATCCCTGATCCAGCTCCTGCGGGAAAAGATCAGTTTCTTTTCTTCCGGAACATACCGAAGGGCGGCTTCTTTGTCCTGAAAAACAGCCTGAAAACCATGGTCTGCTCCCGGAAAGTTCAGTTTCAGAAAAAATGTCCGGCCATCAGGCGTTCCTCTGACTCCTTCTTCATCCTCTTCTGTCTTTATCTTTTGCCCCAGCAGGCCGTACAGTTCCCTCGCCGGCCTCTGGCACAGCTTTCCGTTACGGATGAACAGCTCCCTGGGCATCGTCAGACAGTGAATATTCGGCTCATCCTTTCCAAAAACAGCCTCCTGCTCTGCGTCCATGCCGGACATCCAGGCAAAAAGAATCCTGCGTCCATCCGGCGCTTCCAGGGTCTGAGGTGCATAAAAATCAAATCCTGCGTCCAGCTCCCCGAAATCCGTATCCAGATCCGGATCTTCAAAATTCCCGGCAGGTTCCTCAAACCGTCCCAGTTTGTATGCGGAAAACCGGAATTCTGGTTTATCCGTCTCTGTGTTTCGCTTCTGCGGATTATACAATAACACCCACTGCCCATCCAGAAGAAACAGGTCCGGACATTCGATCATCTCGTACTGATCGGATACCGCCAGAGTCCCCTGATCCTCCCAGTGCCTGCCGTCTGCCGAACGGCACAGAGCGATGGCTCCTTTCAGATTTCTCCGCTGCCCGCCGATCACCTGACCGCTTCCGGAATACACCCCGTCCCGGTCGTCATCCTGTCCGGGAATCAATGCGCTTCCTTCGAACTGCCACTTTGTCAGATTCTCAGAGGTAAACAGCCCCCACTCCTTATAGGAATGATCTTTTTTCAGACGGTTCCACTGAAAAAACACCCGGTATTTGCCGCAGTACCAGCACAGGCCATTGGGATCATTCAAAAGGCCCGCTGGAGGTTCCAGATGGTAATACTGTTTTTATCTGCCATTTTCTCACCTCTTCTCTTTTTTGCTTTCACTTTGTATCTATATTAAACAACGTTTTCCATTGTTTTCCTATGGGATTTTCATGACTTCCGCTGAGAATACCTACATGATCCACGGACTGGATGCTGAGAAATACCGGACGTTCATTACAGATATTCTTTCACTGAGCGGCACGCCCACCAGCCAGTATCTGCAGGCGAACGGAATCCTGCTGCAGATACTGGCCATGCTTTTTGATGACATTGGTTTTCAGGAAAGCAGCTGGGGAAAAGAATCCCTGGTAGATGAGATCAAATTTTATCTGGATATGAATTATGCTGAAAAGCTGAAACTTGGAGACATCGCAAAAACATTCGGAATCCATCCCAACTATTTTACCCGGGTCTTTCATGAACGGTTCGGTGTCTCTCCGAAAAACTATCTGACAAATCTGAAATTAAAAAAAGCCTGCCGGCTCCTCACAACCACAGAGCTGTCCGTGGCAGTCATCTCTGCCTCTCTGGGTTTTGAAGATCAGCTTGCTTTTACCAAAAGCTTTAAGAAAGCATTTTCTGTTCCGCCTTCTGAATACAGAAGACAGAGCAGACCGGCGGCAGAAACGTCTCTGCCGCCGGATCCATCTTTTTTATGAAAGTATGATAAGTATTTTCCAGCCTGCTGAAAACTTTTTCAGGATTCACCTCCATGCTTCTTCTCTTTCCAGCTTCGGTAGCAGAAGGCAAGCGCTCCGGACCGGGTACCGAACAGCAGGCTGCACGGACAGCCTTTCATGAACTCCTTACGGAAATTATCCCGGCTCAGCAGGTTCTCCGGACCGAATTCCGGTTTTGTCTCCACCTTGAACAGCCTTCCCATCCGCTCAAAAAGCTGCCCAAAGACATGCAGAACGTCCCGCTCTGTCATCTCTCTTTTCCGGATTCCCGGAATCCGTTCGATTCCTCTGAGAAACAGAACGTCTTCTACCCCCAGAAGAAGCTGAAGCACAACCCCGCCTCCCATTTGATAATACTGGCAGCAGTAATACCCGTTTCCTATGTTCTGTCCTTTGTATTCTGTACTGACCAGCTTTGTCTCTGTCTGCAGAACCTCCTTTACTGCATGATGGACCGTTTTGGATATGATATCAATCTGTGTGGAAAGGTCCCTTTTCTTCTGTCGGACCACCTTTCCCACAATCGCCTGATCCTCCAGCATAATATGTTCCGTCAGCCAGCTGCCCATGATCCCCACAAAGCGCTCGACCGCTGACGACGAGTAACCGGAAAGCTCCAGATCCTTTTTCAGAGAAATCAGCGTTTTATTCCGGAAATTATCATGAATCCTCTTATGTTCCGCATATCCGCCGTAGCGAATCGAACGCATGTACGCTTCTTCTTCTGAAAAATGCGTCATGGAATACGCCTCCAGATATTTAATTCCTTCCTTATATGCAGCCTGATTGGCTGATGCATCCTGTGAGAGATCAAACAGCTTGTTTACAATCCGAAAAAGCTTGGCATGAGCTCTGTCCACTGCTTCCACGCCCATTTTGTATCTGTCATCCCACATGATCTTTTCCATAAAATAAGACCTGCCTTTCGATATCTGTTCATCTTATGCCTTTTTATCAGCTAATAACTCTTATCAATCGACATCTCCACTTCGATCTCTTCCACGATACCGCTCTCATCAAAGGTAAAGCGATAACTGTATTTTCCGTCTTTATAAGACAGACACGTGCTGTCGTCCGAAGCAATCTTATATTCGCTCATTTTTTCTTTTACCGCCTCTGCATCCATGCCGTAAAAATCAATCCCGTTAATCAGCACATTGTCCTGCGCCCAATAGGACTCTTCTTCCGAATACATGTGGAAAGAAAGCTTGTAGATCGTGGCGGAAGTAACCCACACGCTGTCCCGTCCAGGATTGTATACGTACAGATACGCATAGCTGCCTCCGTCTCCCCGAAGACTCATAAAGGTAGACATCCAGCTCTTTCCAGGCATCTCTTCCACAGGCACTCCGCCCCCGGGAATCTCCATATCGAACTCGGTCAGCGGAAATACACTGGCACCTGTCTCTCCCAGCGTAACCTCTTTGCCTGCCACCGTAAGAACCGGTGCCGTTCCGGAAGAACACCCCGTCGTGGCCAGCGCCAGTGTCACTGCGAGGATCAGTACTGCAATGCCTCTTTTCATTCGTTTCATTCGTTTCATTTTTCATAACTCCTTTCTATTTCCTCTCAGAAAACCCGTCTGTATTATATCATTTCACAGCCGTTCTGTACAGAAAGTATTTCTTCTATGGTTCATTTATTTGTTATTTTTTTACACCTGTACCGGACGTCCGGACGGCACAGAGGTGAAAAACAGCCATGTTTCGCACCTGTTCAGACAATTCCTGCGTATCCTTGACTTTCCTTATACAAAAAATTATAATATTCCTGAAAAACAAGGAGGTCTACACAGATGGAAAAAGGCGTTAAAATTGTAACAATCGGCGGCGGAAGCAGTTACACTCCTGAATTAATGGAAGGCTTTATCAGGCGGTATGAAGAACTTCCCGTCCGTGAGATCTGGCTCGTTGATATTGAAGCCGGAAAGGAAAAGATGGAGATTGTCGGAAAGATGGCACAGCGCATGTGGGACGCATCTCCATATGATGTAAAAGTCCATATGACGCTCGACCGGAAGGAAGCCCTGCCCGGTGCAGACTTTGTCACTACCCAGTTCCGCGTAGGGCTTCTGAACGCCCGCATCAAGGATGAGCGGATTCCGTTCAGCTATGGCATGCTGGGGCAGGAAACCAACGGAGCCGGCGGTATCTTCAAGGCTCTGCGGACGATCCCGGTCATCCTGGACATCGTGGAAGACATGAAGAAATTGTGCCCTGACGCATGGCTGATCAATTTCACCAATCCAAGCGGCATGGTAACAGAGGCTGTCATGCGGTTTGGCAAATGGGATAAAGTCATCGGGCTGTGCAACTCTCCAATAGACGCCATGCTGAAGGAGCCGGGCCTGATCGGAAAGTCACCAGAGCAGCTGACCTTTCAGTTTGCCGGGCTGAATCACTTCCACTGGCACAAAGTAAGCGATGAAAACGGCCGGAACGTCACAGACCGCATCATCGAAGCCATGTTTGACCCGGATGCCGACGACGGCACGCCTGCCAATATCTTTGATGTCAAATACTTAAAGGAACACCTGGAAGCAGTCGGGATGATCCCCTGCGGATACCACCGGTATTACTACAGGGAGCAGGAGATGCTCGCCCACGGACTGGAGGAATACCATACGATCGGAACGCGCGCACAGCAGGTCCGTCAGACAGAAGAAGATCTGTTCGAGCTGTATAAAAACCCGGAACTGAACGAAAAACCGGAGCAGCTTGCAAAACGCGGCGGAGCTCATTACAGCGACGCAGCCTGCGAAACCATCGCATCCATCTATGCCAACAAGATGTCCCACATGGTGGTCACGACCAGAAATAACGGGGCGCTTCCGGACCTTCCCGCCGATGCTGCCGTGGAAGTTTCTTCGTACATCGGCAGCACCGGCGCACACGCCATTGCGTTCGGTCCCCTCCATCCGGCGGAACGGGGATGGATCCAGGCCATGAAAAATATGGAATTATGCGTGGAGGAAGCAGCGGTTACCGGAGATTATGGTCTGCTTTTACAGGCATTCGTTCTGAATCCTCTGACGGTCTCCGGCGAAAACATGAAGCACGTTCTTGATGAGCTTCTGATCGCGCACAAAAAATATCTGCCCCGGTTTGCCGACAGGATCGCCCGGCTCGAAGCAGAAGGCATAACCATTAAAGACGAGACTGCAAGGGAACTGACGGAAAAGGGCTGTTAATCAGCCCCTTTCGTCCCCTCCCGCAGCATCTGCCAGTACTCTTCCCAGCTCACATATCTTCCCCCCATGCTTTCCAGATGCTCGGTATGGAACTGGCAGTCGATAAAGAGGAAATCTTTATCCCGAAGTACTGCCGCCAGTCCGATCAGCGCCGCCTTGGATCCGTTTTCTTTCTCTGAAAACATACTCTCTCCAAAAAAACACCTTCCAATCGCCACGCCGTAAAGCCCTCCCGAAAGCACTTTATCCTCATATGCCTCTACACTGACGGCAAATCCTCTCTGGTGAAGCGCCAGAAAAGCCGCCTCGATATCGTCTCCGATCCAGGTGCCTTCCCGATTCTCCCGCTTCATCCGGCATTGATGAACCGTATCCTGAAAATCCCGGTTCAGGCGAATCTCCATCTTGTGTTTTCTGATATATTTCTTCATGGAACGGGAGACATGAATCTCTTTCGGAAAGATCAGAAACCTGTCTTTTGGACACCACCACAGAATCTCTTCTCCCGGATTATACCATGGAAAGATTCCATTGCTGTACGCCAGTAACAGACGCTCTACACTCAGCTCCCCTCCGACTGCCAGAAGACCATCCTCCTGTGCAAGCTCCGGATTAGGAAAACTCACTTCATTTTCTCTCAACCGATATACTGGCATATTTGCTTCCTTCTTTCATACTTATCACGTTTCCTGATTTACGGCCTCTTCTGTGTCTGCATGCGGTCTCTCCTTTAAGTCTGCAATTTTTTATACAGAATCACGTTTCCTTTTATTCACACATTTCCTCTTTGTTTTTATAATTATAACACAATATCCGGTCAAACAGAATATTTTTATACGAAAAAATTCTGTCCGACCGGATATTTTTTGTTAAAAATGTTGTAATTCTGTAAAAAATCTTCTATTTTGCTTTTTCGTCCGCCAGGATCCCGATCCCCAGCTCCTCCAGCTGCATCGGTTCCACCACATCCGGCGCACTGGTCATCAGATCGGAGGCATCCTTCACCTTTGGAAAAGCGATCACTTCGCGGATGCTGTCCGCTCCTGTCATCAGCATCATCAGGCGGTCAAAGCCGTATGCCAGCCCTGCATGAGGCGGCACTCCGTACTGGAAGGCATCCAGAAGAAATCCAAAACGCTCCTGTGCCTGTTCCTTCGTAAAGCCCAGCACCTCGAACATCTTCTCCTGGACATCCGCCTGGAAGATACGAACCGAACCGCCTCCCAGCTCCGTGCCGTTCAGCACGATGTCGTATGCCTTTGCCCGAACCGCTCCCGGATCGCTCTCCAGCTTCTCCAGGTCCTCTTCCATGGGCATGGTAAACGGATGATGCATCGCCACAAACCGTTCCTGCTCCTCGGACCACTCCAGCAGCGGGAACTCGGTCACCCACAGGAAGTGGAACTGGTTCCTGTCGAACAGCTCCAGATTCCGTGCAATCTCCAGACGAAGGTTGCCCAGCACGTCCCATACCACTTTATTTCTGTCGGCCGCAAAGAAAAGCAGATCGCCCGGCTGAGCGTCCATAGCCTCCATAAGCGCTTTCATCTGCTCGTCTGTCATAAATTTCACAAATGAAGATTTGACGCTGCCGTCCGGCTGGATCGCCGCATAAGCCAGACCTTTGGCCCCGAAACCTCTGGCAAACTCCACCAGCGCGTCGATCTTCTTCCGCGGCATCTGTCCCTGGCCCTTTGCATTGATGCCGCGGACGCTTCCGCCGTTTTCCAGCGCCCCGGTAAATACGCCGAACCCGCAGTCCTTCACGACCTCTGATACATTCACAAGCTCCATGCCGAAACGGGTGTCCGGCTTGTCAGAACCATAGCGGTCCATGGCCTCCTGCCAGGTCATTCTGGGAATGGGCAGCTGCACATCCAGGCCGATGGCATCCTGAAACACCTTCTGCAGGAGGCGTTCATTGACTTCGATCACATCGTCCACATCCACGAAAGACATCTCCATGTCGATCTGGGTAAATTCCGGCTGACGGTCCGCACGCAGATCCTCATCCCGGAAACATTTGGCGATCTGAAAATACCGGTCATAACCGGAACACATCAGAAGCTGTTTAAACAACTGCGGCGACTGGGGAAGCGCATAGAATTTCCCCTGATGAATACGGCTCGGCACCAGATAATCTCTCGCTCCCTCCGGCGTACTCTTGATCAGGATCGGCGTCTCGATCTCCAGAAATCCTTCTTCCGCCAGCACTGCACGCACCTTCGTTGCCACCTGGCTTCTGAGCATCAGCTTACTCTGAAGATCCGGTCTTCTAAGATCCAGAAAACGGTATTTTAACCGCAGTTCTTCCTTTGTCTTTGAATCTGCTTCAATGGGGAACGGCGGTGTCTGCGCTTCTGACAGAATCCGTACCTCTGCCACGCGGATCTCGATCGCACCGGTTGCCAGGTTCTCATTGACCGCACCGGATCTGGCTTCGACTTTTCCTGTCGCCGCCACCACGAATTCGCTCCGCAGCTTCTCTGCTTTCGCAAAATTGTCCGGTCCGCAGCCTGCCTCTTCAAAGATCAGCTGCAGGATACCGGAACGGTCCCTGAGATCCACGAAAATAATACCGCCTTTATTTCTGCTTTTCTGCACCCATCCCATGACGGTGACGGTCTCGCCGATATCGGCGGTGCCAAGCTCCGCACACCTGTGGCTTCTGTGCAGTCCCTTCATCGATTCTGCCATCATTCATCCTCTTTTCTGTTTTCTTTTATGGATAACAGCCTTCTGTCCTTACCGGTTAAAAAATTCCCGGAACTCTGTATATCCTTCTTTCATAAGCTGTTCCTTCTGAAACTTTTTATTTTTGTTCATGAGCGTTACCAGCACCTGCGTCCCGTTCTCCCGCTCTGTCTTTGCTTCCTTCAGCACCTCGCAAAGCTTCTCCGCCGGCATCTTCTTTTCCACCAGAAATGCTTTTTTCGCCGAAGCTCCCGGGATCTCGAATCCCTGCTCCATCAGAATCGTGATGATCCGCTCAAAACCGATGGAAAATCCGCAGGCCGGCACGTCGTTTCCGGTAAATTTCCCGATCATCTTATCATAGCGTCCGCCTCCGGCGACCGAACTGCCGAACTGCGCCATCTCAATCTCGAAGATCGTCCCTGTATAATAGGACATGCCGCGCACCAGCGTGGGATCGAACACGAGTTCAAACCTGCATGCCCTGGTCGCTTCCACGCTCTGCCGGATCGTCCGCAGATTGTCGATCACGCCGTCCTCCAGAACTTCGGAAAGCTTCTCCTCCAGATAACAAAGGCTGTCTTCGGACTCTTCCATTTCCGTGAACATGCCCACATAGCGGTCCACCTTCTCCTGCTCAAAACCTGCTTCCATAAGTTCTGCTTTTACACCTTCCCAGCCGATCTTGTCCATCTTGTCCAGAATGATGAAAACCAGATCAAACTGCTCCTCTGCAAAACCGCTGTACACTGCCATGGCCTTCAGGATCCGTCTCTCGTTGATCCGCACTTTAAAATCAGAAAAATTCAGTCTTCCAAGAAGCGTTGTCGTAGCAAGGATCAGTTCAATCTCCGCCAGACAGCCCGCCTCTCCAAGAATGTCGATATCGCACTGGACGAACTGGCGGAAACGCCCTCTCTGAGGCTGGTCCGCCCTCCATACGCTTCCAATCTGCAGCGCCTTGAAAGGAGTGGGCAGACTGTTCGCATTGTTGGAATAAAATCTGGAAAGGGGCACGGTCAGGTCATAGCGAAGCCCGCTGTCCGTCAGATCCGCCTCGGATTCTGCTCCCTTCAGGTCCAGTTTCTCCCCTCTTTTCATAATCTTGAAGATCAGCTTCTCATTGTCTCCGCCCTGTTTGCTGCACAGATTCTCAATATGCTCCACGCAGGGCGTCTCTATGGGAGAAAACCCAAAACCTTTATAGGTCTCTTTTATAAGTCCTGTCACATAATCCCTTACCTGCATTTCCGCAGGCAGGATGTCCTTCATCCCTTTTACCGGTTTCTTCTTTAATGCCATAATCCTTCTGTTCCTCTCCGTATGATTCTGCCGCCGCACTGCTCTGTGGAAATCTCACGGCAGCCGGTTATTTTTCCATTCTCTGACATACTGAACATTATATTTTTCGCAAAACGCTTTGTCAACCATTTTTCCGCACAGAATGCAGATTCAGAAACTTCCGGGTCAGTCACAGCAATGCCGCAATATCCGGATTCGTGACCAGTTTTTCTGTTTCATGAATCCTCTCCCAGGAATTCCATATCTTCACGGAAATCCCCTTTCCCTTCCATTAGATCATGGAATACTTCATATGTATCACTCCCGGAAGAATCAAGTTCTTTCCAGATTGGTGAATCCAACGGAATCATATGTATCACCCTCCTTAAAAATACTTCTACAGCTGCTGTGTTTATCATTCTGGTTTGTTTCCTTTTTGGCAGCCATCTTCATCCGTTTTCATGAAAAACTCCGGGATCTGCAGCTCTGAAGTTTCTTTTCGCTCACTTGCTGTATGTAAAAAATGAAAGTAAGAAAACACTTCCGGTTCCACATGCAATGTATCTTTCAACCAGGCGACGGATTTTTCAACATCATCCGGCGTGTTGAATCCTTTAATGTGCGGAACCCTGATATGCATTCTTTCCGGTTGGACCATATTGCGCATTTTCAACAGATTCGTTAAGACATTCTCATTGTCTGCGCCTGTATATTCCTCATATATAACCGGATTCATATCTTTGATATCAATGATCCATTCATCCAGATCATCCAGTAAAATTTCCACACAGCTCCACGGAACATTCAAAGATGTCTCTATTCTCTTTTTCCATCCAAAATCCGACTGTCTGCAGACCTCGTGGATAAATGCCGCCTGCAGCAGAGGTTCACCGCCGCCAAAAACGATACCGCCTCCTGTCATCAGATAATAGATTTCATCCTTTCTGAGTACTTCGATCAACTCTTCCGGCCTGTATGCAGCTTCTGGTGTCCGCGGCAGACGGTCTTCCTTCCGGTGACAGCATTCATTCACACAGTATTTGCAATGAAGCGGGCAGTCATAGAACGTAACCAGCGTAGATACCCCTTCGCCGTCCGTAGCCATCCGCAGTCTGGAAACTGCCATAATATCTCCAGTCATTACGATACCTCCCACTCTGTCAGTTTCGATACCGGAATGATTCTTTCTGATTCCGGAATATCGGCAAGCCTGTCTCTCAAATATGCCGCCTCCTGGTCACATCGGGCGCATGTTCCTCCACACGCGCCAACAGACGGACATTCCTCTGAAAAGAATTCAATTTTGTTGGCTCTGGCCAGTTCGATCCGCAGCTGCCTCAGATAATTGCAGATTTTCTTTCCGTCAATCCTCGCATGCACCCTTTCGACTTCCTCTCTGATTCTGTCATCTTTCTTTAAATATTTTTGAGGCGCCATATATCCCATTGTACTCCACTGCCGGCATAACGGCACATTGATCTCTGAAACTTCATCTTCCGCTTTCGTCAGATCAATCCCGTCAAAACCGGCGGCAACCGGTACATAAGATCCTGACGCGAGATCAAAATACGATTTCTCCTTCATATCCTGTATCCCATTTATGATTCTCGGAAGCAGCGCCGCATAATCATCAGACACCTGCTGCATCAGATCCCTGCCCTGTTGAGCAGATCTGTCCAGATAATCATCACTGTTGATATATAAAATGGACTCCAGCTGCGATAAATCAGATAACAGCTCTCTGTGAGCCTCTTTTCTTCGGCTGCTTTCAAATTTCCACGGGGACATCGTACATAAATGCAGCCTGTTAAATATGTTTCTGTCCTTTATTGCATAAAATGGATATAAACTCTCCGGATTTCCATCTGTTAAGAACAGAATCTTATCATGATAACCAAGCGCCCGGTTCAGCTCATCTGCCACGGACTCCAGCGCTTTATATCTCCAGTCTTCTATACCAAATTTATCCATTCCCAGCCCATGCTTCCATAAGGAACATGGACTTATAAAACATTCATACTGATCAGATACCCGTTTCCCATCCAGGCAGACTACCAGAACAATCTCTTTCAACTGCTCCAATACCGGATTTTCATGATTCCATATGAAAGCTGCATCTGTTATGATGATCCGCATGTGTTTACATCCTTTCCGAAAAGCAGTAATCCTGGTCCTGATTTTGAATTGTAACAGTACTTTTTTGTTCAACATCCGGATTCTTTGGACAGGAAAACTCGGAGATTTGCTGAATAAGCCTGTCCTCTCCGAGTTTTGGATTATCACTGCCGAGACAGCGGCGAATGTCAGTAACTGAAAATTTATCCTCTGTCCGCACCCGCCTTCTCCTTTTTTCTGAAAATTCTGTCAATTCCGCTTCATCCCTGACAAACCCCGCAGCTACTGGAGTGCGCACAGGACGAATATTTTTCTGCTTATATTGTACGATTTTATCATCGCTTTTGCAACAAAATTTTCAAACACGGTCTGTTCCAATCCAGGCAGTTCTGTATTGCCAACAAAAAATGCATGGTATTGATTTTTTCGCTACCATGCATCTGAAGTTACTCTTACTGTAAAATTTTCCGTTACAACAGCCTGACAATTCTTTACCTCCGAATCTTCTGATTTATTAATTTCTCATAAGTTCTTTCGATTAAATATCCAGTTTTGCCACGCCACGCATTAATATGTTGCCTTTAAGTAAATCATCGTTTATATATGCTTTAAATTCATTTGATATATTTTTACCAAATCTATTCCATACGGTTTCATCATCTGATAAACACTCAACAACCGTAACATCAACGATATTAACCACATCATCTGTTCCATTTCTCCACATTTCTTCAATAAACCGGCAATATGCAGATATTTTGAAACCGGCATCATTTTTCTGCAAATTGTTCTCTTGTAACCTTCAATCAACATACCCTCAATGCAAAAACAGGATTCCTAATCGGTTCATAAAATTTGCCGATTTAAGTATAATATATTTTCAGCAAAAACGCAATTCTGACGGTTCAGAATTCAAGCCGCTGTTGGATAAAACCCGGGAACAAAAATACAGCAGTAAATTTACAGTCCGCTTACAATCCTGCCGTCCTCAATGCGAATCGTCTGATCGGCCAACTGTGCAATTTCCGGATTATGGGTGATCATAATAATGGTCTGCCGGAATTTCCGGCTCGTCATACGCAGCAACTGGACCACATGATCGCTGGTCCTGGAGTCCAGATTTCCGGTCGGTTCGTCTGCCAGTACAATATCCGGTTTGGAGGCAAGGGCGCGGGCAATCGCCACACGCTGCTGCTGGCCGCCGGAAAGACTGTTCGGCAGACTGTAGATTTTCTGTTCCAGTCCAAGCAGTCCGACAATTTCCTCAATAAATTTTTTATCCGGTTTCTGCCCATCCATTGCAACAGGGAAAACAATGTTTTCCCACACGTTCAGGGTCGGTATCAGATTATAATTCTGAAAGATAAAGCCGATACGCCTGCGGCGGAATACGGTAAGCTGCTCCTCTTTCAATCCGGACAGTTCCGTATTGCCAATCGTAACAGTTCCCGATGTCGGGGTATCAAGGCCGCCCAGCAGATTCAGCAGCGTAGATTTACCCGAGCCGGAAGTGCCGATAATGGCAACGAACTTGCCAGCCTCAATCTCCAGGTTTACACCGTCCAGAGCGTGAACCTGTGTTTCTCCTTTTCCATAGTATTTTTTCAGGTTTCCTGTCCGTAAAATGACATGTTCTCTCATGGTCAAATCCTCCTGTCCGATTATTCTGCAACGCGCAGCTTTTCAACGATGCTTCCTTTATTGAATATTTTTAATGCAGTCACCGGCAAGACAGCGGCCACAAGCAGAAGCAAAATGCACACAATGGCAGCGGGAACAAGCGTAAAGTGAAAAGTGAAATACCAGATTCCGCTGATAAGTATCTTCACCACAGTAAACGCAAGTACCACAGACAGCAGCAGGCCGGCCATACATGCGCCAATGGCATAGTAAACGCTTTCCCAAATCATCATCCGGGTCAACTGCCTGGCTGTCATACCAATGCTCTGCATAGTTGCAAATTCATGACGCCTTGCCAAAATAGATGTAATAATGGTATTTACTAAATTCAATACTCCGGCTGCACCAAAGATCATGCCAAGCAGTCCTCCGACAAACCGAAGCATGGTTCGGGTTGTAACCGCGTCCTTCCTGGCTTCTTCGGCAGAAGCATAACCCAGGCCGGGGTCCACATTCGTTACATAGCTTTCTAAAAATTCACTCATGGAATCCCGTTGTTCTTCCTCTACATCAAAAGAATATTTATAAATAACCGGATCATCGTAAATCCGGGTATAAATACAGGTCGGAAGATACAGGAACAAACCATCCCTGCCAACCTCAAAGGTACCATTGACCGTATATCCGATTTCCATATCGTCACCGGTGATGGCAGCCTTGGCCAGCACAGGCAATTCCATCATCGGTTCACCGTTTTTGAAAACTGTAATCATGTCTCCCACTTCCAGCAGATCAAAGACCGGATTCAAAACGGATGTCCCCATATCAGACGGCACCCCCAGCAGAACACCTTCCCCGTCTGCCATCTTCCTGTAAAGCCTGTGCGCATCTGCTTCTCCTTCCTGAATATCCATACGGGCAAGAGCTGTTTCTTCCATACCATATACATTACACAGCGTGTGTCCATCATCGCCCAGATGAAAGACGATTCCATCATTCGTACCCGCATAGCTGATGCCGGTTTCTTCTTCCGTACCGGTGTAATCAAATGCTACCGGAAAGTCATAGGTCACATTACGGTCATCCAGTGTATTTTTATAAATGGCAGAAGCCCCGTCTACTCCCGGCTGCGCGTTGACAGCGGCTATGACTTCCTGCCCCAGTCCGTGTTCACGCCGGGTAAACCCTTCCAGAATGTTTTTGCTCAATGCGTTCACTACAACGAAATCGGTTCGGATGCTGTAGGATACCTGCTTTTCTATGTCCACGCTGTCAGCGGCAATACCAATACTGTTAAGCAGGATAACGCATAATGACAAAGAAGCTGCTATAAAAGCGGAACGGCGCTTATTACGTCCCAAATTAGACCACGCCAGCCGGAACAGGCTGGTACCGGCAGTGCTTTTTTTCGTGGTTTTTCTGCCTGCCGCTGTCTCCACATAACGAAACGCTTCGATCGGCGGAATATTTACTGCTGCCCGTACTGGTTTCCTTGTGGAAAGAAATACAGTAAAAGCAGCCAATACAGCAGCTCCCACAAAAACGATCGGGGATGGACTTACATTGATTGCTACATTCTCATAACTGGAAGACAAGGTATGCATCATATAAGGCAAAGTCGCCTTTCCAACAAAATAGCCAATCAGTAAGCCCAGAGGAATACCAACACTGGAAAGCCACAGGGCCTGCAGGTTGATCAACTTCTTTATCTGACGCCTGCTCATACCCACCGTGCGGTATAGACCATAACGGCGGATCTCCTGCATCACCGCAATGTCAAATACATTGTAAATCAACAAGTATCCACAAAGAACAAACAGTACGATTATAACAGCTCCCAGCAGAAGCGTCATTGGCTCCAGTGCGGGATTGGTCACTGCATTGATTGTCGCAGACAAATGACCGGAGTTGGCCTCATCCGGGGCGCCGCCCATTTGCCATACCCAATGATCCAGTTTTTCCTGAAGTCCTGCTGTGCTTACAGCTGTAAAATCAGAATAATAGGTTCCCGCCATTTCCCGATCCCGGTCGTAGGTATACTCAAAAATATCGGGATGTGCATCTCGAAACGCCGTTCCCGCCCACATCATACTGAGTTGCTCGCTGGTGGCTTCAAACCAGCCGGACACCATCATATCCATCTGATATTCCCGGCCGTGGGCTGTAAAAGCAATCGCGACCTCAGCGCCCACCTCCGGCTCCACTCCCAGTTCCCTGAGCGCTGCGTCCGAGGTAACAATCTCGTTTTCTGCCTTTGGTATACTGCCGTGGACAGGCATGCAGAAAGTCAAATCAGCCTGAACAGAATCCAGCACATCGAACTCGATGTTATGACGAACCGTATTCGTAAGAAAACCTACCGGCATCCGCAGGCCGTATTCCCGAATAAAATCGGCATCCTCCAAAGACTCATACTGCTTTGCAGTCATATTGTGGAAATCACCGTCTGACCGGCTGCCTTTCAGCATCTGCATAGTTAAAGTTATGGATTCTGTCGCTCCCATACCGATGGTGGTAACCGTAGTAAACAGAATTGTGGTCAGCATAATCGCCGATACCGCAATCAGGTTACGCATCCTGTTGACTCGAAAACTGCGACTGGCAAGAACACCTGTCATATGTTTCATTGTATGTTCCTCCTTCCTGTTTCTGAAAATAAGGATATCACAGCCATGTCACAACTTCGGCACACAAATGTCACAAATTTGTGACGAAAAACAGCGATAAACCTTTTGTACAGATTTACCGCTGTTTGGCATTATACATTCTTCATTACACGATTTTTCCATCTTGCAGCCGCACTACCCGGTCCGCAAGCTGGGCAAGGTCAAGATTATGAGTAATCACCACCAGTGTCTGGTGAAATGTGGCGGCCGTCATTTTGAGCAATCCGGCAACATTTTGTGTCGTTTTCATATCAAAGCTGCCGGTAGGTTCATCGGCCAGGACAATCGAAGGCTTTGTGATCAGGGCACGCGCAATCGCCGTACACTGTTGTGCTCCGCCGGAAAGCATATGCGGGCAGGCATCCAGACAGTTCTCCAGTCCCAGCAGATGAACCAGGTTGGAAAAATACGCTGCGTCGATCCGGGCGTCATCGAGAGCCAGCGGAAATATTATATTTTCTTTGATTGTTAATTCAGGTATCAGGTTGTATTCCTGAAAAACAAATCCAATCTTTCTGCGCCTGAATACCGTAAGCTGTTCCTCTCCCATTTTTGATAAATCCAGTCCGTTCACCATTACAGTTCCTTCCGTGGGTTTGTACAGCCCGGCCATCGTATTTAACAATGTAGTTTTTCCAGAGCCTGATGCACCCACAATGACTGTAAATTTCCCTTTTTCTATAGACAGGTCAATTCCGTCCAACGCCTTGACTACCTGTGACCCATCCTTGAAATATTTCTTCAAGTGCCGTATTTCCACAATATCCATGATTCAACTGTCTCCGTCAGCTTAACAGGAAGACTGAAAATGTACTTCCTTTGCCCTTTTCTGATTTTACTGTGATATATCCATTTTGCCGGGCAATGATTTCTCTTGCCAGATACAGCCCCAAACCAACACCTTTCTCTGCGGCCACTTCCTCCGCCCGATAAAAGCGTTGGAATATGGCATGATAATTTTCCTGATCCATACCTATCCCTGTATCGCTTATGTCAATCCGGGTATAAAATTGCCACGGACGGACCAAAATGCTGACTGTACCGCCTTCCGGCGTATACTTCACCGCATTATCCAAAATATTGCCGATGGCTTCCGCCGTCCATTTCGGATCCTGCTTTACGGTCAATTTACTGTCACAATCAACCGTAAGCCGGATATTTTTCTTTTCTGCTTCTGCCAGTATCATGCTCACAGCTCCTGCAATCGTATCACTCAGTCTCGCTTCTTCCAGGTGCAAAACGAAAATCCCGGTTTCCAGCCGGGACATTTTAATCAGTGACTGCATTAAAAAATCAAGCTTGTCAATCTGGACAGACATCAAGTTCAGAAATTCCCGCTGCCTGTCGCAGGGCAATTCATGCCGGTTCAAAATGCCGGTTATCATCTGAATGTTCGCTGTTGGTGTTTTGACCTGATGGGATATATCACTGACCAGTTCCTGTATCGTCTGCCTGGCCTGTCTGCTCTGCTGCTGTTCGTCTTTCATTTTCCCGTAATATTGCAGCAGTTTATCCTGTACCTTCGAGAGAACGGTTTCTTCATACGGGAAAAAATTGGGAGGCTCCCCACCCTCCATCAGAATATCAACGGTTTCACATATGTCATTGGAAAAATCAGAAAGCTGCCGGCCCTGCCAAAGAGACCAGAGTCCCGTTGTAATAAAAGCAGCGCCGCAGAAAACAAACAGAAATCCGCGTATGAATTCCTGGGGAATATAAGAGAAAAACAATCCTGTCATCCCGGCGCAAAAGGCAAGACCCAAAAGCAATCTTCGGAAAAATGCCGTCAGACGCATTTCTTTCATACTGCTTCCCCCATCCAGACATATCCGATACCGCGCACGGTCTTGATATAGGTATGGGTGTCGTCTTCAATTTTGGCTCTTAACCGATTGATTGTGACCGTCAGCGCATGGTCATCAACAAAATTACCCTCCATATCCCAGAGCCGCTCCAACAGCATCTGTCTGGTCAGTATGTTTCCGGCATTTTCCGTCAGGACTCTCAGCAGCTTATACTCATTAGAAGTAACGCTGATTTTTTCGTTTCTGCGAACTGCAGTAAATTTACGGAAGTCAAGCGAAAGAAAACCATCGCTCCAACCGTCCATCGTCTGCCGTTCTGATGAATGATTTCTTCGAACCGCAACCTCTATGCGCCGCAGAAGTATTTTCATATTGAACGGTTTTGTCACATAATCCTCTGCGCCGAGATCAAAACCATTCAAAATATCCTGTTCCAGATCATTCGCTGACAAAAATATAACCGGCATCTGCGGGGATATCTTTTTTATCGTACGGCACAAATCAAAGCCATTTCCATCCGGCAAATTCACATCCAGTATTGCCAGATCAAAATGTTCTCTTTGAATAAGCTGGTACGCTTTCTTGCAATTATAGGCAGCAACCGTCAAGTAATCATTACAATCCAGTTCAAAACATATCACCGTACTCAGGGTTAAATCGTCCTCAACTACTAACAATTTCATTTGCTATGTCCTTTCATTAAACATACCTCCCATTCTCAGCAGGAAAGAAACTCTTAAAAATCTGTGAACGGCTTCCTTTCATTTTCCATCATCAATCCTCCACAGAAATGCTGATTTTTCTTTCCATGTAACTCCCCCGGCAATCAAGATGAAAGGGTGTACCAGTATGCGGTCTCATTCCCGGGGCCGTCCATTCGCAGGAACGGCATAGCCTGGTCATGACCGTTGTATGCACAACTGCGGAGACGGTTCCCTTCCGGATCATGGACATGGAGCAGCCTGCCCCGTCATTGGTCTTCGGGTCGTAGGATTCCACTTCCGACTCTATTACAGTTGTATATTTTCTTCCATCCCTTCTTTTTAGAAGTTACGGATCATTGTCCTCCAAAACATCATTTATTATCTCTTGAGCATATTCCGGAAAACGTTTCATTATATTTAGCAAAAATGTTCTTGACACATTTTCTATTGCCCATTTTGCACTCTCTTTCCAACAATCCTCATTTTTCCAGCACTGTCTAATGTTATAAAATATTCGAATAACATTTTCCCCATTAAACCCTTCATTATTTATTGCTAACAATATAGCTTTTTTTAATATATTTAACCTGTATTCACTATTTTTATCAGAGCAAACTGCCTTTAATCTATACGCCTCTACAGTTTGTATACTGTTTTCACCATAAATTTTATTTGATATCATTATTGCCTTATCAGAAAATTCATCAATATGAGACAATGTGCTTTCATTATGGTTAATTGCGTAAATATTATAACTGCCTTCTATATAT
>VSND01000219.1 GCA_009774145.1 Lachnospiraceae bacterium | reverse complement strand
CCTATTGCGATCAGGACAATCCATCCGTTTTCTCCGTTGAGGAAATTAAAAGCCGCTATAATGAAATTAACCCCGATTGTGGATAAATATGCTGCGACGCTCAACAGATAGTTTTTCCTGTCAGGAACGATAAGCTACGCTATCAATGCACCGATTATCCAACACGAAATGATTGTGACAGGTATCACCAAAAAATCCAACCAATTCACGCCTGAAACCATATACCACAATCCGCAAGCGATAGCGAAAGTCAGTATGCCGCTAATAGTCGCCACACCAATAAATTTGCCGGTGTTTTTATTTTTCAGTTTCATATTTGATTGTCGTTTAGAAATGAATCGTATTCTCATTCTCAAACTCATTGAACACATCTTTGGAATCAGAAATAATCATACCCAATTCAAGACCGTCTGAAAATTTGACGGTGCGATCTCTTGTTGATGTTAAGACGCTGATTCGTGGCAACTCCTCATTATCTCCATATGGCTGGAAGGTTCTGTAACTGTATATAGGAGAAATGATATAGGCTCGTTTCAATTCAGAATCATAAATTCCGAAAAATCGCTCGTCATCTGATAATTCATTCTTCATTATCTCCATTGAATCGACTTTAACAGTTAGAATATAAGCATCCTTATAATGAGAGCCATAATCGTAAAGTAGCTTTTTGGATATTACCTGTCCTTTCAATATATAATCGACATGACTATAATAAGTATCGAATATGTCGTTTATCTGTTTATTAGTCTTGCGAAGATTGGATATACTAAGAGTAAACATCAGTATTCCAGCCAGCGAAAAAGCTATCAGCGCAAAGATGATATGTGATTTCTTCATATCCAGTTGTTTTTAAGGATGCGACGGGAATAAAACGGAGAGTAAAATACAAGTCCGAAGATCAATGCCAACATTCGAGGTAATGTATCTTCCTTTATGCAGATTGCCATATTGTATTGGTAGAGAATTATTGTTGGCAAGCCCAATAGAATCCATATCCATGTTAGAGTAAACATAAGATTTCCGAGGTCGTTTGAAATCAGGCTTATTATCAATAAAGCTACGAGCCAAATTAGAAAACTATAATTGAGATACATCCCTGCCACATACATTCTCCGTTTCCATTCTTTATTCATGAAGTTGGGCATTTCTTTTCCTCGAAGAAAGAGAACCGAAACGACAGGATTGATAAAAATATTGAATGAATACAGCCATTTTAATCCTCGTCCATTATATCGGCTGCGGCATATTCTGAGGTTAATAAGGAACAACGCCATTGTGCCAACCATCATAACAAAGATAGCAGTCCGCGCAGTAGCAGAGGTAAGATAAAGCTCCTTATCAAACCACTCGTTACCAAGACCTACAAATAGGAACACACTGTATGCCAGCAATAAAATATTGCAGACGATACCAATAATATATAAGATGCTCCCTTTCATTCAAATCCGATTGTTAATGCCTTGACAGTATAATTCCAACCCCATAGATATGTAGCCCATAAGAGCGATATTGTTATAGCCAAACATATTGAAAGTATGATGCCAATGTCTTTCTTGCCAATCAGAAATGCCCTTACCACATTCATAATCTGAGCCAAAAGCAGAATCAAATTGAGAATCAGAAACGTGCGATTGACAAATGCCGAGCCTCCTGCGAACAACACGCCAAAGGTCATTCCCCACACTATTGCGGATAACACCATGATAATCCATTTTGCTTTGTATAAAAAATTCATCGACTGCCCCCTTTCCGCCATAACTTGATAAAAAGTATGATTCCAGCAATGTAAGTCACAATAAAAAGGACTTCCAAAGCCATAAAATAGTTACTGACTTGCCATAATGGCAAGTTATCCTCGCCTATAAGATCATTTGATATATAGACATACTCGATTGCTCGGAATATGATGAAATTCAATATTCCGATTATCACGCCGACAATAACGCCCAATATTTTCTGCCACTTCTTCATACCTCTATTCGTAATAATATGTGCTGCTGTAAACTTTGTATTCAATACCGTTCCTATTCAGATAATCTGCAAAGTTCTTGAATGAATCCAGATTCTTGAGATAGTTCTCGTAAGCGGAATAGAATTTGCGGCAATCGGCAATCAATG
>VSND01000218.1 GCA_009774145.1 Lachnospiraceae bacterium | reverse complement strand
AATTATCTAAATCGCTTTAAGGGTATTGCTTTCCTGACCGAATTTTATGATGTGGAACATACGCTGTCGTTTAATGACTGTGTTGACGACCTTACAGTCGTCTGCCAAAACAATGGAGGTGCTATCAGATGATACTGTACCACGGCTCAAACATGGCAATAGACAGGATTGACCTCGGAAAGTGTCGTCCTTACAAGGATTTCGGAAAAGGTTTCTATCTAACCGACATTCGGCATCAGGCTGAAAGGATGGCGGCAAGAACAGTAAAAATGTTCAGGGGTGTACCCACATTGACAGCCTTTGAGTTTGATTTTGGAAATGCTGTCAAAGTAGGATTGAAGATTAAAACTTTCAATTCTCCCGACGAAGAGTGGGCAAGATTTGTGATGTCCAACCGCGATATAAATGTCCCGCAGCCATGCCACGACTATGATATAGTCATTGGCCCTGTTGCAGATGATACGATTGCCCGTTTGCTCCGTATGTTTACTGAAAATTTCATCTCAGAGGAACAGCTTGTAAAAGAACTCACATTCTCGCAAGTAACCTCACAATACTTTTTCCACACGGAGGCAGCGATCAAAATGCTGAAGAAATTATGAAAGACCGCAACGCACGTTTTTTATTTGAGGGCATATCTGCCGATGTTGTCCGCTATCTTGTGGAACGGGAAGGAATGGAATTGACGGAAGCAATCTCCACTTTCCACAATTCGGAAACATTTTCTAAATTGGAGGACTTTTCCACAGGATTGTATATCGAAAGTCCGGCATACGTCTATGACTTGCTGATGTCGGAACTGAAGAATGGCCGTCTTGTGCCATAACCGGTATTATTCTACAAAATCAAAAGAACAGCCCAAATAACAGCCTCAGTTGTACCCTCGGTAATGAGGTGGCAGCAAAATACAATTTTTAACGCTGGAAATAGCCTTAAATCAGACTATTATTGCTATCTTTGCGTTATAAATATACGAAGAACATTGAAATGTCCGGGTGTGCAAAAAGGGAACAGCCGTGATTTTTGGAAATTATAAAGTATTGATAGACAAGACACTTAACCCCGTTTCGGATAAATCTCTCCGGGGTCACAAAGCCAAATCGCAATTACTTCATTATGAAGTTGTTGCGATTTTTATTTTGTCAGTTTTGACTACTTATGCCGGGTCAGCAGCAAAAGTCGGTTGAACTGTTAAAATAAACACCTAACGGAATAGCAAATTTGAGTAAAGCGTAGCGAACAGACTGAAAAAGCGTTCGTTACGCTATATTTTTCTCTTGTTCAAAAGCCAAGAAGAGACAGAATATGGACAAACGCAGCAAAAGTTCAGTTACTTTATCATTACCCGTGCGATGATGCAAATTTCTTGCGAAACCTAAATTTTGCATCGTTTGGCGTTATGTGTCGTATCTGTCGGTAACTCACTATGAATTAATTTTGTAACCAAAAAAAAGTGAGTTATGAGAAGTACATTTAAGGTATTGTTCTACGTGAAGAAAGGCAGTGAGAAACCCAACGGCAACCTGCCTTTGATGTGTCGCATTACGGTGGACGGAGAGATTAAGCAGTTCAGTTGCAAGATGGATGTTCCCTTGCGCCTGTGGGACGTGAAGAACAACCGTGCTTCGGGTAAGAGTGCCGAAGCGCAAAGAATCAACCGTGCCGTTGACAAAATCAGAGTGGAGATAAACCGCCGTTATCAAGAGTTGATGCAGACGGACGGTTATGTCACTGCTGCCAAGTTGAAAGATGCCTATCTCGGCATCGGTATCAAACAGGAAACCTTGCTAAAACTGTTTGAACAACACAACAGCGAATTTGCCAAGAAAGTGGGACACAGCAGGGCAAAAGGAACATTCCGACGTTATGTTACCGTCTGCAAGCACATCCGTGAGTTCCTACCCCATACCTACAAGCGTGAAGATATTCCGTTAAAAGAGTTGAACCTCTCGTTCATCAACGACTTCGAGTATTTCCTGCGTACTGAGAAAAAATGCCGCACCAATACCATTTGGGGCTACATGATTGTGCTGAAACACATTATTTCCATAGCGAGGAATGACGGTCGTCTGCCGTTCAATCCCTTTGCAGGGTACATCAACTCTCCCGAAAGCGTGGACAGAGGGTATATTACGAGAGAGGAGATACACACAATGATGAACACCGATATGCCCGACAAGACACACGAGCTTGTCAGGGATTTATTTCTGTTCTCCACCTTTACAGGTTTGGCATATTCCGATGTCAAGAACCTTACGGAAGACAACCTGCAAACATTCTTTGACGGAAATCTGTGGATTATCACCCGAAGAAAGAAAACTAACACGGAATCCAATATCCGATTGTTGGATGTTCCCCGAAAGATAATAGAGAAGTACAGGGGTATGACAAGAGATAATAAAGTATTCCCCATGCCGAGTAACACGACTTGCAACAAGAAGCTGAAAGCCATTGCCAAGTTGTGCGGTATAAAAGTCCACTTGACCTATCATGTAGCAAGACATTCGGCAGCGACCACTGTGCTGTTATCCAACGGAGTACCCATTGAAACCGTCAGCCGACTTTTGGGACATACCAACATAAAAACGACCCAAATTTACGCAAAAATCACAGCCCAAAAGATTAGTCAGGATATGGAAACATTGTCGCACAAACTGGAGGATATGGAAAAGAACATTTGCAATGCCATTCAGTAACCCTTAAATCAAACGATAATGAAAGAGGAAAGAAACATCATAACAATGAACGAGTTCGGCAATGTAGTTATGCCGAAAGATATACAGGCAACCGCCATGAGTGAGTGGGAGCTTTGCGAGTTGTTCAATGTAACCGCCCCGACTATCAGGGCAGGGATAAAGACACTCTGCAAGAACGGCATTCTGAATGAGTGTGAGATAAGGCATACCATCCGACTGTCCGACAAGTGCAGCATGGAGGTTTACAGCCTTGAAACGATAATCGCCCTTGCGTTCCGTATCGGCACATACAGTGCGAAGCAGGTGCGCAATGCCGTTCTTGAAAGACTGTACTTGCGAAAAGAGAAAACAAGCATCTTCTTTTCGCTGAACACCAACGGCATAGCCAAAGCCGAATACTTCTCGTAGCTGAATTGGTTGCACGACTGACGGAATCCATTCATTCAGTCACGAATAGAGTAATCAAGCCAGCGTGTCAGCATATAATCTGACCGACATATCAACAGGAACTCCAATTTTTTCTCCCGAAAAGCGTAATCCCCACATTCGTTTTTTGGGAGTTTTTTCGTCTGTCCTGCCCGACTTCCGTTCCAAACCATTGAAAGTTTTTTCTTCGGGGGCTATTTGTCACCGTTCTGCCGCGTTTTGCGTAACAACTTATCCGATAAATGCTTATACTTTTGTAGCTGGTATTTTTCAAACTTAAAACCATTTGATTATGTCAGCTAACAAACAACAAGACAGCCACAGACCGCCATCGGATGGTGGCATGGCAAAGGAGGAATTCATCCGAGTGGGGACTACGCTTTACAAGATTGTGGAGCAGCCCAAACTGAACGGAGGGTATGTAAGGAAACGCATAGCATGGAACAACGAAACCCTGCGCCAAGACTACGGCAAGGACTACATCGGCAGCGTTCCCAAGTATGACGGCTTCTGCACCGTACCCGAACACATCGGCTACCATCCCGTGGTCGGCAAGTTCCTTAACCTCTATGAACCGATAGACCACCAACCTAAAGAGGGCGATTTCTCGCATATCCAATCTTTGGTAGGTCACATCTTCGGGGAGCAATACGAGTTGGGCATGGACTACCTACAACTGCTCTACTTGTACCCCATTCAAAAGCTGCCTATCCTGCTGTTGGTATCAGAGGAACGCAACACAGGCAAAAGCACATTTCTGAATTTTCTAAAACTCCTATTTCAGAACAATGTAACCTTTAACACCAACGAGGATTTCCGTAGCCAATTCAATTCCGACTGGGCCGGCAAACTGCTTATCGTGGTGGACGAGGTGCTGCTCAACCGTAGGGAGGACAGCGAGCGGTTGAAGAACCTAAGCACCACACTTTCCTACAAGGTGGAAGCCAAAGGCAAAGACCGTGACGAGATAGCGTTTTTCGCCAAGTTCGTGCTATGCTCCAACAACGAGTACTTGCCTGTAATCATTGATGCAGGGGAAACACGCTATTGGGTACGCAAGATAGACCGCTTGCAGTCTGATGATACCGACTTCCTGCAAAAGCTGAAAGCGGAGATACCCGCCTTTCTTCATTTCCTGCAACACAGAACACTATCCACCGAAAAGGAAAGCCGTATGTGGTTTGCTCCATCGCTGTTGCATACCGAAGCCTTGCAGAAGATAATCCGCAGCAACCGTAACCGACTGGAGATAGAGATGCACGAGCTGATACTTGACATCATGGATAGTGTCGGCACGGACACATTCTCGTTCTGCTACAACGACATTCTTCTGTTGCTGGTACACTCGCAGGTAAAAGTGGAGAAGCACCAAGTCCGAAAGGTGTTGCAGGAGTGTTGGAAACTTACGCCTGCACCCAACGGACTGACCTATACCACCTACCAATTCAACTACAATCGGGAGTGTCGGTATGAGCCTGTAAAACGGGTCGGTCGTTTCTATTCTGTCACGAGGGAACAACTTGAATCCCTGTAATATCATTCTTTTTTTTGTTGAATTGATGAATAAGGATATAACTATGCTGACAATAAACAATATACACTCTCAACAAAATCTCAACAATCGAAAAGAGAAGTTGAGAGAGGAACAGCACCCGATTGTTGATTTCTCTTTTGGCGAGTGGTTTGTTGAGAAGATGTTGAGCAAATATCTTTCTGTAAATAAATGTGTTATATAAGCCATTCAACAAATCAACGTTTTTACAATCATCATCAAATCTATAGAATATCATGAACATACAAGAAGTTAAACAAATCAGAATCGCAGACTATCTGCAAAGTTTGGGTTACACGCCCGTCAAGCAACAGGGCAGCAGCTTTTGGTACAAATCACCGCTGAGAGAGGAAACGGACGCATCTTTCAAGGTAAACACAGAACTCAACAAATGGTACGATTTTGGACTTGGCAAGGGCGGTAACATCATCGCATTGGCAGCGGAACTCTACCATACGGAAGATGTAACCTGCCTGTTGAAGCGCATAGAGGAACGGACACCATACATCCGCCCTGCATCGTTTTCTTTTGGCAAGCAGCAATCCGACAACCGCACTTATCGGGTATTAAGAGTTGGCGAGCTGTCATCACCTGCGCTCATTGCCTATCTGCAAGAAAGGGGGATAGACATTGAACTCGCCAAAAGGGAGTGTAAGGAACTGCGGTTTGAGAATGCCGACAAACCCTATTTCGCCATCGGCTTCCCGAATATGGCAAGAGGGTATGAAGTGCGTAATAGATACTTCAAGGGATGTGTCGCCCCGAAGGACATCACCCATATCCGACAGCAAAAAGAGCCACGAACCGTCTGTTATCTTTTCGAGGGCTTCATGGATTATCTCTCGTTCCTGACCATCCGAGTAAAGAACAATCCGCAACACCCACGATTGAATGCACAGGATTACGTCATTCTCAACTCCGTTTCCAACCTCTCGAAAGCGGAAAGCATATTGGCAACCTATACCCGAATCGGCTGTTTCCTTGACAATGACACAGCAGGACGGAACGCATACGCCAACCTGCAACGGATGTTGGGTGACCGCTTGCAGGATATGTCGGTTCACTATGCAGGGTATAATGACTTGAACGAGTACCTGTGCAAAAAACTCTTGTCCCAATCGACAGAGCCGATAAAGGAGGAGAAGCAAGTACAATCCGCAAGGCGGATGATGCAGCCACCGAAAAAGAAAGGGCTGAAAATATAGAGGGGAACAGGTTCGCTTTCCCAAGGGTATTTAGACAGAAATACCATAGCTCAATAGGGCGTTTTCTTCACGCATTACACGGTAATGCTAAAAACTCCCTATCGAGCCAAAGGGAAATCCCTTTGGAAACCCTGAGAGCCAATGCCACAGGCAGAGAATACACTCATAACAATAACCGTAAAAATCAAACTACATGGGATATTTTTCATTGGACATAAAGAAAGCAAAAGGTTCATCGGACACCGTACAATCCGACCATATAGAGAGAAGAATCATACCTAAAAACGCAGACCCGACAAGAACGCATCTGAACAGGGTACTTATAGAATACCCCGATGGCGTTCATGGCAGGGATGAAGCGATTGCCCACAGGCTGAACACGGCAGGCATCAAGCGGAAGATTACACATGACCAAGTCCGTGTAGTCCGAGTGGTTCTGTCGGGAACACATGAGGACATGATGGACATACAGGAAAACGGAAGACTTGACGAATGGTGCAGCGACAGCATCCAATGGCTGCAAGCCACATTCGGCAGGGAGAACGTGGTTGCCGCCCATCTTCACATGGACGAGAAGACACCGCATATCCATGCAGCCATTGTTCCCATCGTGACAGGTGAAAGGCGCAAAGCCAAGAAAGAGCAGGAAGACGGCAAACGGAAGTATCACAAGAAAGCAAATACCGTCCGTTTGTGTGCCGATGACCTGTTCAACCGTCAGACCTTGATTGCGTACCACGACAATTATGCAAGGGTTATGGCTAAATACGGATTACAGCGAGGTGTGCGAGGTTCCGAAGCACGGCACACCACCACGACACAGTATTATCGGGACATACAGAAAAAGAACGCTGCCCTTGATGCAGAAAACAAGCGGTTACAGGAGCAGAAAACCGAAACCGAACAGGAACTCAGACAAGCCAAGAAAGAGGTACAGACCGAGAAACTGAAAGGTGCAGCCACCACCGCAGCGACCAACATAGCTGAAAGTGTCGGTTCTCTTTTCGGGAGCAACAAGGTCAAGACTTTGGAAAGGGAGAACACCGCCCTGTATCGGGAAGTTGCCACCCATGAGGAAACCATTGAGATACTGCAAAACCGCATACACACGATGCAAACCGAGCACAACCGCCAGTTGTTGGAAATACAGCAGAATCACCGTAAGGAGATGGCGGAAAAAAGTGTCAGACACAAAGATGAAGTATCAGGTTTGAAACGCATTATCGAAAAGCTGTGTGCATGGTTTCCTATGGCAAAGGAAATTATGAGAATAGAGAGCCTGTGCCGCCTTGTCGGGTTCAATGAAAGGCAGACCACGACATTGACTTATGGTAAGCCTTTGATATACGAGGGCAAACTTTATTCGGAGGAACATAATCGGAGTTTTACGACAGAAAGAGCAGGCTTTCAAGTGGTGAAAGACCCTGCGGACAAGTCTAAACTGACACTCGTAATCAACCGCCAGCCCATAGGCGAATGGTTCAGGGAACAGTTCGACAGGCTACGGCAGAGCATACGACAGCCAATTCAACCACAAAGGAAAAGTAGAGGAATTACATAAGTAGTTAAAACAGATTGCAATAAGCCTCCGATAATCGTATTTCCCTATCAGAGGCTTATTGCTGTTTAGATTTAGTTACGTTTCATAAATCATGATTTTTGTTTTTGATTGTCGACCTTTCTAAGTTGTGGAAGACATAAGGCTATTATAGCGAGAAGCAGAATAGCCATACCTGAGAACAAAAACCAACGGTTTACCCCGATTTGGTCTGCAAATGCACCCGACACTACCAACCCAAGCGGCATGGCAAACGACATGATGCTGCCAAGAAGTCCGAAAACACGCCCTAAATACTCGGGTTGTATCTGTTCTTGAAATAGCGCGGTCTGTACTCCATTATAGAATGGGGCAGAAAAGCCCATCAACGTACAACATATCGCAAATATCATAAAACCATTGGTTGGTAGCAAGCCGGAAACAGTCAATGACACTCCCATAAGAAAGATAGAGCCGATGATATTTGCCATGCGCTTTTTGAAACCTCCCCATGCGCCCAATAGAAGTCCGCCCAACAACATACCAACTGCAAAAACAATTTCCACCACGGAAGCATGCAAGGTACTTCCCTCGAAATAATTCATACTCATCAGCGGAAATAGCGCATTGATTGGCATATAAATGAACATATTGATTGCTCCTATCCAAAGCAATGTGAAAAGAGCTTTATTTTGTCGTATTGCGTTATAGCCAATGCGCAGTTCGGTGAAAAAGTTTTCTTGCTGCAGCGCTTCAATCGGTTGTTTTGGGATGTGAACCATTGCAACAGTGATACAGGCAATTATTGCTCCGAATACGTCAAGGGCAACCGCAGAATTCAACCCCCATTTTGCATAGAGAAAAGCGGCAATTGCCGGACTTAGGATGAAACTTGCCGATTGGATGGACTGGGTGTAGCCGGCACATTTGACTAACTGTTCTTCAGGCACTAAAAGAGGTGTTACCGCACTTAACGCAGGGGAATGGAATGCAGTGCCAACGCTTCTAATGAAGAGGATGAGCATTACTATCCATACAGGTAGTTCCGCTGACAGGGAAATTACGGTAAGTACCAGTCCAGCACAAGCTATGATGACATCTGCACCAATCATGACCATTTTCCGGTTCCAGCGGTCAACAAGTACTCCGATTGCAGAACCTAAAACCGCTTGAGGTAGAAACCCAACCAAGGTCGCCATTGACAACACCATCGCAGACCCTGTTGTATTTGTCAGATGCCAGATGATGGCCATTTGAAGAACCCCACTTGTTATCAGGGACACAGCTTGCCCCGCCCATATTGTATAGAAATCTTGTTTCCAATTTCTGATTTTTTCCATTTGAATTTTTCCTTTTATCTTTTGAATGTTTCTTGATTTTATAGCACAAAAAATCTCTCGACAAGCCTGAAATAGCATGCCGGATTACAAAGACAATGACATTCAAATCGAATTAATTAGATTTGAATGTGGAAAAATTACCAAGGTTTATGATATGCAATATTAACGGTGTTTTTACCTGTTAATATTGTACAATTGTTCATAATCATATTGAAAACCACTATATATGTTGCGACTTATCTTAATTGGGATGGTATTATATGCACACCGAATCCGCTGCAAAGTTACAATAAATTATTCGATTTTTGCACTAACTAAAGTAAAGAATTTCAATGCTTCCTGAATTTTGCCTTTCCTTTTTTATCCAAATCTGCAAAAAATAACGGCATAAGCAAATAGGTATATATCGAAAGGCAAAAAATGGCGAATACTGTTTGTATTGGATACTATATCAAAGATTTGTCGTATCTTTGCACCTGAAAGAGTTATTTGATAGTAAAACACCGCAAAACGCTGAAAATCGCACGGTTTCCTAGTCGTTACCATTACTTTTCAGATACTCCGTTAAATGTTTATTCATCAAACGGTTAGACGAAACCGTTCAGAATTTAAAATATAACGGATTGGTACTGGCATCCCTATCAATCTGTATTCTAATCTTTTACCGAACGAACTAAAAAACGCCGGTACAGCGAGAGCCTGTAAAGGCTCATGCCTAAATCATGTAGCCGATAGCAGTAAGCACGAGTCTTGTCAGACTCGGTACGGTTTGATGTAATCTCCTGTCCGGGCACTTCGTACCCGGCTTACGTTTGGCGAGAGCCTTTACAGGCTCACCTGCAAACCCGGCTGAGCTGCTAAAATGCAAAAAATCGGTAGGAGCGCCAGACCAACATTATCGCCGTTTAACAACCGTGTTTTTATTGCGAAACGCATCCTTGATTATCATAAGGCCGAAATGCCTGCCCCAATATGTGGTGTCCATATTTATGACAACATCTTTGTGCTTTGAAACCACATGTACGTGGCGCATGCCCTTTAGCCGGTCCCAGACAGTCCTTACACTGGAGGAATACTTCTGCGAAAGCTGCCGCAATATCAGTTTGCCGTCAATGTAATGGTTATTATTGACTCATAATCCGGCCTGTCACCACCTATGAACTGCCTTCCGCAGTCAAGACACATATAAAGTTGTCGGCTTCCCCGTCTGCCATTCTTTTTGATGTGCGCGGATTGGCACCATTTGCATTTTTTATATTCCTAAAACAGAATTTTGAACACCACAAAGTTATTGATATTCAAATAACTGCAAGCATTTCAGCATATTTTTTTTGCAATTAGTCCAAATTTTTCTGTTATAGAAATCTACTCAATACTGACAATCCATGCTCCAAATCTTCGTTTGACAGCGAGGCATATCCTAATCTTATTCCACATACAGGCCCGGAAAAACTAAATCGGTCGGGAGTATAGAAATTTACATAGGATTTATTGGCTTGCTCACGGATTTTATACAAATTCGTTTTTTTACTGATAGGTATCAACCAAAAGGCCAGTCCTCCGTTAGGGACATTATATCTAACCTTGTCTTTAAGATATTTCTCCAGAAATGACGCGAATAAATCTCTCTTCTTTCTATAGACTTCCAACATTCTTTTCTGATGACGCCGGAGTTCGCCTGAAACGAGAAGATCAAGCAGAGCCTGTTCCATGAAATTATCTCCTTGCATATCCATAATTTTGCGTAACTCTCCCGCTTTATCAATGAAGTTTTGGGAACTATAGATATAGCCTACCCGTATCGCAGGTGCGATGAGTTTGCTAAATGTACCGATATACACATAATTCTGCACTTCATCATATGCGGATATCGGCATCACAGGCCGCTTTCCAAAATGGAATTCATTATCATAATCATCTACAACGTTGGTGCCGTTTGAATACGTTTTTGCATTGATTACATACACATGGCCGTGCGGGTACGGTTGTGGTGGCCGTGCGGGGTGTAGCCGGATGCCGTGGTACCGGCGTCCATACCAACGTTGGTGCTACTTTTTGCAATTGTGCAGGATGGCGGGGGCGGGATGAAAAGAGGGCCGACCCCGACAGGGTCAGCCCTCCAACCAATTATCCACTAATCTTAGAATTACCTAAAACCACCTTGTGATTTGATGGTACCTAATGAAAGTCAAAGTTTTACTTCAGCCCGGCTGCCGTTGTAGTCAACAGCCACGCCCTTGACGGCCTTGTCAAATGCCACGGGATGCGATGGGTCAACGAGCACGACATTGAACTTGCGGTTCTTGAGCATGCCGGGATATTCGCCCATACGCTCACCGATGGTAAGGGTAGACTCGGCGTTGTTCCAAGTCAGAGGTATGGATGCCTTCATGCCCTTCTCGTAATTGTAGTTGACGCCTTCGTCATCGTACAAAGTGAAGCTGCCGTCGCGGCCGGCACATACAAACAGTGTCACAGGCTCGTTGGAAACCTCGGCGGTAGACTGTATGTCGCCGCCCATGGGCAGAATTGAACCTGCACGCACGTAGAGAGGCATACGCTCATAGGGAGCGGCTACGTTCATGGTCTCGCCACCGGCTATGTACTTGCCGGTATAGAAGTCATACCAGCCACCGGCGGGGAAGTAAACCTCGCGGCTGCGGTCGCCGTAATGATATACGGGAGCCACCAGCAGGTCGGGGCCGAACATATATTCATCCTTCATGTCACGCACGGCCTTATCGTCGGGGAAGTCCATGACGAGCGGGCGCATGATAGTATAATCGTCGTAATGTGTCATGCCTGCAAGCGAGTAGATGTAAGGCATGAGGTTGTAACGCAACTTGGTATAGTATACGATAGACTTATAGGCAGGATGTCCTTCGGGAGCGATATTGAACACTTCGCGGAAAGGCCACTGACCGTGGGCACGGAACAGAGGAGCAAACGCGCCAAACTGGTACCAGCGGGTGTTGAGCTCGCGCCATTCCTTGAGGTCGGCATTCTCCTTGCCGGTCTTGTCAAACTCTTTCTGTGCGGCTACATAACGGTCCTCGACACAGAAGCCGCCTATATCCATTGTCCACCACGGTATACCGCTGACGGCGAAGTTAAGTCCGGCAGCCATCTGCGCGGCCATGTCTTCCCAGCGGGTGGCGATGTCACCGCTCCAAGTGGCGGTAGAATAACGCTGCTCGCCGGCAAATCCGCTTCGGGTGAGGAGGAACACACGCTTGTCAGGGTCGACACCGCGCTGTCCGTCATATATGGCCTCGGCGTTCATCAGCGCATAAGCGTTGAAGTACTGGGTCGAGGGTCCGAGAGCGGTGGGAGTGATAAGATCCTTGCGGTACTGGATGTCGGTGCAGTCGCGTATGTTGGGCTCTGAAGCGTCCATCCACCAAGCGTCTATGCCGAGCGGATAGTAGTGCTCGTACATCTGCTTCCAGAAGAGCTTGCGAGCGTCGGGGTCGTAAGCGTCATAGAACGAACCGAGATAGCCGGGGCCCACCCAGTCGCGTATGCTGTCGGTAACGGGGAGCTTGTACATCCAGCCATTATCGTCAAATTCCTTGTAGTGCTCTGTCGTGACATAGAACTTGGGCCATACTGATATCATGACGCGGCCGTTCATGTCATGTATAGAGTCAACCATGCCTTTGGGATCGGGGAAGCGCTCCTTGTCAAATTCATGGCTACCCCACGAGTCCTGCTTCCAGTGCAGCCAGTCAATGACTATATTGTCGATAGGAATATTGCGCTTGCGGAACTCGGCGAATGTCGACTCGACCTCTTCCTGAGTGTTGTACTTCTCGCGGCTCTGCCAGTAACCCATGGCCCACTTCGGCATTATGGGCGCCTTGCCGGTAAGAGTACGATAGCCCTTTATGACGTCGTCCATCGACTCACCGTACACGAAGTAGTAGTCGATCTGCTCCTGCATCTCGCCCCACCAGCTCATTTTAAGCTGCTCCTTGGGATCGGTAGGACTGTAGGCGCGAAGTCCGCAGTATGCCACGGCGCCGTTGGGCTCCCACTCTATCTTTATAGGCACACGTACTCCGGCCTCCAGCTCGGTAGAGAACTTGAAGCTGTTGGGGTTCCATGCCGTACGCCAACGCTCGGGCACAATCAACTCATTATTTATATATATCTTCTGATAACCGGAGTAGTACATGATGAAACGGTACAGTCCGGAGGTCTCCGGCTCGATAAAGCCTTCATAGGTGATGTGCGAGCCATTGAAGGGGAAATCGACGGGCAGATTGACCACATGGGCGAGGTCGCCGCGCTTCAGATGCTCGAAGTATATCGAGTCCTCGCGCTGCACAAGCGGCTCGCTGCCGTCGGCGGGCACGTAAGTACCGGTGAGCGCGCCCTCTTTGCCGTCTTTGTCATACAACTTAAATACACCGCCGAGCTGTTTGTAATCCTCGGGGTTGCCCCAGCGACACAGAGAGTAGCTGTCCCAGAGTATACCGTAATTGTCGGTCGACACGACAAAGGGCACCGACACTTTGGTATTGTACTGAAACAGTTCCTCGTTTTTACCTTTGTAATTAAACTCGTCGGCCTGATGCTGTCCGAGACCGTATATGCCCTCTTCGTCGTTGACCGACTTGAAGAGCTGGCGCACGGTGTATGCTTTTTTGCCCTCCACTTCGATGGGAGTGAAGCGGCGTCCGCCTTCATCCTCGGCCAAGATGAGCTTACCGTCCTTGTCATAGAACATGACTTCACCGTCGGCCAGCGATACAGTGGCGGTAACGCATGAAGTGCTCACCGATACAGTGGAATCGGTCGAGACTACATCGAAATGCGGAATGGAATCCTGAGGAACAACAACAAGACTCGGAGTGTCGGCAAACTTCTTGTCGGGCGTGGCCGACACGCGTATGAGTTTTTCGCCGAGCACCTGAAGCCTTACAAGACGTGCGCCGTCGGCATCCACGTTTTTGACATTGACCGTGATTCCGGTATCAGTCTTTTCGTAGGGGGCCGATGAACATGAAGCCACCAGCAGAGCCGAAGCGAATGTTAAGGTTAAATGTCGTAATTTCATTTTATTGATTTAATTGATAATGATGTTTAGTTTTCGCAATTCAAAATTACTAAGCATCCGTCAAACACATGCTTAACACATGTTGAATAATAATGGCGCAAATGTCATACACTTGCGCCATTTGTTAAATTGTAAGGCATAAAATGTTATACCCCCTCTTTTTTCTGATATTCCGAGGGCGACATGCCGTATTCTTCCTGAAAATATTTGCTGAAATACTTGGGGTTGTTGAAGCCCATGCGATAGGCTATTTCCGACACATTAAGCTGGCTCTCGCGAAGATACTGCGCCGCACGTTTAAGCCTTAACACACGTATGAACTCTATGGGGGTCTTGCCGGTAAGCTGCAACATCTTCTTGTAGAGATGCACACGGCTCATACCCAGCTGGCGGCTAAGCTCCTCTACCGACAGATCGCTGCGCGACAGATTCTCCTCGACATACTTCACGGCCTTGTCGACAAACTGCTCGTCGAGCGAGGTGATCTTGACCGGTTCGGGTTCAGGTTCGATAAGCGGCCGCGAGGCCACGGCCTTGCGCTTTGTACCGGCCAGCCGCTTCATTTTCAGCAGCAGCACCTCGTTGTTGAACGGCTTTGTCACATAGTCATCGGCACCGGTGGCAAGACCTTCGACCACCGACTGCACATCCTGCTTGGCAGTGACAAGTATGACCGGCAGCTCGGCTGTGGACTTGTCGGCCTTCAGGCGGCGACACAGCTCTATGCCGTCCATGTGAGGCATCATCAGGTCGCTCACCACGATGTCGACCTTGTTGTCATTCAACACTTCGAGAGCCTCGACACCGTCGCCGGCGGTAATGACATTGAAGTCGTCGCTCAGCTCGTCGCGCATGAAGTCGAGAAGGTCATGGTTGTCATCGACCACAAGAGCCACAGGCTTCGAGGTCTTTGACTCCCGCGGCTCCGTCTGCGGGCTGTCAGCCACGGCGGCACCGGAGTCGGCCGGCACACCGATTTTGGGAGCCACACCCTCCCTTACGGGAATATCGACGGTAAACGTGGCGCCCCCTCCGGGAGTGTCCTGTACCCATACGTCGCCGTCATGCAGCCTCACATACTCCTTGACCAGATTCAGGCCTATGCCCGAACCTCCGTCGGCCCCTTTGCTGTTGCGGCTCTGATAGAAACGCTCGAATACCTGAGTCTTGTCCTCGTCAGGCACACCGCACCCCGTATCGATCACCTTTATACGCAGCATCTTGCCCGTAAGCGTAAGGTCGACCGTAACGGAGCCGCCGGCCGGAGTGAATTTCATGGCGTTGGATATCAGATTATTAAGCGTCTTGCTAAGTTTGTCGGCATCAAACACCATGTCAAGATGCTCGACATTGGTGTTGAACGACATGGCAATATCCTTTTTCTCCGCAGCCACACCAAACTGATTGTACACAGCCCTCAGAAATTCTATGACATCGCCCGACGAGCCGTTGAACGTAAGCGCGGCCACCTCGCTCTTGCGGAAGTCAAGAAGCTGATTGACAAGATACAGCAAGCGGTTGGCATTTGAATAAATGGTATTCAGACGTTTTTTCTCTTTTTCATCGCGCGAGTCTTTAAGCATCGACTCTATAGGCGACAATATGAGGGTGAGAGGGGTGCGCAGCTCATGGCTGACGTTGGTATAGAACCTGAATTTAAGCTGGTTAAGTTCCTCCTGCTTGCGGGCCGTCTCTTCGCGGCGCTTCTCGGTATAGCGCTTGCGCTCGTAACGCCGCACGATATAAAACACCAGCACCACCGCACCCGCGACAAGAAGACCGTAGAGAATCTTGGCCCAGAGAGTGCCCCATATAGGAGGATTTATAACTATGGTAAGCGTATTTTCGGCATCGCCCTCCACGCCGTCGTTGTTGACAGCCTTCACCACAAGCCGGTAAGTGCCCGGCGGTATGTTGGTATACGCCGCATGGTGCATGCCGGGCGGACATTCCATCCAGTCCTTATTGAAATTCTCCAGCTTGTAATAATATGTAGTATGGTCGGGCAGCACATAATTGTCGGTGGCAAATGTCACGGTAAAACTGTTCTGCCTGTAGCCCAGCTCTATACGCGAGGTGTGGTTAAGCGCTTCGTCGAGCACCACGCGCCCGTCATACTTGCGGCCCGGCACTATCTTCTCGTTCAGCAGGCTCAGGCCGGTAAACATGACTTTCGGGCGACGCAGATTATAGTGTATGCTGCCGGGGGCGACCATATTCAACCCGTACAGTCCGCCGGCCACGATGTCGCCATTGTCGAGCCGCGCGAGCGAACGCTGGTTGAAGGTGCTGTTCTGCAATCCGTCCTTGCCGCCGTATACACGCGGTTCAAACCGGTAGCCGGGATTGTTGAAGTCGCTCTCCACCTTTATATTGACAAGACTGCCGTCGACACTCACCCACATCGTATGGGCGGCGTCCTCCTCCACTCCGAGTATGTAGGGGCGGGGCACGTCGGCAAACACCTCGACGTCATAGACCGAGTCGCGCTTCATGTCGTATACGTTCAGCCCCTCGCGTGTGGCAACCCACAAAAGGCCGCGGCTGTCGAAAAACAGCTGGCTTATGTAAGGGCTGGCAAATTCCTTGCTGCCGTCGCGCGCGCCGCTGAAGGTCGTTATCTTCCTTGTCACGGGGTCGATGACCGACACACCCTCCGTGGTACCCGCATAGACCTTGCCGTCGGCTCCCCGGCATAGCGAGTTTATATAGTCGCTTTCAAGGCCGGTTGACGCCGCGTCATAAGTCGTGAAGCGGCCTGTAGACGGGTCGAGCAGCTGCAGACCGCCGCCGAGAGTGCCCACCCACAGAGTGCCGTCGGGATTCTCGAGTAGCGACCACACATTATCGTTGGCAAGCCCGTCAGCCGACGTATAGTCACGAAACGTACCGTTCTTGTAGTGCTTCAGACCGCGTGTAAACGTACCTATCCACACACTGCCGTCGCGCGCGGGAGTTATGCACGCTATGGCCGGATGATGCGAGCCGTCGGCGGGGTCATGCACTACGCGCTTCTCGCCGGTAATACGGTTCCACAGCATGAGGCCGTCCTTGTCGGTGCCCACCCACACCATGCCGGGAGTCGAGGCCGACACCACACAGTTGACGTCGGGAAATGGCTCAAGGTCAAACTTAAACTCGCTGTCATTGTACACCGACACACCTTTTTTCTGAGTACCCACCCACATGGCGCCGGCATCGTCGACATACATGGTGGTCACCGAGTTGTTGCCGAGCGAATATGCGTCAACCGGATTGTTGACTATGTGGCGCTCCCCCACTCCTTTCTCCAGAAGCAGTATGCCGTCATTGTCAAGCCCCATCCATATAAGCCCGTCGGCGTCCTGTGCCATGGTCCTTACCGAACCGGGCACTATCGAGCGGGGCACAGTCGACATGTCGATACGGCCCGAATGAGTGTCGTAGACCCACAGGCCGGCCTCGCCGAAAGCCCACAGCAGGCCGTCGCGGTCGGCAAACAGCCACATATCCTCCTGATGCGGATTGTCGACGCCAAACGTCTCGGCACTCGCCAGTACCGCAAGGTCATCGTCTATCAGGCTTATGCGGCCGCGGTTGTCGATAACGGCGGTCACGGAGTCATCGACTACGGTAACTCCGGTTATTTCGCGACCGTCGGAGGTGAGCGGGGTCAACTTGTCGGTACGGCCGTTTTTGTAACGGTACAGCCCGTCATTGCGCACGCTCATCCATATGCCGGTAGGCAGTATGTTCATGTTCACGGGTATGGCGTTGACGCCCATCTTGCGGAACTCGGGCAGCACATTGTTGTCAAACCGGTCATGCACAGGGTCATACACACTGTAGGAGTCGCCCATGTGCACCCACATGCGTCCGTCATCGCCCTGCAGCAGCTTGTCGACATAACTGTCGCTCAGGGCGGTGCTGTCGGCCGGGTCGCCGCGATATACCTTTATATTATAGCCGTCATAGCGGTTTAGGCCCGATGATGTACCGAACCACATAAAACCCTCTTTATCCTTAAGTATACAGTTGACTTTGTTGTTGGAAAGGCCGTCGCCGGCCTCGATATGCTTGAACCGCAAAGGTCCCGCGGCTGCCGATGCCACGACCGCAAGCATAAACAGTATCACCAATAACGGACGACTTCTCATAATGCGCTTCATGATATATATATAATGTGTTTGGATTACAAATATAAGCATATTTGCCGAAAGCCGGAAATTATACAATTATTAACTGAACAATGCCTATCCGCACCGCCGTGGTGATTCTCCGGCCGCCTACAGCGTTTTGAGCCGGCGCCGCAGCCGCAGCACCTCCTCAAAACGCTGTTTTATAACATATTTCATCCTTATTAAAACATTTTATACCTACGAGCGAAACATTTGAGCCCGAAATCAGCCCGTATGATACCTGTTAATTTTACATTTTAACCATAAAAGTATCTTAATATGATATAATTTTGCCACGGTTAATCTTACGTTTAATTAACATAAGTACTCACCTAAGACAACCTAAAACTCAAAAACAACTAAACTCTAACACTTAAAATCACTTTCAATGAGAAAAAGACTAATGGAACATTGTCGGGAGTCACGACTCTTCCGCATTGCATTGGTGACACTGTGCCTCTTGACCTGTGTAGGCTTTCTGCATGCCGAACCGGTTACTGTCACGGGTACGGTGACCTCAGCCGCCGACGGCGAACCGCTCATCGGCGTAACCGTACAAGTCAAAGGTACCGCCAACGGTACATCGACCGACATTGACGGCAACTACACTATCACGACCGAGACAGGCGCAGTGCTCCTGTTTTCTTACGTGGGCATGACACCCCGCGAAATCACCGTCACATCTGACCGCCTCGACGTAGCCCTTCTCGAAAACTCCGAAGTTCTCGACGAAGTGGTGGTAGTAGGTTACGGCGTACAGAAAAAGAAACTCGTCACCGGCGCCACCGCGCAGATAAAGGGCGACGAGATTGCCAAAATGAACACTACCTCGCCTCTTCAGGCCATGCAGGGCCAGCTCCCCGGCGTCAACATCGCATCGGAGTCGGGACGCCCCGGTTCAGGCATGAAAGTCACCATCCGCGGTCTCGGCACCACAGGCAACGCCTCGCCGCTCTATCTTATAGACGGTGTGGGAGGTGACCCCGCCACCCTCAACCCGGCCGACATCGAGTCCATTGACGTCCTTAAGGACGCAGCCAGCGCGGCCATCTATGGCGCGCAGGCTGCCAACGGCGTAGTCCTCATCACCACCCGTCAGGGCAAGGAGGGCACCGCCAAGGTCACCTTCGACGGCTACTACGGTTGGCAGAGCGCTCCCCGCAAGATGAAGATGCTCAACGCCCAGCAGTACATGACCATAATGGACGAGCAGCAGATCAACAGCGGCCTCGAACCCTACAACTGGTCATCGATCAACAGCATCTGGCAGCGCGACGCCGAGGGCAACCCCCTGAGCGTCTATGACACCGACTGGATCGGCACCATGTTTGAGGACAACGTACCCACCCAGAGCTACACCGTAGGCATCACAGGCGGTTCGTCGACATCGACCTACGCCATGTCGCTCGGCTACATTGACCAAGCAGGTATAGTAGGCGGATCGGAAGCCAACAACTACTCGCGCTACAACTTCCGTATAAACTCCGACCACAAGCTCTTCAACGGCCTTGTCACTGTGGGCGAGCAGGCAAGCTTCATCTACGCGAAGCAGCACGGCATCGGTATAGGCAACCAGTACAACAACGGCCTGCGCGGCGCGTTCTACACCTCGCCGCTGGCTCCCGTATACAATCCCGCCGGACCCTTCGGCTACAACTCCACCGTCAACTCTGACTGGAACAAGGGCGACGGCAACCCCTACGGTAACATGATGCTGCTGAAAAACCAGTCCAAGAATGCTACTTTCTCGGGCAACGTATACGCCCAGATAGAGCCGATAAAGAACCTGCGCATACGCACCGTGTTCGGTGTCGTTTACGGAGCTTCGGAATGGCGCAACTTCGAGCCGGTATATCAGTTCACCTCGACCGACACCTCCCACTCCTACACCAAAGTAAGCCAGAACAAGACCAACTCGCTCGGCATGACTTGGACCAACACCGCCACCTATGACTGGAACATCGGCGAACATGCGTTCAACGCACTTATAGGTATGGAGGCCTACCGTTATCAGGGCACCTTCCTCGAAGGCAAGCAGGGCTACCTCAAAGAGGGCTTCGATGACTGGGAACATGCTTGGGTAAGCAACGGCACCGGCGCATCGACTGCCGACGGACTTAACGCCGCCGGATATCCCCACGACGACTCGCGCTCGGTCAGCTACTTCGGACGTCTCGGATGGAACTGGCAGGAAAAATACATGATCAACGCCACATTCCGCGCCGACGGATCGTCAAAATTCGCCCGCGGCCACCGCTTCGGCTACTTCCCCTCGGTATCGGCCGGATGGAACATATCCAACGAGTCGTTCATGGAACCGACGGCCTCTTGGCTCGACTTCCTGAAACTGCGCGTCAGCTGGGGTCAGGTAGGTAACCAGAACATCGACAACTACCAGTACCTGTCACCGATCAAAAACACTTACGCCAACTACTTCTTCGGCGAGTACTTCGGTCCTAACGGAGTGTACAACGGCGAATACAACACCATATGGGCCAACAACTGGGGCGCATATCCCAGCCAGCTCGGAAACCTCGGCGTGACTTGGGAGACCTCAGAGCAGACCAACCTCGGCTTCGACGCCCGACTTCTCGGCAACCGCCTGTCGGTCAACTTCGACTTCTACATCAAGACCACCCGCGACTGGCTCGTGAAAGCGCCCATACTCGCCACTGCCGGCACAGGCGCCCCCTTCATCAACGGCGGTGACGTGAAAAACACCGGTGTCGAGCTCAACGTCACTTGGAACGACGTCATCGGCAAGGACTTCTCCTACAGCGTAGGCGTCAACGGTGCTTGGAACAAGAACAAAGTCGGCTCGATACCCAATCAGGACGGCATCATCCACGGTAATTCCAACGAACTGTACAACAACACTCCCGAGTTCTACCGCGCCGAAAACGGCAAACCCATCGGTTACTTCTGGGGCTTCAAGACCGCCGGCATCTTCCAGAATCAGGATGAAATCAACCGCTGGCTGCAGGCCGGCAACGGCACCCTTCAGGACAATCCCCAGCCGGGCGACGTAATCTTTGTCGACGTCAACCGCGACGGCATCATCGACGACAACGACAAGGTCGACCTCGGCAACGGCATGCCCAAGCTCTCCTACGGCTTCAACGTCAACCTCTACTGGAAGAACTTCGACCTCGGCATCGTGGCCACAGGCGTGGCAGGCAACAAGATCGTGCAGAGCTACCGCAGCTGGGACAGCCAGCAGGCCAACTACACCACCGCCATCCTCGACCGCTGGACAGGCGAAGGCACATCAAACCGCATACCCCGCGTGACCAACCAGAACATCAACTGGCAGTTCAGCGACCTTTATGTGCAGGACGGCGACTACCTCCGCATCAGCAATCTCACCTTCGGCTACAACTTCGCTCCGCTCATCAACCAGAAGTGGTGCAGCCAGTGCCGCCTCTACTTCCAAGCACAGAACCTCATCACTTGGACCAAGTATGACGGTATGGACCCCGAGATCGGCTACGGCACACAGTCATGGGTATCGGGCGTCGACATAGGTTACTATCCGCGTCCCCGCACCTTCCTCTTCGGTGTCAACCTTTCATTCTAAGATTTGAAAACTCATAAGTTTATTTACATATTATGACTAAAATAAGATATAACATACTGACTATCGGTGTTGCCGCCGCACTCGGACTCTCGTCATGTGCCGAGAGCTTCCTCGACGTCAACTCCAAGACAGAGTCCAATACCGACAACTTCTACAAGACCGAGGCCGATGCATGGCGCGCTCTGATCGGATGCTACAACGGATGGCGCCAGACCTCGACCTCGCCCGGCGTAGGCTTCTACGTGGCTTCGACCGTCATGGGCGACGAGTGCTACGGCGGCACCGGCAACTCCGACGGCCGCAACTATCAGGTCATCGACCGCTTCGATCAGGCCGAGTCGCCCGCCGACCTGCAGATGTTCACCCTCGACTGGCAGCGCTACTACGCAGGTGTTTACCGCTGCAACGAGCTGATAACCCGCGAAGAGCAGATACAGTGGGCGCAGACCGGCTCAAACCGCGGTCTGTACATGGGCGAGGCACGCGCCCTGCGTGCACTTCTCTACTTCGACATGGTGCGTCTGTGGGGCCATATACCCCTGTTCCTGACTCCGGTCAACGAAAACCGTGAGCAGGCCGACCCCGCCGAGGTTTATGCCGCTATATTCGAGGACCTCAAATATGCCATAGAGAATATACCCGATAACGCCAACCTGACGAAGGACCAGTTTGGACGCATCACCAAGTATGCCGCCGAGGCTGTCCTCGCACGCGCGTACCTCTTTTATACCGGTTATTACGGCAAGGAACCCGGCTTCACCGATGCCGAGGGCAACACCACCGGTGTTGTCACCAAAGCCGACGCCCTCGCTGCCGTTGAAGATGTCATAGCAAGCTCAAACTATGAACTGCTCGATGACTACAAGGACTTTTGGCCCGCAGCATCGGTAGTAGCCAACATAACCACCCCCGGATGGAACACCGAAGCATCGACCTACGCCGGCGACGCCAACAAGGAAGTGGTGCTCAGCATGAACTTCACCCCTATGGCCTCTTATGCCACCGACGGAGCCGCCGACGGCAACCGCTGGCAGGTGATGATGGGTATGCGCAACCCGCTGAGCGTGGTGCCCTACTACTGCGGCTGGGGAGCCTGCACGGTGATACCGGGATTCATTAACAAGATTTATGATTCGGCCGATCCGCGACGCAAAGCCGGTGTCATCGACATAGCCGGCGAGGAGATAAACGGCGACGCCAACTTCAAGCCCTCGTACAACGACTGGCGTGAATACACGGGTTACACCGTCAAGAAGTATTCGCCGCTCGCATTCTATCAGCTCGATGACGGAGGCAATCTTGTCATAAAAAATGCTAATATGTCGACCGGAGCGGGCGATATGCAGATAAATAACTGTCAGCCGTACAATATAGTACGCTATGCCGACGTTCTTCTTATGGCAGCCGAGTTAGGATCGCCCCAAGCCGCCGCATACATGCACGAGGTGCGTAGCCGCGCAGGATTGGGCGACATAGCCGTCAACAAGGAGAACATCATGGCCGAACGCGCCCGCGAACTCGCCTTTGAAGGCATCCGTTACTGGGACCTTCTCCGTCAGGGCGTGGAAGTGATGGCCGATGCTGTTGTGGCAGGCGCAGGCGACGTAATGAACGGAGGCACTCCGGCCCGCGTCACCTACGACAAGTCAAAGATTGTAGCCAAGAAAGGTCTCTGTCAGATACCCAACGACCAGATAGTCCTTTCAAACGGCGTGTTGAAACAAAACGAAGGCTGGTATTAATGACAACACACACTATAATCATATCATCAGAAAACTATGAAGCTTAAGTATTATTCATTTCTTGCAAGCGCCGCCCTCATGCTGGCTGCCGCTTGTACGCCTGACGACCATGACCTGTCGGCTCCCGAACTGACCGCCGACGACCTCGTGGAAGGTAAAGCCTATAAGGTGGAGATAGATCAGGCCACCAATAAAGTGACTATGACAAGCCTTCTCGGTAACAAGTACGTTACCAGCTGGATACATCCGCAGGGCATCGAGAAGAAAAACTCTACCGAAGCCCGCATACCCTTCGCCGGCGAGTATGAGCTCAAGTTCGGCATCATGACCCGTGGTGGCATGGTGTACGGCGAGCCATACAAGTTCACGATCAACACCACCAACGGCGACCTGCTCACCGACCCGCTGTGGACATACCTCACCGGCGGTGCCGACCAGTCCAAGACTTGGGTCATGGACCACGGCAACCTTGACTTGGGTTCGTTCACGTTCATCAATTACTTCATGGGCTGGGACAAATTTACCGACGGCAAGGAATATCAGGCTTCAGACTACCCCGATGTTGACGATGTAAACTGGGCATGGGGTGCCGGCGAACCCGACTGGATGTTTGCGGCCGATGTATACGCCTCAATGCCCGAACTTACATTTGACCTCATAAACGGAGCCAATCTTACCGTAAACGGCGTCACAAAGCCCTTCGTAATGGACCCCGACCGCAAGACACTGACCATGCCCACAGGCGTGAAGTGGCTCGCACCCGACGTAGCCGACAACTGGCTCGTGGACTGGGTGAACCTCGAACTCGTGAAGCTAAACGAGCATGTGCTCGGCATCAAGGCCATACGTAACGATGGCGCAGGAGGCAACGGCGACCAGCGCATTGTCATATGCTACGTTGAAAAAGGCTGGGACGGCACTTGGCCCTCGGGCGGTCCGTCGGCAGAGCTCGCTCCCGTACAGCAGCCCTCTTACGACAACCTTGCGGAGTCGCTCTTTACAATCGTAGGCTCCGATGCGTCTTATCTCGGCACAGCCACGACACTGCTGCTCAACGACGAGACTCCGTATGACTACATGTGGTGGAACGGCGCGGTGAAAAACAACGGTGCACTCACCGGTGCATGGCAGTGGATCGGCAACTACGGAACTCCCTCCGCTCCCGCTTACCCCGCCATCGATGACTTCGCCCTTACTCTCGAACGCAATAACGGCACATACAAGGCTTCACTTGAAACCATTGACGGTGCTTCGGCTTCGGCATTCACCATCGAAGGCAACAAGCTCGTATTCGAGAAAGAGATAACTCTGCTTAGCGTTGACAACATATCAATCAGCGGCAAAGAATTTACCGTAATGGTATGCGACCCCGACAATGAGGAGATAGTGCTCGGCGTTCCCGCCGCAAAAGACGAGACCGGAGCAGTGAACCGCTACCTCTGCGCCCGCCTCAAAATCAAGCCTATCGGCGGCGGACAGACCGGTCCTACCGTACTCGCAGTGGACAACAATTATGTCAACAGTTATCTTGAATCAGGCGATCATTACCGTATAGAATTATATAACGCTTTCTATGATGAAGATGGTCTGTATCCTATTGACATAACAAAACTTCGTTTCAAAAAAGGACAAACAATCAAGATTCGTTTCACCTTGTCCGGAATAGACTGGAAAGCTGATAGTGATCCTAAAGTGCTCTTAGCCCACAATTTCGACAAAGATCTGGATCCTTTCACATGGCCTTCCGGAGGTGCAGGTTTTGATGTTCCATCAGCTGTATCGCTCAATAAGAATGGCGAAACCGAAATATCGCTGACTAACACATCTGACAAGACACTAAAATTTGAAGGAACAAGTTGTTTAACCATATGCATACAGCAAAAAGGACTCGTCAATTCTCCTGTTGATGCCGACGGAAATATCGATGCAAGTCAGGTTACAGCTTCCGTTACGTCATTAACCATCGAATAAATTTACCTTAAAGGAACAGTAAACAATGAAGAAAAACAAAATATTTATATTCGCGTCGCTGATGCTGGGCCTCTCGTTCACGGCCTGCGATGACGATGACAATTACTTCATTTCCACCGACCCCGTTATCGACGCTTCGTCGATAACGACCGGGTCGTCGGATGTGACCGCCACAACCGCTACCCTCTACGGTACGGTCAAGGGCCTTGACGACAAGAGCGCCGCATTCTACAAAGTCGGCTTCAAGTACGGCTACGAGCAGAACGCTCTGTCCAACACCGCCGACGGCACTCTCGTCAAGGGTGAGGGCCGCGCCGACGGAGGCACCACCATCACCGCCGCACTCTCGGGCCTGCCTACCGGCAAGACCATATACTATCAGGCCTTCGTGACCCTGAAAAATCAGGTGACATTCACCGGCGAGGTAAGCTCGCTCGTCACCACCGACGCCAAAGTCACCACTGCCGACGCGCAGGCGGTTGACTTCGCCGGCGCTGTCATGGGCGGTCAGGCCACCGACGCCACTCCCGACGCTACCGTGGGCGTTGTCATAGCCACCGCTCCCGACGTCGAGACTGTGCGTGCCGGCCTCATCTTGCCCGCCGCATCGCAGGAAGCAGCGTTTACAGTGGCCAAGAGCGGCCTCGCTCCCGCCACCAAGTACTACTATGCGGCTTATCTCGACCTCGGTTCGGGCATAGTGTACGGCGATGTAAAGGAGTTCACCACCGCCGCTGCCGATTTTGATGCCGACAACGACTTTGTGGACCTCGGCCTGTCGGTAAAGTGGGCCAAGAGCAACCTCGGTGCAAAGAGCGCCACTGACCTCGGCGGACTCTTCGGCTTCGGCGATGCCACCGGTGTCAACAACTCGTTTGACCCCGCTCAATACGCCTCAGCCGACATCTACAAGACCAAGCAGGACATCGTATGGCTTGCTTCCGACGGCGTAGCCACACTTCCCTCGGCTGCCGACTATGAAGAGCTATTCGCAAAGTGTAAGGCCGAATGGACTGAAGTAGACGGCGTGGCCGGATATCAGCTCACAGGCCCCAACGGCAACTCCATCTTCCTGCCCGCCGCAGGTACACGCACCGCCAATGACGTGACCGGCGAAGGCACTGTCGGCTACTATGCCACCGGCTCGATCAACGTGTCTGACAACACATTTGCCGACGGCTTCCAGTTCTTTTCGGGCAACAGCACAAAAATATCGGTGCCCGTATATCAGGCTCTCTCGGTGCGAGCCATATCTACTGCACGCAACGTACCCTTCGAAAAGGCACATCTATATACCAAGTGGTATCTTGACAACGGTCAGGACGGAAAGCAGCACGTATTTGAAGGTCCGTTCACCCAGTGGGGCGACACCGACAACTGGAACACCGTCACCAACAACTACCCCAACCTCGACCAGCAGATATACTGGGAGATGGGTAAGGATAACGGCTGGATCGGCTACACATACGGCAAGGACTACGGTTACATGGAATTTACCGAGGACGGTAAAGTAAACATACACCGCATAGCCGAGGACGGCACCGCCACCGATGAGACCGGCACCTACACCATCGATGAGACTGACAAGACCATCGACATCGACATCAACGTGCTTTGCGCCAACACTTGGATTGGTACAAAGAGCGGCAAGCTCAAGATACTCGCCCTCGACAACGACGGACTGCGCATAGCGCTCCCCAACGGCGACGGCTACGCCTACTCGCTCAACTACTACAGCGAGCGCAAGCGTGAGTTTGACGATGCCACTCCGGTAAACTTCCAGTGGGTCGATGGCAACTGGAGCGGCTGCTGGGGTGAAATCATTGACCGCATTGACGCTACCGCACTTGACGGCAAGCATACACTTACTTACAACGGCAGTGCCGCAAGTGCTATGGTGGTCAACATCGACTTCCAGAACATCGTTGCCAAGTACCCGAATGTGGTTATATTCATCAACGAAATCCGCACCGACGGCACCTCCATCAAGTTTGACGCCAACGACTTCTTCTATGGCGACATCGAGGACAAAGGCCACTACCGCATAGAGATGTTCAACATCTGGGGTAAGGGTGCCGCTGACGGCAAGATTGTCAAGAGCCCGTTCAGCGCAGCCACCAATGTAGAGAGCGACCCGGCTGTCAGCTTCACCTCCAAGATTGAGATTGACTACACGATCATCACCAATCCTGCGGCATATACACCCGGCCTTGTTACCATCGAACCTACCCAATTGGGCGGCGATTGGACCGGACCTAACGACGGCTCGTTTACCGCAATTGTCGATGAAAACAACAAGCTCGCTCCGAGCAAGAAGGAATTTGACATCACTCTCAACGCGGCCGACTATGGTGTTGACTATTCGGCAGGTTCGATAATGACCTTCATCAATACCGAGGACCTCATGAACGTATTCCCCGGTACACACATGACGCTTACCGACATAGCCATAGACGGCACTCCTCTCTCCGGATGGGATGCCGCAAAAGTGCCCAACTCAAGCGACGGAGCCAAGCACCGCCTCGAACTCTGGAACACTTACGGAGTGACAGGTACCGGCGGATACTGTGCTTTCGGTGTCCCGAGCGATACCGCCCCGGCTGTAGTGGCAGAACTCGGCTTCTCGACTTCAATGCGCGTCAAGTTTACTGTCGACGGCTTATTCCCGGCCGTTGAGTGGTAAAATACCCATAATACACAAGGGCGCAGTGCAATAAGGCGGCGCCCTTCATTAACACTGCAAATATTTTAATACCCTATACAATTTATGAAGATATTCAAAAAATTATACCTTCTTCTGTCGCTCGCTGTGGTTCTGCCCTTCGCATCATGCAGCGACGATGACAACGACAGCCGCTTCGAGACCATCGACATACCCTCGGAGCTCCTTGCCGAAGGCATAGCCGTAGAGCCTGCCGGAGGTACAACCTCGTTTGTAGCCAAGTCGTCAGTGCCCGTACAGACCCGCATAGAAAGCGCCGACGTCGACAAAGACGGCAACCCCACCGACGCATCGTGGCTCACAGCCTCGGTAAGCGGCAACATCGCCTCAGGCTATACAGTGACAGTGGCCGCCGAACCTAACGAGGGCAAGACAGCCCGCTCGGCAAAAGTACATGTATTCGCCCAGAACGTGGCACGCACCGTGCTCGTCAAGCAGACATCGGCATACGTAGTGCCCGAGCCCGGCCCCGACGCCACTATCAAAGACATTTCGGCCATTGACCTTGCCAAGCTCATGACCACCGGCGTCAACATAGGCAACACCATGGAGGTGCCTTCAGGCGAGACCGGATGGGGCAATCCCAAAGTCAACCAAGAGTACATCAAGGGACTGAAAGCCCTCGGCTTCAACGCCGTGCGTGTACCCTGCGCTTGGGACAGCCATGTGACCGACAAGAATAAAAACACCATCGACCCCGACTGGCTCGCCCGCGTGGACGAAGTAGTGGGCTGGATTGTGGCCGAAGGCATGTATGCCATCGTCAACATACACTGGGACGGCGGCTGGCTTGAGAACAACGTACAGAACGCCTACAGCGAGGAGATTAACAAGAAGCAGCACGACTACTGGACCCAGATTGCCGCTCAGCTCAAGCGCTACGACGAGCATCTGCTCTTCGCCGGCATGAACGAGCCCGGCTATAACACCGATGCCCAAGCCGAGCAGTCAGTACAGAACATCATCAAGTATCAGCAGACCTTCATCAACGCAGTACGCGCCACCGGAGGCAACAACTCGCTGCGCCACCTCATAGTACAGGCTCCGTCGACCAACATCGACCTCTCGGTCAAGGACAACTACATCAAGCACATGCCCGTCGACCCCGTCTCGGGAAAACTATTTGTAGAAGTACACTTCTACGACCCGTCAGACTTCACCATACTGGAAAAGGACAACGACTGGTTTCAAGGTTCACGCGTGAAATGGTTCTGGGGTGCCGCAAACCTTGTGGCGGGCTCAGACCGCAACTCAACCGGACATGATGAAAACTCCGTGGCCACGCAGTTTGCCAAGATGAAGTCGGCTTACGCAGACAAAGGCATCCCCGTCATACTCGGTGAATACGCCACCTCAATACGCAGCAACGCCACTCCGCTCGACAAGCACGAGGCATCGCGCGCCTTATGGAACGAGGTCGTTACCCGCGAGGCACGTAAAAACGGCTGCATACCCTTCTATTGGGAGACCGGAGGCGACATCAACCGCACCGACGGCAAAGCCAAGTGTCAGTACGCCATCGACGGCATAATGCGCGGCCTACAGGCATCAACCTACCCCTTCTGACATTTACACACTTTTCCGCACCAAAGAACATAAGACACATCACACAAGGGCGAGGACTCCGGTCCCCGCCCTTGTG
>VSND01000217.1 GCA_009774145.1 Lachnospiraceae bacterium | reverse complement strand
ATACATATTAAGTCCTGATCCTAAATCATATATTTTGTATCCCACTCCTAGACTGAACAGAATATTATATACATAATTTCCAAAAGTACGAAATTTTGAATATCCCTGAAGCTGGGAACCTTTCATAAAGCGTGCACCTAAAAAACAATCATAATTTTGATATTCACCATTTTTTAAATAAGGTAAAATATTAGAAATATTTCCCTGGTCATCTCCATGAAGTATTATCACATAATCATATTCGTTTTTTACTGCATATTGAAAAGCGACTTTGTGAGAGCCTCCCAGTCCGTAATTTTCAGTGTTTCTGAAAACCTTTACAGGCAGATTCGGATGCTGTCTGCAATAATCGACTGCTGCTTTTTCTCCATGATCTGTACTCCTGTTATTTACAACAATTACTTCTGTAATATATTTCAAAATTTCCTTATCCAATTGACCAAGCACACGGGTAATCTGTTTTTCACAGTTATACATTGGAATAAACAATAAAATTTTATCCATGACTCCCTCCCTGATTTTAAATACCATAATTTTCTATTTGATTCTTTTTACACGTTTTATGCATTCGTAAGTCGCAAAAGTATATCCACATAAATATATGGGCAGATAATACATGAAATAAACTCCCGGAGCTGCTGCAAATACCAGTGAAAAATGAAGAACAAGCGTAAAATAACACAGTCCTTTTTTATCTTTTGTTCGCAAACACACAAACAAACCAGTAAAGCATATCAGAACGGATGGAATAATGTTGTAGAAAATACGGTAAAAAATATTGACTCCATCCAGTGACGACTTTCTTCCTGTAAGCAGATTTAATACCTGGCATCTTAATCTGTTATTTATCGGTTTTGTCAGTTTATAATTCTCGATGAATTCCGGAACCGCTATCTCACACCCATCTCCAACAAATGCATGGGAGTTTGATGTGCATGCAGATGTTGTTAAAAATGTAAATAATCTTTCTTTCAGCCATGGAACAGGATATGCTTTTAATAAATTGACATAGGTTTCCCGAATCATTTTATAATCTTCAGATGTAGAAATATCAGCGTATGCGCCTCCCCAGAATGCATCTTCTCCGCTTTGCAAACTCAGAATCAGATCCAGATCGACTTTCTGGCTCATTGGTTTCAGCAGTTGGTTGTCTGCATTTTCCTGGTATTCGTATTTAACCAGATCATCCAAAACTTCCATATATGCAGTTACTCCATAATAATCCTTCTTTTCCGCAATATATATATTCTGCACGCTGTTTATAACTGTAAATCCAGTGAACAGGATCAGACTGTATACTATGGTCATTTTTTTACGGAACTGTTTTTCCATATGAAAGAAAACAAGAACGGGACCTATAAACAGGAAAAATATCCCTTCACTTCTCCATGTTGAAAGAAGAATGTTTATTATGACCACTCCTGTCCAAAAACACCACGTACATTTTTTACTGACACTCTGTCCGATATAAAAAAAGAATAAGAACAGCAGTTCTAAAAAAGCATACAAACTCAAACGCAGTGGATAAAAATTATGTGCAAGTACCGGAAGCAGCAAAAAGGGTATATACATAAACCAAACAAGCTTTTTACTGTGGAACATGCTGTTGCATATTGTTAGAACTGCAGCTGTAATCCCTGCTATGATTGTATACTGGCATATTACAATACCTGCTGCTGCAGGAATGAACATAAGCGACAATATATAAAATACAGAGGTAAGAATATGCTGCCATGGAGTAAATCTCAGGCATACAGCATCCTCGTATATGAATATATCATCCCAGATCCAGTTTCCGGGCCATATACACAGCATGACAATGGACAGGAAAATCCAATAGATTATAAAATATTTTATTCCACCCCGGATCAGACTGTTTCCTGCCTGGAACTGATCCACCAGATAAAAGATGAAACGCCAGAGGCACAACAGGCAGATTCCGAAAATGATTTTCAGAACAAAGTATTCGATTGTATACTCTCTGATTTCGAAAGCCATTAAAGCGTCTGTCCTGATGCTGATACAAAAATGGAAAAATGCACATATATATGGTCTGGCTTTATTCAGTGCTTTCATATATTTGATCACACAAAATGTGCCTAAAACACTTAATGACAAAAAAATAACAATGCTTCGCAGTATAAAACCTGGCTGCTTACGGTCTACTGTGTTTGTCTGAATCTGATATTCAAAAATATCGGAATTTTCACTGTATAAATCTTTTTCGGTAATCTGGTCAGCTTCTTTTAACTGTATTTTCCCGCACCAGGCATGCATCGAAAAAACAAGCGTTATACTTTTGGCAGGAGGGAATTTCAGAATCAGACTCCCGTCAGGACTCTCTGCTGCCGAACCAGAAAACAGGTCATTATTTTCTTCATGATAACTCCAGTTTTCATTTGTCAGATACTGTGACAGATCCTGTTCTTTTCCATTCAGAAGTATGTCTGTCAGCCAGATTTCCGAAGCGTTCGATCCCTCGTTTTTTTCGGTTTCCGGATATATTGTAACTGTGCTCGGAACCGTATTAGGTACCAGATAATCATATGCTGAAAACAAGATGATCAGGGCAATGCAGATGCCTGCCACACAGGAACTAATTTTTTGCATTTTAACTTACCTCAAAAAACAAAAATCTTTAGCCGCAATAAAACATACTGCGGCTAAAGATTCTGCTGTTAAATATAAGAAAACTACAAGTAGACAGACTATTCTGTCTGTCTGTCTGTCTGTCAATAAATCAATCACAGCATTCAGCGAAAGTCAACAACAGATCTCTATAAAATTAATACAAGTAAATAATACAAATCTAACCCAACCGACTAAATAACGACTGTATCTCTCGGTGGTCGAAGTATAA
>VSND01000216.1 GCA_009774145.1 Lachnospiraceae bacterium | reverse complement strand
ACCTTGGATTAATTTTATTCCAAGGTATAATTACAGTTTTGATTTTTTATATTTGCCATATTTAGTTCTGATTAAAGACAATATTATTGAATTTCTGATTGTCTAACAAATTCCTGAAAAGAATCCTTTTCAATTCGGATCTGTCTTCCGAATCGTTTTCCCTTAAACAAATGATCTTTTAATAAAAAATTTCGTATGGTAGCTTCACTGACTCCCAGTGCTTCCGCTGCCTGGCGGATTGTGATGTAATGTTCCATAAACTTGTACAGTCCTTCTTTTTTGTTCTTAGTTAATTGTTAGTGCAAATTTGAAAATAATTACTCGCTAACAATATTGTAAAAAATACAGCAGGAGTAAAAATATGTATGATAAAAAACACATACACAATAGAAACTACAGGAACAAAAAATAATGACATTACAAAAGGAGGATAACAGCGAATGAGTAAAAAACTGAGGAAAATAGAAGATCCCATAATTGCGAAAAATGCTTCAAAGAATTATTCCATTCATACATTAACATTCAGGGCAAGACTGACAAAAAGAGAATGGAATTCCATAAAAGAAAAGCTGATTGAGTTCAGTAAAAAAAAGAAAGCAGGATATTATAAAGCGGAATTAAAGAGTAAGGGAGCATATAAGACGATAAATTACAACGTTGCATCTTATTTTGGATTTAATATGATTTCGCTTTTGTCAATTACCACTAAAAGTTCAGATACATATTACTGGATGGATATAAAAGTAAATCCCCGATGGATGTTTCACAGAAACAATCATCCGTTCGTATATATTGCAGATCAGAATGAACTGGTGTTATGTTATGAACGAATCATCTGTTTTTTGAAGGAAACAAAATTCAAAGAAATTGACAAGAATGCATTTTATATACAGCGTGCAGATTACTGTGTGAATATTGATCTGGAAGATCGGGAACGTGTAAAAGTATTCATGCGCCTGATGAGGAAAGGTGCACATCCTTATAAATCAAAACGAATGATGGAGGACTGTAAGACCGGAAAAAGGAAAGTTCCTACCAGAGATTCTTTTACGGTTTATACAGATGGTTTTGAGTTCAGTGTGTATGACAAGCAGGTTCAGCTAAGCGGGGAGACAGAAAAGTATTCCGAAGAAGAGATAAGGGAAGCAGAGGGAATTATACGTATAGAACTGCGGGTACAACGGCGTAAAATCAGGTACGATGGAAAGAAGAGGGGATGTGATGATGCACTGCAGTTCCTCTTGCATGCAGGTGACATAGCAAAAGAAAATATTCCAAAATACCTGAAAATGGCGTATGGGAGCGGAAAATTTGTAAAACTTAAAAAAGCAAAACAGATAGTAACGGCTTCCGGATATAAAAATAAAACCAAAGAAAAGATGATAAAGATATTGGACAGGGCATCCAAAAATAATCTGCAGGATGCAAAGCTGTTTTGTGGAAAAGATTTTTCCAAATACCTGAAGAGATTTAATGATCTGAATATTTCTCCGATTACGATAGAAAAACGTTCCCGGATAGATGAATTTCCGGGGGTTTCGCACTTGATAGAGTATAAAAACAGAAATTATGGTTTGAAGTAAGGGTTAAAAAGGCATTAATTTTGTCAAGAAAAGTGGTAATGTAAAATAGTTTTTGTTTATGGACTGCATTAACTATGATGTGTGGGAAGACAAAAACCTGTGATGGGTGGCTTGTACGATTCCGGGTGTTTCCGTGGAAGGGTATAAAGGGATTCCGCGGGTAGTGTAAAATAGTTTGTGTTTCTGGTAAAAAATGGCTCCTTTTTGGTAAGAATTCAGATATGACAATTCTTATCAAAAAGGAGTTGTTTGTTTCAGAAACACTAATTATTTATACTCCGTTTTTGCTGTAGATGGTTGTTTAATATATCTGAAGTTTTTATGAATTGAATATTATGCAATATAGCATCTCACATTATCTAAAAAAGATAAAATATGCTATGACAGCTGCAATAAGAGCAATTGCAATAGTTAAGATCAACTTTCCATATTTTCTGAGTATTTCAGAAAGAGCAACTATTTTTTTGATTTTATGGATTAGCGGAACAAACATAAGCAATTCATCTATAAATGGAAAAGTATCAGGAATAAATAAATTGACGATAAAACATGCCAATTCTATGTACCAAGGTAAACAACAATATACTATTGCAATGACGATTAATAAAATTACCATTTTTCTCCTACCAAATTATCATAGTTTATGCATATCAAATGATACTAAACACTCTTTTGATTCCAAGAGTGTTTAGTATTTTTACTTTTTATGCCAGTTCCCAGCGAGGAGCATGCTTTCCGGTTGGTGATGAAGGGCATTTTCCAAGAACCGATGGTGTCTGATTAGGTGTTCCACCAGTAGGTGTTCCCATCGCTCTACCACCTCCCACCTTTCCGCAATACTGACAAACAGGTTTGAAACGTTGTGACGCCATGTTTCACTTTCTCCTTTCGATGTACTGGATATTTATCACTGGTTTTAATGTATAAATTATATAGCGCTATTTGTTTTCCAGTGATTAATATCTGTGCACATATTATACACCTAATAGGTGTATTTGGCAACACCTATTAGAAGGTTATTGGAGGAAGATTCTTTGTCTATACTATTAAAAAGGATGGTGTTGAATATTATGGATGATTTAAATCAAAGTATTGGAAAGCGGATAAGTCTACTTCGGAAATCACATGGAATGACACAGGAACGGCTTGCAGAGGAGTTGGATGTAACGATTAAGCATATTAGTGCAGTAGAGCGTGGGGTCTCTTCTTTATCTTTGGAGAAAATGGTTGAAGTGAAGCAGATTTTGGACTGCACGTTGGATTATTTGATTACTGGAAAAGATTATGGATGTCTTTTGACTAAATTACCAGCTTCAATATTAGATATTTTAAATTCTAATAATGATGAAGAAATTTCGCTCTTGCTTATGTATTTGAATTTATAT
>VSND01000215.1:7638-8168 GCA_009774145.1 Lachnospiraceae bacterium | reverse complement strand
TCTTTATCTTTTCTTTCTTCCCCTTCCTCTGTTTGACCAAAAAATTTTTCACAAAAAATGATTACAATTGACTCCAATATTTTATTCATGTCAACCTCCATTTATTTTTCTCAAATAATAATTATATTTATTCAAAACAATATATATTTCCGCAGCAAATGCTTTTACTATATTACTATAATCATTCTTCTCATCTCGTTTATTTCGAAAAGCATTTACTGATAAAGAGTCAACACATAAAAAGCCTATTATATCATACCCTGCAGAATCATTTAGATAATACAATCTACTCCTTTTAATTCTTATAGGAGCTACAATTGTTCCTCTATAATACTTTTCAAAATGTTCTGTAGTATTTCTATATACTTTCCCGGCTTTCTCCAAATCTTTTGCATATTGAAGCAAATCCGTCTGGTAAAAATATGAGTTAGTATTATTTGACTCTTCATCTAAGATATCATAAAAATCTGTATTTTCCGATATTATGAACGCCCATTCTCAAATTTAAGGTTCCCGTAAGGCGTATTTAA
>VSND01000215.1:0-7628 GCA_009774145.1 Lachnospiraceae bacterium | reverse complement strand
GTATTTCGTTTTATACTAATACTTTTATTTTCTGTATTTTCATCATTTACCACTCGAACTGTATCGGAATTTTTTGATCTGCAAAATGTTATAACCGTAGCTTTTTCTTTATCTATATTTGTAACGTTGCCCGTATTTTCAATTAATTTTATGCAACCACTAATTTTCTCTCCTGAATTTGCCTCCAAAATATTACATAAATAATCCAATGCATCCTGCAAAAAATTTTTAGTATCTTCTGTCAACCTTTCAATCATATTCTCTTTGTTTCCAGTTTCCATTACTTTATGATTCTTTAGAATATCAAAATATGCATTTCTAAAATCATGTAAAAATTGATAATATTCATAGGAAAATGCATAACGCATTTTTACTTTCAACGATCCATATTTTTTTACTTTTATTCCAAGAACACATACACAGCAAAATAAAGTTCCACATAAACATAACAAGACAGGATTCCAGGATACACTATATGTTCCTTCCTCCATTCTGTTTATTGCAACTACTCCTTTGATAAAGGCAAAAACAGCTGATATTATAGTAATAATCGCAGACAATAATGACAAAAAGTCGTATACCCAATAAGGTATATTCCTGATTCTATCCCTCATAGAAAACCGCTTCACTCCTCACTCGTATTTTGAGACTGTCTCTATAACAGTCTCTTTATCTTCTTACTCTCCTCTTGAAATTAAACTTGAATTTCGCTCTTACAATATCATAAAACAATATATTTAGAAAGGCAAAATACATATTTTGCAGTTTTAAATACATATTTTGCAGAAAATCAACAAAAGATAATGGACTGTCAACCTCACAAAATGCCGCTTCCCAAAAACGAAGCGGCATTTTTGAACGACTTATAGGCACTCATATTTCTCAATCATACACGTATGTCCCTTTTTCTGATCATAATTGATTCCCACCAGGAGAATCTCCTTTGTATAACCTTGAATCCAGGAATCATATTGCTTTTCTCTGATCTGCCGAATTGCACCTTCTGCAGACTTCTCCCACTTCAGCTCAATCAGCAGCGCCGTTTTTCTATGTCCCGTTTGGGCAGGTAAACGACATCTGCAAATCCTTTTCCTGTTGGTAATTCCATCATGGGATTCGCATAATACACTTTTGCACTGTAGTATGCCATGAGGACTGTACAGGCAAGTGAATTTTCGTCACTATATTTGAGGATGGAATCTCTTTCATTGTGAATGAAAGAGATTCCATTACCCCATCCCAGCCGCCGACTTTTACAGCCCGTATAAATTCCTGTATAATCTCCCGATTGGGAATAAAGACTCTCCTGGCTGCTGCATCATAAGTTAGATAACCCAGATGAACCAGCAACGTAAGTATATCATCTTTTGTCTAAAAAATAGTCATGTCGTTTTGAAATGTGGTTGGATCAATACTGTAACGGCCGCTCCCCAGCATCTGAATAATCGCTTCTTTTAATCCTTCAAAAATCAGATCGATATAAACTTTCATCGCTTCATAAGTTTCTGTGTCAGTCCAGTAGCTTTGGAAATCTTTCCATTTCAATACGTCAATAACTGATTTTTGGTGATAGACAAATAAATCATTCAGTTGATAACCATCATACCATTTTCTCATTTCTGCATAATCCATATCATATTTTCTACACTGCTCTTCTACCTCCTTTTCTGTAAAACCGAAATATTGCCCCAAATCTCTGGGGCAATCATGGAATATTCATCAAAAATATTAATCACAGAATGCTCTCCATATTTTTTATCGGAAGGATTCCGGTCATATACGCAGGTTCTACATATTCAACTCCTTTAAAAAGCCCCCGAAGAAAGTCCAGGTAATTTTTCTGTATTTCTTTTCATTCTTTGGCCCGCCGAATCACGTTATGCTGATTCAGATGATTGCTGTATGATTCTTTTTTCTCATTTTTTCCCAGCAAACAGTTTTCTGGACTCAGATAGATTCCCATATAACGTTCTCTCTTTTTTGGTATTATCTAACCAACGTTAAAAGTATAATAAAAACAAAGTTAACACCGCCCAGTAAATTTATAAATATAAGAACTAAATGCAGCCTTGCAATAAAGCATTTCTTCCGAAAGAAGGTTATCTATATCTCCCTCTTTATAATACATCAGGTAACAGTCCTGACACTTCTGAGGAAGCCCAGATATTCTGGAAACCATTCTTCCCTTTCTCAATGGATATCTGGACAATCTGCCCATCGCCTTTCTCAACTTCGAAAAATCTTCACCATTCCAGATCTCCAGCAGGGAATCCGTTTTCACATTCCCCAACGCTCTTCCAAACACTTCATGATTATAATCCAGGCTGCATGCACCCACATCTCCATTCCGGAAAATCGGAAGATAGGAATGTGCCATTCTACATTCACGAACAATTTTGGAGGAGTTAATATCGGTCAATGCAATTCCTTTTCTCTTCATATGCTTTTCATTCCACGTATGAGCATATTCCTCTTGGAAATGATCCAGCTCTGGAGACAAAAATTCATTAAAAATATGATATGTCTGCAATAGTTCCGATTCATTCAGTTTCGTCCTCATAAACTTTACTTGAATCGACGTACCATAATCTCCTTCGTCACGCATAGCGGCAAATCTTCTTATATTATTCAGAACATTTTCAAAATGACAGTTCACCCGATGTTTTTCATAAGTCTCCTTTGTTGCTCCGTCAAAAGCCGGAAAAATGTAACCAACGCCTGCATCAAGAAGAATTCTGGCATACTCTTCTGTCAGAAATTCGGCATTCGTCTGCATAATAATCTTTTCGGACATGCCTTTCTTATAACAATATTCTATCCGTTCTTTAAAAATGCGATCAAGTAACGGTTCTCCTCCATTATTTAAATAAATCGAAATCCATCCGGGCCAGTCACTTATTTCATCTATTATTTTCTGAAACAACTGCATATCCATATATCCCCTTGCGTATTTCAACGAATTCTCATTATCCTGATATAACGGACAATAACAACATCTTGCATTGCATACATTAGTGATCTCAATTCCAACATCTCGGGGATACAGCACATTTGAATGACATATGTTATTGTCTGAAGAAGAAACTGTCAGATGATAAGACCTGTTATTTTCAAAAACAGACGAACAATCGCTGGAAGAAAAATATAGTTTTCCCTCTTTACATATATATCTTCCTCTTCCAAACCTGCCTACTTTCCAAGGGTCTGAATTGTTCAAATATAATTCCTGCCCCGATTCAAATAATGTAATTCGGTCTGTATCTTTTACCCCCCCCCTAATAAAATGACTGCTCCATATTTTCCCCAAGGGTTGCAGTCGGCAATATTAATACTTATTTTCTTCATCCTGTTTTCCTTCCTCTTTTATCTGTCATAAGCTTCTGCTTGTAATTTAACAAATATCCCTTTGTCCTGCACATCAGGGACTGGGCGGATCATCTGTAAATTTAACAACAGCATTTCCCTGAATCATTTTTATTGAATTATCACACGGCCAGACCGACATATCTTTAAATTCATCTGAATTTATTATGCTTATATACTCATCATCTGTAAAATATCCTCCATCAATTCCAAAGTAATTCATCAGATACCAGTATCTGTTTCCGTTTGCCCCATGCATATCACGCCAGAAAACAGGGTTTCCAACATAGTAAATTGCATATTTATAAGTTCCAATATTTTCATGAAGTATTTCTGCCTCAGGAAATCCTGCAAAAATGATTTTTGATTCCGATGGCATAAACCCAGGAAGTTCATAAATATCCTCCAATATCAGAGAAGTTTCAAAATTAATATGATTATATGATAACCTGTAACATATATATGTTGCATTAGCCGACACTACATATGTCCAGGATATTACTAATACTATCAAGTATAATCCTGCCCGTATTGTATTCATAACTTTATTTTTCGATCCAACATACTCTATGATCCATACAGAAAATGGAATCACAAGAATATACTGATATTGCATTAATAAATATATTTCAAATGAGGGAATCATTAATCCTACAAAATTGGCCGCAACAGGGAGCAATGGTATTATAATAATAATTATAAATATGTTTATATATTTTCGTTGCTTAATTAAACTTATTACTTCCATACCTATAAATAATACTGCCGCAGCAAACAGCAGCAGGTATAACCTATTTCTATGAAACATTTCATCATGAAAATACAAAAACAACTTCTCGTATGCAGACTTTACTGACAATGGTAATGAAAACAACACTTGTTTCAGATCAAAAGAGGATACCCTGGAAGCCGGTGATAAATTTCGAATTTTCAAATCTAATTTGGAAATAACAAGGTATAACAAACACCCCAGAAAACCATTTATAAAATATTCAAATGCCTGTTTTACTATTGTTTTCCAAGAGACTCTCTTTATAGCGTCCGTAATAAATAACAGTAAAATTAACAGCATTGATAAACCAATATAACTTTGATACATTCCAAGGGATATGCATAAACTGATACATGCCGGAAAATATTTCCATTTTCCCTTTTGAGTATATATAATCCAGACAAAAAAAGTTGATAACAAACAGGAAACCCCATATGCCAATGCCATGTATGTATACAGAAAATGTGCTATCATACATGGAGAAGTTACCATAATTGCCGTCATGGAAATTATGGATATCCTTTTATTTATCTTAAAACAGTCCAACAGCAGATACACAACACAGCAAATACAGAAACAATATGCCAATACAACAAACATTGGAATCACTACATTTCCTGACAGTTTATTAAGATAACGAATTGCCCATCTTCCATTACGTGATGCCCAGTCCTCAGAGCTGTAATTATAAAATGTCAATCCTTCGCAAATACCGTCCGGGCATGTCAAACCCGTTATAATAAGTAAATAATAAGATATTATAGATAATGCAAAAGCCGTTGTAAAAATACAGCGAATTTTCGTATTTTCATTCTCAAACAATCTATTCCAAAATCTTTTTGTATTTTCAATTAACATCTACCATTCTCACTTTCTTAATCTGTCCTTTAGCTTAAAAATTTTCTCTATCTATTTGCCTCTTCATCGTCTTTACCAATCATAGGGATCATGCAAAAGAAAATCGGAAACATATAATAAATTACCAGCATATATCTGGGCCAGTATCCTGCTGGAGTGGCAACCAGCAGTGTTGCTAAATTTCCGAAACAAGGGATTAATCCCAGTATAAAAACTGACTTCTTTTTCAAAACCGCATATAATGCAGTCAATACAGCCAGCCATACAAATAGCCCAACTGCTGCCATAGGAGTTGTGAGAGAAAAAATATGTTTCATGTCTATCCATTTATTTTCGAGCAGATTGCAGTATATAACTTCCGCTTCTTTCCACTGTTGCTCAAAAATAACAGCATCCGGATTACCTTCTAAAATATTAGAAGTATATCTATTATTTACCCATACATTCGGCACCCAGTATTGATATGTCATCTCCAAATAAGCTTTTACATATATCTTAGGGTTTTTAAGCAAAAGGTTAAACCACGTCAATATAAATTTCTCAGAATTTCCTTCTAAAAAATTATTATCAAATTCAGCATCCCATTTAACAGGATCCACCAGCTGAGGCATATATAACTCTTTGTATTTTTTAATTGGAAGCAGTTCATCCAAGAAAGCATACTCACACTCCCCAATCTCCCCTTCTTCAGCAACAGTTCTTGTCATTTGCTGTAACAAAATTCCATACTTTTCAACTTCATCCCTTTTAATGCCGCTTGCTTCGTATACAGGACCCGTTATTACAAATACTACTGCAACTACTATACAATGACACAGCAAATATCTGATCATTTCTTTATAGTTATTCTTCCTGTTCATTACAATATATACAGCCGAACCCATACAAATCAAAGCAACAATATATACACCATTATTTCTGAAAAAGCAAATAACTACAGCACCTATTATACTTCCTCTCAAAAATCCTTTTTTCTGAAGCACTGCCCCTTAACTGATCACCAAGTCAAACAACTGAAGGCTCATATATAACAACACTGCCGAGAAAATTCCATCCTTCCACATAGTTACTGCATGTTGCGGAAAACATGGCGAAAACCCATAATACATACTCATCATTGCTCAATATACCATGAAAATCCTTTTCTGATCCAACATACAGCATAGCCAAGTACGCATGCCATAACTGCCATCTGCATTAATGTGTAAACTGCGTATCCAATATTTAAGTTCCCTGACAAAATTCCTGGGAGCAGGCAAAGTTTAATAATATATGAATATACTACCGGAAAATGGTTACTCCATTCATAAATACCCAAAGCCTGATATATAGAATTCGCAGAATCTGCCATTATCAGTCCAGGATAATATAGCAGCCAGCACAAAAATACAAATACAACACTCCCCCTTAGTTTTTTAGCGTCAATTCCTGTCCTTGTTATATCTATTTTTCCTATAAAACACCCACAAGAGAGCCGATCCATCAAAAGATATAAACAATTTAATACCAAAATCGAAAAAATAATCAGAGACAAAAGTTTTACAACAAGCACAAAATTTTTGTCGTCTATCAAAAATCCATTCTGTACCATATATGCAGAAAACACCGAACCGCTTAATAATAGCGCAACAAATAATATTATTCTTTTATCCTTTTGTTTTCCTGTATCGAAATTGCACCATGAATACGCAAGAACACCGGCAATTCCCCAATACAGTACAGGTGTATCCGGAATCAGCCAGTAAGGAAGTGATATTCTGGTTATCAGCAAAACTATAAACATTTTACAAATCTGTCTTTTCATCTTCATATTGTTACCATCATCATACTTTTATATTATCATTAAAACTCCGTTTTTTATCATACCAATTGCCCAGCTACTTGTCAAACAAAACGTTACTGCCTGTTCATTTTTATTCAGAAAATGTATTTTGCGCTTTATAGCGAAACGTCGATAACGGCATACCACATTTTTGGGCAGCATCTGTTCCTGTAATAATTCCTTTTTTCCAAAGCAGACATACTTCTTCAAAATTTTCCGGAAGCGGCTTTTGCGGCCTTCCGAATTTCACTCCTCGGGCCTTCGCTGCCGCAATCCCTTCTGCCTGCCTCTGACGAATAGCAGCCCTTTCGTTTTCTGCAACAAAGGACAGAATCTGCAAAACAATATCACTCAAAAACGTACCAATCAGGTCTTTTCCTCTGCGTGTATCGAGCAAAGGCATGTCTATCACTACAATATCTACTAATTTTTCTTTTGTCAAAATACGCCACTGTTCCAGTATCTCTTCATAATTACGCCCTAAACGATCAATGCTCTTTATATAAATAAGATCATCTTTTTTCAATCTTCGCAGCATCTGTTTATACATGGGCCTGTTGAAATTTTTCCCTGATTGCTTATCTATGTAAATATTTTTTTTATCAATATTAAACTCCCGCAATGCAATACGCTGCCTGTCTTCATTTTGATCTTTTGTGCTGACACGAATATATCCATACGCAATCCCCATTTTTCTCCTCCTGTAGATAAATAAAGCCCTCATGATTATGTTCCATTGTATCATGATTCAAAAACTGCTCCCTTTTATTTCCAATTTAAAGCATTTTAAATGCCAGAAAGTAGACTTTTTTG
>VSND01000214.1:8511-12585 GCA_009774145.1 Lachnospiraceae bacterium | reverse complement strand
CACTGCGACTTTCAGTCGCTAAACGGCGGTCTTTAGACCGCGATTAACCCACCGGCTTTAGCCGGTGGTCGTTAAGTGGAATGTTTTATAAATGAAAATGGAAAAATAGATGAAATGATAAGTTTGTTTCAAGAATTGGAAAAGAAATACTTGTTTGAGTGGTATGGATTACACCATTTGTATCTTCTTGGTTATACAAATTTTTCCAGATGGCAGAATAAAGTCCGGCTGAATGAAAGTGGTTATCGACAGTGGTGTCGGTTGTTAGGGGCACCAGTGACAGGACAGGGGATTACAATTCTGTCTTTACTGAAAAAAATAAACGAAAATGAAGCATAGAATATTTTCTTCTGGATTCCGGTTTTCCTGTACAGCATGGTTGGGAAGACTGGATTCTTTCTGCTGCTGGCTGAGGTCTATAAAAAGGCATACTAAAACTATTTTTAAGGAGCTGGATGTAAGGGGCCTGCTGATACATGATAAATGGGATCGAACGGATAAGTATGGTCTCGCAACGGGATTTTCTGGCCATATCTGATATCTGTGGGAGTGTTTCCAGTCTGTTATGCAGGAAACTGTTTGCAAGTTTTTTTTTTTGGTGATATAATTCTGTTAGTGTTCTGAAAAGATGAAATTCTGGGTATGCCGAAATGATGGTTGAAAATGCTGGATATCAAAGAAAATGGCAACTAAGCCTGATTTTTGATCATTGATTCGCAGGAGATTTTATGAAAATATGTTTAGTGGCTTCTTCGGGTGGTCATTTGGAAGAACTGGCATTTGTTAAATATATAAATATGGATTATGACTGTTTCTTGATCACGGAAAAAGTTTCTGAGTTAAATGAGAAATTTTGTGATAAAGTTTATTTCGTTGATCAGATCAATCGAAAAGAGCGTTTTGCTTTTTTTAAGGTGCTCAGGCTGTTTTTGGTTGGGGTTCGGATTCTTCATACAGAAAAACCGGATTGTTTTATCTCTACAGGTGCTTTGATATCCATTCCTATATTGATTCTTGGGAAATTGAGCAGGAAAAAGGTGATTTTTATAGAAACGTTTGCCAGGGTGGAGAGTGGATCGATTTCCGGGAAGATTGCGTATTATTTTGCAGATTTGTTTATTGTATACTGGAAGAATCTCTTGAAAATATATCCTAAAGCTGTATATATTAATCCATTTGAGGAGAGATAAGATGATATTTGTAACAATAGGAACGCAGAAGTTTCCGTTTGATCGTTTACTGAAAAAAATAGATGAACTGATTGAAAGCGGGTTTATTAAGGAGAAAGTCATTGCTCAGGTTGGGAATTCTGCATACAGTCCTCGTTTTTACGAATATACAGATTATATAAAGGAAAAAAGATTTAATGAGCTTTTGGGGAAGAGCCGGATTATTATTACACATGGAGGAGTAGGGACGATAACAAAAGGATTAACGATGCATAAAAAGGTATTGATTGTTCCGCGCCTGAAAAAATATAACGAACATGTTGATGATCATCAAATAGAGATTGCAGAAATTTTCTATAAAATGAAGTATGCAATGATGTGCAGGGATATGAATTGTCTGGAAGACAGTATAAGAGAACTGGATGCTGCAAAATTCAGAGAATATGATTTCTCTTATATGAATCTGGCAGAATATGTTCAGGAATATCTTATATCTTTAAAGGAAAAATGAATGTATGGGTGTAACGGAGCAAAAGAAAATATCATTAATCATACCTGTATATAATGTGGAAAAATATGTGAGAAAATGTCTGGAAACGGCAGTTTGTCAGACATACAGGAATTACGAGATCATTCTTGTGGACGACGGCTCTACAGATTGCAGTTATCAGATTTGTGATGAATACAGCAGAAAGAATGGTCATATTTTGCTGCTTCATAAAGAAAATGGAGGTTTGGCGTCGGCATGGCAGTGTGGCGTAGAAGCCTCGTCAGGTGAGTATATTGCTTTTTTAGACAGTGATGACTGGGTTGATCCGGATTATATCAAAAATCTTGCATCCGGAATTGAACTGGGGGCAGATATTGTATGTTGTAATAAAGTATTAGAGTATGGCTCTCACAGTATTGTTCAAAAGGAACGAACGGCTTCGGGATATTATAGTCGTGATATTCTTTTAAAACAGGTCTTTCCACAGATGTTAAATGACGGCACATATTTGGGGAGACGGATTACACCGCACAGGTGCGGGAAGCTGTTTAAAAGTTCTCTTATTAAGAACAATATAAAGTATTGTGATAACAAAATATCTTTTGGAGAGGACCTGAACATTGTTTTGCCGTGTCTGGCAGACTGTAAAGCGCTGCTGATTTTAGAAGATGAGAAAGGATTATATCATTATAGACAAAATCGTTCATCAATTGCAAGATCTTATAAACCAAATATGTATGAACAGATCAGCAGGTTATATCTCTGCCTTTCAAGGGCTTGTACTGAGAAATCAGGGTTTGATTTCGGCAAACAGCTGGATGCAGATTTTTTTTGCCTGTTTTTTGAATATGTGAAAAATGAAACAAAATGTGCAGCCAGTAAAGCTGAAACAATAAAATGCGTTACAGAAAACTATCAGAAAATGCAGAACTGTATCAGTTATGATACTGGGAAATGTGTTAAATTAAAATTGTCAGACAGATTATTGTTTTTTTCCCTGAATAATAATATACGTTTGGGCATATTTATATGGTTTGCGCTATATGTGGCTGCAAAATGGGTTTCCAGGGAGGTGGATTGGAAATATTTACTCGTAAGAAAAGCAAAAACGAACAATGTATCAGGGTATTAATGACAGGTCCGCATGATTCTGTAAAAGGAGGAATTCGTACTGTTGTAAATAATTATTTGAAATGGGAGGATTGGAACGGCGTTGAATTGCTCTATGTTCCGGTTTTTATAGAAAAGAATAATGTTATAAAGAGTTTATTTTTTGCAATAAATTATTTGAAAATAATAAGAATTTGCTTTACTGAACACTTGGATATTGTGCATCTTCATATGGCTGAAAGAGGTAGTTTCTATCGCAAAGCTTTCATTCTGATGTTTTGCAGAAGAATGAAAATCAAGACGGTCATCCATCATCATGGAGCTGAATTTTTGGAATTTTATGATGTTTCCAGCCCACGAAAAAAAACTTTCATTCAAAAAATATTGAAATCAGCGGATATGAATTTGATGTTAAGCCGATTTCAGGAAAGACAGATGCTTCTGAGGTTTCCGGAAATAAAGAGTGATGTGCTGTATAATTCTGTAGAAGAATATCATACAGATATATATGACATAAAAGCGAGAAATATTCTTTTTTTGGGAAGACTATGTGAGCGAAAGGGTGTTTATGATCTTTTGCTCGTTCTTGCGGAGTGTGATAAACTGCTTGATGGAGATATAAAAGTACATTTATGTGGAGATGGAGAGATCGATCGGGTACAACAGACAGTTAGGGAATATGGGATGGAACATAGAATTGCCTCTGTTGGCTGGTGTTCGAAGGATCGGATAAAAGAAATATATAAAGAGACAATGCTGTATATTTTGCCGTCCTATCATGAAGGTCTTCCAATGTCATTGCTGGAAACAATGAGTTATGGGATTCCCTGTATCGTCAGTAATGTGGCTGCAATACCGGAAGTTATCAGGAACGAAAAGAATGGGATATTAGTACATGCTGGTAATACGGAGGAAATAAAGTCCGCGATTCTGAAACTGACAACTGATGAAGAATTGAGAAAAAAGATTGGGGAAAATGGACTGTCTACCATTAAAAGAGGATTTATGATGAAAGATAAAACAGAAGAATTGAAAAAAATATATGACAAGATACTAAGAAAGGGGTAGTGTAATTATGAAAATAAAGAATAGCTTTTGTGGATTTATAAAATATCTGCCTTTATTAAAAGAACTGGTAGTAAGAGATATAAAGGTTAGATATAGAAGATCTGTTTTGGGGCTTCTCTGGACTGTATTGAATCCTTTGATGATGATGACGGTTATGACGATTATCTTTGCAACTTTATTTAAAAGTTCCATAGAGAATTTTGCTTTGTATTATTTATCCGGATATATATTATATAC
>VSND01000214.1:0-8501 GCA_009774145.1 Lachnospiraceae bacterium | reverse complement strand
ACTTTTTTAAATGAATCTACTACTTTATCTTTGTTTTCCATTGTGAACAATAATGCTCTGATGAAAAAAGTGTATATACCAAAGTATTTATTTCCAATGTCAAAGGTTGCATCCAGTCTGGTGAATCTAGGGTTTTCTTTTATAGCAATGCTGATTGTGATGCTGGTTACAAGAGCTCGTTTTTACTGGACAATTTTATTAACGCCTGTCCTGGTTGTTTATCTGATGCTTTTCTGCCTTGGGCTTGGTATGATACTGGCTACACTGGATGTTTTTTTCAGAGATATTGGGCATTTGTACACGATTGTAACTCTGATCTGGATGTACATGACGCCATTGTTTTATCCATCAGAATTATTGGTGGATAATGGACTGGAGCTTATTTTAAAATTGAATCCATTAACACATTATGTGCGTTATATGAGAGCTCTGGTTCTGGAAGGAAGAATACCGAATTTGATGCAGAATCTGTACTGTATACTTCCTTCTGTTGTGATGCTGATTATTGGAATGGCAGTATTTTATAAAAAACAGGATAAATTCATATTATATATCTAGCGGGGATAAAGATGGAGAAAAATATAATTGAAGTAGATAATGTTTCGGTGATGTTTAACAAAAGTTCTGAAAAAGTAGATAACATTAAAGAATACGTAATTAAACTTGTAAAAAGAGAATTGATGTTTGAAGAGTTCTGGGCACTGAAGAACATATCTTTTAATGTCACAAGAGGGGAATCAATTGGTTTTATTGGTTTGAATGGTTCAGGAAAGAGCACTTTGCTGAAGACGATTGCAGGAGTGCTGAAGCCTGCGAAAGGGAGTATCAGAGTTATGGGCACGGTGGCACCCATGATTGAGTTGGGAGCAGGATTTGATCTTGACCTGTCTGCAAGAGAGAATGTATATTTGAATGGTGCAGTTCTTGGGTATGACAGGAAGAGCATGGAACAGAGGTTTGAGGAAATTATTGATTTTGCTGAACTGTGGGAATTTTTGGATACGCCGGTAAAGAATTTTTCTTCTGGTATGCAGGCGAGGCTTGGTTTTGCAATTGCGACTTCTACGATTCCGGAAATATTAATAGTAGACGAAGTACTTGGAGTCGGGGACTACAAATTTCAGGAGAAGTGTCAGGAGCGTATAGGAAAAATTATTGATTCGGGAGCAACTGTATTATTTGTATCGCACAGTATCAAGCAGGTAAAGGACATATGCACCAGGGCGATCTGGATTAATAAAGGTGAGATGGTGATGGACGGAGAAGTAAATGAGGTCTGTGACCGATATATGGAGATGTAGCAGTAATAAGGGGAGGGAAGCGCATGAATTTTGATTATTCAAAGGAACCTGGAAAGAAACAGCAAAGAGCGTGTTGTAAAACTGAGGTAACTCCATATGTCAGTATTATTACTGCATATTATAATGCCGGAAAGTATTTTGAGCAGACTTTTTTTTCAGTGATGAATCAAATATTCCCATGGTATGAATGGATTATTGTGAATGACGGAAGTACAGACAGGGAGTCTGTAGATAGACTGAAACAGATATCGGACAGAGACAGCAGAATCAGGATATTGAATAAAGAAAATGGAGGAATCTCTTCTGCGCGTAATCTGGGTATTCGTGAGTCGAAAACAGAGTATGTAGTACCTTTGGACGCAGATGATTTGATTACACCCACTTATCTGGAAAAATTATTTTGGGCACTTTATTTTGAACCGGGAGCTGCGTGGGCATATACTGATGTTGTTGGATTTCAGGGACAGCAGTATCTGTGGAAAAAATCATTTTCATCAGAAATCATGAAAAGAGAAAATCTGCTGACATGTACTGCAATGATTCGAAAGAGTGCGCTGGAACAGATTGGATTATATGAAGAAGTAGAAAAGCATTACAATGAGGACTGGATGGCGTGGCTGAAACTGTTGGCGGAAAAACAGTATCCAGTGCATGTAAATGGGTATGATTTCTGGTATAGAAGAACAGATACAGGGGTTTTGAGTGCAGTAAAAAATGACGCTCATGCTAAAGAGCTTATTGCAAGACAGGCTGAATTGATTACAGAATCCGTGGAAGCAAAGGAATTCCCGTCCCGTCCTGAAATAAATGGTTTTTTGGCGCCCAAAGTATCAGAATGGAAAGAAGTAAATTTTGTGAATAATGATAAGATCAGCATGTTGCTGGTCTTTCCGTGGATGGAAATGGGAGGGGCAGATCAGTTTAATCTGGATATAGTGAGAAGAATTGATAAAGATAAATTTACAATAACCATTATTACGACATTAAAAGCTGAAAATGAGTGGCGGAATCGATTTGAAGAATGTACATCGGATATACATCACCTTCCGGATTTCCTCGATACGGCAGATTATGCGGAATATGTGAGTTATTTGATTAAATCCAGAAATATTCATGTGATTTTTTTGTCCAATTCTTATTATGGATATTATTTAATGCCATGGATCAAAATGAAATTCCCGAAAATTGCAGTGATTGATTATGTACATATGGAAGAATGGTATTGGCGCAATGGAGGATATGCCCGTTTGTCCGGAGTTTCTGAGTGGTGTATAGATAAGACTTATGTATGTAATAATAAAACACGCAGGGTATTGATCGATCATTTTAAACGCAGAGAAGATTCTGTTGAAACATTATATGTAGGAGTTGACAAAGAACGTTTTGACAGTGAGAAAATTGCATATGGAGAGATCAGGGAACGCTTTGGGATTCCGAAAGATAAAAAAGTGATATTGTTTCCCTGCAGAATCCATCCTCAAAAACGTCCTTTTTTTATGTTTGAAATTGCAAAAAAGGTAATTGCCATCAGAAATGATATATGCTTTCTGGTAGCAGGAGACGGGGCACAGTGGCGGGAATTGAAAGAGGAAATAGAACGTTCTGGATTTAATGATTATTTTGTATGTCCGGGTCAGATTGACGAGATGGAAAAAGTATATCGTGACAGTGATTTGACATTGATCTGTTCTCTGAAGGAAGGTCTGTCACTGACAGCCTATGAATCCTGTGCTATGAGAACACCAGTGATTACGTCTGATGTAGGTGGACAGAGCGAGCTGATTGATGAGTCAGTTGGAAGAGTAATTCCTCTGCTTCAGGAGGAGACACAGATTGACAATCGTATATATTCTGATGAAGAAGTGCAACTGTATGTTAATGCGATTATAGAATTGTTGGAAGATGAAGAACAATATAGAATGTGTTGCGATAATTGCAGAAAGAAAATCACAGAACAGTTTTCTACAGACATTATGATAAAAAGGTTGGAAAAGGAGATTATCAGAGTCATGGAAAACGTTCAGGTGCGAATACCTGATCGCTCCTGTTTTTGCGGAATTGCTGAAAATTATCTGACTACTTACGTGGAACTGGAGAATTACGATAAACTGGTAAATCTGAATTACGAACCGGATACAAATTATGAGTTAAAGCGGATTGCAAATTCAAAGTGGGGAAGGCGTTTGATTCGGGTGATGATGAAGGTTAAACTGAACCGGCTGTTCAGATAGTTTTTTGTTGGAGTGGAGGATGCGTTATGAATAAGAAAGGTAAAAGAATAATTTCTACGGCGAGTATTACATTTTTAGTGTGTATGTTGTTTAGTATTTTCGGACAGTTTTTACCTGCCACAGTAATAATGCAGAATGTTATTCGATCGAAAGTTTCCTTTTCTGAAAAGGCTTTGTATTCCAAGGTGATCGAGAATTATGATAGTTCTCAATTAGATGATTTTACAGATGCTATTATTTTGGCAACTGCTGGATATATTGGAAATGAATCTGCAATAGAAAAAGCTTTTGCAAACTACAGGGCTGTTAGTGGAGATCCATGTGAAAGTCTTCAGACTTATGGCTTGGAAAATATAGATATGCAAAAGTCTAATTATGCTCGTTATTGGTTGGGATGTGTTTTTTTTACAAAAGTGTTGCTGCTTCTTTTTGATTATTCAGATATTCAGATGTTTAATCATATTATGCAGACTTTGCTTTTGCTTTTTTTAGTTATTTTGATGGAGAGAAAAAGGTTGACACGATATATAGTGCCTCTTGTAGTGACTTTACTGTGGATAATGCCTGGGATTGTATATTTATCTATACAATTTTCTACAGTATATTATCTTATTCTTGTTTCTATGATCTTGGTATTGATTTTTGACGGATTTGAAAAAGATGAAAATCTAAATGCGTTTTTGTGTGCCTTGGGGGGGGGTTACAAATTGGTTGGATTTTTTGACATATCCACTTGCAGCCTTAGGTATGCCTCTTTTGATGGTCATGATTCTAAAAAATGAGAATGAAAGAAGCACGAATTGTAAGGCAGTTATAAAATCAGCAGTATACTGGAGTATTGGATATTTTGGCATGTGGATATTGAAATGGGGTCTTGCTACGGTTGTATTGAATGAAAACATATTTGAAAATGCAATTGGGGCAGCGAAATACAGAACTTCTCAAATGATTGATGACATTTACTATTCCAGAATGGAAGTGATTATAACAAATATAAAAGTAATGCTCAAGAGACCTTATTTTTTTGTACTGTTAGTTTCTGTTTGGTATTGTATGAAAAGGAAATTAACGATTCAAAAAGATAGTTTGCGTCGAATTGTTCCATATATATTGGTTTTTCTAATGCCATTTGTCTGGTATATGGTAATGTTTAATCACTCATGGCTGCACTTCTGGTTTACATATCGTTCTCTTTGTATCAGTATATTTGCATTTCAGTGTGGGTTGCTTCAATTAAGAGAAAGATAACCTCTTGACATTGGCAGCATTGATAGGATTACTGAAAGTCGACTTTTTCTGAAATGCATGGCTGTTCTCACTGCTGATTATGTTTTATGAAGCAGTGAGAGCGGCCTTTATAGAAATTGCATTTTTCATTTCTACTGTTGTTTTTCAAGATTCAGTACACCATATGGTGAGGGATACCCAGGTTTATCTTCGTTTTTCTTTTAAGGAGAATCGGTAAAAGCAAAAACATAAAAAAGGATGTTAATGGCAAATAATAAATATATCTGTAATTTGGAGCAGGAAGAGCTATAAATAACAGCGCTGTAAAAACAATGCAAGGACTTAAAATTATACAATATATTTTTTGAGAATATCGGCATATTATGTATAAACATATAAGCAGGAATACGATGTGGATTCCTGAACTCCATATAAGTATATCTATCAGATTGCAGGAATGATAAGAAGTGACATAATTTTTTCCCATGCTTTTTAATAATGTATTATGCCGCTCAAGTCCAAATGGATTTGGACGAACTTCCAGATAAGTGTGCTGATTTAGAGAGAGGTTTTCATCTCCTTGATTTATTCCCCAGATAATATAGCTTCCGGATAAACGGATACGAAGGAGTTGCAGGGGATATTCAATTAAATTTTTAATATAAGTTGAAATTACATTCTTAAGTGATAATTCAGCAAATATATTCCCATAGTCAATACCATTTGTCAATAAAGCAGAGCTTGGATAATATGAATTATAAGACGCTTTCCATTTGTTTAAAGGCATGGCTGATTCTATAAGTTCAATAGTTTCCTGGTCGGTTTCCAAACCATTGACAAGTAAACCCGCCATATCGGCAATAGGGGTTACATATTTTAACCCTTTTGTATAATTGTAATAATCAGTATAATGATAAATTAAATTCACGGTCATGGAATTTATAAGTAAAAAACAAATCAAAAATGAAGAGACAGTTTTTACTCGTATTTTTTTGCTGAGCATCTGAATAAATATAATTAATAAAAATACAATGCCAACACTTTGCTGACTATGTCTGATATTCATGGAAAAAAGCAACGCTGTGAATGCCTGTAAAATATTACTTTTACGGGACCAGAATAATTCCGGACCTTTCAGAAGCAATTTTGTAATCAGTAAAAGAATCCAGATATAACTGTAGGCGCCGATCACATCCTTGGTTGCCTCGGTAATTATTTCGTTATTTGGTAATAATAAGAGCAGAATAAATGCTAAGATAATAATATGCTCTTTGATTCCGTTTTCGATAAAAAAATCGGCTGTCAGTGTTAGGACAAGGGAGATAAATACAATCTGAAAGCAAAAATAAAGATAGATAGTATTATCAGGTAATGTGAAAAATTTTATTAACATTGTATGAAAAACAGGATGCCAGTTGTTATAAAATGTTACCCCCTGTGTTTGTTCCCATTGCGCAATGATATCCAGATTAATACCTCCTGGCAGAAAAACAAGATACCAGAACATCTGTATGGATAAAACAATAAAAAAAAGTTTATATTTTTTTGTTGTGCAATCTTTTTCTGAGAATGTGTTAGTGCTGTAAATGTTATTGTATATTTTGTTCAATAATAAAATGATAACTGGTAATGACAGATAACTGACTGCCGATATAAAGGAAAAAGTGCATAGATAAATGATATACTTGTATATCGTAAATACCTGTTCTTTAAGAAACATATCCTGTCCACATAACATAAAGCTGAAAAGTATAGAGATAATTGCACGAAAACACTTTGAAAATTTGCTTTCGGATCGGATGAAAAAAAGATATTGATCTTTTACTTTAATCCACCAAAACCACAGTAAGGAGAGTAGTACAAATATAATGCCAGATGATGGATCTGTTCGAGGGAGTGAATATAGTTCATCCAGTATTACGTATTCATCATATATGAAAGGGGAATAACAGTTGACTATCTGTTTTTTTCCTTCAAACTCTATTGCTAATATTCCTCCTTGCGGAGATTTTTCAACACATAGTACCATATTTTCCATAATATCATACGGCGCATAAGCTGATGGCATTAAATTCTGCCGTTCAATATGATAAATTAACGGAGATGAGGTGTTAATGTTTGAACTGATAAATGAGATTGAATTTCGAAAATCTATATTCCATTCTCCTGTTTGAACATGATCAAGTTCATATCCAATATCGTTAAAAGCTCCACTGGAACTTAATCCTTTTATTTTAATATTATGTCCAGAGGACCTGTAATCTAAATCTGTATAATTATAAAATTTAATTGTGTACTCGGACGTTAAAGTTTCAGATATAATTCTATAGAATTCACAGACAGATAAAGCGCATAAAAACAAAATCAAAATATGGGGTACTCTATGGCAACTTCGAAATGTTAAAAATAGTCCAAGAGGAATACAGGATATAATAAGTCCTGTCATCAATGATGAAATAATATGGTACAGTATAAGGGCGTAATTGCTTACAGGTATCAAATTATTGATATCTGTAAAAATATCATCAAAGAACAAATATTTAAAGTTAATGTAATCCCATGTTGTATTTTGATCATACATTTGCAGTGTATTGCTGTGCGAGTTAAGATCAATTGCCAGTTCTCCGGAATATGGATGAAAAACGAAATTAACGGATAAGGGAAGTGTCGAAGAGGGTGGAAAAGTTATATAATTAGGCGAAATATTACTGAATAAGCGATTATCCTCTTTTAATTCCCAATTGTCTGAATATGGTAATAATTCTTCAAGCAAAATGTTTTTTCTGTCAATAACAGCCGAATTGATCCAGATTTCGCCGGTAGAGGTGTTCCCTGCTGTTTCAGAATGCAGTGTCAAAAGAACAGGATAATTGTCGATTTGATTATTATTTCGTAATAATTGATAATTTAAATCTGAATAAGATATAAGAATGTATGCAGTGCATATGCTGAAGATGAATATTATTGCCAGATAATACTTGTGTTGTATGTTTTTATGGATTTTATGGTACAGTGGAATAAAAACGTACTTTACAAAACCTGAAAATACGGTTGCAAGAAATAACTGCAGCAAATTATAAGACCATTTTCCAGGGTCTGCTGAAACCATAATAAACAATAAATTGATTAATAAAAATGAAAGAATAAAAATACGCGCACTGATAAATCTGTTTATGGGAGAACAGGTTAAAAAAAGTAACAGGAAGAAATAAAAAATAAATGCTGCAATATATTCCTGTCGGTTCAAGAAATCAGAAGCGGTAAGGTATGGTTTTACCGTGTAGACCAGATCATCACGTTCAAAAGCATACAAAGAGACTGTGTCAACAGTATCAGAGTATTTTATAACAGCATTTCCGGAGTAATCGTGCTTTGTAAAATAGATGATTACGTTGGTTTCGATAGTATTCGGAAATGTCAGCTCTAAAGAAGGATGGAGACTTTTTCCGTCCAGCATGATAGCATTATAACGGAAAAATTGATCTTCTTTAAGCGGTATTTGGGATAGATCCAGAGCATGCCCATCTACAAAGATATTTGAAATCCATACTTCACTTCCACGAGCATCAGGATTTTCAGATTCTGATGCCTGGATCGTTATTGTGGATGGCATATGAAGTTCCAGTTTTTTGTAAAAATTATGCATGCCGATTATAATAAGAAATGCAATGAAACAGGAAATACTTATATTTAGAATTATTTTCTTCATTCTTTAATGAATACCTTTCTTTCTGATTTAAGA
>VSND01000213.1 GCA_009774145.1 Lachnospiraceae bacterium | reverse complement strand
AAATATGGGTCTATGTTACAAAAAAGTAGGAAATAACCTAAATTTGATCAGCTGCCTCTTTGTCGCCCCTTCCCCTGTAATAAAGCCAGAAAATGATTACAGAGACAAAAACAATCATATTTCAAAATGTAACAGATAAATATATACTGGATTTCTCCATAAAAAGCAGAAGCGAAAGCCTTAGGTGAATACCATTCTGAATTATCCGGGAAAAAGCGGATTTAGAAAAATCTAAAAACTTCCTTATTGAAAGGAAAACCAATAATATGTTTGAAATAAGTATTATAATACCGGTTTACAATGCAGAATCGTACCTGGAATCCTGTCTAAGCTCTTTATTCAGGCAAACTATAGGATTTCATAATCTGGAAATCATAATAGTAGATGACTGCAGCACTGATAACAGTCCGCTGATCATGCAAAAGTATGAACACTATGAAAATATAAAATGTATCTTTTTGGAATCCAATTCCAGAGCAGCCGGAAAACCCCGTAATGAAGGAATGAAAAATGCTCACGCAGAATATTTCATGTTTCTGGATCCAGATGACGAATATTATGAAAATGCCTGTGAAATTTTGTTAAATACAATAAAAGAAACAAACTCTGATATTGTATCCGGATATTACAGCACATTTGATGATCAGAACGAACTACTTGAAGAAAACGTTTTATCCGCTCACAACATTATTAACAAAATGTATTATATGCCTGACGATATCAAAGAAATTTCAAAATTTCGGTATCATTTCGCATGCAAAATATACAAAAGTCAGATTGTTAAAAATAATGATATTCTATTTCCTGAAAACATCATCGGTCAGGACAGCGTATTCATGTGGAATTACCTGTTTAATATAAATAATATTTTTTATATTTCCACTCCGATACTGAAGTACAGGCAAAGAGTAAAAGAAAACCAATCTGTATCTTATTCTTTGACAAAACGTCACTTTTTGGATATTGAAAAATGCATGAAACTGATTTATGAACTGTTCCTTGCCCATGATTTGAAAAGTGAACTGAGCTGTGCATTTCATGATATCAATTCCTATTATATTAACCAGATGATTGATTCGAATCTGTCTTCCTCCGTTCTTGCAGATATTTTGCATCAATGGGAATGGTTAATTACCGTTGCAAAAAATAATGATGATAAAGACATATATACTAACATAGTTATAAGCCTCATGCAATCGACAGATATCAATCACACTGCTGAAATAACTATACTGTTACGTGAATTAAAAAAGTACTACCAAAATACAGCGGAAGGAAATTCATGGTTAAAACAGCAGATTAAAAACAAAGATATATTAATTAAAGAACTGGAAAACCACAATAACATATTAGAGAAACAACTTAAGGATCATTTAAAAACAATCTCTGAATTAAGAGACTGGACAGATCAGCTGAAAGAAGCAAAAGAATATTTTTTAAGTGAATTATCTAAAAGAGATATCGAATTATAGATTAACAGGGGAGACGTCTATGGATAAAATACAGAAGCTCATACTGCAGGAGCGTATCATCTCCCCCTGTATGGAGCTCATAGAAAAAATTGAGCGTTCTCATAATAATACGGATAATTTCCCAGAGAAACTGCATCAGTATGAAGCAGACCTGCATTGCGCATTAAACAGAAAGAAACTCATACTCCCGAGAATAGCGCTTATTGTAGGAACCAAATGTACTCTCCGATGCAAAGACTGTTCCAATCTGATGCAATATTACACTAAACCATCTGATTTGGAAATCCATAAATTGTTAGAAGTTCTGGAACAATTTTTCCAATTAGTGGACTATTGCATAGAAGTTTCCATTGTGGGGGGGGGGAGCCATTTTTATATCCTCATCTAAATCAACTATTCGACTACCTGATTTCCAATAAAAAGATAGGTACCATAGGCATTATTACAAATGCTACGATAATTCCAGGTGAAGATACATTATTAAAAATGAAAGATCCCAAAATAAAGGTACTGATAAGCGACTATGGAAAAATTACTGCAGCGGCAAAACTTTGTGCACAATTAGACAAGTACCAGATTCAGTCCAGTTATGCCTCCTGCGAAAAATGGATAGATTGTGGGGATTGCAAATCAAGAAACAGATCGCAAATACAATTAGAAGCAATATACAACTCCTGTGACAGCAGCAAATTCTGCAAAGCTTTATTTAAAGGAAAATTATTTGATTGTCCACGGGCTGCACATTTAATGGATTTACAATATGCTGATAATATTGATTATCTGAATATATTCCATGCTCAAAAAGAAGATATCCTGTCCTTTTTCACAAAAGGATTTTCTGCAGCCTGTAATTATTGTGATTTTGGCTGCTCTGACAAAAGATTTATAGAACCCGGAATACAAATGAATCATAAACTTTCAGAAAGGTCCAGTTATACTCTCATATCTCGAAAAGACTATGACAACTTAATAGAAGCAAAGGAATATTGGCAACAGAATTATCAAAATTCTGAAAAAACTGTTATGGAATTGCAGAAATGGACAAAAGAACTTGAAAAAGCAAAAGAATATTTTTTAAATCAGATTACAGCATTAGAGATGCAAAACAACGAATTAAAAAAGCAAATGAAAAAATGAATCTGTAAACACGAGGGAGAACAGAAAATGGTTGATTATTCAAAAGAGCCAGGAAAAAAACGCCGCGATAAATATATATTAACCAATGAAACACCTTTGGTAACCATTATCACGCCATTTTATAACGCCAGCAAACATTTTGAACAAACTTTTAACAGTGTAGTAAACCAGACTTTTCCATGGTTTGAATGGATTATAGTAAACGATGGAAGTTCTCCTTCCGAAACCGAATTTATTGACAACTACTCCAAACTTGACCAACGGATTTCTGTCTATCATAAAGAAAACGGAGGACCTTCCTCTGCCAGAAATATTGCAATAAAGAAATCAAAAACAGAGCTGATCATGCCTTTGGATGCAGATGATCTGATAGAACCTCAACATCTGGAATGCCTCTATTGGGCGTTGATTACCAATCCGGAGGCCACATGGTCCTATTCCGGACTGACAGCTTTTGGAACAAAACAGCATTTATGGAAATATGTTTTCACTTCAGAGCAGGAAAAAAAAGAAAATATCCTTATTATAAACGGTTTGATTAAAAAAAGTGCATTAGAAGAAGTGGGCTGTTATCTGGAACTTGCGAAACTTTACAATGAAGACTGGCATTTATATCTCAGGCTGCTGGCAAAGGGTCACTACCCTGTCCAGATAGAACAATATTCATTCTGGTACAGAACCAATGAAGAAGGGGTTGACACGACGGTTGCCAGAAACCCCGAAATAATGGAAAACAATATCCGGTTAATCAATCAGGTAAAAGACTCTGTTCCGGATGGAATCCGCTCCATTCGATTCGATGGACATGGATACTCAGAATTTGAGATTCTGAAAAAATGGAAATGGAACCGTAAACTCCATTTCAAAACAGACAAGAAACGCATTCTTTTGTTTATCCCTCATATAGTCATGGGCGGTGCCGACAAATTTAATTATGATTTGTTAAAAGAAATTGACCGTGAAAAATATGCCATCAGTATTATAACAACTACGGACAATGAAAATGTATGGAAGCAGAAATTTGCAGAATATTCAGACGAGATTTTTGAACTTTCACAATTTTTACATCTCAGAGAATGGCCTGCTTTTATTTATTATTACATCTATACCCGCAAAATTGACCTCATAATAAACATAAGCAGTTTTTATGCCTATTACCTGCTCCCCTGGATCCGCATGGAATTTCCTTCTGCAGGTATTATTGATTATGTTCATGCAGACTGCAAATACTGGAGATACGGAGGTTATACAAGAGTATCCTCCTATTTAGACGATACACTGGAAAAAACGATTGTGGCAAATAAAGCAACTATGGATATCATGATTCATGACTATGGAAAGGATGCTGATAAATGCATTTTATCCTATATTGGTACCGACGATTCTTTTTTTGATCCCTCAAAAGTCAAATACGGCATTGCCCGTTCAAAACTGGGAATATCCCCAGATCGTCCGGTAGTTCTGTTTCTGTGTCGTCTAAGTCATGAAAAACGCTGCTATCTTGTAATAGAAATAGCCCGTCTGTTATGTAAAAAAATACCGGATGTCGCATTTATGGTCGTTGGCGACGGAGAATGCCTGAGCGAGATGAAAAATCGGGTACATAATTATGAACTGAACAATACTGTTTATTTTGCTGGAAGTCAGGAAGAAGTACGGGAATATTACCGTGATTCGGATGTCCTTTTAATTTGTTCTTTGAAAGAAGGACTTACTTTAACCACCTTTGAGGGAATGTCCATGGAACTTCCGATTGTAAGTTCTGATGTTGGAAGTCAAAGTGAGATTGTAAACGAAAATACAGGGGCACTCATCAAATGTATGCAGGATGAGATCCTTGATTTTGCGAAAGATAATTATGATATCATCGAAATTCAATCTTATGTCAATGCACTGGCAGCCTTATTGTCTGACAAAAAGAAGGCAGCGGAAACAGGAAAAAATAACCGAAAACTTATTCAGCAGTCCTATTCCTTTAAATATGCTGTAAAACTTATTGAAGATATCGCTGATAACTGCGGAAATGAAAAGCTGTTAAAAGCACGGCAGGAGCAGGCACTGCTTTATCAGAAGAATCGAAAAACCATAGAAGAATTTGTCATACTATTTACAACCTATGAACGAAAATGTATCGAAGCCAACGAAATATGGAGACATAACTGTTATCTCCAAAAACTGATACAGGAACAACAGGATGTTATAAATACTTTAAGCACCAGGGAGGAACAGACAGAGAATTTACTGTCAAAAAAAGAAAGGTTGAAAATCAGAATAAAACATATCTGTAGAAGAAAATGTGGAAAAGCGCTGAAACTGATAAAAAAAACAGGCAATTATTTACGAAGAATGCTCGGCTTTGTTTAAACAGGAGATTTGATTGTCATTTTTGCGTTCTTAAGTCGGCTGGATCGGAAAGAGGGAAATTTAATGAAAAAATTTGACAAGATTATCATAGGTGCAGGATTGTATGGTTTATATTCCGCTCTCTTTTGTGCGAAGAGAGGTCAGAATGTTGTCGTGTTGGAATGCGATCCAACACCATTCAGGAGAGCAACATATATCAATCAGGCCAGAGTGCATCAGGGATATCATTATCCCAGATCGATTTCTACAGCTATGAAATCTGCCGGATATTTTGAAAGATTTAATAAAGATTACGCTTTTTGTGTAAATAAAGAGTTTGACCAGATTTATGCCACTTCAAGCGAATATTCCTGGTCAAATGGAAAGCAGTTCAAAGAATTTTGTAAGGCAGCAAATATTCCATGCGAGGAGCTGCATCCAGACAACTATTTTAAGAAAGATATGTGCGATGGAGCATTCAGGACCAGAGAATATACCTATGATGCAATGATTCTGAAAGATTATTTGCTTAAGGAAATTGCAAAGTTCTCCAAATCTGTAGAGATAAAATACAGAATCAGCATTACAGACATAACAAAGGATACAGATGCTTATATTATAAATACAGCAGAAGGTGTTTCCTATAAGTCCGGATTTGTATTGAACGCTACATATGCTGGCACCAATCAGATTCTTGATATGATTGGCTTTGAAAAATTTGAAATCAAATATGAGCTTTGTGAGATTATTCTCTGTAATGTAAATGATAAATTAAAAGATACAGGGTTTACAGTCATGGACGGACCATTTTTCTCAATAATGCCATTTGGAAAAACAGGTTATCATTCTCTGACTTCTGTAACATTTACACCTCATACTACAAGTTATGACGGAGTGCCTGCATTTGCCTGTCAGGAAAAGAGCGGGGGTTTTTGTTCGACATTTCATCTTGGAAACTGCAATGACTGTCCTGTAAAACCGGTAACGATGTTTCCGTATATGGCTAATCTGGCAAGAAAATATATGCTTGATGACTATGGTTTTGAATATGAAAAATCTTTATTTTCTATGAAACCTGTTCTGATGAGTTCCGAGATTGATGATTCCAGACCAACAGTCATCAGAAAATATTCCGAAGGTCCGACCTTTGTTGGTGTGCTCTCCGGAAAAATAAATACAGTATTCGATTTAGATGAGGTGTTAAGCAATGGCGAATAAAGAAAAGACTTTTGCTTCTGCAATCATTTATGTACACAACGCAGAGAACAGGATAGAACGATTTTTGAAAACCATTATAGAGATTATGGAAGAAAATTTTCAAAATTCTGAGATTATATGCGTAAATGATTCTTCAGATGATAATTCTCTGATGTGTATAAAAAAGACCAGTGAACTGGCATCTATGACAAGTGTGTCAGTTGTAAACATGAGTTATTTTCATGGTCTGGAACTGTCTATGAATGCAGGAATAGACATATCTATTGGAGATTTTGTGTTTGAATTTGACAATACATATTTGGACTTTGAACCTGCAGTAATCATGGAAATCTACAGCAGATGTTTAAAGGGATATGACATTGTAAGTGCTTCGGCAGACCGCAAAGAAAAGTTTACTTCAAAGATGTTCTATAAGGTTTTTGACCGATATACGGATCTGTCTTGCAAGATGTCTACAGAGAGTTTCAGAGTCCTGAGCAGACGTGTGCTTAACCGCATAGACTCCATGAATAAAACAATACCTTACAGAAAGGCTGTCTATGCAAACTGCGGACTTAAGACTGACAATATTAAATATCGGGTAATTCATCAGGTGTCTTTGTCCGCAGATAAGAAGGAAAAAAATTTCAGGACTGATCTTGCGGTCGATTCTTTGATTCTTTTTACAGAAATGGGGTACAGCTTTGCGAAACTTATGACGGTTCTGATGATGTGTATGTCAGTATTTATGACTATATATTCTGTTATCATTTATGCTACATTTAATCCGGTAGCTGGCTGGACAACGACTATCTTGTTTTTGTCTGTGGCTTTCTTTGGATTGTTTGGAATACTGACCATCGTCATTAAATATCTGCAACTACTGATTGATCTGGTATTCAAGAGAAAGCAGTACAGCTTTGAGAGCCTGGAAAAACTGACAAAGTAGGAGAAAAATGAGATGGAAACAGCTCTTGTAGGATATACGGGTTTTGTAGGAAGCAATATCTATGCTGCAGGATATTTTGATGCCGTATACAACTCAAAAAATATTGAAGAAGCATATGGAACTAATCCAGATATACTCATCTATGCTGGACTTAGGGCAGAAAAATATCTTGCAAATAATGCACCGGAAAAGGATATGGGGTTGATTCTCCAAGCTGAGAAAAATATAACAGAAATCAATCCCAAGAAACTGGTTCTGATTTCAACTATAGATGTATTTAAGACGCCAAGAAATGTAGATGAAGCTGCTGTCATTGATACGGAAAACCTGCATACTTATGGCTATAATAGATATCAGCTGGAATTGTGGGTCAGGGAGAAGCATCCAGATGCACTTGTCATCAGACTTCCTGGTCTCTTTGGAAAGAACATAAAGAAGAATTTTATCTATGATTATATCAATGTAATTCCATTCATGCTGAAAAAGGAAAAATTTAACGAACTTTCTGAAAAAGATCCGGAACTGAAGAATTTCTATCAGTTGCAGAATAATGGCTTTTATAAAGTCAATGTAGCTGATGAAGAAAAGGAAGGACTTAAAGACAGATTCAGAAAACTGGATTTCTGTGCACTTGATTTCACAGACAGCAGAAGCATGTATCAGTTTTATAACCTGGGAAGGTTATTGACAGATATTCAAACAGCGTTAGATATCGGGCTTACGATATGGCACCCGGCTACGGAACCAGTGTCTGCTGGAGAAGTATATAAATATCTAACCGGTAAGGAGTTTGTGAATGAACTGGAAGGCATACCGGCAGATTACAATTATAAGACTTTGTATGCAGCACAATTTGGTGGAACAGATGGTTATATCTGCAATAAAAAGACGGTTTTAAAAGAAATAAAAAAATTTGTCGGGGAAAAAATATAAAATGAAAATGCTCAGAAAACGATTGCCTGCCATAATGATATCAATAGCAGCCCTGCTTGCAATCATTCTTATCGGCCCGGCAGATTATTTTATTCATGGTTATTTTTGTGATGAAATAGATTGTACACAAATTACGGCTGAGGATTTTGCAGGCAGTATAAATCTTGAAAATAACGATTATATAATGACTTTTATGCCTGAAAAAGACCATATGGTTGGCATCGAGATTTACTTAATTAATCAGCCGGATGGAAATACTGGAAATTTAACACTGACAATTTCTGACAAATCTGACAATGATATAGATAAAGCGGATGTGGATCTGGCGAATGTAAAAGCTGCAACGTGGTACAAAGTGTATACAAAGGCAAAACTGAAAAAAGGCGAAGAATATACGCTCCGTTTTTCTGTGACGGGAAATTGTACAAATATACCATATCTGCAGAATGTGGATTCTGATTATCTTCCCGATGAAACCACATCAGGCAATGTTTTGCTATGCTATGCATATTCGGACTCGACTTTTACTTTTCAGGATAAGGTATTGATTTCCATTTTTATTGTCACAATCTGGCTTTTCCTTGTGAGTTTTTCAATTCCTGAGGAAAAAAGAAGCAGGATTCAGTATATGGCCTGTTTTACATTAATAACATCAATCCTGTCCTGGAATTATATGTATAATTCGATGGATAATCAAAATACGGACTTTTCAACATTTCAAACCGACTCTGAATCATTGGTCACTGGGGTAATTTATGCTGAAGAAGACGAGGAATATTTTAGAAATGATTTGGAACATGGATTTGGACTTGGTATATATTATGATTTAAAAGGTTGTTTAATGAATTATGGATTGAATTACATCACGGATGATAACTGGTTCAATGGATATTCAAGAAGCGAAAGTGCAATTGTTGTAAATTCGAATGCATACAGCAAAGAAATTGCTGTGGTGGGAAACCAGATCATATTTAAAAATGGGGAGCAATATCAGATTATATCTATAAATGATGATGGTGCAAATATAACTATCTATTTAAACAGTGGAAAGATATTATCTTCAGCAAAGAATGGTTCATTAGATGACGCAATATTTCTGGATTCAAGCGGCAATCTTCTTCACAAGAGCCTCATTACTGCGTATACGAGTCAGTATGGCCTTCAGGGAAAGGTTTTCAGGCATTTAGCCCGATATATAAATGATGAGCAGGAATTGGCAACCCTAAATCTTCTATGCTGTTTAGCTGCTGCTATGGTATTTGCTGCGATCATATTACTCTTAAAACAAAAATATAATAAGCTTATGGCCGGCTGCTTTTTTGTAACATTTTGGCTTTCTCCATGGATCGTAAATTTTGCGCGTAATCTGTACTGGGTTGAGTTCACTTGGTTTATACCTATGACAATCGGCTTATTCTGTTCATGGAAAATTGATAACCAAAAGTGCCGAGTTGCAAGTTATGTGGCAACATTTATTGCAACAGCAGGAAAATGTTTGTGTGGATACGAATATATTTCGGTTGTTATGATGGGATCGATTGCTTTTATGCTGGTTGATTTCCTGTGCGCTGCAATTAACAAGGAGAAAAAGAAAGCTGGTTTGCTCTTTAGAACCGTAGTCATAACTGGTCTTACTGCGCTTGCCGGTTTTGCTTTGGCAATTTGTATTCATGCTCCTTTAAGGGGAGACGGAAGCATCATTGAGGGAATTAAGAATATATTTGAACAGGATGTATTAAGACGGGTAAGCGGTGCTGATTTGAATAATTTTGGAGAACAGTACTGGCCATCATTTAATGCATCTGTTTGGGAAGTATATTGCAGGTATTTTCGTTTTAGTACAGAGGTTATCACAGGAGTGGCTGGTAATCTTTTCCCGCTTCTTTGTGTTATTCCTCTTACTGTTTTTAGTTACGAATATAAAGCAAAAAAGTTTGATGTTCAATTATTTGTCATGTACATGGTATTCTTTTTGACAGCTATCTCATGGTTTGTATTAGCAAAATCGCATTCATATATACATACACATATGAATTATGTACTTTGGTATTTTGGATTTGTGCAGATTTGCTTTTATATCATAATCAGTAAGGTAGTTAGCTGCTTTAAAAGAACTGCAACAATAAAAGGGGAATTGAGATGAACAGGTTGTCTGTTTCCAACATAGGCTGGGCGGCTGAAAATGACACTGTAGTCTATAATATAATGAAAAAATATGGGTTTCAAGGTCTTGAAATAGCTCCTACCAGAATCTTTCCGGAATTACCATACGAGCATAACACTGTGGCTGGTGCATGGAGTGATAAGCTGAAAAAAGAGCATGGTTTTTGTATTCCGTCCATGCAGTCTATCTGGTACGGCAGACAGGAGAAAATCTTTGGCTCTAAACAAGATCGTCAAATCCTGATGGATTATACTAAGAAGGCAGTTGATTTTGCTGCAGCAATAAGCTGCAAGAATCTGGTATTTGGTTGTCCAGGGAACAGAAATCTACCTGATGGAGCGGATAAGAACCTGGCTGTAGCGTTCTTCAAGGAACTGGGTGATTACGCGTTTGAACATGGCACTGTGATCGGCATGGAAGCGAATCCGCTCATTTACAATACCAACTATATTAATGACACGGAAGCGGCTTTTGAACTTATAGAAATGGTAAATTCCAAGGGTTTCTTGTTAAATCTGGATATAGGCACCATGATTCAAAATGAAGAAGATGTGCGTGAATTGACTGGAAAAGTGAATATGATTAATCATGTTCACATCAGTGAACCCAGGCTTAGACCAGTAAAAGAAAGAGAGCTTCATATAGAATTAAAAACGGTACTTGAAACTGAAAACTACAACCGCTTTATTTCAATCGAAATGGGGAAAGTAGACGATATTCGAATTTTAGAAGAAAAAATGGCCTATGTAAGGAGGATTTATGCATAATGGATATACGAACGAATGTCCTGATCCGGGGGGGCAACCGTCTAAAGAAAATTAATAAAAATTCCTGGATATTTGTTTTAGAAATAACATTAATGGTTTTCATTTGCATTATGCATTCTATTAATGCAGGTCATTATGCAAATTATTATCCGATTAATGGAACATTTCAAAATTTTAATCCAGTCAGGAGATTACTCGCCGGACAGATTCCATATAGAGATTTTCAGGACTATCTTGGTTTGGGACATTTGTACACAGGCTCCATATTTACAGGTCTTTACGGTGGTGATTATCAAGGGTCTCTTCAGGCATTTTCATTTCTTACATTTGGCGGATTAGCGCTGCTGTCTCTGATGATTTCAATTGCTGTGATAAAGAGAAAAAAGATAGCAGGAGCTGTAACAAATATCATTCTCATCGTATTTTTGGTTGAGCCGCTTTTCTATAAAAATGCTCTGGCAGGTACCAACGAAATACTAATCGCATTAGAATATGCACTTGGCACAGGTAATTCAGCAAGATTTATTCGTGGAATGATTCTGCCAATATCTTGTTTTTTATTATTTCTTGGATATCTTGCGTACGAGAGATGGATTGCGAAAACACTGATAAAGTGGAAGAAGCATATTCCATATGCAGGAATTGGAGCCGTGGCCGGATTTTCCTTTTCCTGGAGCAATGATTATGGTATTAGTTGCTGGTTATGTCTTCTGATAATGGTATTTTGGCTCTCTGTCTGCCGGGAAAGAAAATTCTTAAGCGCAATTCGCGCCTTCTTAATAGCTTTGGTTTTATCTGTGGCTGTTCTGTTTATAACGATTGAAGTGTTCACACTTGGTCATTTTGAAAAATGGTTTTCAGATACGTTTGGAACTGGTGGATATCAGTTCTGGTATTATAATTCGTCAAAAAGCTATTATCTCTATGATGTTGATTTTACTTATATGATGTTGATTCAGGCTGGTCTGGCGATTGTATATTTGATTATGTTATTCATTGCCAAAGGTACAAAGACTGCGTGCAGAAGATATGGAATTCTTGCCTTTGCAAACATGGTCTGTTTTTGTGCAGTTAATGAGTACCAGTTTCTAAGCGGGGGCGGAGCCAGAGAAGTTGCGCTGTCTACACTGTTTTTAAATGTGTTTATAGAGTTGGGTATGCTGATAAGTACAGCTGGTGACACCAGAAAAAATACAAAAGCTGTGCTTGTCGCATCATTTGTTGTTGGGCTTGCATGGGTGATTTCTACAGTAAAAGATGAGGCTGTATTTTATTTTATGACAGCGAAGGATGGCATAGCTGTCGAAGAACTTGGAGGAAACCTTACTTCTCTTGGCGAAGATCTGAAGGCTACAGAAGAATTCCTTGACGGAAACGAGTTCTTTGCTACCTATGCTTCGGCTCAGGAGGTCTTAAATAACACATTTCAGCCTTCAGGAACAGATTATATTATTCATGTTTTAGGTGATTCGCAGAGAGAAGCCTACCTAAATGCTTTTCGAACAGGTTCCTTTAAGTATGCGGCAACCATCCGGGAAACTTACACGGATTGGGAATACTGGGTGCAGAGAGCAAATTGGTTTTTTTACAGGGAACTTTATGAAAACTGGCATCCAGTATATGCAAATAGCTATGAGCTGTATTGGGAGAGAAATGAGAAGGAGAATCAGAACAAGATAACTGATGGCTACTCAGTTGAAATAGTTGATGTTGATCAGGCGACAAAGAAGCTAATCGTTCAGTGCGAAGGAAACACAAACGGTATAGCAGATATTTTTGTGGATTACTCGGCGAACAAAAAAGGTAACAAAAGCGCTGCCATTACAATTCAAACAGTTATAAAAGTTGAAAATACCGGAATTGTATATGCTTTGGGCGGTTCTTATTATGAATCAAACTACCTGCGCTCAAAATATGCTGAATACATTCCTGTACCAGTAGTGAATGGATATGGAGAAGTTACACTTACTTCCAACCCGACAAGAAATACTTACCTGATCTTAAATGAGGTGTTTTGCAATTGCATTTATACAGTGCCGACTGATTATTTAACTGTAAAAAGCTTGGAAACTCATGATGATAATACGACAATTTTCGTAGATATGAATCAATACAATCAAAACAGGATATCTGGAATAACGGCAGTTTTGTACCAGGATAAAATATACAATATTGTTGATGTGCAGTTGGATGCTCTGTACATTCATATTACTGTTGCTGGAAAGATGCAGCTCAATCAAAGAAATCAGGTGAAAATAATACGATGAAAAGAAATTATGGACTGGATTTATTCCGAATTATGTGCTGTGTAGGTGTTTTAAATTACCATGTCATTGACGATGTGCTGGGAAATGGGGGAGTACATATATTCTGTACTATGGAGTTAGTTTCTGTGTTCCAGGGTTCTTTCTATTATCAGGGTACCTGATCGGAGCTAAAAGAGAAACATCCATTCAGTACTATGAAAATAAAGTGAAATCTGTAATGCTAAAATTGTTTGGGTGGACTGTATTTTGGGCAGTTTTCCATTTTGCATTAACATCTGAAGTCAGAGACATTTGGACTGATTTTATTGCAGGGAGTGCTCAGGGAGGAACGATTCCTGTTTCCTGGTTTTTGTTTACATATTTCAGGTTCATCTGAAAAGCGAAAAACCATGTAGATTAGTAGCTAAAATCGGAAATAATACATTTGCAGTTTATCTTGGACATTTGCCGATTTTGCTCTACTTGACGAAAATACGACCATTACAAAACACGGTAGAAGCGATACTCATGATTATTTTTTTGTTTGGTATATTAAATATTGCAGCTGAAATTTTCAGAAAAATGCCATTGTTAAGAAATATTATATAGGAAAGAAGATTTATATGATTTATGAAAAGCAGAACGGCGTGCCAAAGTTTGAATGCTTTGAATATGCTGAAAAAAAGAAAGAATATGTAGTTCTGATTCCCATTATAAACGAGGGAGACCGCATTGCCAAAGAATTGACAAGGGCGAAGAAACATAATGTTTCTCACTATGCAGATATCGTTATCTGTGATGGCGGATCAATGGATGGCTGCACGGAGGAAAGCAAACTTAGATTCTTGGATGTGAACACTTTGCTTGTAAAACAAGACTCTGGAAAACAGGGAGCTCAGCTTCGTATGGGTATCTGGTGGGCTTTGGAAAGAGGATATAAGGGAGTCATTACCATTGACGGAAACAATAAGGACAGTATTGAGGATGTTCCACATTTTATTAATAAACTGGAAGAAGGCTATGATCTAATCCAAGGCTCTCGTTTTATAAAAGGCGGCAGAGCGATTAATACGCCATTTATTCGAACAGTATCAGTAAAGCTGATACACGCCCCCATAATTTCCCTGACTGCACATCAGCGCTTCACGGACACAACAAATGCTTACAGAGCTTATTCCAGAAGATACCTTATGGATAAACGTGTACAGCCTCTGCGGGATATTTTTATGACGTATGAACTCTTGGCATATCTCTCGGTCAGGGCTACTCAGATAGGTATGAAGGCATGTGAAATTCCTGTTACCAGGGCATATCCGAAAGCAGGCAAGATACCAACAAAAATAAGTTTCTTTAAAGGAAACGCGGAACTGATAGGCATTCTTCTAAAAAATGCGACAGGAACTTACAATCCAAGATAAAATGGGAAATAAGATCTTGGCTTTTTGTCATGAACCACACGCTAAAGCTGAAATTGCAGAATACTGTTGTATTTTACAGCAAAAAGGGACTGTCGGGAAATAGATAGTTCTAAACAGGGGGCATACAGGAACAGCTATTCCAAAACAGATTTAGAGCTTAAAATCGATATTAACCGACAGCCCTTTTTATCCACTTCCAGTATTTCAGTTAATTTTTCAAGTTTCTTTTTTTACAAAAGCTGCGCCTGAAGTTCTTTCACAAACTGCTCTGATAAGGAAGGAAGAGATTTTACTACCAGTTCGACAGAAATACCATTTTGTAATAAATTTAAAGCTGTTTTAATTTCTACTTTTTTTACTTCCTCTTCTACGTATTTTTTTGCATATTCTTCTACCAGTTCACACATCTCGATCACTCCTTTCTGGGATTCTTTGAAATATTGGACTCGTTTGGAAAGTTTTTGAAATTTTTGATGTACTCCTACACTCTTTTTAAAATATTGCATTAACCCTGCAAGCTCTGTTCCATCATCTATGGCTGTGTTTACATAGATTTCATGTGTTCCATTCTCTACTATAGTTCCTGTCTCTTTGATAACCCGTTCAATATGATAAATGGTATGTTTTTCTCCGAAAATATCAAATTTCGTAAGAAATATCAGATACACATCTGGCAGTTGTTCATATTTGATACCGCTCTCTACAAAAGAGGTATCGATATTCGAGCGATTAAAACGAATTCTTTTTTGATGGTCATCATCATTCTTTTTCTGTACTTCTATATTAAAATAATCTCCAGAGCCATCCTGACACAATACATCTAAAATCACTGAATGTGCCCCTAAATTGCGGAGAAAACGTTGTGGTTGAGATTCCACAACTACCAAATCCGGCTTATTTAGTATGATTCGGAGTATTTCTTCGCATACTTCTTTATCTTCTACCACCTTGTGGAACAAAACATCGTCAATTACATTCAGTTTCGAGACCAATTTTTTTTGTTCCTCATATCTTTGCATAATTATTTTCATCCCTTTCTTGATTAAAGGTCTACTTTTATTATACAGATTTCCTACAAAAAAGCAAGGAAGACTATTCATATTTCCTCTGTTGGCGAACCTTGTAAAATCAAAAAAAGGAGGTGGAAATCAGCTGTATTTTCTCGCCTCCAATTGTGAAATCATTCAGATTATTTACAATAGCCCATACGGTTTATGATTGGAAAAGTGCATTCGGATTTTCAAAATTGTATTCGGCCTCGGACAAAGGCGGAAAAACGATTGAAGGCACAGTCTCAATCAATTCGATAACGTATCTGTCAGCCACATGTATAGGAACGGTTTTCCCCTAATTTGTTAAAAGTCATAAAATTATAATCTTTAAATGAAAATCCTAATCCCCCAGCTATGCTGGGGAGAACAGGGTAAGTTGGAGACGGTGAGGATATCAATAAAAATCCTCCTGTACTACAATGAAATTGCTGTCGCAAGCCAAATTTCAGGCACAGGAGGATGCCCAAATGGACAATAGAAGTTTATCACATACCTGTTGGAAATGCCAGTATCATATAGTTTTCATCCCAAAGTACCGAAAGAAGGTATTGTACGGAAAATTGCGGCAGGATGTACGGGAAATCATCAGTATATTATGCAAATACAAAAATGTAGGCATTTTTGTATAAACACCTCTCACAAAAGAAAACAGCATTGGAGAATACGGATGAAGCTAATCATACAAATTCCCTGCTACAACGAAGCAAACACCCTGGAAACAGCACTGAATGCCCTGCCCCGTCATATTGAGGGAATTGATCTGATTGAATATTTGATCATTAATGATGGAAGCCAGGATAATACTGTAGAAGTTGCTGAACGTTGGGGAATAAACTATATCGTAAATTTCAAACAAAACAGAGGACTTGCCAAAGGTTTTATGGCAGGTCTTGATGCATGTCTGAGAAATGGTGCTGATATCATCGTTAATACAGATGCTGACAATCAATATTGTGGACAAGATATTGAAAAACTGATTCAACCAATTCTGGATCAAAAAGCCGATATTGTCATCGGAGAACGTCCCATTGACCAGACAGCCCATTTTTCTCCACTCAAGAAAAAGCTTCAACATCTTGGCAGCTGGGTCGTCCGTATCGCTTCTCATTCAGAGATCCCGGACGCTCCCAGCGGATTTCGCGCATACAGCCGGGAAGCTGCTATGCGTCTTAATGTGATAAACGAATATACCTACACATTGGAAACGATTGTACAGGCTGGACAAAGCAGAATCGCCATGACATCTGTTCCTATTCGTACCAATGACGAACTGAGGCCATCCCGTCTGTTCAACAGTATGTTCGGTTATGTAAAAAAATCAATGCTGACAATTGTACGTGCATTTTTAATGTATAAGCCGCTGCGCTTTTTTACTCTTTTGGGGGGGGGCATTTTTTATCCCAGGATTTGCACTCGAACTTCGGTTTCTGATTTTTCTGATTCAGGGAAATGGAGATGGGCATATACAGTCATTGATCCTTGCCAGTTTATTGATTTTACTTAGTTTTCAGACTTTCATCACAGGCTTATTAGCAGATACGATAGCAGCAAATCGAAAAGTTATAGAAGATGTTCAATATCATGTCAGGAAATCGGATTATGATCATTCACAATAAACAGATAAAAAAAATAGTCAACCGCGAAACCGTTCTTTATGGAATTGTCGGTATCTGTACTTCTGTTCTGAATGTTTTACTGTTTCAGATATTTCTGTTCATCAATATGAATTATCGCCCTGCCAATATCATAACTTTGTTGATCGTCAAGCTTACTTCATATATCTGTAATAAAAACCTGGTCTTTCAAAGCCACACAGGAAATATATACGAGCTACTAAAAGAATTTGGAAGATTTCTTATAGCCCGCGGAGCTACTATGATTATCGATTATCTGGGGTTAATTTTCATGGTAGAGATATTAGATATCAGGGCATTTATAAGTAAATGTGTCGTAACACTTTTTGTGATTATTCTCAATTATTTTATTGGAAAAAAACATGTATTTAAATCCAATGCGCAGAGCAGCAAGGAGAAGCACATATGATTAATCTCAATGAAAAGAAAACTGAAGCACTGAACCACATTATTTATTATGAGTGGTACCTGGACATCCGTGCCGGGGGACCTACAGGTTATCTGGCTAATCTTCTAGACGGACTGAATCAGATTGACAACAACGAAAACCCCATGATTTTTTTCGACATCCAGGAAAAGACTCCCGTTATGCCTGATCCTGAAATCAGAGGTATCCGAAAATATATTCATAATTTTTTTTATTCCGAAGAACACTTAAAAAGCTTTTTTATCAACAACATATCCCGTCATAAGAAAAAAGTCTATGAGGATTATCTTGCTTTTCTACAGAATTATAATGAAATGTACTGTAATAAGAAATTATTCCAAAATATTAATTCAGAGAATACTCGAACCATACATGTACATACTGTCGGTGACGCAGTGAAAGTAAAAAACACTTTGAATCATCTGCATATTAATCATATCAAGCTCATGCTTACCTGTCATACACCAGAGGCTTCATCAAGAGAATATTATAAATCAGCTCTAGAAGATGGATATGACGAAAGACACGCACGACAAATTGGAAAACTATGGGAAACAGTCGAAAAAAAAGCATTCAACAATGCAGATATTCTAATATTCCCAAGTAAAGAAGCCATGGAGCCGTTACAGGAGACGATGGACGGATTTAATGACATTTCCAGAAAAAAGGATATTCGCTTTATTGAAACCGGTGCAAAGAAGCTTTGCTCCTCCTTAACCAAAGAAGAAGCCAAAAAAAAGTATGGTGTATCTGGTAAATTTGTAATTGGATATGTAGGGCGGCATAATGAAATTAAAGGATATGATATTTTAAAAGAAGCTGCCCAGAAAGTATTATTTCAAAACGAAAATACATGTTTTTTAATAGGCGGAAAACAGGGAAATACCTACTCTCCTCTTCAGCATGAACGATGGATTGAGGCTGGCTGGACTAATCCGGCTGATCTTTTCATGGCAATTGATGTATTTGTTCTTCCCAACAGAATGACATATTTTGATCTGGTACTGTTAGAAGTTATGTCAGCAGGTATTCCAGTCATTGCCTCCGCAACCGGAGGGAACAAATCCGTACAGAATATGACTGATGCACTCATTTTATATCAAAATACCGCTGTAGATCTGGCTGAAAAAATCATGGAATTCAGTCAATTATCCGATACGAACAGGAAAACTATCAGCCAGAAAGTGCTGAGTTCTTATGAACAATTCTATACAACAAAGATATTTGCAGAAAAATATAAAAACCTGATAAATAACATTTATAACGACTACAAATTTTTCTAAACGAATAAAGGAGTATTTTATGATTTCAATAATTTTACCAGTCTATCATGTAGAAGATTATATTGAACAGTGTCTGGACTCCTTAATAAATCAAACTTACCGCGACATTGAGATAATCTGCATAAACGATTGTACAATGGACAACAGTATTACTATTGTGAAAGAATACCAAAAAAAAGACAAGAGAATCCGTTTAATAAATCATCATACAAATAAAGGATTGGGCGGCGCCAGAAATACTGGCATAAAAGAAGCTCGCGGAGAATATATCCTGTTCGTTGACAGTGATGATTATATTGACCATTCCATGGTTGATCTGCTTCATACTGCTCTCTGCTCAGTCAAATGTGATGCAGCTGTATGTGGTATTATGTTGACAAATGACACTACAAAGGCATGTACTTCTCACACTGCATTTCACTACAACAATTTGGCTGCTGAAAAGATCTACCATATTGAAACCGATAAAACCATTCTCACAGATATGTGGCCAAGTGTATGCAACAAACTGTGGAAGCGTTCTATTATTTCAGAAAATAATATCTTATTCAAAGAACGTATATTATATGAAGACCATACTTTTTTCTATGAATATTTCAGTAAATGCAGTAGTTTCATTTACATAAACAAACCTTTGTATTTCTACCGCAAAGAACGCCCGCAAAGTATAACAACACATTCAACAGGACGTGAAAAAGAAATATTTAAAATTCTGGAATACATAGGGCACATATTCAAATCCATGTATTCCGATGAAATTTATCTCAAATTATATTTAAAAATCGTTATTCGATTGCTATATGAGCGGAGATGGATTTTTGCAGATAATGATCCAAATTATTATACATATCTGCACAAAGTTTCCAATTATCTTAGTCATTGGGAAAAAGAACAATTGTTGGAATACAAAGATTCTTTTATTGAAAAAACAGATCCTGTATTTTACACTTCTTCGGAAATTGATCTTTTTCAAAAAAGAAATATGAAGCAAAGATGTACTAAGTGCTTTTCGTTCAAACAATCTCTGGGGAAATTACCCATATTAAAACAACTTCGAAATTTCAGGCAACAATGCATCACCTTAAAAAAAGATTTCTACTGGTACTGCTATAATATTCATCAGACAAATTTGGAAATGCAAAAAACACTTGACGGCATTATACTATCAGATCAATCTGAAAAACTGCAGAAAGAAATAGTAAATGCCCACCAGATTTTTTTAGAATCATTAAAAAGCATACATTTAGAAGAACGATTATCTGATATGGAATTATCTTTAAATTCCTATAAGAAAAAAATGGAAGATGTCTGGTGGCTTTCCTGGAACATAAAAGACCACTTAAACGATCAAAAGAATAACATTGAAATACCTGATCCCGAAAAATATTATCCAACTTGGATCCCATGTGAATTTCCCGTATATTTTCAGGGAAATACTTGGTATTGGGCGGATAAATTTAAAGATTACCATATTAGTCATAATAGTAACTGTGCAAATGAACTGGAGACTCTGTTCTATAATTTAAAAAGCAGTGACATTCAATATTTAAAAATACTTTGGGAACGTAACACACAAATGCTTCCCCGTTCTGCTTATACAGAAAAACATGGTTTTTTATTAAATAAAAATCTGGTTTTTACAAAACAGGAATTATCCGAACAGGAAATAATTTTACGATCTTATCAAAAAATCATAGAGCAATATATACTTCCAGATCAAATTGTCTATGAAATACCAGTATTCTATTATGAGCATGGCCTAAAATACATGAAAAAAGATATACTGGAATATATCTATGATGGGGATATTCTGGATTTAGGCGGTTTTATTGGCGATTCCGCCGTTATATTAAGCAAATATACCGGCAATACAGTCTTTACCGTAGAATTGAACCAGGATAATTTAAAAATAATGGAGACTGTGATCTCTGCCAATCATGTTTCCCATAAAGTTCAGGCTATTTTGGGCGCAGTCAGTGACCGAGACACAGAACAGATATATTATGGTTTCGGCTCGTCAAGTACTTTGTACGATATAAATAATAATACTTTATATGCAGAAGCACAAAAAGTAGCTGTATATAAAGTAGATACACTCGTATCCAACTATAACATTCATCCCCGTTTTATGAAATTAGATGTGGAAGGGATGGAATATAAAACAATTGCAGGTTCCCGGGAGACCATTACAAAATATAAACCTGTACTGTGTATATCCATTTATCATACGCCAATAGATTTTCTTAAAATCAAACCATTAATAGAATCATGGAATCTGGGTTATACATTTCATATAGAAAATCACAACCCATTTGATCCCGTATATGAAAAAATGTTAATTTGTATCCCCCAAATTATTTAAGATAATTCCCTGCAGCAAACTGCAGGGAAT
>VSND01000212.1 GCA_009774145.1 Lachnospiraceae bacterium | reverse complement strand
AAATACAACGGGATGAGATTACGATAGATAATATATCCAGAATCGGATATTCAATGGATTTGTATGGAAAGGAACTGTATTTTTACCGGTATAAGACACGAGGATATCGAAGCGAAATTGTAGTTGAAATGAAGAATGGAGAAAAAAGTACATTTGATATTTATTTTTTTGTTCCATGGCAGCAGGCAATCATATTGAAAGCATTAACTGTAAACAGGGAAGTTGTCATTACAGGAAGTTTGAAAGAGATTATTTCTAAAAGAAGTTATGAAAAAAGATAAAATAATCCAATGTAAAAAACACAGATGATTGTATTTATGGATGAAAAAATAATAATAAAAAATAAAATACGAAAAGATCCATGGGGAAAGTTGGAAAATGAAAGAAGTGAAGTAATGAAAAGAGATGTCTACAAAATAGGATATTCACGTGATCTGTATGAACATCTTTAAATTTTACCGGAAGCTGTACCCGCAGGAATTCTATCAAAAGTTGTTGCAGTAACTGTGGCTCCACTACTTTCAGAAGAGAATAATTATAATGAAGCAGATTGTAAAAATTAAAGGGAGTTGTTAGTAAAATATTATGGAGCAAATGAGTCATCGTCTGAAGTCAAAATGTAATATGGTATATAAAACAGCCAGCAAAAAAATTTTTTTATATGGATTAATAACTGAATCTATACTATTTTGTTGCATATGTATATGTATCATAAATATTAAGGAATATGTTTTGAAGATCCTGGTTGCGTTCGGGCTTTTCAGCATTATACATTTACCATTTAGAATTTTTACAGGAAAGTTCTGGCGTTGTCCAGAGTGTGGAAATAAGCTGCCTCGCTGTTTCTATGTTCCTGAGTATGTTGAGAAATGCCCAAAATGTAATTTTGAGTTTATAGACCGGAAAAATCTCCCAACGGATAGAGAAATATTGGAAGATAATATGAGGAGAAGAAAAATTGTTTATATACTTTTTATTGTAAATCTTATTTCACTATCAGTTGGATTTTTGATTCTGTTCCTTCTGTAAATTCTTTTTTGAAAATACATGGAGGCGGTTGATGTATTGCATAGTTATATGTAATACATATCCTTTCAGAATAAGAACATGGTCTATATAAAATACAATGTCGTGCAGAATTTCTTTTAAAAGATATGTCCAAACGGAGCAGTGCCGGCATGTATTTATAATAGTCAGAATCTACAGGAAAAGATCATATCTGGTATCAATACAGTGAATTTGGAAAGCAGGCCAGAAGGAGTTGTTCAGGTTATGAAAAAAAGATTATCAAGCCAGGGGGGATTGCAGGTGAAATGGTCGTAATGTTATCTACGGTAACACTTGGATTTGGTTTGCCCATTGTACTTGCTTTATCATACGATAAAACTATGGGTTTTATTCTTTTTATATTTCTGTTTTTATTATGGTGTATCTTTTTAGGCGCAGGATTTATAAGGCACTATAAAGATCATATGGAGATCGATTATGGAAAAGTAATTATTGACCAGAAGGTTATGGAGTTGGGGAATACAGAAAAAAACAGTTGGATTCATCAAAGAATCGAAATTAATCCGGCAGATGTATCAAAAATAGGTTTTTCCTTTGAAATGTATGGAAAAGATTTGTATTGTCATTCAGAAAAAACACCTCGGGAGAAAAAAATAATAAATTACCAGGGTGCATATGAAGAAGTGGCAATCGAGATGAATGATGGAAAAATATTTACTTTTGATCCTCTTATCTACAGTTTGAAACAGCTAAGAGAGATCATAAATATATTGAGTCGGAACGGGGAAGTTCAGATTTCAACAGAATTAGAAAAGGTTCTCAAATGACGCTTTTATGAACGGAAAAAACTGCAGTGGCAAAGTGTAAAATACAGAATGACCCAAAATACAGGATCTGATGGTATAGAGTGTGGAGAATAATGGAGGTTTAATGGATGAGTGATATAGAACGAATAAGTCCGGCATTAAAATCAAAAAGAAATCCAATTTATAAAAAACGGACAGAAAAATGGCGTTGAGGTAGAAGGAGTTGCTCAAGGCTACCATGAACCAATCAGGTCAAGCAGGATGAACTGGGAAGTTCCGTTCGTCTGGTGCAGTCCGGCGAACACTTTTCAAAGATCTGATACAAAAACGTTATAGAGAATTTTGTGGCGCTGCTGATTAAACAGATAGATCAGGAGGTTGAACATAATATGCCTGTAAAAACCAGTGACTGTATTTTGATTATGATTGTTCTGTTTGCTTTAAATATATTTACTGCAAACCTTATTGCATGGAGAGATAGAGAAATTGGAAAACGGGTATTACCTGATAAACTGAAAAAGAGATATTTACAGGATAGGGTATTCTCAGGATCTATATGGTGAAGAGATATATCATTATCATTATCAAAGACGTAAACCAAGTGAGGTTGCAATAGAGTTGAAAAATGGCAAAACGATTTTATTTGATGCCTATGGATATACTTCGAAGCAAAAGTTATATTTTCTGAAAGCAATAACAGAAAAAGGAGATGTACTGGTAGAGGGAAAACTAAAAGAGATGATGTCACGAAAAAGATATAAACGTCTTTGATGTTTCCCAACGGAGAACGGACCTTCCAGTATGACAAATGGCAGGCAGTGTTGAAACGTCTGTACTTCACATTGCGGGAAAGGAGAGGGAAAGATGCAGAAAGCCAGCAGTCAGGATATGGACTGGATGCTTCAGGCAATGCTGCGGATGTATGGCAGAGATGAAGAAGCGCCAGCGGATGGAACAGATGAAATCCGAATGTTTCACGGACAGGGATTCTGTATGGAACTGATGGAAGGATTCGAGGAAACCGGGGAGGATATGGCAGGTTCCGTCTTTTTGTCCGGATACCGGCCGGAGAAGCTGTTGATCTGTCCGGGGAAACATGCCGGGTTTACATTTCAGACGTTGAGTACAGAAGAAATTTCAGAGAATGAACATATGGAAAATCTCAGAGAAGATCTCCGGCGTATCCTGATGCGTTTGGACCGTAAGAACGTTTTTTATGAAGAAGGACAGGTATCCGGGAGCCTGCCGGTTCTGTGGTTTGATTATAAGAGCTTTGCCGCAGATGAAAGGGTATATAATCTGATGTTTCTGTTCCAGGCAGGGGAGCGTCTGCTTCTTGGTACTTTTTTCTGTGTTTTCAGGGATTATGACAGATGGAAGCCGGAGGTTCTGCGGGTTTTGAAAACGGTCAGGGAGGAATCCGGATATGAGGATTGATGAGCTTGCGGCTGCAGCTGACGGTCTGGAGAAGGAACGGTTCGGCAGTCAGTGCAGGAGGCTGATGCAGGAATATCAGAGACAGGAACGCCAGAAGGAAGTCCTTCGTATGTTCGACGGACTGTTTGAGCAGGCGGCAGCGCAGAGAAAACGGGCAGCGTGGCTTGGGGTCAGCAGTCTGAATACCAGTGTACAGACTGGAAAAACCGAATACCTTCTGGCAGTATACGGAGAAGAATTTTAAAATGCGGACGGGAGTGGACCATATTCTTCCGGATATTCTGCTGTCCCCGTTCCTTCTGCTGTCAGAACCGGCAAAAGATGTGGTATCTTTTTATGATCCGGAGATTCCATGGTGTTTTGCAGTGCTGTTTGGCGATTCCGGAAAAGAATGTGCCTCTTATTTCTGTCCGATCCTGGAAGAGGTGGATTGTGTACTGGAGGAACCGTATCCGGGAGAAGGAGCTGTCCGGCTGGATGAGCGGAAGATGAAGGGGCTGCCATTCTTTCAGATATGGGTGAAAGACAGGAAAAAGACAGTGATCCGGATGGATCTGGCAGAGAGCCTGCTGATGCGGCATGCAGTTGGCCTGGAACTGCAGGAGGTTGTTATAACCTGAGCGTTTGAAACTCAAAGAAAAATAAATTACATAAGAGGAGTAATCTCCTTATCTACTCAACAGTTATTATACTGTTTTTAAGAATATATCAGAATACAATCAAAAGGGACAAAGAAAATGGTTAATATATTATGTATAGGGCAATATAACAGGACGGGAAGGTTTACAATGGGGCAATGGAAATGTTTCATTAAGTGGTGTGAGATCATGTGCAATGGGATTATTATCTATACAAGAATGAGATATGAAACAGTGATTTCCAGGTTTCCATTGTATAGTAATATTAATATTTTAGAAAAGCCAGATGAATTATTAGATGTTCAAGCATATGAAATTGAAATAATTGATGTGAAATTTTGGACTTATATTGAGGCTTTCAATTTTGATATTGATGCTGTAGATGATATTTCTCATATATTTTTCTTTGATCATAAGAGGATTATTGCGTCATTGGAAATAGTTGATTATGAAAATTATATTTTGATTGAAAATTCTGTTCCTTTCAAAGACAGATTGACATTACCCCCAAAAATGGCTTTGGAAAATATCCAAGTATGTATTAATAATAAAGCAGATATTGATGACATGACACAAAATGAAAATTGGAGTATTCTGGGAATATGAATATGCTTTGAGGAATGATTTCTGAAGGGTAAAAATAGACGGATGGTTTTTTACATATATACATTCATATATTATAGAGTTCCGTCAGGAAGGTAGAAAACTGGATGATAGAAAAATGCAAACTTTATCTGT
>VSND01000211.1 GCA_009774145.1 Lachnospiraceae bacterium | reverse complement strand
GGCAATCTGATCTGCGGATATGAGGTTCTGGAAATATATGATGGCCGTAAGATTTATGAAAGCGATAAATATATCGTCGTTGTAAAATATAACAATGATGCCAATATACCGGAAGAAGCAGAACTGATTGCAGAAGAAATCACTCCGGACAGCGATCAGGAGCATTACGGAAACCGGGAAACCGAATACCGGGAGATGCTCAAAGACGAGACTGCTACCATGAGAGCTCTGCTTAAGATCGGCTTCTATCTGGAAGGAGAGGAAATTGAACCGGAGACGCCAGTGGCGGTATCCATACAGTTTATTGATGAAGACGGTCTGGCGGAAGGAAAACCGATCACAGTCATTCACTTTGCAGAAGGCGGAACCGAGAAACTTGATGGAAGCGATGCAAAGGATAACAGCACATCCTTCAAGATGATGAGTTTTTCGGAAATTGCGATCGGGTATGGACCAGAAGAGGAGATAAAGGTCAACAAGGATGGAACACTTCATATCTCCAATGACTTTGAATTTGATGCGGATCCTTTTCACATGGTGTTCCATGTGGAAGGGGATGCAAAAACCACAGATGGATCTCCTGTTATAGTTGAATTGCCTGAAGAGAAAGGGAAAAGCACATTACCGGATACGGAAGAATCCATACAGTCTGAGACAGAACTGCCATCTGAAGACAGTGAAGAGGAAACGGATAATGAAGTGGCGGATCTGGATGCCGATATGTCGGAGCAGGAAGAGAACATAGAAGCAGATGAAGGGACTGTAGGTCCGCAGCTGAACTTTTATGTGAAATCGCTGGATGACGACGCTGAGTTGCGTGAAGCCCTTATGGATTATCTTGGAGAGTCTACAGATGAGGTTAACAGAAACATACTTCATACGATTTCCTATCATATGACTTATGGGGAAGTGGAACTGGATCTGTCCGGCTGTGTAGTGACAGCAGAGATTACACTGGATACAGCAGCGCCAACTGCAGAGGAGACAACTCCGGAAGAGGAGACGCTTTCGGAGAATGAAACCGGGAGTGAGACTGAAACTTCGGATGATGAGACAGCAGAAGTCAGGGATATGGTATCAGATGACTCAGTAACGGTCGGTGAAGGGCAGGAAAACACGGAACTTGTAAATGTTACATCGCAGAATACTGCAGTTGTAAACAAAATAACGGAAAACAAAGAAGAAGTTCAGGCGTTTAAAGAACTGTTGGCTGATGAGGACGAAGAGACTGAGATTTCCGTTATGGCGATCGGCGTGTCAGAAGCCGGTCAGATAAATAAGCTTGCAACCATGGATGTGGGTGAAGAACAGCAGATGGATGTTGAGTGGAACGGCGGCATTATGGCGCTGACGGAACAATCGACTTCGAATCCGACATTTATAGTGCAGTATTATGCATATGCGCAGATTATGGAAGACAGAGAAGGGTATGGCTCAACATCGGTTAATATTATTGACACGGTGAGAGAGGGGCAGGCGGGGGTATTGAACGGCGCAGAGCTGCCGAATAACTATGGAAAGCCCAGAACCCGTAAAATGTACCTGAAAGAGACTGGTATAGAGTATACGTCAGGTTGGCCTGTTTTCGACCCTGTGTATAAGGATAAAGATTCTGTGGATTCGCTGACCAAGATTTATACGGCGGATTTATATGAATATAAAGAAGCGGCAGGTGGTCTGGATCACATTAATAAATTCGCAAAAGACGGTCTGAACTATGATCTTTATGAAGTCTGGGTGCTGAATGATACGAATCAGGCGGACAGCATGAGCAAAGATGCCTGGACGGTTTACAGCGGAGATGACATTAAAAAACTGGTATTTCGTAATAACAGTGAAACAGCAGAAGGCGAGATTTCAGTGCATATTACCAAGGACACCGTGATCCGACTGGTTGGCAGAAGTAATAAAGAGGAAAACAAGAATTATCCTGCAAGGTTTTTTGATTACGATTTTACAAATGGTTCCATCGAGGAAGGCGATGCCCGTAATCGTAAGGGAATTAACAGTTTTGCAAATTATGCGAATACAGGTTATACGGCGAATTATGGATTTGGTAATAACAATTCAGGTGACACAGGACTGCAAAATGACACACTGCCTGGAGGAGCAAATTATACCAATTACATTAACAGAGCCAAGACGAAACCAGATGGAAAGTCGCCAAGTACAATAATAGAAAAATGTTTTTTTGGACTGGTAAAATCAGAGCTCTCATCCCAGGGACTTCCTGTAATTAAAGCGGATGCGCCGGATTTGTTTAATCCAAAGAACCAAAATGTAATTGGAAAAACAGAAATCAGCGGGTATTCGCTCAATTTTGACCGTGACGGAGATACTTATACGCTGGCATCAGTGTCAGGAAGCGGGCAGCATGCACAAAATTTGAATCAGTTTCAAAGAAGTGCTGTGAAAGCATGGGGTACTGAGCCTGGTGATCCTGTATTTACAAATCAGTTCTGGCCAATGGATAATTCTCCTACATGGGGTGACACGGCGAATGGACACGATCCTAAATTTGGTACGGAAGATATTTATAAGACATATGGTTTAATAAATTCGGATGACAAACAATTACACAACAGCTTCTTCGGAATGACCTTCGAAGTTGAGTTCGAACTGACAGACGATTATGTAGGACCGTTAAACTATTATTTCTTCGGCGACGATGATATGTGGGTATTCCTGGAGTATCCGGATGGTTCTACAAAGCTGATCTGTGATATCGGCGGCGTCCATCAGGCGGCAGGAGAATATGTGGATCTTTGGAACTATATTCAGAAGCCTGAGGATAACATTGCGAACAAGGATAACAGCAGTAACGATGTTAACAACGACAACAGCAATGCAGATGAATCCGATCAGGAAGATGACCGCGTGAATCCGAAGTATAAATTGAAATTCTTTTATACAGAAAGAGGTGCTTCCGGATCTACCTGCTGGATGCAGTTTACACTGCCCTCTGTGAATGCAGTTCCCGTTATTGACTATACGGGTAATGTGAAGAGCACATTGACTTTGGGAAAGACTGTAGAAGGAGAGCCGGCAGAGGGGCATACGCATGTTTCGGGTTGTTACGATGCAGACGGCAAATTGATCTGCGGCAAGACAGAAAGCAGACGTTTCGACTTTGTGATTACTTTCAAAGGCGACGCAGCGAACATTGCCACTAACGATTATCCATACAGGATAAAGAATAAAGACGGATCCTTGGTGGAATCGGGTGATATTCGTTCTGGAGGTACGTTCAAGTTAGGACATGGACAGACGATAGAGGTATTTAACCTTCCGGATGGAACGACGTATACCATTGAAGAAAAGAATCATGCCGGTTATGAACCCGGTTTGGGTACGGGCAATACGTCAGGTGCGATTATAAAGGATCAGACCGTGGAAGGAAATATTGACTGGGATAGAGATGATGTCGTTGACTATATCAACCAGCAGGTTGAATACAATCTTCCCGAGACCGGCGGTCCCGGACCAATCTGGTACATGATAGCAGGTGCTTTCTTTATCTTACTTGGCACAGGCTTGATGTATAATAAAAAATTCAGTGAAAGGAGGGTATAAGGTTCTCTTAGATCTGAATAGAATGAGAATTGTGGGTTCAAAGAAACACAAAAATCGTTTCAAACAATGTAAAATGAAAAGGAGGATGAGTTATGAAACGAATTAAGAAACTTGCCGGTATTTTACTGGCGATGGTCATGGTCCTTGGGATGACAATGACAAGTTTTGCACAGACGAAAGCACTGGATCCGGCTGATGCCGACGGCGCAACAATCACAATCAAGAATCCGGCAAAAGGCGAGATGTACAGTCTTCATAAGCTTTTTGATGCAACTGTCAATGGTGACAACATTGCATATCAGGGAGAAGTTCCACCAGCTCTTGGAGCGTTCTTTGAGGCTGACGATGCAGGTTATGTTTCTCCTACTGGTGAGATTGTCGAGAAGGATGCTGACGGCAAAATCACAGGCACCAAAATGACGGATGGCTTAAAAGCAGCCCTTGAAGCATGGGCAAAAGATGCTGACGTAGTTGTTTCAGAAGTGAGCAACGGCGATAGTGACCTTGTATTTACCGGACTGCCGTATGGTTATTATGTAGTTACAACTACTCATGTATCAACCGATGAAAACGGAGTGGTTACCAAAGCTGCGATCACAGTGACATCTACTCAGCCGGATGCTGATATTTATGATAAGAATGTTAATACCCCTACCGTACTTAAGGAAGTGGAGAAAGAGTCTTATTCCATCGGTGATACAGTTAAGTATACCGGTACCTTTGACACTACCAACTATATTGATCTGAATGGAGAGTCCAAGCAGGTTGTTGACTATGTGATTCAGGATACACTGCCGGAGTATTTGGCAGATGCAAAGGTAACAAAGATTACCATTGGCGCAACTGAAACAGATCCTGGAACTGTGATCAAAGATGAAAAGGATCTTGCAGCTTATCAGTTTGGCGAAGTTACAGTTGGAACTGGTGACACGGCTGTCACATACAAAAAAGCAATTCTTATTCCGTGGGCAACGCTGGCTGCCGATGGAACATACACGAATCTGTACGCTCAGGGTGCAAAGATTGTTGTTGAGTATGAAGCTGTACTGACCTCTACGACGAACATCAATACAGCTGATACGAATACTATTTCTATCAGACCTGTTTATGTTGATGAGGATTCAACTGAAAAGAAACCCTGGGATGAAACCTGGGAAGATACAGCTGTAATCAAAACATATGCAGCAGCGATCAAGAAAGTGGATGAAGAAGGAAATTCTCTTGCAGGTGCAACGTTTACGATCAAAGGTTTAACTGTAGAAGCAGGCGAGCCAGGTGTTTATACAGTAGTTTCCTATGATCCCGCCAGTGAGACTGAAAGTGCAGAGCTCAGTACTGATGAAAATGGCAAACTCTACATCATTGGTCTTGCAGACGATGTTAAACTGACGGTAACCGAGTTTAAGGCTCCGGATGGCTATAATAAGCTGCTTGAGTCGAAAGAACTTACTCCGCAGCTTCTTACAGAGGCAATATTCGCTACAGCAGGTGAGAAACATTATGATGAGGATGGAAACCTGGTGTCTGAGAGTTCAGAATCTACAACCACTGTTACAGTAGAGAAAAATCTTGATGATCTGGATCCTGCAGCACTTGAGATTGTGAACCAGAAAGGTACGCTTCTTCCGTCCACCGGTGGTATCGGTACTACGATCTTCTACGTAGTCGGCGGAATCCTTGTGGTAGCAGCAGGTATCCTTCTGGTTACCAAGAAGCGTATGAGCGCTCGCTGATCAGCAGAATTTAACGAACTGTTTTAAGAAGATAACAGAAAATAACAGATTCAGAACATGAATATGGCCGGGGACGGGATGTCCCGTTCCCGGTTTGCCGCACAGGCTGACACCTTCACGTGGTGTGCGGTGAGCAACGGGCCTTACAGTCCGGCAGACGTTGGCAGGTGAGAGATATCACCATATCAATTCACTGTGGGGAAACCTATGAAGAAAGAAGAACAACAAGGGGAAGAGAAGGGCAGAGATAAAAAGCAGAAAAAGCAGCGAAGAGGTCCTTCGATTTCAACAATCGTATTAGTCATTATATTACTGGTCGGGGTAGGAATCCTGCTCTATCCTTCAGTCAGTGACTGGTGGAACTCCATGCACGCCACACGGGCGATTGCGAGCTATGTGACGGCGGTGGAAGACCTGTCCGGTCAGGAAAGGGAAGCAATGCTGGAAGCAGCAAGGGAGTATAACAGCAGGCTTGCCAACGGTGTCAATTTCACGCTTACCGATGAACAGCGGGCAGAGTATGACAGCCTTCTGGATATTACGGGAACCGGCATTATGGGATATGTACAGATCACGTCAATCGGTGTGAACCTTCCGGTGTATCACAGCGTGGACGAGGCGGTTCTTCAGATTGCAGTCGGCCATATTCCGGGTTCCTCTCTTCCGGTAGGAGGAGAGCGGACGCATGCGATTCTGTCCGGTCACCGGGGACTGCCCAGTGCAAAGCTGTTTTCCGACCTGGATCAGATGGTCGAGGGCGATACTTTTACTCTGAATATTATGGATCAGACCATTACCTACATGGTTGACCAGATCCGTATCGTTCTTCCCGAAGAGACGGATGAACTTGCCATAACGGATGGAAAGGATTACTGTACACTGGTCACCTGTACGCCCTATGGCATTAACACCCACCGCATGCTCGTGCGCGGAAAGCGCATCGATAACATCATCGGGGAAGTGGTCGTGGTATCGGAGGCGGTTCGGATCCCGAATTACATAGTGGCTCCTGCGATCTGTATTCCGCTGCTGTTTATCATATTGTTGATCATGTTGATCTATTACCGCAGGCTGGGACCAAGAAAGACGGAAGCAGAGCTGCTGGATGAGATGAGGAAACTATAATCTGATGTAAAGGAGGGGACGCCCATGAAAAAGAGATGGATATATCTGTCCGCTGCCCTGATGCTGCTCGTCAGCGCATGTGTGAGAATGCCGATGGTCGGCGGGGCAGCGCCGGCGGATCCGGTTGACGTGGA
>VSND01000210.1 GCA_009774145.1 Lachnospiraceae bacterium | reverse complement strand
ACGAGGTGAACGAAAACGATCTGGCCGCCATGATGGTGGGCCGGGACGTGAACTTCAAAGTGGAGAAAAAAGAGATGGCTCCGGGCGAGGTCGTGCTGGATGTGAAGAATATTCATGCGAAGGATTACCGGGACGTGGAAATCTTAAGAGGCCTGAACCTGCAGGTGCGAAGAGGAGAGATCGTGGGCCTGGCCGGCGTGGACGGCAACGGGCAGACGGAGCTGGTGGAGATTCTGACGGGGCTTCGGAAGGCGGAGTCGGGAGAGGCGACGCTTCTGGGGAAAGATGTGTTTAACCGGTCTCCGAAGGAGACGTTTGAAAGCGGGATCTCCAGCATTCCGGCGGACCGGCAGAAGCACGGCCTGATCCTGGAGTTTTCCAACGAAGACAACCTGATCCTGCAGCATTTTGAAGAAGAACCCTATTCCAGAAAGGGGCTCCTGAACCGGAAGGCCATCCGGGAGCATGCCGTAAAACTGACGGAGAAGTTCGATGTCAGGCCGAGAGGCAGCGAGGGCGCGCCGGCGGGGACCCTGTCCGGAGGCAACCAGCAGAAGGTGATCATTGCCCGGGAAGTGACCAACGACAAAGAACTTCTGATTGCGGTAAATCCGACTCGGGGCCTGGATGTGGGAGCGATTGAATTCGTACATAAATACATTGTGGAACAGAGAAACAGAAACCGGGCCGTGCTCCTTGTCTCCTTTGAGCTGGACGAGATCATGAGCCTGTCCGACCGGATCGAGGTCATCTTTGACGGCCGGATCACCGGCAGCGTGCCCGGAAAGGACGCAGATGAGAAGGAGCTTGGCTTCATGATGGCAGGAGGTAAACAGCATGAATAAGAAAAAAAGTATTCTGGAAAGCAGTGTATTCTACACCCTGACTGCCATTCTTGCCGGCTTTCTCATCGGGGCCGTCTTTCTGGTGATCGCCGGGATCAGCCCGGCAGTGGCATACGGGAAACTGTTAAGCAGCGTGTTCGGAAAACCCAAATATCTGGTTTGGACCCTGATCTATGCAAGCCCTCTGATCTTTACGGGCTTAAGCGTGGCGTTTTCCTTCCGGACCGGCGTCTTCAACATCGGCGCGGAGGGGCAGTTCGTCGTGGGCTCTCTGGCGGCCTGCGTGCTGGGCATTACACTGAAGCTTCCGCCGGTGCTGCATGCGCTGGTGTGTGTCGCGGCGGCAGCGGCGGCCGGATGCATCTGGTCTCTGGCAGTGGGCCTCCTGAAGGTAAAAAGAGGAATCCATGAAGTCCTCTCCTTCATCATGTTCAACTGGATCGCCTTTTACCTGTCCAACTATGTGGTCAATCTGGAAGTAATCCACAAGGAAGGCGGCGGAGAGGCCACAAAGGACGTGGCGGCCTCCGCAAGGCTGCTGTTTCCGGAGAGCCTCCGGAGTGCGCTGGACTGCAACGCGGCCAACTGGGGCATCGTACTGGCCGTGCTGGTGGCCATCCTCATCTATGTAATCATCGAAAAAACGACGCTGGGCTATCAGCTGAAAGCGGTGGGCTTCAACAGCAACGGCGCGCTGTATGCAGGCATCAACGCGGACGGGTCCGTGCTGACCGCCCTTGGAATCTCCGGCGCGCTGGCAGGACTTGGAGGAGCGGTACAGACCCTTGGGATGTCGGGGCGGCTCAGCCAGTTTGCGGGACAGGAGGGCTTCGGGTTTGAAGGAATCACCGTGGCGCTGATCGGTTCCTCCAGCCCCGTGGGCTGTATCTTCTCCGGACTGTTCTACGGGGCCATGAAATACGGAGGCTCCAAGCTGAGCATCGTCAAGGCGCCGTCAGAAGTGGTGGATATCATCATGGGATGCGTGATTCTGTTTATCGCGATCTCTCAGGTATTCCGGATTCTGTTCGCGCGTTTTACGAAAAAGAAGGAGGCTTAACGAAATGGATGTTATGATCAAAAATCTGGGACTGCTCATCAACGCGACGCTGATCGCAACCCCGCCCCTTCTGCTGGCGGCGCTGGGGTCCTGTTTCTCGGAGCGGAGCGGCGTGGTCAATATCGGGATCGAGGGCATGATGACCATCGGAGCCTTTACAGGGGCGGTGATGGGTCTGACCACGGGAAACGGCTGGATCGCCTTCTTCTGCGCCGGACTGGCAGGCGCGCTGTTCGGAGCCATCCACGCCGCAGCGTGCATCTCCTTCCATGCGGATCAGACCATCGCGGGGACCGCCGTCAATTTCCTCGGCCCGGGTCTCGCAGTGTTCCTGTGCAAGGCCATGTACAACAATTCCTCGGATACGCCCGCCATGGATCCGGGAAGCAAGCTGCCGAAGCTGTTTGAGGGTGTCTTTCCGGCAGGCTCCTTCTGGAGCAATGTGCT
>VSND01000021.1 GCA_009774145.1 Lachnospiraceae bacterium | reverse complement strand
ACTGTAGCAGCCCCTTTTTCTTTAGAGTGTATAATATATTCCTGGCCTTGCGCTCATCCCCAAATATCTTTGCTGCGTCATCAAATGAAAAACATTTTAACTGCAGCAATTTTTCATAGTATTCAAGCAGCATAAACTCCTCCTTTTCTTTAATAATACAGCAATAATCATCTTATTTCAAGATTAACGTTCGAAAAATAAAGTATTATTTTTGACATACCTGGTTTTTCTCATTTTTCCCAAATAAATCTGCTGTATTCGTTTCCCCAGATTTGCTGGTTCTTTTTGAGAAAGTAAAAATTGGCACACCATCGGCACAACATTGGCACGGTTCTGCTCTTTCCCCGTAAAGGCATCCATGCTATACTTGGTACAGTCAAAAATATGTAAAGCAGCCGTTTTCCATTCCGGGAGACGGCTGTTTTCGTCAGAAAGGCGGTGGTTTTACTTTGTCCCAAACAATGTCCAAAGCAGCCGGCAGGGCGTCCCCCCAGAAGGGCAGGCCCGGCAGGAACCCGGTAGCCATACTGAAAAGGGAAAATGGTGATGTCAACTATTTCAGTACGGTGGTGTTCATCTTCATAGCGGTGCTCCTGCTGGCATTCATCCTGGACCTGTTCAGCATCATCTCCACCAAACAGGAACTGGACCACTGTGCAGACCAGATGGTGAAGCAGATCCAGCTTTCCGGGGGCGTCAATGGAGAGACAGAACAGCTTTTTAACTTCCTCTGCTCCCAGATTGAAGGGGCGGAAAACATTTCCTACTCTATTGACGCCTCCTACAAGTCGCCCACCCCGTCCGGCATGAGCCGGGCCATTCAGCTGGGGACCCCCTTCTACATCACCATCACGGGCAGGGCAAAGCTGGGCGGCTTCTGGAACTTCAACCTGGTGAACATCACGGTTGTCTCCAGGGGCGCCGGCGTCAGCGAGCATTACTGGAACTGAATAACCGCTTTATTTTCGGCCTGCTCAGCATCCTGCTGGCAGCCGTTATCGCCTTTGTCGCCCTGCCCACCATTGCGAAGCAGACCAACGGCAAGACAGAGATCATCCGGGTTACAAAATCTGTGCTGAAAGGGGAACAGCTCTCGGCAGACAATACGGAGATCGTAGAGGTGGGGAGTTACAACCTTCCCCCCAATATCGCCCACTCCCTTGAGGATGTGAAAGGACTCTATGCCACGGCAGACTTATCCCAGGGGGATTATATCCTGGCCTCCAAGACCAGCGCCGTCCCGGTATCCTCGGACGTGGCCTTAAACAGCATCCCCTCCGGGAAGGTGGCCATCTCCCTGACTGTGAAAACGCTGGCTTCCGGCCTGTCCGACAAGCTGCAGCCGAATGACATCATCCGGGTATACCATTTCCTGGACGCTGCGGAGGAAGTCCCGGAACTGCGTTTCGTCCGGGTTCTTTCCGTCACGGATACCAAGGGCGTCAACGTGGACAACACAAAGGAGCCGGTGGAGGATGAAGAAAAACAGCAGTCCGCCACCATCACGGTACTTGCCAGCCCGGAACAGGCACGGGTCATCACCTCCCTGGAAAATGACGGGGTGGCCCATGTAGCCCTGATCTCCCGTAACAATGAAAAGCTGGCGGAGGAACTCCTGGCAGAGCAGGATGTGATCCTGCAGGAGATCTACTTCCCGGAGCCTTCCGATGAAGAAACAGAGGAAATGGCCGGGGACGGGGAAGCAGAAGATCCGGAAACGGACGCTGCGGGAGAAACTGGGGAAGAACCTGCCTCTGGGGAAGAAAAAGAATCGGGAAAAGAAACCGGAACCAGTGGGGAAAACTCCCCTGATAAAGAAGGAGACAAGGAAGAAAACAAGACCTGACCGCAGGCAGAAAGGAGGAATGGTATCCATGTCCAAAACAATCACAGTCTGGGGCAGCCCCGGCAGCGGCAAATCCATGTTCTGCTGCATCCTTGCCAAGACGCTGACCCGTGACAAACGAAAGGCCATCATCATCAGCGGGGAGCCCGGCATCCCCATGCTCCCGGTATGGCTCCCGGAGCAGATCACCACCACAGCCGTCTCCATCGGTCAGGTCCTGACCAGCGTGGAGATCGACACATCCCAGGTGGCCAGCCATGTGACGGTTCTGAAGAATTACCCCTATATCGGCCTTATGGGATACTGCGCCGGGGAGAACCCGTTAAGCTATCCGGAAACGAACTACCAGATGGTCCTGCAGCTCATATCCTCGGCAAAGAAACTGGTGGATTACGTCATCCTGGACTGCGGCTCCGCCATGACCAACGTATTCACGCCTGCCGCCATTGAATCCGGCGACCTGGTACTCCGTATTGTGACGCCGGACTTAAAGGGCATCAATTACCTGAAAGCCCACCAGCCCCTGCTAGTAGTCTGTCCTTAAAATGCTTGTGTGTATAATTGACGTATAGTATAATGGTTGTATCAATATTATTCAGGAGTACACAACCATGGGCAGAAATAAAAAATACGGCAATATAACATTAACAGACGAAGACAGGGTTGTTTTGGAGAAGCTTTCCAAGTCACAAACAGGTGAATATCGTAAAGTGCAGCGGGCAAAAATCCTGCTTATGAGCGCCAGCGGCATGCTCAACTGTGAGATTGCAACAGCTATTGGGGTACATCCCAATACGGTGGCTTCCATTGTTACAAAATACATTGCGGCTGGAAAAGACTATGCCCTGAATGATGCTTCCCGTTCCGGCAAACCGAACACAATAAGCGATGAGGAAAAATTCTGGGTTACCAGTATTGCCTGTATAAAACCAAACGAACTTGGTTATGCGCAGGAACTCTGGACATATAGAAAGCTCCGTGACCATATCCGCACCAACTGCGAAGACGCGGGATATCCTGGCCTTGCCAAAATATCAGCCAATACCATCTACAGTATCCTGGCCAGTAATGAGATCAAGCCGAATAAGATCAATTATTATCTTGTCCGCAAGGATCCCGATTTCGAGGCGAAGATGCATGACGTACTGGTTGTCTACAAGCAGGTAGAGATGTGCTTTGATGAGGAAGGCAGTCTTACCATTGATATGGATGCCCCCAAAACAGTTACCTTATCTTATGATGAGAAACCGGGGATCCAGGCGCTGAAGAATATTGCGCAGGATCTTCCGCCTGCGCAAAAGCATGGCACAGCAGGCCGTGACTATGAGTACAAACGCCCTGGTACAGTTTCACTGCTTGCAGGGATCGACCTGCTTACGGGAAAGATCATTCCCCGAGTCAGCGATACCCATAAAAGTTCTGACTTTATCGAGTGGCTGAAAGAAGTAGACAGAATGTATCCGGAACACGATACCATCCGTCTTATTCTTGATAACCATTCTGCACATACATCCAGGGAAACGAGGGCATTCCTTGAAACACGTCCCGGGCGTTTTGTGTTTGTTTTCACACCAACGCATGGCTCATGGCTAAACCTTATAGAAAGTTTTTTCGGCAAGATGGCGCGTCAGTGCCTGCATGGAATCCGTGTGGAAAGCAGGCAGGAACTTATCGACCGGATATATAGGTATTGTGATGAGATCAATGAGGCGCCAGTAGTTTATCATTGGACGTACAAGACCGATGAGATTACCGCAGAAGATATCGCAGAGGCTGACATTGATCCAGAGCTCAAGTACATATGATAATATTTACACAAATATTTCAAGGACAGACTACTAGTTGCCATTGGATGTACCGTGCGTGGTGGTGAAATCGGTGGTCTGCAGTGGGACAAGATCAATTTTGAAAAACAGATCATCCATTTTGACCGGGCAATCGACAGAGTATCCAAGAAGAACATGGATATGCCGAAGATGACATTCTTTTCAAGTTCCCAAATCTTTATCCGGGAACCAAGACTATGATTATTCTGAAACAGCCCAAGAGTGACGACACGATACGAAATGTGGATGTTCCCCAGAGTGTTCTGAATGCACTGCTTGTATTGAAGGAAATGCAGGACAAGCTGAAAAAGGAATTAGGACCGGATGGCTACATGGATTATAACCTTACCATCTGCCAGGCCAATGGTCGTCCCATTATGACAGAACACCTGAATAAACGGTTTAAGGAAATCCTGACTGAAATGAATGACCTTGATATGGATCCCCAGGAAATTGTATTCCACAGTCTGCGTCACACCAGCGCCACCACCAAACTTCTTATGTCCGGAGGTGATTACAATTCGGTTATGCAGGCTGGCGGATGGTCCAATCTGGAAATGCTGACCAGACGTTATGGGAAACATTCTTTTGCAAGTGAGCGTGAAAAGCTGGCCGGCAAGATGGATGATTTCCTTGATGGCAAAGGCATCCGTGAGCCACAGAAAAATGATAAAGATGAAGCAAATTCCGTAGAACAGGTATTGCAGCAGCTTATGAAATCCAATCCTGAACTGCTAATAGAATTTGCCAGGTCTATCCAAAATGCTAATAAAGAGTAAATCTATTAGCAGACAAAAGAACGGTTAAAAATACCGTATTAGCAAAAAAGAAAAAATCTTGTGTTTGGGAAGCTTCAAAATGGGAGTTTTATTAGCAGAAAAACAGAGCGGATTATTTGAACATCCGACCAATTAACTCGTATTAGCATGTAGGTTCGATTTTCAAATGTATTAGCATATTAGCAAATCCGAGTTTTGGTGCTGAAATGAAGAAAGCCGAAAACCCGCTAAAATCAAGGCTTTCGGCTATGTTTCCAGCGTTCCCGAGGTGACTCGAACACCCGACCTACCGCTTAGGAGTTAAATCAACCTATTTTTTTGAGTCCAGCAAGTTCTCTGTTGTCCATATTTTCCGTGTAATTTGGACATTTTTGAGGGTAGTTGTCCATCAAGTACTATTTTTTCCATCTAATATCATGTTGTTCCTGCCAGTCCAATTAGCAGGCTATTAGCAAGGAAAAGATTCGTATGGTGGTCAGCTACCTTTTTATTAGCAGACTCTATTATAATTAGGAAGAAAGCCGTTCATCCCCAGAAACGCATTTACTTTTTTCATAATAACACAATCAGATTTACAGTACAAGATTTAACAAATATTTCAGAGGAGATCATACAATATGGATTATCAATTAGAACTAAAACAAATCGTGGACTACCCACGGTGCCGAATTTACCGCGAGTTCCTCCGCAGCCTTATGGAAGATAGGGACATCCGTACAAACGGAAGTTCCTATCTTTTTTATTACATGACACTCTGCTCCTATGCCAACTTCCGCTCCTCCTACCGCCGGATAGAGGGCATCTCCTATCTGGTCGGTCCAGGTGAGTGGATCTGCAGGATCTCGGAACTGGCAGAATGGTTCCGCACCCGCTTCCAGCACCAGGCGCTTTCCATCCTGGACTTCCTGCAAAAGCAGAACTACATCACTTATACCCGGCTCGGCAGGAACAACCTGGTCAAATTCAGCATTACCGGCTGGAAGCAGCATAACACGGCGCTCGACTACAATTACCCATGTCTGAAGGATGTGGGCTTTTTCTTTTTCCCAGTTGCAGCCGTCCATGAACTGATCAGCATGGGAAAATGCTCGGAAATGGACATTGTGCTGGACTTATGGGTACATACCATTTACAACGACGGGCAGGTGCAGGGATCTGAACTGGGGCCTGTGGTATATTTCCGCAACTGCACCGGGAACCCGCTGATAAGTTTCAGTGACCTTGCCCTGCGCTGGGGCATCTCAAAATCAACGGTAAGCCGCATCTTAAACAAGCTGCAGGACAAAGAATATCTTTCACTGGTATCGTTTACCGGCAGGCATGGCAGCGTCATCTACCTGTGCAGCTATTTGTCTACCATGTTCAATATCAGTGACGTAATGATCGACAAGGAGGAAATTTCCATGACATTTCAGGTTCCCGTACATATTCCAGAGGCTTCATCCCTTCCTGAAGCAGAACCGATCAGGGATGAGCAGATCACCATTATGGAAGCGGAAAACAGCGTTTCAGGACAGGCCGCCAGCGTTTCAAAAACGCACATGAAAAAAATCGTCCAAAAAGTGGCGCAAATCCTTGCAGCACAAGGGGTTTCGTGCTGTGAATGCCCCCGGACCCTATATAAGTTATATCCCTTATCCGACTGCAAGGAAACTATAGTTAAGTATTCCCTACAGATCGCCTGCCCGGACGGGAAGATGCCCTACCGGTTTGAACTGACGCTTTCCCCCGTCAGCCCGCCGGAAGGCACCCCTTCCCCTGTACCTGCCAACCAGACTGACAGCAAAAATGAAGAAAGAAGGTAAAATATCATGCCAAATACAAGACCAAACAAGAACATTCCCTCAGAACAGGAAAACCCCCTGTTCCATGACACATGGAAGCTGCTAAAGAACTACCGGGATGCCGTCTGGAACCTGGAGCTTGCCGTCCAGCAGGTACGGAGTACCTTTGAGATCGAGTACGGAAGCAGCATAGAGGAATTTTTAGATTCCATCTACCTTGCCGGGGCAGACATCGGCGGCTCAAAGCTGGAGGATTATGCAAAGAGCATTGAGCGCAGCAACAAGATGCTGACACTCCTAAACTCTGCCGTGGACATCCTGCGCAGCAAGCATAAGCATGGGGAGCAGTATTACTGGATACTCTATTACAGCTACCTCTCCCCCCAGCAACTCCAGAACACGGATGAGATCATCGAGAACCTGCGCCCGCATATAGCGAACATCTCCCACAGAACCTACTACCGGAAACGCCCGGAGGCGGTCAAGGCACTCAGTTCCATCCTGTGGGGATACACCTCAAAGGACTGCCTTGATATGCTGGATAAGTTCTTTCCGGAAAAGAAATGACAGACTGGCAGAGGATTGGCACCCAAAATGCGCAAACTGGCACAGCATTGCGATTTACAGGGAAATTTGCCCATGCTATAATGGTCATGCTCAAAGTTGTGCCCACAACCTTATATCCATTCCATTTTCAAGGCATCTGCATCCTGCAGGTGCTGTTTTTTTGCGCGGATAATGAGCCGGATGAAAATACCCATATCCGTATCCGGCAAATACCGCGTCAGCCATGCATCTTTTCTGCATGGCCTTTCTTTACCACATTAAATTTTACAGGAGGTAATTCATTGAAAAACAAAGAAAACATCATCACCGGAGAAAAACAGCTTCACACAGGGAAGAAGTTCCGCATCCCTTACCAGAACATCATCATGGGTGCGGCGGCCTTCGCTTACTTTTTTGCCCTGCAGACCAACCAGGTGCTTGCAACGGATATGTGGTCCAAGGCGGAATCCATCATGAAGGACGTCTACGGAAAGATCCTGGGCATCTCCACCATTGCCGCCATCGTTACCGCATCCGTCGCACTGCTCCTTATGAACTTTTCCAAATCCGGCAAGACCGTGGACGAATCCCGCGCATGGCTCAAGCGCATTGCGATCTCCTGGGTGATCTTAAACGGGCTTGGCTTCATCCTTGCCTATGTTACACCGTTCTTCTCAGACGGGAAATGGAACGGATGACGGAAAGGAGGGGATGACCCATGGGGATACTTGACGGCATCGTGGAATGGATTGCCGAACAGGTGATGAACGGGCTTGACCTGATCTCCACCTCGGTACTGGGCGCCCTGGGCTGTGACATGGGGACTTTCCTGCGCTATTTCCCCGCTGCGGAAACCATGTATAAGATATTTGTGGCTGCGGCAATAGGGCTTGTCCTCTTAAACTGGGTATGGCAGCTTTTCAAGAACTTCGGGCTGGTTGCAGGGGTGGAGGCAGAAGACCCCATCAAGCTGAGCATCCGCTCCGTCCTTTTTATCGGCCTGATCTATTACTGTGACCAGATCACGGAGATGGTCCTTGCCATCGGGGGAACTCCTTATTCCTGGATACTCTCCTCCGAACTGCCGCCCTTAAACTTTGCGGACTTCAATTCCGTCCTGCTGACCATCCTCGGCGTATGTGCCAGCGGCTCCGTTGCCCTGATTGCGCTGATACTCCTGCTGATACTTGCATGGAACTATATCAAGCTGCTGTTTGAGGCGGCAGAGCGCTATATCCTGCTGGGCGTGATCGTGTATACGGCTCCCATGGCATTTGCCACCGGCGCATCCCAGTCCACTTCAAATATCTTCAAGTCGTGGTGCCGGATGTTCGGCGGGCAGCTGTTCCTGCTGATGATGAACGCATGGTGCCTGCGCCTGTTCACATCCATGGTAGGCAGTTTCCTGTCCAACCCGTTATCACTGTAGGAGGCCACTGTATGAAGAAAAAGAAAATCTATTTTTTGATGCTCACTGCCACGCTGTTCCTCTCCCAGTCCGTGACTGTCCTCGCCGTAACAGAAAGCGATGTGGAGGCAGTCGGGAAGGATACCGCCGCCGGGAATGTGTTCATCTGGTTTTTATGCGCCATCGCGTTCCTGAAGATCAGCCAGAAGATCGACAGCTTTTTATCCAGCCTCGGCATCAACGTGGGGCATACCGGCGGGAACATGATGGCAGAGCTGATGGTCGCCGCAAGGGGGCTTACCACCGCAAAGAACGTGGCAGGCAGTTCCAGCTTCCGGGGCGGTTCCTTCCGCGTGGGCGGAAATTCAAGCAGCGTCAGCCAGTCATCCTTCCTCTCCGGCGGGCTTGCCGGTGCCGTCGGGAGACAGTTTACCCAGAGCGCCATGCAGACCATGACCGGACACGCAAGCAACCCCATCAGCCGCAGGGCATTTGAGTCCTCCGTGAAAAAAGGCGGGGATTTCGCCAACGGCGTCACCGGGGCTGTGGCAAAAGGGAATATCAGCTACACCGGCTCCATGACTGGCACCCAGGCGGCACAGGCACTGTCCTCTTACCTGGGGCAGACCGGCATCCCCGATGCCCCCAGCTATTCCGGCGTGGAGATCGGCGGCGGGCGCATCATGGGAACGGAAACCTCGGTTGATTATCCCAACGGTACAGCCTTCGGCATGTATAACACCGAACAGTACATGGCACCGGAAGGGAATTATGAGACCGTCACCACCGCCGACAACGCCACCTGGTACAAACAGTATGCCGTTGACACTGTGGACCGCACCCCGTACATGACCGGGGAAGGCAAGATCGCCTATCATGAGAATATCGTGCAGAAGCTCCCGGATATGCCAAAAAGAAAGGACCGTGTGTAAATGGCTGAAGACAACAGGAAAAAAGAACACTCCGCCCTTTCCAGTGCGGCATCGGCGGCAGGCACTGCCAAAAGCGCCCTAAAGACAGGGAAAGCGGTTGCCGGGGCAGCCAAAGGCGCGGCGGCAGGCCCTTACGGGATGCTGGCCGCCGGTTTATGGGAAAACAGGAAAGTCATCGGGAAGGTACTGGCTGCTTTTGCCGCCCTGCTGATGCTCCCGGTCCTGTTCATCCTGATGCTCCCCTCCCTGATCTTCGGGAGCCTGGGGCTGGATGATGCCACAGGCGACGCGCTGAACGATAACAGCGTCATCATGGAGAACATCGCGGAAGCAGAAACATCTATCGAAGCCATCCTGCGGGAGAAACATGACGCACTGCTGGATGATATACAGCGGGAAGCGGACGCCCTCGGCTCCGGCTGCGAGTACGGCATCACGGATGACTTTTCAGACCGCATCATCTATGAAAGCGCACTGGTCATCTCCCAGTTCTGCGCCTCCCAGGAGGACTACCGGGAGGTAAACCTGAAAAAGCTGGAAAAGATACTGCGTGACAATACGGACGGCATATTCACCTATACCGTGGAAGTCACAGAATATGAGGAAACGGATGAAGAAACCGGGGAAAGCCGTACCATACACCACTATGAATATACGGTGGAGTACGCCGGGGACAGTTATTTTGCCAGGGACGTGTTCCGCCTGACAGATGAGCAGGCACAGACTGCGGAATACTATGCCGCAAACCTCCACCTGTTCCTGTTTGATACGGTATATCTGGTGGAGATCAACCCAGACCTGATACCGGGGGAGACCGGGAACAGAGCGGTTGACCTTGCCCTGACCAAGCTGGGCACCCCGTACAGCCAGGAACGGAGGAACCAGGAAGGTTATTTTGACTGCAGCTCCTTTACCTACTGGGTATACAGCCAGTTAGGGGTCTCCCTGCAGCATGGCGGCTCCAACACAGCAGCATCGCAGGCAAGGTACATTGCAGAGAGCAGCCTTGCCGTATCCTATGACAGCCTTGCCCCCGGTGATCTGGTATTCTACTCCTTCGGGGTGAACAACCGTTACCTGAACATCGACCATGTGGCCATCTATGCCGGGGACGGCTATGTGGTGGATGCCTCCTTCTCCAAGAAAAAAGTCGTCTACCGCCCCATCTACAGTACCGGCAACATCGTCCTGTGCGGCAGGCCGTATACAGAATAACCAACAGCGGATGCAGGCATCCATTTGTCCGTCCGCCACAACCATGAATTTAGGAGGTGCATCGCAGAATGTCCATGCGACACGAAGAAAACGACATATACATCATCCCGCCGAACTTCATTGATACCGGAACAGTGTTCGGCGGAACCATCAAGCTCAGGAATGCGGCGGAAGCACTGGCGGTCTCACTGCTCATCGGCCTGCCCGTGTTCCACCTTCCGGTGACACTGACAACAAAGATCATCATCGCCTGCCTGACCGTACTCCCGGCAGCCCTGTTCGCCATCATCGGCATAAACGGCGAAAGCCTGACCTCTTTTGTCATCAACTTTTTCGTATACCTGAAAAACCGGAGGGTGGTGGGGCTGCAGGAGGATGCAGACGAGGCCCCGGTAAAAGAAACGAAAGCTGTCAGGCAGAAGAAAACCGGAAGGAAAAAAGCGGAAAAGAAAACAAAGCCCAAAAAGGAAGACTTTGCCGAGGAGTTCGGGCAGTTCAAGGAGCGCAGGCAGGCAAAGCAGGCCGCCTCTGCAGAAGATGCCGGTGAACGCCCGAAAAAGAAACGCGGCGTTTCCCAGATGCGGGAGCGCATGAGGGAGGAGCCGGAACCGGAACTGTTAAACCCCGCCGCCTCCTACCTCCCCATCCGGAAGATAGAAAACGGCATCATCTACACGAAGGACCACCGCTATGTGAAGATCATAGAGGTCATCCCCATCAACTTCCTGCTGCGCAGCGCAAGGGAGCAGCGCAACATCATCTACTCCTTTGTCAGCTACTTAAAGATCAGCCCCGTGAAGCTCCAGTTCAAGGTCCTTACCAGGCGTGCCGACTTAGGCAGCCACCTGGAGACCCTGCGGGAGGAAATGCGGCAGGAAACGGACGAGCGCTGCCTTGCGCTCCAGAAGGATTATGAAAACCTGATCCGGCGCATCGGTTCCAGGGAGGCCATCACAAGGCGTTTCTTCATCATCTTTGAATATGAGCCTTTTGCCGCAAACCGTGGGAATGAGGAAAGCGACGCCATCGCCGCCCTCACGACCGCTGTACGGACGGCAAAGACCTACCTGCAGCAGTGCGGGAACGAGCTTTTAGTACCTGACAATGAGGATGAGATGGCAGCCGAGGTATTCTACGGCATCTTAAACCGCAGAACCAGCGTGGCAAAACCCTTAAGCGTGCGCGTCAACGAGGTCATCGGCCAGTATATCAATGCAGGCAGGCGGGATGAGATCGGCAACATCCCCGCAATGGAGTTCATCGCACCGGAATCCATCGACTATACCCACGGCAACTATGTCGTCATGGACGGCACCTACCACACCTACCTGTTAGTCCCTTCCGGGGGCTACCGCCCGCAGGTGTGCGCCGGATGGATCTCCCTCCTGGTCAATGCGGGGGAAGGCATCGACGTGGACATCTTCTTTGACCGCCAGCCCAAAGACCGCATCCAGCAGAAACTGGGACAGCAGCTCCGTATCAACCGCTCCAAGATCAAGGACACCTCCGATACCAACTCGGACTTCGATGACCTGGACAGCGCCATCCGCTCCGGATATTTCCTGAAGGAGGGGCTTGCCTCCAACGAGGATTTCTATTACATGAACATCCTGATCACGGTCACGGCAGACAGCCTGGAGGAACTGGAGTGGCGCACCAATGAGATGAAAAAGCTGATGCTCTCACAGGACATGGAGGCGGTATCCTGCCACTTCCGGGAGGAGCAGGCGCTGCTTTCCGCCCTTCCCCTTGTGTCACTGGAGAAAAAGCTGTTCGAGCGTTCCAAACGCAACATCCTGACAAGCAGCGTTGCCAGCTGCTACCCCTTTACCTCTTTTGAGATGTGCGATGACAACGGCATCCTCTTAGGGGTGAACAAGCACAACAATTCGCTGATCATCGTGGACATCTTCAATTCCCGTGTCTACAAGAACGCGAACATGGCGATCCTCGGAACCTCCGGCGCAGGCAAGACCTTCACCATGCAGCTCATGGCGCTCCGGATGCGCCGCAGGAACATACAGGTATTCATCATCGCCCCCTTAAAAGGGCATGAGTTCCACCGGGCCTGCAGCAACATCGGCGGTGAATTTATCCAGATTTCCCCTGCCTCCAGGAACTGCATCAACATCATGGAGATCCGGAAGGTGGACTCCTCCGCCAATGACCTGATAGACGGCCCGCAGACGGAAAAATCGGAGCTTGCGGCAAAGATACAGCGGCTCCACATCTTCTTCTCCCTGCTGATCCCGGACATGACCCATGAGGAACGGCAGCTATTGGATGAGGCGCTGATACAGACCTACAACCAGAAAGGCATCACCCACAACAACGAGAGCCTGCCTGACCCGGAAGCCCCGGAACACTACCGGGAGATGCCGGTGCTGGAGGATGTCTTCAACATTTTAAAGAAGAATGCGGACACAAGGCGCCTTGCCAACATCATGAACCGGCTGGTGCATGGCTCCGCTTCCACCTTCAACCAGCAGACCAACGTGAACCTGGACAACAAGTACACGGTGCTGGACATTTCGGAACTGACCGGAGACCTCCTGACCGTGGGCATGTTCGTGGCACTGGACTATGTGTGGGACAAGGCAAAGGAAGACCGTACCGTGGAAAAATCCATCTTCATTGACGAGACATGGCAGCTCATCGGTGCGGCGTCCAACCGCCTTGCTGCGGAGTTCGTGCTGGAAATCTTCAAGATCATCCGTGGATACGGCGGTTCCGCCATCTGCGCCACCCAGGACTTGAATGACTTCTTTGCACTGGAGGAGGGCAAATACGGCAAGGGCATCATCAACAACTCCAAGACTAAGATCGTCTTAAACCTGGAGGACGAGGAGGCGATGCGCGTCCAGTCCATCCTGCACCTGTCCGAAGCGGAGACCATGGCAGTCACCCACTTTGAGCGGGGCAACGGCCTGATCTCCACCAACAACAATAACGTCACCGTGGAGTTCAAGGCTTCCGAGCTGGAAAAGGAACTGATCACCACGGACAGGGAGGAACTGAAAAAGCTCCTGGAAAAGGAGAAGCAGCGCAGGCAGATGGCAGAGGCGGTCTGATACTTATACTTTACATACAGTTTACGCATAATGGAGGAATCCTCCCCCTGCCGGAAGCATCCATAAGTACACTTTAAGTACAGTTTACGCATACGCCTTATATTTCCCGCCTCTATACCGGTGCTTTATGTAAAGTTTATGTAATCTGTACGCAGAGTTACTTCCTATATAAATACCATTCCCTGCGGTGACATATTCCGGGGTCCTTACGGATACCCGCACGCCGCAGGACAAAGGAGGCTGTACCATGCAGCAGAAAAACCAACAGCAGGAAAGCCATTTATCAGAGATCACCCGGCTGCTTTCCATGTACCATGCCCTCAGCCCTGCCCAGCTTGGCAGGCTTTACCCGGAACTGACGGACGCAAAGCTCCTGCGCCTGCTGGGGCGGCTGGAAAAAGCAGGGCGGCTTGCCTTCCTGCCGGAACGGGAACTTATCCTGTATTCAAAGGACTGCGTTCCCAACCCGTCCACCCTTGCCGCCTTCTGGGTGCTCCTGGACTTTAAGGAGGACATCACCTTCCATACGGCCAGCGATTTCCCGGTAACGCTGACCTTTTACACACAGTCGGATGCCTATGATGTCATCCACATACCGGAGGAAAAAGAGATGCTCATGAACCATGCCCTTTCCGCTTATAAAGAGGACGCGCCCCGCCGCATAGCCATTGTGGACAATGCCGGGCAGATACCGCTCCTTGACTTCCCCGGCACCGCTGCTTTCTGTACGGTGGCGCCGGGCGGGGAGGTGCAGTATTACAGGAAACAAGGAGTTACAGATACTTAATGGACCGACACACTTTATCATCCCGCCTTGCGCGGATAGGGGATGAACTTCCCCGGCTTACCAATACCATCAATGCCATGGCAGCCAACACCGGCACCTATGGGAAAAACTATGAGGAACTGAGCCTGGATGCCGCCAGACGCGCGGAACGGATTGCCTGTTCCCTGCGCAACCTGATCTATGCCGCAGACCTTGTGCCAAAACCCGTCCTCATGGAAGCGGCTGCCCAGGTACACGGCATTTCCATAAAGCATACGCCGGACTGCGTGGAGATCACCCTGCCCGGCCTGATGCCGAAACGCACGAAACGCATCAACACCACTTTCCTGACTGACCCGCTGTATGCAAGCCTTGAATCGTATACGAGACAGCACTGCCTGCCCCATTTTACGCAGTGCGTAGTCTGTTTCTCCCATGTGTTCGACAAGAGTCTGTCCGACAGGCGGGTGCGGGACTATGACAACCTGGAGTGCAAGCAGCTTCTGGATACCGTGGCAGGTTTCCTGATGACCGATGACAGCGGGCTGTTCTGTGATGCCTACCACACCACGGAGTTCGGGGAACGGGACTGCACCATCCTCGCCGTCATGGAAAAAAGCCGCTTCCCCGGATGGCTGAAAGAGCGGGAGGACAGGGAAAAAAGCATATCGGATTTTTAGGCGGCTTCCCAAAATGAAATCCGACTTCGGTAAAACTGCCGCCGAAACCGCCTGTAAACAGGAAAAAATACACCTCCATGCCTGCCGGAATTTACCGGAGTTGCAGGCGTGTACGGTAAAAATTCGGAAAGGAGGCTCACCCGTGGATACTTCAACCAGCGCATACCGGCTGATGGAACTGGCTGCCATTTCCGGGGAGTGCAGCCCCGGCGTACTGGCACATTTAGGCATCGGCAGAAGCTACGGCGAAAAACTGATCACCCGGCTCAAGGGGGAGGGATATGTCAGGACGCACTATAAGGATGGGCTGCGGGGATACAGGCTGACAAGCAGGGGGAAAAAGCTCCTCCTTTCAGAGAACCCTGCCCGCTTCTCCTTTTACTTAAGCGGCAGCTCCGACACCAACCGTCCCAGAAGCGACTTCCCCAGGCGGCTCAGGCTCCAGCAGGCATCCACCGCCTATGCCATGTTCCTGAATGCCGGCGTGGAGATATTCCGTGACAGGAAACCGCTGCTGTTCAGTATGGAAAACCGGGCGGCCCCCTGCAAGATGGCACTGCCAGCCTTTTACCACTCCCGCGAAGTCAAGGAGCTTGGGGCGGAAGCCGTAAAGATCAACAACTCCAGGACAATGGGCATCCTGCTTTCCCCGGAGTGCATCTACGCCGTATTCTGCACAGGCGGCTCACTGATGAAATGGGAATACCGGACGGAGCTGAAGGTAAAGGCGCTGCTCTCCTACCATACCAGCCGGGGAATCCTCTCCGGCATGAACGGCGGGCTCCGTTATACCCCGGACACCCCTGTCAAGGCACTCATCATCGGGGAAGGCATGGACACCGCACTGAAGCTGATGGAAAGCACAGGCGGCTTCCAGAAAAGCTATTTTTATCTGGACTCCAGCTTTGACTACTTCCATTATATCCCGGATGGCAGCGCCGGAGCGACCATGCTGAAACTGCTCTGCTCCCCGGCTTTGCTGAAGGGACTGAAAAGCCTGCTCCTGTCCGACCTGCAGCCGCCCTGCCCTGACTACGGGCTGGAACATGACGCTGTATCGGAGGGGATGCCGGTACTCCTTGCCTTTGACTTTGACATGCTGCGGCTCTCCAGGTTCCGCACCGCCCTGTCCTTCCACGGGCTTACCGGGAACCTGGTCTGCTTCGACTTCCAGAAACCGGTGCTGCAGCAATACTTCGGGGAGGCCGCCACCATTGAAACCATTGACCTGAAAAAATTTGAAGGGAGGTTCCTGCACTGAAACTGACAGAAAACAGAAAGAAACAACTGACGCTCTTTTTGGTACTGCCCGTCCTGCTCATGGCACTTGCCTATGCAGGCGGCTATGTATCCCAGTTCATCATCAACTACCGGATCTGGACTTCATCCGGGGGCACGCCGGGGAACGGCACCTCTCCCGCATTCCCCGACGGCTCTTTTGGAGCCTGCCTCCATGCACTTACCGTATTCCCTTACAGCCTGTACGGGATTGCCCTTTGCGTCGGCATCTCCGGGCTGCTGGTCTTCATGGTGATGCGGATGGGCTTTGGCAGGAAAGGCACCTATGACAGGGAGCGGAACCTGACCTACTCAGACCAGGGAACCTATGGCACCTCCGGCTTTATGACGGATGCCGAGATGCGTGAAGTGCTGGAACTGGTCCCGGACATTTCAGGGAACCGTGGAGTCATCTTAGGGAAGCTGTACGGGAAAGCAGTCTGCCTGCCGGAGAAAACGCGCATGAACCGCAACGTGGCAGTCTTCGGGGCCAGCGGCAGCATGAAAAGCCGCGCCTATGCGAGGAATGTGGTATTCCAGTGCGTGAAACGCGGGGAAAGCCTTATCATTACCGACCCGAAATCGGAACTTTACGCAGACCTCTGCCTCTACCTTGAGGAGAACGGCTATACCGTGCGGGTGTTCAACCTGATCAACCCTGAGAATTCCGACAGCTGGAACTGCCTTGCTGAGATCGAGGGACAGGAGATCATGGCGCAGCTCTTTTCCGATGTCATCATCAAGAACACCGGCTCACCAAAAGGTGACCATTTCTGGGACAATTCGGAGATGAACCTGTTAAAAGCCCTTGTGCTGTATGTGGACCAGGGCTTCCCGCCGGAGGGGAAAAACATCGGGCAGGTCTACAAGCTGCTGACCATGAATTCCGAGAAGGAGCTGAACAGCCTCTTTGACCTGCTCCCGGTCACCCACCCGGCAAAGGCGCCCTACAACATCTTCAGGCAGGCGTCCGACACGGTGCGCAGCGGCGTCATCATCGGACTGGGAACAAGGCTGCAGGTGTTCCAGAACAAACTGATCCGGCAGATCACAAGCTACAACGAGATCAGCCTGACGCAGCCGGGGTATGAAAAGTGTGCTTATTTCTGCATCACCTCGGACCAGGATTCCACCTTTGACTTCCTCTCCTCCCTGTTCATGTCCTTCGTATTCATCAAGCTGGTGCGCTATGCGGACAAATACGGGGAAGGCGGGAAACTCCCTGTCCCGGTACATATCCTTGCCGATGAGCTTGCAAACGGCGGCTGCACCATTGCGGATCTGACAAAGAAGATCAGCACCATCCGCTCCAGGCAGCTGTCCATAAGCTGCATCTTCCAGAACCTGCCCCAGATGCAGAACCGCTACCCGTTGAACCAGTGGCAGGAGATCATCGGCAACTGCGACACACAGCTTTTTTTAGGATGCACTGACGAGCTGACAGCAGAATTTATCTCAAACCGCACCGGCGAAGTCAGCGTGGCGGTATCCAGCCAGGCGAAGCAGCTCAATACCTGGCGGGTATCGGATTACACACCGGAGTACCGGGAGACCCATTCCATCGGGAAGCGGAAGTTACTGACACCGGATGAGGTGCTGCGCCTGCCACTGGATCAGGCGCTGATCATCCTCCGGGGACAGAAGGTATTGAAGGTGGGGAAATATGATTACACCCTCCACCCTGAGAGCAGGAAGCTGAAGGAAAGCCGGGCCAGCGACCATATCCCTGAGTGGCGCAGGAACCCGGAGTCACCGGAACCGGACTTTTCACGGCTAATGAAGCCGGAACCGAAGCAAAAGAAGCCAAAGACACCCCGAAAGAATCCCGCACCTGCAGATGCTGCCCCCGCCGGTCCTCCCACTGAATGGGCGGATGAACAGCCGGCATTTTTCCCTGCGGACGGGGACTGCGAAATCGTCATGACGGACAAGAAATCCATCATGTCCTGACCCGCCAAAACAACCTGCCTGAAAAAACACAGGCAGCCCAAACAAATATGAAAAGGAGACAAAACTATGCCCAGAAAAGCAAAAACGGAAGAAACTGTTGTAACTGAAGAAAGCACCACCATGGAAAATGTACCTGCAGAAACAGGATATCCTGTGGATGGTGACTTCCCTGCGGAGGGAGAACCCCCTATGGACGGCAAAACACCTGCAGACGGGAACACTATGGACGGGGAACTTCCTGTCACAGACGAAGCTGCCATGGATGAGGAACTTCCCGGTCCTGCCGAAACGGCTATGGAAGGAGACGTTCTGGAAGGAACATCCCCTTCCGGAGAAAACATGGAGGTGGAAGCAGAAACCGGAAATGACAGCGGAATGGAACTGCAGCCGGAAGATACAGGGGAGTCTCCCATCGAAGGTGATGGGGATGCGGCTGCCAGCACAGGCGAACCTTCCCCGGAACGCCCCGCTGAGACCGGAACTGGAGCTGAAGGCAGCACAGGGAAAAATGCCCCTGAAGGTTCAGCCTCTCCCAGAAGGCGGAAAGCAAGGACATCCGCTCCTGCGGCAAAGCCGGAAACACCTGCCCCTGCAAGGAAAGCCGCCCCTTCCAGCATCCTTACCTTAAATGCTGATTCTGAAGTGGAAACACCGGAAAGCAGGGAGGATACCATCTGGCATGAGCTGCAGAACGCCTACCGCACCCGGAAGATCCTGACAGGCAGCTTAGGCGGCATTGAGAAAATGGACGGCGGAGGGACCGTTGCTGTCATCTATTACAAGGAGATGCGTGTCGTGATCCCCCTGTCGGAGATGATGATCAACCTTGTGGAGGATGAAGCCCATGATTACGGGGAACTGGTGCAGCGCCAGAACAAGATCCTCGGCAACATGCTGGGATGTGAGATCGACTTTATCATCAAGGGGCTTGAGAATGCCAGCCGCAGTGTGGTAGCCAGCAGGAAGGATGCCATGTATAAGAAGCGCCAGATTTTCTATATGCCGGATGCTGCCGGAAATTCCCGCGTATGTGAAGACCGCATTGTGCAGGCGAGGATCATTGCCGTGGCAGAAAAGGTAGTCCGTGTGGAGATCTTCGGTACGGAATGCTCCATCCTTGCCCGCGACTTATCCTGGGACTGGCTGGGTGATGCCACGGAACGCTTCCATGTGGGCGAGCAGATCCTTGTCCGCATCCTGAGCGTGAAAATCCGCTCCCTGGAGGACATTTCCGTGAAGGCGGATGTCAAGAGCGTAAACGGAAACACCAGCAAGGACAACTTAAGCAAGTGCAAGATCCAGGGCAAGTATGCCGGGACGGTCACGGACATCCACAAGGGCACCGTATTCGTCCGCCTCCACATCGGCGTCAATGCCGTTGCCCACAGTTGCTATGATAACCGGATGCCCGGCAAGAAGGATGAAGTCAGTTTCGTGGTTACACGGATCGATGCAGACCGGAATGTGGCGGTTGGGCTGATTTCACGGATTATTAAACAGAATATTTAATTTCCAAAAAGAGAGACCTTATCTCCACACAAGGTCTCTCTTTTGCTTCCAGTATACCCATTACTCAATAAACAGATAAGAAGGCCGCACCATTTCATATGCTTCCTGAAGGCTCAACTGTTTTTCATCTTCCTGCGCTTTCTTTCTGTCCGCTTTTTTTACCTTCCAGGCAGAAATGTAATCCTGATAAGTTGCGTCAATAGAATTCAAGATGTCCATAATTGTATATTCGCTGTTCTTCTCCTTATAATACAGTATGGTAGATAATACAGAATTTACATACCTGTAAAGCCTCATACTGATATGCTCCAAAGAATCATCCGTTCCTTTGACAGAATGTATCAGCTGGTTCCTGATCCTGTATATAAAGTTCAGATCATTCTTAATGCCTTCATAATAGTCTTCTATCGCCGCCACTGCCTTTTGCGGGGAATTGATAAGCATAAACAATTCGGATAGTTCCCGCTGCAGCACAACATGCTTTGAAAAACTGTCTACTATTGTCTGCACCCTTTCCTGATCCTGAAGCACAGCAATCACTGCTTTTGTATCATATCCTCCGTCACTATTGTCCTTGCATTCATTGACAAAGCGGACAGCCTCATAAAGTCCGCTCTCCTGATATCTGGTCTCAAGATAATGCGTGAGCCTGGACCAGAAAATATTCATTTTATTCTTTATGTAAAACAGGCTGAACACTTCCGGCACCACAACCCTGGCTTTTTCAATGATAGTAAAACGAGGAAATGGGTACAGTGCATACTCCAGTGCAGACCAGAAATTCAGGAAACGGTTCTGTATCTTATAGGTCTTGGCTGTGTTTAAGGTATATAAAATCCGCTCCAACACCTTAATGTCTTCGCTTTCTGAGTTGTCTTTTAATTTCAGGAAGCGGTTCATCTGTTTCTTGTAATAGGAATCCACATACCCCAGCATTTTGACATTATCTGTCTTCTTTACCGCCAGCATGTTAAAATTCCCATCTTCTATCCAGCCATACCGCAAGTCATCATGGATACATCCCGTTGTTCCCTGCCACATATCAAACAGCTCTTTCACAGCACTAAACTCTTTTGATGCCATGGAGATTGCTTTTGTCACATCCAGCGCCCTGTATTTTTTGCTTGCAATATAGAAATGTTCAGCAGACCATCCACTGCTGAACGGAACTTTATCACTCTCCTGTATGGTGAACTGTTTTCCCAAAAGCTGAAGTGCCGGCCAGAACTGGGTATCGCTTTTTACAATAAACTTTATGTATATGGTATGTTCCACAACCTCCTCGTCCAGTTCCCGCAGACTTTCAATGATAGAGATATCCTGCCCATTCCGCATAAACTCATCCTGCTGCTTCTTAAACCATTCAAACAAATACGTCAATGAATACCCCTTATACAACAGGTCACTGATCAACGCCTCCATTAGATTGTCCATTTCCCGATAATTTTCTTCATGTTTTAGACAAGTTATATACTGACCAATCATATCCGCTGCACCCAGCTTTTTTCTCAAACTGACCATATCCCTATGGATATTATGAAGTTCTTTATCCCTCTGCTGTTCTTCCAATATGAGCAGCTTGTGCAAGTGGGCAAAATCTTTCCTATACAAATCCAGTTTCCTAAAAGGATGGTTTTGCATTTGATAATCTATTCCTTCTATCAAACCCTCATATGACTTTTTTAATTTACCCGGCTCCAATGCCATCCTGTACTCATCATATGTACTGATACATAAATCCAGATACTGAACCAGGCAGTCAATCCGTTTTTCTTCCAATGTATGAAAACTATTATTTACAATATCACGGATTTTGAAAACATAATACTTCTGGCACTGTAAAACCTTTTGATCATCCATACCTGCACCTCTTTCGATTTTCACTTGACAAACAAAGTTTTTTCCGCTATGATAAAGGCAGTTAAAGATACATAAGTAAAAAATGAGCTGCCCGGGTAGTTTCTCTTTTACTTACTGTATCTTTTTAATATACATAATATTTATATATCTTACATATAATCATTGAAGTGGAAGATGCTTATTTTTGTATAGCCATTACCAGGGTAATGCTCACATAAATACTGCATCTTCCGTTATTATACCAAATCCCGCCTAAAAACACTACATATTATTCATTCATCCAATAACGAACATCGTTTCGTATAATCCGACATAGTTCAGTTGCCTTTTATGGATTTCCTATTCTCTGTTTCTTTCATTGCTCCTTCTCCACTTTGCCAAAAACATCCTCATAAGAAACATATTCCGATCCCGAAACAGCTACCCGCTTAACCTCCTCAAGCATTGCCTCCACCGCTGGACGTATCTGGCTTACCTCTTTCTTAAAATGTTCATGCAGATCATTGCCACTATATCCTTGGGCGATCAGATCCACCATTATCTGTTCCGCAAATTCCGCTTCTGTACTTACCATGCCACTGTAATCCTCCATAATTTAAGCCTTCAAGTTTTTAACTCAAAGGCTTTTATCTTCATACCCTAAGAATTTTCATATATTTTCTCCAGTTCTCCAAAGAATTCGTTGCAGTTCCGCCCCTTTCCCGCTGCAATATCACGGTAGCTTTCCATTACCATCTCCCGTATCTGCTTCTGGTTCTGCTCTATATCTCTCAAATAATCCGTAACCTGTTGTGCCGGACTCATACAACCCACCTCTTTTTTCTAAGCGTATCTTCAGTATACTCAAAAACTGCTCCCTATACAAGAAATTAACTTACAATATTTCTCCTAATTACAAATTCCTCATCTCTGCACAACTGGCACCACATTGGCACAGAACTTTCTTAAACTGGCACAGCTTTGCGATTTACAGGGTAAATCCCATATGTTAGAATGTGTATCGTGAAAATTCATACGCAGGCGGAAAACCCATACCCTGTATGCGGCTTACGCCACACTTAAGACGCAGGCAAGAAGCCCCACCCCGGCTTTATGCCTGCGCCTTTTATTATCCGGGAGGTGACATATTGAGAAAAAAGCTGAAACGGCTCCTGCTGTCCGAAAGAGGCGACTCCTCTTATATCAGCAGTTTTATCTACATCCTGGTGGCTGTGGTCCTGATCGCATTCATCATCAACGTGTTCCACATCATTTCCACCAAACAGGAAATGGACCACATCGCAGACCAGCTTGTAAAACAGATCCAGCTAAATGGCGGGACCAGCGGGGATACGGATGCCCTCTTTTCCTTCCTCTCCAGCCAGATAAGCGATGTGGACGGGCTTACCTACCAGGTATCCGGCCCCGGCAACACGGGACGCATCCAGATCGGGACGCCTTTTTACGTCACGGTGACGGGGCGCTGCTACCTGGGCGGCTTCTGGAAGTTCAACCTTGTGCCCATCAACGTCCGCTCACAGGGGGCAGGCGTCAGTGAACACTACTGGAAGTGAGGGGGATGCCATGAATAAGAAGATACTTAGGAATGAACGCGGGGACATGTCCTTCTTCACCGTCTTTGTCATCCTGGCCATCAACATGGTCCTGGCCTTCGTGCTGCTGTTCGCCTCAGTCAAGATCAACTGCATGAACATCCGCAATGCGGCAAAGATGGAGCTGAACAATGTCAGCGCCCGCATCTATGCGGATACCTTCCACTCCCAGAGGGAGGCAAACCTCGACTCCTACATGGCTGACCTGCACTTAAGCTCCGCCTACCAGGATGCACTGCGGGCCGGCTTCATAAACGGGATGGAAGAGCGGATACGGCTCTCCAGCGGAGATTATACAGTGAATAACATCAGCCTGCAGTTCAACCAGTATTCCGACAAGATCGAATATGTAGTGACCTGTGACGCCACCTTCCGGATACAGATGTTCGGGGAATTGTTCCCGCCCATTACGCAGCATATCACACTGACCGGTTCCCATAATACAAAATACTGACGGGAATGCTGTTGGCATTCCGCCCTCCGGTGCGTATAAAATGTAAACACGACGAAAGGAGTCCAATATTATGAAAAAGAATACAAAACCTACCGACAGAAAAAGAACCTTTGCCATCTGCGGCTTATCCGCGCTCTGTGTGGCTGTGCTTGCAGGCGCCTGGTTCCTGACGCGGGAACCGGAAACAGAATTCATCCCTGCTTCCACGGAACGCGCTGATGTCACGGATACCTGGGAAGAAAACTCCGGCACTGATGCCAGCCTCCCTGATGCCGCAGCAAAGGAAAGCAGCCAGCTGCAGGGCACAGCCTCTGACAATACCCAGGCAATAGTTTCCGAGGATGAAACCGGCTCCACCACAAGCCTTTCCGACAGCTCCACCAAAGAGGATGCCTTACAGGAAAAGCCCGCTGAGCCTCCCGTGACCACGGATGATGTCACAGATCCTGATAAGCAGCCGGAATATGACCCGCCCGCCCAGACACAGGCACCTGCACCCCCGCAGGATAATCCCACCGGCGGTTCCGGGACAGGCACACCCTCCGGGGGCACCGGCTCCGGCGACAGCCATCCCGGACAGGTCTATGATCCCGTCTTTGGCTGGGTAACGCCCAGCGGCGTACAGCAGGACAGCATCGACAGCGACGGAGACATCAACAAGCAGATCGGCACCATGGGCGGCAACTGAATACAATGAATACACAGAAAAAGGCATGGACGGATTCCATGTCCTTTTTTTGTCTGAAAAGGAGGACCACATGAAACAACTGACCAAGCGCATCTTCCCGCTTTTTCTTTCCCTTGTCCTGATGCTTTCCGCAGGGGTGACCGCACTGGCTTCAGGGGAGGGGAACATCGACGGCGGCGGTGGCAGTATGGGGAGCGGCACTGCAACGGATGTATGGCACAACCAGGACGGTGTGCGCATCACGGTAGTCACGGAAGACGGAGGCATAGCGTCCACCCCGTTTGACTTAAGCAATTTCAGCATATCCGGGGACATCCTGCATTTCGGGAAGGTAAGCAAGCTCCAGTACAGCGGGGGAGCCTCCCTGTCCCTGGATGCCGGCTCCTATGGCTGCTCCAGACCGGGTACGTCACTTCCCCGCATCATCAGCGGAGGCAGGTCCCGCGCGGGCATTGAAGCGATCCGGCGGTATTTCTGCTCTGAGTATGCCGCACAGCTGGTTGCCGACAAGACCGGCATCCCTTTTGAGGACCTGGTCTCCGGCTCCTACAAGCTGGTCATCGAACCGATTGCCTACTTTACCCACGGCGGGCGCAACTATGCCATGACCGCAACGGAAGCGGCGCTCTATAACCAGATGTCCGGCGGAACGCTCCGCAGCAGGATGCCCAGCCTGACACACCAAAACCTCCCTCTGTCCATCTTTTTGGAAACGCCAGATTTAGGCTATCCTGCATGGAGCGGCACTACCAGCAGCAAGGTATCGGATTCCGACATCCTCTCTGCACTGGGCATCGGCATCGTAAGCTACAAGGATGTGCCGGAAGCGGAACTGCAGGCGCCCGACTATACCTACCGGGTGGATACGGATGTCATCACCAGCATCACCCTGACCAGCAGCACTGAAGTAAACCCGGATGACCCGGCCAGTGTCACCTTCCATATCAACGGCGGCACTTATACTGTCAATGACATCGTGATGCCCGCAGGCGGCTCCCAGGTGGTCTGGGCAAAATGGCATACGCCTTTAGAACCCACTACCCTGACCATACAGGTATCCGTCAGCGGCGCATCCACGGCAAAGACAAGTTTTGTGGCAAGGATCATCTCCCTGGAGGAGAACCTGCCTCCTGACCCGCTGGCAACGGACACCAACCCGCATTTTTCCCTCTCCTCCCTGCCGTCCAACCCGCAGAAGACCTCCGCATCCTGGAGCGTCTGGAGTGCGAGATGGCACGCCAACTGGGAATGGGAAAGCGACTGGGACTGGGAATCCGACAGCTGCGACAGCGGCTGCCCGGAAGACTGCAGCGGGGGACACGGGCACTGGGTAGACAACGGGGAATGGGTGGACAACGGCTGGTATGACTTTACCTCCACTGCCTATTCCGCCTCCTTAAGCGGCTCCATGGAGATCCATCCGGACGACATCGTGCCCACCGCCCAGGGCGACAACATGAAAAGCGGCTACGGAATCAAGGAGAGCGCCACTGCAGCCTTTTCCTCCAACGCACCCGTCAGCCATTATGCACCTGCACAGACGGCAGTAGCCTATTTCCCGGAATTTGGCTATGACATGTACTGGAGGCTTTTATCCTGCAGCGGCGGCAACACGGCCACCTTTGCCTTTAAGCCCAACGAATACTCCACCTACAACCGGAACGTGCATTTCACACCGGTATGGTATCCGGATGGCACCGCCTATACTGTTTACACCTATATCATTGACGCATGGACGCCTTCCGGGATGCTGTCCGTCAATGTGAGCGACTCCGTACAGATCCAGGGCAGCCTTTTCGATGACTGGTATTCCAAACGTGAATAAGGCGCTGTTTTTCTATTACGCCCTGACCTTGCTGCCCCTTGCGGGATTTGCGCTTTATGACCGCAGGCACCACAGGATACGCAATGCCGCCCTGCTTGCCTTCCTGCCCTGGTGCCTGCTCTACCTTCCGCTGGCAGTATGCACCTGCCCGTGGATGGCTTTTGCTGAAGCACTGCTGCACTGCATCATGGGATTTTTGTCCGGCTTCCTGCTCCTGCTTTCCGTCTCCCTTGCCACAAACGGCGGAATCGGCGGCGGGGACATCAAACTTGTTGCCCTGCTCGGCATCCCCTTCGGGGCATCCGGGCTGATGGCCGCCCTTGCCCTCTCCTGCCTTTTTGCCCTGGCCCATCTGGGCATACGGAATGCATTCCAAAGGATACCGGCTGGGAACATCCCTTTTGCACCCTACCTGTTCTTCGGGTGCATGGCCGTGACGCTGCTCCGGCTTGTTCCATAACAACCATATAAACACTGTATTATAGAAAGGATACCACCATGAAAACAATCATACTGCTTGCCGCAGGAACGCTGCTCCTATGCCTTGCCGCAGCCGTGACCGGAAACCATCTGTTATATAAAACATACCATTTCTTAGACCAGCACAGATAAGGAGGCTTTCACAAAATGAAAATGAACAACCGTTTTATCTACGGCATCCTGAGCATCGTGCTTGCTGCCGTCATTGCCTTTATCGCCATCCCTGCCGTCACAAGCAGGACCAGCAGCACCTGTGAGATCGTCCGCATGAAGACTGCCGTGACACGGGGAACCCTCATCACCCCTGATGACCTTGAGCTTGTGGAGGTGGGCGGCTTCAACCTGCCGGACAGCGTTGCAAGAAGGACCGAAGATGTGGCGGGCACCTATGCCGCCGCAGACCTCTGCCCCGGCGACTACATCCTGCCGGAGAAGGTCAGCAGCGTCCCCCTGTCTTCCGACCTCTCCCTCAATGAGATCCCGGACGGCATGGTAGCTATCTCCATCACCACCCAGACACTTGCGACATCGCTCTCCGACAAGCTGCAGGGCGGCGACATCATCCGCCTCTACCACTATGACGACAACAACGTGCTGGAACCGGTATCGGACATCCCGGAACTGCGTTTCGTGAAAGTCCTGTCCGTCTCCGATTCCAAGGGCCTTGACGTGGATTACACCACCCCGCCGGAGGAGGACGAGGAAAGACAGCAGACGGCAACCATTACCGTCCTTGCCACACCCGAACAGGCCATGCTGCTCACCCGCTATGAGAACGAAGGCATCCTGCATGTTGCCCTGATCAGCCGCGGCAATGAAAAATTGTCCGTTGAACTGCTGGAGCGCCAGTCAGAAATCCTGTCCACCCTTTACGGCGACGGCCTGGAGCTGTCCGATGAGGACCTGGAATCTTCCATAAACGTCTCTGGGCAGTCCGATCCTGACGAGACCGGCAACACTGAAAACAGTCCCACCGCTGCCAATGCTCCTGCAGATGACAGGCAGGATACAGAATCCGGACAGACATCCGGAAACGAATAAGGAGGAAAATCAGATGTCAAAGACCATCACTGTCTGGGGGAACCCCGGCTGCGGGAAATCCATGTTCTGCTGCAACCTGGCAAAGGTGCTCACGGCAAACAAGGAAAAAGCCCTTATCATCAATGCGGACTCCAGCACACCCATGCTGCCCGTCTGGATGCCGGAACGCATCCTTGAAACAAACGCCTCCATCGGGAACGTGCTGACCGGCCTTGAGATCAACACGGCACTGGTGGCAGAGCGCGTCACCATCTTAAAGGAATACCCTTTCATCGGCGTCATGGGCTATGCCGCCGGGGAGAACCCTTTCTCCTACCCAGAGCTGAAGTATGACAAGATAAAGCTCTTTATCGGAGAAGCTGCAAAACTTGTGGATTACATCATTCTGGACTGCAGCTCCAACATGCTCAATTTCTTCACGCCTACGGCAATCGAGGCGGCGGATGTGACGGTCCGCATCATCACCCCGGACCTGCGGGGCTTGAATTACCTGCGGGCGCACAGGCCGCTGCTGACAGATGACAAGTTCCATTATGACAGCCACCTGACCTTTGCCGGGCTTGCACGCCCCTTCCACGCCATTGACGAGATGGACCACCTGATCGGCGGCTTTGACGGGCTGCTCCCCTATGCAAAGGAGATCGAGCGCTGCGGCACCGACGGGCAGATGTTCAAGGCCCTTGCCTACTGCAACCAGCGCTATGTCAGTTCCCTGAAGCTGGTCCGGGAGCGCCTTATGGAACCGGAGGATACAGGGGATGAGATCCTTCCGGGAGAAAACAGCAGCTTCCACGAAGATACCTTACGGCAGGAAGATACAGGGAATGCATCACGGCAGGAAGAAAGCTGCAGCTTCCACGAAGATGCCGGGCAGCCGGAAGAATTTGCGGAGACGACGGAAGCAGAAAACCCTGAATCCGCCGGATTCCAGAAAACCGCCAAAGGCGCCTGGTATGCAGCTGCGGCAGAAAGCGGCAGGCAGGGAGCCCCTGCCGGGAAGGAGGTGAAACGCCATGGGCATGGAATCCTTAAATGACATGTTCTTTACTTCCGCAGGGAAGGAAGTCCTTACCTATGACCAGATCCTTGAGGACGTGCAGAAATACTGTACCGAGAAACATGCGGACAAGCTCTCCGGGGAAGGGAGCCAGGATGAGGCAAGGAAGCTCCTTCGGGAATTCATCGCCCAGTATGTCATCAGCCGCTCCTACCATATAGACGGCCTTTCCACGGAGGAGCTGTGCGACACCCTCTATGAGGACATGGCAGGCATTTCCTTCTTAAAGAAATGGATCTACATGCCCGGTGTGGAGGAGGTGAACATCAACGCCTTCGATGACATCGAGGTGATCATGAGCGGCGGGCGCTCCATGAAGATCCCGGACCGCTTCCAGTCGCCCCAGCATGCCATTGATGTGACAAGGCGCCTGCTGAATACCTGCGGCATGGTCATCGACGACACCATGCCCTCCGTCATCGGCTTTTTAGACAAGAACATCCGTATCTCCGTGGACAAGACGCCCATCGTGGATTCCGAAGTGGGCATCAATGCCTCCATCCGTATCGTCAACCAGCAGTCCGTATCCAGGGAAAAGCTCACCGCCTCCGGCTCTGCCACGGATGAGATGCTGGACCTCTTAACCTGCTGCGTCCGCTACGGCGTATCGGTCTGCATCGCAGGCAGCACAGGCTCTGGGAAAACCACGGTCATGAGCTGGCTTTTGTCCATGGTGCCTGACAACCGCAGGCTCATCACCATCGAGGAGGGCAGCCGGGAATTTGACCTGATCAAGCGGGACGAAAACGGCCATGCCACAAACAGCGTGGTACACCTGCTCACCCGCCCCCATGAGAACCCGTCCCTGGACATCGACCAGGACCTGCTCCTTGAGCGCGTCCTGCGCAAGCACCCTGACGTGATCGGCGTAGGCGAGATGCGGTCCGCAAAGGAAGCCCTGTCCGTGGCGGAAAGCTCCCGTACCGGGCATACCGTTGTGACCACCATCCACTCCAATTCCTCTGAGTCCACTTACCGGAGGATGATGACGCTTGCCAAACGGAAATACAACATGGCGGATGAGATCCTGATGCAGATCATGGTGGAAGCCTATCCCATTGTGGTGTTCACCAAGCAGTTAGAGGACGGCAGCCGTAAGATCATGCAGATCATCGAAGGGGAGGACTACCGGGACGGGCAGCTCATCTACCGCCCGCTCTACCAGTATGACGTGTCGGACAACCGCACCGATGAGGACGGGAAGATCACTGTCATAGGGAAGCACCGGAAGCTGGGCGGCATCTCCGAGACCTTAAAGAAGCGGATGCTGGATAACGGCATCCCCGCAGGGAAACTTGCGCCATTCCTGCCAAAAAAGGCAGCCCCAAGGAAAGCAGCGAAAGGAGGCACAGACAATGCAGTGGATACAGATCATCATCTTCCTTCTGGTAATTAACGGCCTGTTCGCCCTGTCTGCCGTCCGTTTCAATGACTTTCTGCATGTGCTTGCCAGGACGCAGAAAAGCACCCTGCAGGATGACGTGGACGTGATGCTGGGGAAACCGGCAAAGGGCTTTTTCAACCGGGAGACGCTGGAAGTCGAACAGCTCCTTGCCGCCACCGGGAGGGAGGGGCGGTTCACCCTTGTAAAAAGGGTATCCATCCTCCTGTTCGCGGTGGGTGCTGCAGCCGCCCTGCTCCTGAACAACCCGTTCCTGATCCCGATCCTGGGCGCGGGGTTTGCCTTTGCGCCGGTCTGGTATCTGCGCTCCACCGCCGCAGCCTACAAGAAACATCTAAACGAGGAGCTGGAGACCGCCATATCTGTTGTCACCACCTCCTACCTGAGAAGCGGCGACCTGTTAAAGGCGGTGAAGGAGAACATCCCGTACCTGAACCCGCCCGTGAAATCACATTTTGAGGCGTTCATCACCGAATCGGAGATGTTAAACGCCAACATGGTATCCACCATCAATACCCTGAAGATGAAGGTGCCCAACCGCGTCTTCCATGAATGGTGCAACACCCTGATCCAGTGCCAGAGCGACAGGAGCATGAAGAATACCCTGACCTTCACGGTACAGAAGTTCTCCGACCAGCGCATCATCCAGTCGGAACTGGAGGCAATCATCAACGAGCCTAAGAAAGAAGCCATCACCATGATGTTCCTTGTGATAGGGAATATCCCGCTTCTTTATGTGCTGAACCACTCCTGGTTCGAGACGCTGATGTTCTCCACACCGGGCAAGGTCACCCTCGCCATCTGCTGCGGGATCGTGCTGTTCTCCTACACCCGGATCATGCAGCTGTCAAAACCTATCGAATACAAGGCTTAACCAAGAATGGAGGTTTACTATGTATTTTTACGCCAGCTATGCGGTAATGGTGCTTGTGGCTTTTGTAATCATGATAACCACTGCCCTGTGCCTTGCCCTATGCCTGAAATAACAAAGCGGACAAGTCCGTTTACGGGATTTGCTCCGCAAACCCGGAAAAGAAAGGTGCCGCGCTACGCACCGCCAGCTCCATCACCCAATCCGTGGCGCAGAAATGAGGTAATGATATGACCGGATTACTGATCCTGTTAGCTTCCGTCTTTACAGGGATCGCCTGCTACAACCTGTCCTGCGCCTTCGTGGACGTGCCGACGGCAAAGACCTCCCGGATGATGATGCTGGCAAAAAAGCAGACCGGGACCGGTGATGAGAAGCTGTTTGACGTGTACCTTACCAAAGTCGCAGATAAGCTCTCCCCGCTCCTGAAACTGGACCCCATCAAAAAGGGCAGGCTTGCCATGACTCTCTCCATCGCAGGCATCCCGCTGACACCGGAATGCTACACCATGAAGGCTTTCCTGTCCGCCCTGCTCACTGCCCTTGCGGGCATCCCGTTCTTCCTGTTCCTGCCGCTTTTTGGCTTTTTGATGACAGGGCTTGCCGTGATGATGTGGTTTTCCACCTATTACAAAGCCTTTGACCTGGTTAAGAAGCGCCGGAAGCTCATCGAGGCGGAGCTGCCCCGTTTCGCGGTCAGCATCCAGCAGGGGCTTGCCACGGATAGGTATGTATTAAAGCTCCTGACCTCCTACCGCCGCATTGCAGGCCCGCACCTGGGGCAGGAACTGGATACCACTGTGGCGGACATGCGGACGGGAAACTATGAAAACGCCCTGCTCCACTTCCAGAACCGGGTGGGCAGCACCATGCTCTCGGACATCGTGCGCGGGCTGATCGGGACACTGCGCGGGGATGACCAGCAGATGTACTTCAAGATGCTGGTATTCGACATGCGCCAGATCGAGCAGAACAACCTGAAGAAAGAGGCAGGGAAGCGCCCGAAGCAGATGCAGAAATACTCCATGATGATGCTTTTCTGCATCCTCCTTATCTATGTGGTCGTCCTTTCCGTGGAGGTAGTCGGCTCTTTAGGCTCCTTCTTTTAGGAACGCCCGCAGAACCCTGATGCACGCCAGTAAAGGAGGTGGTGCCTATACCATTGTAACCAGACCCGGTGAAGAATCTTCACACTGTAACCCGTAAACCAATACAAATATGGAGGAACCTTATGAAAAGATTTGTATCACTCCCCGCCCTGTGCATCTATGCAGCGGCGGCAGCAACCGCATTCATCATCATCAGAACGAAAAGGAGAAAAAAGAACTATGCGTAAAGCGATCCGGACATTAAAAAACAGGGCAGCATGTGTTGCAGCCCGCACCAGGGCCATCCTGAAGAATGAAGCAGGCGACTTTTATATTTCCGATGGCGTCAAGATCATCATCGCCGTTGTGCTGGGGGCACTTCTGCTGGCAGCCCTGACACTCATTTTCAACGATACCGTCATCCCCCGCATCACACGGGAGATTGAGGGATTATTCGGGCCTTAAAGGGAGGCAGCTTATGACAGATCCTGTACTAAGCGTCAGCTATGCCACCGTCGCCGCCTTCTTTGAGGCGGCGGAGGGCAGCTACCGCAATGCGGTGTATGTTTCCTGCGCCTGCGACTACAGGAGGGAATCCGGATGCGGGGATTTCCTGTTCATTCCGGGGCATGACTGCCGCCCCATCCTGCTCCCGCTCTCCGACGCGGAAAGCTTCATGGGCAGGAGCGTGGACCGGACGGAATGTGCCTGCACCATGAACAGCCGGTGCTTCATCCGGCTCTACAGCAAATGGCTGGAACTTTCCACCGGCTCCGCAAGGGACTGCCCCATCCAGCAGATCCTCCACCTGATGAACCAGCCGCCAGGCCGTCAGGGCACAACGCCCTGACACGGCATGGGCTATCGGGCGAAAAACTGGAAAAAACTGGAAAAATACTCGCAAATGACTTAGGAAAAGGCGCCTCCCCTATGGGAAACGCCTTTCCTTTCCCCTAAAATATACTTACAGATTACTTAATCCATACATAAAACACGGACATGGAAGGAAGGCCCCATTTTGAAAGAGGGGCACTTTCAAATACTGAATTGAGGCCCGCCGTGGGCGGGCAAAGGAGGTGTATACGAATGAAACAGAAAACCAGGAACACACCGGCAAGGATCAAATGCCCCTACTGCGGACGCAGCGCCATACTCAGGAAGGCATCTTATGTATATAAGGAAAAGGCGCTGGATGAATACCTTTATGTCTGCACCGGCTACCCGGAATGCGACGCCTATGTGGGTGTCCATGTGGGGACCATGCAGCCCAAGGGGATGCTGGCAAACGGCGACCTGCGGCACAAACGGATCGAAACGCACCGGATGTTTGACGCCATCTGGAAAAACGGCATACTCTCCCGCAAGGAGGCATACCGCTGGATGCAGGACATCTTCGCCCTCCCCAGCTCCCAGGCGCACATCGGGCAGTTCTCTGATTACCGCTGCGACTGCCTGAAAGCCGAATGCAGGAGGGTGCTTGAGAACAACCATGTGAAAATTGCCTGCTAAGACGGCAGGAAACATTGCAGGGCCGGAGATAAGAAAGAAGGTGATACCATGGCAGCAATGAACAGGAAAGAACGGGAACTGGCGGAACAATACCTCTACCTTGTGAGGGACACCGTACTTGGCACCATGTCCCTGAACGAGTCCATACAGGGATTCGGGTACGATGACCTCTACCAGACCGGCTGCGAGGCGCTCTGCCATGCGGCACAGAAATACCGGGCGGAAGGCGGTGCCTCCTTCCCCACCTTTGCATCCGTGGTCATCAAAAACCGCCTCATCTCCCACTGCAGGAAGGTTGCAAGGATACAGAAGCCCCTGGAGTACATGGACACGCCCCAGCCATCCGGCTCCGGGCTGACCTATGCGGACACCCTGCCGGATGACAGTTTCCACGGCATCTCGGATGCGGACACGTTCCTCCTGCTCTCCCAGGCGAAAGAACGCTGCTCCGGCACCACAAGGAAGGGGATCGAGGCACTGGCGCTGAAATGCCGCGGACATTCCGGCGTGGAGATCGCTGCCCGCTACGGCGTCGCACCAAACCATGTGGCGGCATGGATCTCCAGGGCCACAAAACTGCTGCGGGAAGACAGGCTGACAGCCTGATGAGAAAAAGGAGGATTACGATATGCTGACACTTTATACTGCCATAGGGAACTACCGTTTGACCGAAAAGGGGCTTCCCCTTGTCACTGCAGGCGGGCGGGACTGCGCACTGGATGCCCATGAACTGCTCTTATGGTCCAGCCTTGCCTTCCGGATACTGACCTACCAGGAACTCAGGGCGGAATTCTATGAAAAGGAACGGGAACTGCACATCCTTGGGGAACTGGACTTTGACCATTACTTAAACCGCCTCATCATGCGCAGGCTGGTGGCTTCCGGCAAGGACTGTACCGGTGTGGACGCCCTGTATGACCTTTTAGGGCACCTGTACCTCCAGCCCGCACCGAACAGCATTGCTGTAAAGACGGTTTCCTTCTTAAAGCTCCTCTTTGGCCGCAGGCTCCCCTTCCGGAAAGCCCTGGCGGTATTCCATGCGGAGAAGCTGGAGCCGATGGAAAAGCAGGTCCTGGCACTGCTGCGGCACGAAATGCTGTCCACTGCGGAAGTGATCCAGTGTACGGAAAACGGGAAGACCCGCGTAAAGGACAGCAATGACCTGATGGACTGCCTGTACCGGGAAGGAGATGTGGACTGTGAGAGCATCGTCACGGACTGCCGCGTTTCCGAAACCAGGTTCCCCGTACTTACTGCTGTTGCCAACCTTTACCTCAAACAGCAGGTCACCTTCCAGATCTTATAAGGAGGCATTCATGGAACCTATACCAAAACCGTTATTCCGGCGGCTGCTCCTGACCTTTCTGGCCGGGGGCGGCTGCTTCCTTATTGGGCTTGTTTTCTTCCTCCTGGAAGGTGATATGCCCTTTTTTACACTGAGCATCTTACTTTTTCTGTTCTCCTGCGGGAAAGGCATCCTGTCCTTTCTTCAGGTAAAGAAAAAGACCTACACCGTACTGGAGGGCACCTGCACAGATGTCCGCATGAACCTGCCTGGCGGCACCCAGGACCTCTGCCTTACAGACGCGGACGGGAACGAACACTGCCTTGTGATAGGTAAAGACCATAAGATCCGCGCCGGATACTCCTACCGCTTTTATTTCAGGGACTCTGACGGCATTTCCCCGGGCAGGAACCCGCTTCTTAAGAAAGCCCTGCTGACGGACAATCTGCTGGGTGTGGAGGAGATATGAAGGACACACTTTCAGCCATGCCTGAAGATCCCTGTCATGAAAAATTAAATTTCCGGGAACAAATTGACATATTCCCGCCCTTTCCGTATAATGATAATAGAGATAGAGAAATCTATCGAAAATATTGTCCGCCCACCGCTGGCGGCCTATAAATGACCGGCCCGAAAATATGGTTCGCCTACCGGAGGCGTCTAATAAATGTCCGGCTCGAAAATTCTCAGCCCTATCGCAAGGTAGGGCTGATTTTATAGGTGGTGGCATATGATTTACCAGGCCGGATATGTATATCATATTAAAGATGAATATTTTGAGAAAGCAAATGACAGGATGCTCATGCAGAATAAGGAGAACGGCACATACCGCCCTACTTTCTACTGCGCAAAAGATGAAAAAACCTCCCTCCTCTGGATGGTTCCCTTGAGCAGCCGTGTGGACAAGTTCCAGGCCCTCCATGACAAACAGGTCCAGAAATACGGCAGCTGCCTCACCATCATCCTCGGAGAGTTTGATGGCAGGCGTGCCGCTTTCCTGCTCCAGAACATGTTCCCTGTCACGGAATATTATCTGGATCATATACATACCAGGAACGGTAACCCTGTTCCAGTCAGGCATTCCATCCATCGCGAAATAAGCACGAACATAAAGCGAATCCGACAGCTCCATGCAAGGGGCAAGAAAGTGGTGTTCCCTGACATCACACGCCTGGAAAAGCTCATGCTGGAGGAACTGGAGAGCCACCAGCCCCTGCGGTCGGCTGCTCCTGATCCATTTTATTCGGAACCGAACATGGCACAGCTGCAAAAAGCAGCACGACAGGCAGCTGAAGGACAGACCATCACAAAGACCATGGCGGAACTGGAGGGCATGGAACGGGAACCGGAATAATGCAGGCTGCAAAAGAAATTATACGAGGTGTATGATTATGAATTTACAAATGAGGAGATATAAAGAAAGCCTTGCAAAAATGCCTGAACCAATCCTGTTAAGCCAGTGTCCGAAAGTCAAGCTGGACTTGCGCGGGCTGATGGAGTATGCAAAAGAAAAAGGTGTTAAAGTAATAGAATTGACCGAAAAAGAAAAAGCAGCGTTTATCAGAGAATAAAATCAATATCTTGTATCTAACCATTTGACATTATCCATATATTGTGCTAAGATGTTCCTGTAATTGATTTTTGTGCTTCCCATCGGGATATGCCATGCGCATAGATGCACACGCTGTTTATGATTGAAATGAGTGTCAGAAAAACCATGCCGTTAAGTGGCAGTTTTTTGGCACTTTTTTTGATGCAACCAAAAATTTTTCCATCAGGAAAGGAGAATGAAACTATGTTTACACAAATCTCACTCATGGGCAGGGTCACAGCAGACCTTGAAATCCAGACCAGCGCCAACGGAACCGATTACATCCAGTTCAATGTGGCGGTCAACAAAGGCTTCGGGGAACAGGAACACCCCAACTTCTACCAGTGCGTCCTGTTTGGGAAAGCTACTGAGCGGATCAGCAAGGCCGGAGTCAGAAAGGGCAGCCTGCTGTTTATCACGGGCGATCTTGACCTTGTGGAGTTTACGCGCAAGTCAGACGGTACTAAGGGCATGATTCCCAAGATTACCGTGTACGACTGGAACTATGTCCCGTCAGGGAAACGCACGGAAGGCAGCAATGCCAATGCAGGCAGCGGCGCACCAACACCTGCCGGCGCAGATGACGGTTTCATGAACGCGGAAGACTGCGGAGAGAATGGACTGCCGTTCGGCTGATGCCTTTGGCACAGCCGGCGGTACAAGAGGAATTGCACCAGGGAAAATAATCCCCGGATGTGATTCCTCTTTTTTTATTTTAACAAAGAAAGGACTGAGAAAACCGAATGAGAAAAACAGTATTTACCAAAAGCATGAAGATCCTGATCATCTCCCTGCTCCTTCTGGCCGTCTTTTTCCAGAAGGAACGCTCCCAGAAACTGATGGCCCTTGTCCTCATCCTCTGGATCGCCGTAACTGCCGGAATATTCCTGTTCCGGAAGTCAGGGAAACTGGCAAAGAAATGCAGCGCCCTTTCTGCTTCCTTAAAGCAGGCACGCCGGACGGCAAAGGCAGCTGCGGAAAAACCGGCAGAGGCAGTACCGGAACCTGAAACAGAACCGGCCTCCCCCGCAAAACCTGTCCCTGACAGCAGGGAAACGGATACCATGCTGCTCCATATCTCACTGCGGATCACGGAGAAGCTGAAATCCGCCTACCCCCAGTCTGTCTGGCAGTGGAAGGACACACCCTCCCTGCAGGACATCCTGGCAGGCGGGACAACGCGCATCCTGGTGGAGAACATGGACGCCTATACCCATGCGGACATCTCCTTTGACCGCTTCGGGCGCATCCATGTGGAACCCATGACGGTGGGCAGCTTTGCAGAGCCTTCCGCAGGCGGACCGGAGACGGCAGAAGAAACGCCCCCGGAACCTTCCGTGGTGGATGTAAGGGTATGGTATGAGCTTGTCGGCCAGAAAGTGCTGGAATCACAGATCACCGACTTAAACGCCAACGGCCATACAAAACTCACCATCAAGGAAAACGGCGATATTGTCGTCACCAGGCAGAAAAAGGAGATGCTGAAGGGCACCCTTGACTCCTTCCCTGCAAAAAGCTACTGGGAGGAACTGGTACTGCTTCTGGCTGAAGACGAATTGAAAGGAAAGATCATGGGCAATACCCTGCAGGTCTCATGGATCTAAGGCATCCCGCACAAAAACACAGAAAAGAAAGGAAGAATGAACCATGCCAAAAACACCTTTATTTGCGAACTGGACCTGGAAGCTCACCATGCCTGAGCCTTTTGACAAGATCACATCAAATACGAGCACAACCTACTACTCCACCTACTGTACGGTGGCTACCAAGAAATCAACCCTGCACTCCCCTCTCCTTGCGGCAGTCCTTGCCTACATGGAGATGGATACCAGCCTGACGCCGGGCAGCTCCTCTGAGAGCGCCATCGGCACCCAGGGCGAAAAGACCGTGGCGGAATACCAGAGCCGCACCGGGGAGATCCATGTGGCAGTGTTCAACAGGAAGAACGGCAAATTCAATGTGGGCCGTTATGATGATGTTACCGCTTCCCCAAAAGTCTATTCCTTAAAGGACGGCGGCAGCATCGGGACAGCACTGTTCTTCGTGCTGATCCCGGAGGCCATGAAGGATGATGAGTTCAAAGAGAACTATGACCTGCTCGGCAAATGCAAAAACGACGGCTACGCGGACATGGATGAGGCAGAAAAGGCAGCCTTCATCCTGTGCGACAACCTCTACCGGAGGATCGAGAGCGCGGACACGCTGCCCACAGCCGGGATCAAGCTGAACATCCCCAACACGGGGAACCTCCCCCAGCTCACAGCCGTAAACATATCCAGAAATGCCTATTCCCCCAGCAGCGTGCTCTACGGCACCTTCCGTATCCTTACGGGCACTACCGCCCCCGCCGCTGCCGCTTCCGTAAACAGGGATGATTTCGTAAAGCATTATCCCCTTTCGGACAGGGTACTCACACCAAAAGAAGAACTGATGGTGCCCCGGATCGAGGACTGGTACGTCATCCCTCCGGAAGTCACCACCATCTGCAGACATGCCCAGGCGACCACAGCAGGCAGCCAGCCCATGCGCAACTTCATGATGCGCGGCCCTGCCGGGACGGGAAAGACCGAAGGCGCAAAGGCGGTTGCTGCAGGACTGGGGCTTCCCTACCTGTACTACACCTGCTCCGCCAATACGGAGATCTATGACTTCTTAGGGCAGATGCTGCCGGAAACGGCCGAAAACCCCCACTGCGGCAAGGAATACCCGACGCTCACCGACATCCAGATGGACCCGCCCTCGGCATATAAGAAGCTGACCGGGACCTATGACGAAGCCATAACGGACGCAGAGGTCTATGACAAGCTGTTAGAGGTGATGGCACAGGATGCAAAGGCGCTGATGGCAGACAATGCCTCCGGGCAGCGGTTCCGTTATGTGGAGACACCGCTGATCACGGCGATAAGGAACGGCTACCTGATTGAGATACAGGAACCCACGGTCATCGCAAACCCCGGCGTGCTGGTAGGCCTGAACGCCCTCCTGGACCGCTGTGCAAGCGTCACACTGACTACGGGTGAGGTAATACACAGACATCCTGATACAGTAGTCGTGGTTACAACAAATAACAATTATGCGGGCTGCCGTGACATGAACCAGTCCGTCATCTCCAGGATGAACCTGATCATGGACATTGAGGAACCGGATGTGGATACCCTGACGGAACGTGTCATGAAAGTGACCGGATGTACAGACAGGTCAGCCGTTTCGGATATGGCCGCCTCCGTACAGGAGATCAGCGAGCGCTGCCGGGAGACCATGATCAACGACGGGAGCTGCGGCGTGCGTGAGCTTATCAGCTGGGTGCAGTCCTACATGGTCTGCGGGAGCGTGCTGGAAGCCGCAAAATACACGGTGCTCTCCTCCGTCTCCGGCGACCCGGAAAACCGCGCCGACATACTCTCCTCCTGCCTGGAGCAGAAATTCGCTGCATAAGGGGGACGCCTATGGACTTTCAGAAGGAACAACAGTTAAGGAGCCGCCTGGCAGGGAACATCCGGCGCCTGCGCATGTCGCGCAGCCCCTGCCTTTCCCAGAAGATGCTCGCAAAAAAGCTGGGAGTCACCCAGAAAAGCATCTCCCGCTATGAGAACGCCAGATGCCTGCCGCCCGCCCATGTGCTTGTGGCGCTGGCGGAGGAATTCGGGCTGTCAACGGATGCGCTTTTCATGGAACGGCTTCCCCAAAATATGAAAAAGAAAAAAGGTACAAGTGCGGAAAGAAATTCTAAGCCAGCAGAAAACGCTGACTAAGAATTTCTAAGTTCCGCACCGAAGAATGCCCTTGCGGACATTCTTCACCCATATGACAGCGCAAAAAGATGCGCAGAAAAGAGGAATGAATGAGGACATCACACACAGCGATCCGCAGACGGATTGCAGACGAAAAAAGCAAGCTGACGGATGAGCAGCTGTTCGCATCCCCGCAGTTTGCGTCATACCTGACGGACATTGCCGAAGGGACCACAGGCCGCTACCGGAGAAAGAGCAGCGTGCGAACCTACTGGGACGCACTGCCCCACGCGGACATTGCCCACACGGACAACCGCGTCATCACCGTAAACGCAGGCAACTGCCTGACCAGGAGCTTCCCCACAAGGAGCCTCAAGGCAGACAGCCTGCTGGGGATCGTGGGGCATGAGTGCGGACACATCCTGTTCTCGGACTTCACCATGCTGGAAACCTACCACCAGGCGCTGTCCGGAGGCAGGTTCTACCCGCAGGAGCCGGAAGACCTGTCCGCAAAACAGGCACGCAGTTTAAGGGAGATCGGGGAATTCCTTGAGGAAAAGGATGAGGCGGTGATAAATGCCCTCTCAGGCATTGCGCATTCCCTGGTGAACATGATGGAAGACGTCTATATTGAAGGCCGCATGTGCGACGCCTTCCCCGGCGGCTTAAGGACAGGCATACTGTTAAACAACCTGCGCTTTGCCGAGGAGATGGATTCCGTCACGGAAGAAATAGGCCACCAGCACCACGAAGTCTTTATCGTGGCAAACCTGCTGATCCAGTACGCCAAGACCGGCGACATCAACAACCTGGGCGGCTATAAGGGGCCATACCTTGACACCGTTTACGAGTGCATCCCTTATATAGACGATGCAGCCTATGATGACGATGCAAGGGTACGCTTCGATGCCGCCAACAAAATGCTCCTCCTTTTATGGCCCTACATGGAAAGCTATATCAAACAGGTACGGGAGGACATCAAGAACCACACAAACAAGGCAGAAACAGAAATGGGCGAGCAGCTTGCGGGCGGCACACCCCTGCCCGGCGGCCTGGGGAAACCGGTGCCCGGAAAAAAGGGGAAACATGACCCCGGAAGCGACGAGGATGACCGCACCCAGCTCCAGCAGGTCCTTGATTACGAGGACGGGCGGATAGAGCTGGAAAAGACGGATGAGATTGGGGAAGACGGCGACGGCGGGACCAGCCGAACCAGCGACTATGCCGGCTCAGGCTATGTGTCACAGGCAGCGGAAGACATGGAACGCATCATGACGCAGCTTGCGGAGGATGCCGCCTATGCTTCCTATGAACAGGAACTTTCGGAAGAGCTGCAGGCGGAATCGGACAGGATCCGGTACGGCAACGCCCACAGGGGCGTGCATGTCAATGTCAACCGCATGGGCTATGTGGATTCTTCCTACATGGAGGCATACCAGAAAGTCGCGCCGCCGCTCCTCCTGATCTCCAAAAGGCTGCAGAAACAGGTCTCACAGATATTGAAAGACTACAGGGAAGGAGGGAAACTGGACAACCTTCCCATGGGAAAACGGATCAACGTGCGCAATGCTGTCCGCAATGACGGGAGGCTGTTCTACAAGCTGAAGCTCCCCAATGACCGGACGGATATTGCCGTTGCCATCTTGAATGACGAAAGCGGCTCCATGAGTTCCGCCAACCGCATCACCTATGCCCGTTCCGCTTCCATCATCCTGCATGATTTCTGCAGGGGGCTGGGCATCCCGGTGGCCATCTACGGCCACACGGAATTCAATGACGTGGAACTGTACGCCTATGCGGAATTTGATTCCATCGACAACAAGGACCATTACCGCCTGATGGACATGAGCGCCAGAAGCGGGAACCGTGACGGCGCCGCCCTGCGCTATGTGGCGGAACGCCTGATGACAAGGCCGGAAGCCATAAAGCTCCTGATCGTCATCTCGGACGGGCAGCCTGCGGCAGACAATTATTACGGAACGGAAGCAGAGGCAGACCTGCGGGGCATCAAGAAAGAATATTCCGCCAGAGGGATACAGATGTTCGCCGCAGCCATCGGAAGCGACAAGCCGAACATCCAGCGTATCTACGGGGACGGCTTCCTTGACATCACAAACCTGGAAAAGCTCCCTGTCAACCTGGGCAGGCTGATCATCCAGAAGGTAAAGAACCAGTATGCGGCATAAATGATATGCCGTCCAAAAAATAACAGAAAGAAGGTATCCATATGAACACGTATGAAGACTACATCTCCAACCAGATCGCTGTCTACAAGAACAGCAAGACCCTGCTGGAATTCCAGGACAAACTGAAGGTGGCACCCATCACATCCTATGCCCATATCCACGCAGGCGGAGAGACAGGCGCAGACGGAAGACGGATGCACTCCCTGATCGGCATCCTGATGAAGGATTATTCCAAAGGCACCGGGGATAAGGCCGTCACGGTATGCGCCAACATCTCCCCGAAGGAGGCAAAGTTCATCTTAAGCCGCCTGACTGCCGGTTTCCAGGAATACACCTTCCAGCAGGACAAGATCTTCGGTGACAAAGACGAACAGGGCTATGCAAAAGTATCAAAGGTGCGGATCATCCGCGCCACAAAGGACGGCAAAGGCGCGGTGCGGAAAATCCCCTGGTACGTTGAAGTGGAGAACGGCAAAGGCATCCCACAGAAAAATGCCAACGGCGGGACGTACATGAAAGCCAATTCCTTCGTCAGTACGGGAAAGGTATATGCCAACTTGAGCGATCTTGACCTTTTTGACCTCTTAAGCAGCGTATCTTCCTACATCGACTGCTGGGAACACGCCATTGCGCCGGCACTTATCACCAAAGCCAAAAACGCCGTGGCAGCAAGGCAGTCAGCCAGGAATGCCGCATAGCATAAAAAACAGAATAACCAAACAATGTTTATGAAGGGAATGCCCGGTGCGGCGTTCCCTTTTTTATGAAAGGAGAACACATGAATGGAATAAAAATGTCAGGCATCATCCGCAGGTTCGATGACCTGGGCAGGATCGTGGTGCCGCGCGAAATCCGGAAGCTCCTCCAGCTCCATGAGGGGGATGCCATGGAAATAAGCGTGGCAGGAAGCAGCATCAGCTTATGCAGATATCAGCCGCTGCGCTTCCGGGAAGCACTGTGCGGGCCGTATCTTGCGGCTTTCTGCAGGAACTTCCAGCTTGCCTGTGCCATATGCGACACGGAGCATGTGCTTGCTTCCAGGATCACAACCATCCCGAAAGAACCCATGCTGTCGCAGTCCGCAAGGGACCATATCCGGACGCTGGAGCCATACCTTTACAGCCCTGACAGCCGGATGTCCCTGCTGGAGGACGGAAGCCACGCGGTAGATGCGCTCTACCCGGCAGGCACGAAGGAACAGCCTGCAGGCGCCGTGGTACTGCTGCATTACCGCACCGTAACGGATACAGAGCGGAGATGCGCGGGACTGCTTGCAGACATCCTAACAGAAACCATCATACAGGAGGAGAAAAACATATGAGCAGGTTACATGAACTGACACAATTACAGAGACAGTTTGCGGAGAAACACCAGGATACCGTATTCCGCTTCTTAAGCCATAAAAGGCTTCCCATGGAGGATTACTATGACATCGTTATCTTCGGGTATCTCCAGGCGGTACAGGAATATGATGAGAACCCTGCCCTGTCCCGCTTCCAGTTCAGCACAATCGCATGGACGAAGATGAACGACTGCTTAATGAAGCATTACGCTTATGAAAACAAGCCGAAACGCAAGGCGCCTACGGTAAATATCCATGCCTATGCCAAAGACGGGCTGACCCTGGATGAGATCCTGCCTGACCGCAGGAAATGCTTACAGGCGCAGGCCGCCGACAGGCTGTTTGTCATGGAGGTGCTATCCTGCCTGACGGAAACGGAACGGCAGATGGTACACTTAAAAGCCGACGGACTGACCTGCCGGGAGATCGCAGAAATATTTTCCACCACCGTACACGGCATCCACGGGCGGTTCCGCCGCATGAGGATGCGCCTTACGGAAATGGATTTTTAGCAAAGGAGCGAGGAAAAAATGATACTCAATCGAATCGGTGACAAATTTGAATATGAAGGGCTGACCTATGTAATTGGCGCTCCCATTATGGGAACGCCGGAAAGCGAGTATGAAGGGCTGTACGGGACGATTACGGAAATCCGTGACGGCGAGGATAAGGAAACGGAAAATGAAACGCCGGATCTGTACTGTTCTTTCAGGGTTCCCGCACTCCCCTATGAAGCAAAAAAGCTGGAAAAGGTTTTTTCCGACCTGTATCAGCAGCCAAAGACCATTGATGACATCATCCTGGATTTTGTCATTCTGGCCCCGCCAATGGTAGAACCGCTTGACGACCTGAAAAAATGCCGTCATTATCCAAGAGTCTGTATCCTTTTGGAGGACTGGGCGATAGACGGCAGGCAGGGAAATTCATTCGAGGTTTATACGGACCTTAATGACGCGAAGCGCGTAATGGTACAGCGGCTGGAAGAAGAACAGGAAACCGGCTGTATCTCCAGGTGGGTGAACCAGGAGAATTTTATGGCGGATTCAATAGATACCATCTACGAATGCTATATTGACGGCGAATATTGCGAAAACCATTATCATATCGCGATCGCTTTCCCGCAGCTCTGTGTTTCCAGCCGGTTTGCCAGGGTAATGGCAGAGATTCATAATACATCCTGCCTGCTTGAGGATTTCATGTCCCAGGCGACAGGCCGGAAGGAGCCGGATAAGCTGACCGATGAGCAGTATGACCGCATGGTACGGGATACCCGGTTTTCAGAACGGCTCCACAGTGCATTATGGAAGAACGAGTCCTACCGGGAAGCCTGTCGGCAGACCGTTTCAGCAGTCGCCCATGAGTTCGTGGATGAATATTTGAAAGGGAACGCACATCCGGACTGTTATACACCGGAACAGGACAATCCCTATCCGCTGTGCATTGGAAATGGAAGCAGAGCATGCGGAGAGTGCTGTCTGTATGCAGAAATGGAAGCCGGGCCATGGAAACCTTAAATACGCGGATCATCTGTCTTTACCGTGATGCTGATAACCATAAAATGCACAATGAACACAAAGACCAGTACACTGCCTGCGGGAACGGCGTATACCGCCTGAACTGCCGGGCCGCATAAAGGAGGATAACGATATGCTTGCATTATTTAAGAACAGGAACAATGACCAGAACCAGGAACCGGCGTTCAAGCGTGAGGTTTCCGTAACCGGCGCACTGACGGACATACTGCGTCCGGGACTCCCCGCCATGTACCTTTACCAGGGGAACCTGATCCGCACTTCCACAGTGCAGGCCATCCTGGAGGCTTCAGCCAGCCATGTGCGCTTTGAAACCCTGAACAGCATCTACACCATTTCCTACAATAACCAGCCGGGGGAAGGCTTCCGCGTGACAGCCTGAACCCTGCACAGACTTTACACAAAATGATCCGGGGCTGCCTGCAATATACGGCGGCCCCCTTTTGGAAGGAGGACACACCATGAATAAAACGCAGGATAAGGAAGCCGCCCTGCTCAGGGAGGAACTGTCCAGGCTCTTAGCCACCCTGAAGCACAACCGGGAAAAGGTTCCCCTTGATGTGCTGAAGACAAAGTATAAAAAAGGCTATACGGGACTTTGCGCTGAAATAAAGCGCAGGGCTTCAGATTATGCGGCAAAGACTGCACTCAACGGCATCCGCATCCACAGGGATTACCTTGATGAAGCTGTTTCCATCATCAATGGGACGATTGAGCGCTCCGGCATCCTGAAACAGCTCTCAAAAGCAGCTTTCTGCCACCAGGATATGGCAGAATTTGATGCCCTTGCCGGGACACTGCGGGAGAAAATCCTTGCTGACCTTGAGCCTTTCTATGAAAAGCACCTCGCATTGTATATCACGCAGGAATGTCTGGAAAATCCGGATATACCGCCACTGATCTACTGCGTGGCAAGCCACTGCTTCCGGCAGGACGGGAAATGGATTCCGCTGGAGCTTTACAAACCCCGTAATACGCTCCCACAGGAAAAAAGCGCATGACCACCACATTACATATAAAAAAAGGAGACCAAAATGAAAGAACTTCAGCTTGAAAGGAACATAGGACATAAAAAAATTGCAGTCACTCTCACGGATGACGAACTGGAAAGAGCATACCGCATCATGGAGCGGCGTTATCTGGATGAGGACTTTGCCAACATCCTCGCGGATGACGCGCAGAACCCGGATACCCGGTTCCATTCGGGACACCTTGAGGAATTTCCGGAACTGTCGGACTGGCTCTGCGTGTACTTCGATGCCATCTATGACGCCAACATGGGGGTGCGACACGAAGTCGCTTAATTTAACTGTTTGGCGGCAATGCCGACCAAACCATCCATTCCGTTGGATGAAGCCGTTGTCCCCGGCTCTGCCAGTAATGGCACTGTTCGGAAGCGGACATAAACGTAACCCTACTTGGAATCCAAACCGTGAGGGGAGGATGAAACTGCGAGCTGCAATGCGGTTAGGGTGCAGGCTTTCTTTGATAGCATGGTTAATTAACTGAATCGCCGTAAGCTTCGTTAAGGCTGAACAAGCCAAAGCAGCTGACAGGCTTGAACCAAAAGGTGTGCAGTCGGTTACTCCTCTCCACGCTTGGGAGTACACGGACATAATGACTGCCGGAGTAGAGGCGGGACCTAAACTATCAGATAATTGTTGATTAAGTGGAACGTGTCAAGCCCGTATTCCTGCCCATATGGGCAAGCCGACCGTAAGGGAAGCCGTTGGGAATGCGGGTATAGGATTGCGGAAGAAGCGAATGCCGACCCTGTAATGGGGACGGACAGGGGTTCAAAATTTGCCCCACCCGAAAGGGGGCAGAATTCCGCAGGGTGCTTGATTACGAGAGAGTTTATAGAATTTTTGAAAGGAGTAAAGCAAATGAACGGTAAAACGTGTGCGACTTCTGACATTGCAAAGGCATGGGATTCCATTGACTGGAATAAAGCCGAAGCATATGTTAAAAAACTGCAAATGCGTATCGTAAAGGCTCAGCAACAGGGCAGGACAGGCAAGGTGAAATCCTTGCAATGGCTGCTCACACACTCTTTTTATGGACGTGCTTTAGCTGTAAGAAGGGTAACGAGTAATAAAGGTAAAAAGACAGCAGGCGTAGACAAAGTTTTATGGTCTACCTCAAAATTGAAATACGAAGCAATTCTCGGCTTAAAACGCAGGGGTTATAAGCCACTGCCGCTAAAAAGGGTGTATATACCGAAGAAAAACGGCAAAATGCGCCCGTTGAGCATTCCATGTATGAAGGATAGGGCAATGCAGACATTGTATAAATTTGCATTGGAGCCGATAGCAGAGATCACAGCAGACCCGAATTCTTATGGATTCCGGGCAAAAAGGTGTGTGCAGGACGCTATTGAGCAGTGCTTCACCTGTCTGAATAAGGGAAAATCGCCAAAATGGGTGCTTGAAGGAGACATTAAGGGCTGTTTTGATAATATCAGTCACGAGTGGATTTTGAACCACATCCCAATGGATAAGGATATTCTGCGGAAATGGTTAAAAAGCGGGTATATCGAAACAGGAAAGTTATTCCCGACTGATTTGGGAAGCCCACAGGGTTCGGCTATCTCACCGACTATCTGTAACATGGTGTTAGACGGTCTGGAAGTCCGTATTAAAAAGAAATACCACAAAACAAAAATAAATGGGAAAGCATATTTTCCGAAAGTGAACTTTGTGCGTTATGCTGATGATTTTATTGTCACCGGCGAAAGCAGGAAGATTTTGGAAAATGGCGTGCTTCCCATTATCCGGGAATTTCTGTCAGAAAGAGGGTTGGAGCTGTCGGAAGAAAAGACAGTCATTACCCATATCGGAGACGGATTTGATTTTCTCGGAAGCAATATAAGGTGGTACAAAGACAAACTTCTGACGAAACCGTCCAAAAAGAATTATAAAGCCATAGTCAGCAAGATAAGGGAGATAATCAAGAAAAATCCGTCCATGAAGCAGGAAGATTTGATACGAAAACTGAATCCGGTTATCCGTGGGTGGGTGAATTTCCAGAAATATAATGTTTCCTCACAGGCATTTGAAAGATTCGATTTTGACGTATGGAGATGCCTGTGGCAATGGTGCAAACGGAGACATCCTAAAAAGAGCCATAAATGGATAGCAAAGAAATATTTCAGACGGGTTGGCACAAGAAGCTGGACATTCAGCGTCAAAATGCCTGATTCGTTTGAACTCAATCTGATATATGCCACGGATACTAATATCGTAAGGTGGCTGAAAACAAAATCAGAAGCGACGCCATTTGACAGCAGGTTTACAGGATATTTTGAAGAGAGAGATACGGAGAGAATGTTTCGTGAAATCAAAGGCAGAAAGAAGCTGAACGCCCTATACAAAGCACAAAATGGTGTCTGCCCTATATGCGGCGGTGCTATTACTGTAGAGAAAGGGTACAGAATCCATGAAGCCATGGGGAGTGACTATAAGATAATGAGAATTTTAGTAGACGCAAGCTGTCACAGAAAACTGCATTACTCAAAAGAAGTTGTTGAACCGGCTCTGGTGACACAGGGCTTATAAGTGCTTGAGCCGTGTGAGGGGAAACTCTCATGCACGGTTCTTAGAGGGGAAGGCGGTAGTAATACCGCTGACCTACTCGACCATAATGACCTGCTGGAGCTGGCCCTGAACCACCTGCACCACGAATCCCTTACGCCGCATTTTTTCTTATCTCTTTCAAGGACTGTTCCTGCAGTCTGCACGGGGATCGAAAAGGATATGGCAGACTGTGAAAAGGCCTGTGCCAGATACCACCGCTGCAGCAATATAGCCGAAGCAAATGACAGGAGCAGGCAGTGGGAGACACTGGCCTCCCTGATTTCCATGCACAACAATGGCGGCTGTACCTGCGGCAAGGATGACAGCGGCATGGAATGCCCGGCGGCAAAATACCTGAAAGGCACCTGGGATATCAGCGAATTCTTCCATCTGGAAGACAGGAAGGAGGCGGCATAAGATGTCAAATATCTGTATGGACACTGTGGTTTTTTATGCCGCATCGGAAGGGCAGGAAAAAGGGCTTGCCGCACTGCGCAGTTCCATCGCATCCTGTTACCCGGCCGGGGCATCGGCCAACGATATCAGGCTCTGCCGGATATTCGAGCAGAATAACATCCCAACGGACGGTTTGAACCTACGCAGCGATGTGGTGGATACTACCCTTGCCGGAGACGAACACATCACCCTGTACTGCGACTCTGCATGGAGTCCCATGTATGAAGCGTACTTATGCCTCGCAGGCCATTTCGGTGTGAGTTTTGAACTGCAGGCGGAGGAATCCGGATGCGACGTATATATCAACACCGATATAAACGGGACGTACCTGCCTACCCACTATAGGGCATATCTTTCAGAAAGGCCAAAGGACGGCTCCCTGGATGCTCTCTTTGACGATGCAGACGGGGATACGGATCTCTATTTTGATTCGGAAGCTGACCTGCTCCGGTGGTTTGCGGAATGCGGAGGCATTGTCGCAGACTCCGCCCAGGCACTGCAGGACATCCTGGATGCTGATTATGTCTCCATCCATGAATTTGTAAACCCATATTAGAAGGAGGGACAGGAAATGGCACTTTATAAAAAGCTGGATCTGTGGTCCATATATGAGAGCCTGGACAAAATGATGGACTACTGCTACAACGGAAATGAAAAAGACAGCCCTTACTGGGATCATTACTGCGACCAGATCAATGAATTATGCAACATGGCGGCTGACCTGTATACAGAGTTGGATGAGATTAAGAGCAGGCTCTGGTACCAGATGCCCGCCAAAAAGATTGCCTTTTGTGATGAGGACGACTGCAGCCAGACGGCGACTGCATGGTTCAACACTGCGGCCGCAATGTTAGCCGATACTGACATGACGGAACTGCTGGAACACGAGAATATTTACTGCGCAGATGAATGGACGGAAAAGCAGAAACGGATCTCTGCCCTGGGCAGGCTGACCAAACAGCAGCAGATGTTCCTCTATACGGAAGTCACCGGCTTCATCACCCGGTACCTGGAACTGTCCGCAGCATTTGATACCATCGAAGCCGTCATCACTGAACTGGATTACCACCAGTCCGCCATGAAAGGCAAAGATGGCGTCACGTTCCCGCAGTCAGCATACGTTTAGGACAATATAGAAAGATAGGATTATAAATAAACAACAAGGAGGCTCTTATGTATATCACTACATCAACTTACGGGGGCATAGACTGGCATGACTCCCGCACCATATACGAACAGTTAAAAATCGGTGGTTCTTACAATATCAGGGCGAATGATGTTCCGCAAGCCATCGCAGATGACATTGCCAAAGATTTCCCCTATGTGGAGAACATCCGGGAAAAGATACTGCAGGCGCTTTCCGGAAAAACCTGCTTCCAATTTGCAATCAAGGAGGAGGAAACGGACAATGAAGGGAATGTAACCTATAAGGACTGCGAAACCAGTGAATCTGACGGTCAGACCTGTCTGGAGCGGGAAGCTGTCTTTGATGGCAGCAAACGGACATTCCGCCGGGAGTACGCTTTCGGACAGGTTTCCTACATTACAAGCTACCATGTTGAAGATATCCCGGACGACCAGATTGGCTATATTGTTACGGAAGATTTCCTTGCCCCATTCAAAGGCGCTCCAATGGTACAAAGGCTGTACCATGACATCTTTGATGATGAGGATGCCGCACAATGCTATGCCGACGACCTCAAACTGCATGCATCCGGCTATCCAACATCCATTGTTACTTTCCTTGTATGCAATAAAGGGAATGTGACCCAACAGGAATGGTATCAGCAGCAAAAGGAAGCCATGCAGCTGATGGAAGAAAAAGAGCAAACGTATCTGGATGACAGTTTCCGCATCTTTGTCAAATCCCATATAGAAAACCTGAAAAAGTTAGAATGCAGAAAGGAAGCCGCATAATGCAAGATAAAAAAGAGAATATAAAATGTTCCGGATGCCGGCACTGCAGCGGACTTCGTCGAGTGGGCAACACAAGGACAAGCTTCACCTGCTCCCATCCCGACCAGGACTATATCCAGAACTATTTTACTGAAAAAAGAATGCAGAAAATGCCCGGTTTCCTTGGATACGGGGCAAGATATTCGGATGCCGTCCCTGTCAAGACGGCGCCTGCATGGTGCCCTGAGAAAAAGGCACCAAAAGAAAAATAAAACAGGCAATGCCCACTTTAGAAGCAACCGGGGAGATGCAGCTTATGCTGTGTCCCCCCTTTTCCTTTTAGATAAACCATGCCGTCTTTTATACAGGAGCATATTCCACCCCCGTCTCATAAATCGCCTTATATATTTTCAACGGATAATTTGTAAGGAACCTGTCCACTAATGCTTTCGTAAGGGCATGCTCCCTGGCGTAACCTGTAAGAATCCGCCCGCAGACCTCCGGCTCCTCCTCAGCGCATTTCTCCAGATCCTTCAGGCAGTCCAGAAACTGCAGGACAGCCACGTTTTCATCCGTGACCTCCACCACAGGACATCTCAAGATATACTTCCGGTTCTTTATTGTAAGCTCCCTGACCTGTGCCGGCGCATAATTGCTGGTTATCTCCTCCGTAAGCGGAACCTGCGTGGACAGCCCCATACGGTTCGCCAGGGTATATCCTGAATAATACCCTACCCTTCTTCCCCTGCGCCTGACATATTTATGGAGTGCAACCGTATCCGCTGTCAAAGCCATCTTTTCCCCGAAAATATCTGTTTTCGGGAAGTAATATATCCCTGCTTCAAACCTGCAAAGGATGCCGTCATCCGTAAGCCGCTTTAAGTGATACCGCAGGTTTTCTTCCGATAATCCCGGAATGGAAATATCCCCGGCAAAGATTGGTTCACCCTGTTCATAATTCCCCTGCAGGTATTCATACAGCATGACATCCACTCCTTTCGTTTTGTAAATTATTCTTTTACTTATTGTTAGTATATCCGGAAATTAAAATTCTGTCAATGAAAAGAAATGGCAAATGCTATCCTCATATAAAGTCTCATCTACATTTCAATACTTTATACAATATATAGTATTTAATATTTGACTTATCCCATATATTGTGCTATCATAAATTTGTTATTGAATTTTGTGCAGTTCCAGAACGAGAAGCACACGCTGTTTAAGTTTGTACGGAGTCAGAAAGTATAAAGTGCAGGACACTTTACGCCTTCTGGCTTTTTTATGTCTGTAAAGTACCATTTTGCAGGCTTTCATACAGCATATCTGTACGCAGGCAGGAATGACTACGGCAAACAGGCCGTTATCATCTCCTGCCTTTTTTCGTTCAAGGAAGGAGGCCGGAAACAGGAATTCACAGATCCAATGGCAAACTAAAAAAGAAAAGAGGTAAAACGAATGTCACAAGCAACAGAACGTATCCATGAGCTGGTAGACAAACTCAACCGCTACCGCCACGAATACTACAATGAAGATGCACCCAGCGTATCCGATGCCGTCTATGACCATCTCTATGATGAGCTGGCGCGTGCAGAGAAAGAAACAGGGATCATCTTAAGCAACTCCCCCACCCAGACGGTGGGCTATAAGGCTGTCAGCAACCTGGAGAAGGTACGGCACCGCATCCCGCTGCTCTCTCTGGATAAAACCAAGATGGTGAGCGATTTGGCTTCTTTTGCCAAAGACCATGCCGCTCTGCTCATGCTGAAGCTGGACGGCCTGACCGTAAAGCTCGTTTACGAGGATGGGAAACTTGTGGAAGGCTCCACCAGGGGCGACGGCGATGAAGGGGAACTTATTACCCACAACGTAGCCGCCTTCCGGAATGTGCCGCTGTCCATCCCGTATAAGGGGCACCTTGAATTATCAGGCGAGGGATTCATCCATAAGAGCGATTTTGAACGTCTGAAGGATACTCTTGCAGGAAGCGATGGAAAACCCTACCGCAATGCAAGGAACCTTGCCTCTGGCTCTATCCGGTGTCTGGATGCAAACACCTGCAGGGAACGGGAAATCAGCTTTTTTGCCTTCAATATCCTTGCAGGCATGGACAAATTTGAGGATATAAGGGACAGCCGCAGCGCACTGCTGCTTTCCATGATTGATTTCGGTTTTGGAATCTGTCCTTTTGTGCCGGTTCCGGCAGGCGCCTCCACAGAAGAAATTGAAAAGCAGATCCGGAACCTGCAGGACCTTGCGGAGGCTTCGGACATTCCCATCGACGGGATGGTGCTGCGGTATGACAGCCTTTCCTATTCCGCAGGTCTCGGCAGGACAGCGCGCTATTATAATGATGGCATTGCCTTCAAGTTTGAGGATGATGTTTATGAAACAATCTTCCGCTCCATTGAATGGCAGACCGGACGCAGCGGCGAAATCGCACCTGTTGCTGTTTTTGACACAGTGGAGATTGACGGCTGTGAGGTCTCCAGGGCAAGCCTCCATAACCTGACCTTCATCAAAAACCTTGAACTGCACCCCGGATGCCGCATCCTGGTATCCAAACGGAACATGATCATCCCCCATGTGGAGGAGAACCTTGACCGTGGCGCATATGAAGACATGGTGCCGGATACCTGCCCCTGTTGCGGGCAGCCCACACGCACCTATTCCAGGACCGGTGACAAGGGACGCATGGTGGAGACCCTCCACTGTGACAATCCTGAATGCGGCAGCCGTATCCTCCAGCGCTTCGTCCACTTTGCGGAAAAGAAAGCCATGAACATCAGAGGGCTTTCTGAGGCAACGCTGGACCAGCTCATCCGGATCGGCGCCTTAAAAGGCTATCAGGATTTATACCACCTTGACCGCTACCGTGAGGAGATTACCGCACTGGAGGGCTTCGGGAAGAAATCCTATGAAAACCTGATCGCTTCCATCAATGAGAGCCGCAACACGACATTTGTGCGCTTTGTGGTGGCAATGGACATCCCCCTGATCGGCAGGACTGCCAGCAGGATACTGGACAGGCATTTCCACGGCAGCCTGCGGGAACTGCAGCTGGCCGCACTGGACCGCTTTGACTTTACCTGTCTTGACGGGATCGGTGATATCATGAGCAGCAGCCTCCATAAGTGGTTCCGCAGATCAGACCACCTTTTGTTATGGTGCAGCTTACAAAAAGAATTAAACTTTGAAAATGGTTTGGATGCACAGGCATCCGGAGAGGAGAACACTATGAACGGAACAAATAACAAATTTGCAGGATGCACTATCGTAGCCACAGGGAAACTGAAGAATTTCACCCGTGACGGCATCAATGCCAGGATCATCAGCCTCGGTGCCATGCCCGGCAGCTCCGTCACCAAAAAGACGGATTACCTGATCTGCGGTGAAAAGGCAGGAAGCAAGCTGGCAAAGGCGCAGCAGCTCGGTGTAAAGATCCTGACAGAACAGGAATTTTTAGAGATGTTGCCTGCATAAAAAGGAGGTTCTGTATGGAAACAAAAGTAGACTGGATCATACACTACGTTTTTGACGATCCCGGGCCATATCCATACCTCTGCAATGCGCACACGCATGGAATGGAGAAATACCACCACCCGGACTTCCAGATGGTCCTGAACCTTTCCCGGAAACATATCTGCTATCTTCTGAACACACTGGGCAGACGGGTGCAGAACGGGGAGAACTTCCATGACGGGGATATGGTATCCGGCCTGTATGAGGACTGCAGCATACGTCTGAAGAAAGTCCGTGAGACAGGACGCGACGTGCTACGGCTTATCATCCCGGATAAGCATAACCGTTTCCCGGAGGATGAAAACTGCATGGAACCATACAGGCATCAGGAAGTGGAAATGTTTGAGGGATGAACCCGCAAAGGATACCGGCATATCCCATGCCGTGAAAAAAGCTGTACGGAAGCGGCAGCTTTTCAAAGGAGGAAATAGCAAATGAACATTTCAGGTGTTCCGCTGCTGGTGGAATTAACAAACCTTCCTGCCGGCAGCCAATCTACAGAAACAGATCAGGAAGAGATTTCCATTCACAAAGATGTAGTTTCGGCTGTTATCTGGCAGCGCTGGATTGCCTGCTATATGCTGTATGACTGGAACCTGCTCAATGCTGAGTCCGCTTATGAAGACGATATGTGCATCTGGGTTTTGGAAGTATGCAGGCGGCTGGAAGGCACAACCATAAATGCCAGGTCTTTGGAAAGCACTCTGACTGATACGTTCAACCACGTCCTGCTTGAGGATGTGGAAGGCTTTATCCAGCAACATATGAGCGAATGGAAATGTGACCGGGCAACGGTTGAACTCTGGATCGCATGGGCAATATCGGAACTTTTTCCCGTAAAACCACTGCCAGGGAGGCAGTGACCCGGTGCGCCCGGCTGCTCTTTTCACATATGCCAGAAATACGGTTACTTCAGCGAAGAATCTTACATGATTCCGGAAATGCAGGCAGTGCTGCCTGTGTGTGGACGCGGAACACAAAAGGAGGATATGGCAAATGAACATTTCAGGCATTCCGCTGCTGGCAGAATTAACAGATCTTCCTGCCGGCAGCACACTGACAGAAACAGATCAGGAAAGCATCACCATCCATGAAGATGATTTCTCTTCCATTCTCCGGCAGCGCTGGACTGCCTGCTATATGCTGTATGACCGGAACCTGCGCCATGCAGATGATGCTTATCTCAGCAATAAGTACACATGGATGCAGGAAGTATGCAGACGGCTGGAAGGCACAACCATAGATGCCGGGTCTTTGGAAAGCACACTGACTGATACGTTCAACCACGTCCTGCTTGAGGACGTAGAGGATTTTATCCAGACACATATGAAGGTATGGGAATGCGACCGTCTAACGGTTGAATTCAAAGTTGTGAAAGCGGCAGCTGAAATCTTTTCTGGACAAAAATCATAAGAAAGGAGGCGGGAACCTGGTGAACCGGGTTCCCCTTTTCACATATGCCAAAAGTAAAGTTACTCGACGAATGCTGCCACAAATGCGGCAGCCGGATGAACAGCTGGGACAGGCGGCTCACAAACACCTTCAAAGTAGTGGACACCTGTGAGCGCTGTTTCTGCAGCATATATGACATGGACAAGGATGCCTTCCGTAAGCAGATGGAAGATTTCTTTGATATTCGCCCCTGCCAGGGGCTGTAAGGAGGCGGACATGGATCTGGAATACAACAAACTGACCACCGGACTTCTGGCCCAGGGCTTTACTGCGGACAATCATCCGGACTATGTAAAGCTGCCCGGCTGCATACCCGACAAAAACAACCCGCTGAGAAACTATGACGGCGGCTTTGTATACCAGGGCAGTTACACCGACGACCTCATCTATAAAACCGGCTGCGGGAAGTTCGTAAAAGGAAAGAATGTCCTGCATGATATGGGCTACATGGGGATCGACTGGTGCCATGAGAATGATAACCCGGTAATGCGCTGTCCCTATGACAATCCTGAATGCAGCAGGAACAATCCCCTGCTGCACGGGACCCACGGCGGCGTGCTCCGCGCCCAGTGCTGGTGCGAGTGCCACAAAACTGCAGAGCCTTACGATTACCAAAACAGCATAGAGCTGGCAAATGCGGAACGTGAGGCGGAGCGCAGGCAGAAATATGAGGAATATGTGTCAATGCACCACGGCAGGGTATGCGCAAACCACATGTATTATGATGAACACACGCGCACCTGGTCACAGCGCTATGAGCCGCATCAATGCTTCCGCAGGTGCTGCTCCCATTTCTGCCCGATACAAAACCGGGAACTGAGCAAAAAGCGCGGGAATGTATATTATGACCTGAAGACCATCCGCATCCGGCAGGACGGGACCCTGTTCGACGGTGAAAAGATCGTATCGGTCACACGCGGCATCCGCTACTATGACCACCCTGTCAGCATGGATATATGCGAGGCTTTTGTAAAGCTGCAGGGCGGCAGGATCTATGAGGAATACAAATGGAACCACTCCCAACTCTGGGCTTTGGACAGGACTTTCCAAGCGGAGATCTTAAACATCCGCGCCGAATCCAGGCCAAGCCGGGATCTGATGCAGGACCTGCAGGACATCAAAAATGGCATTGAGATCCGTTATGACGCTGACCTTCGGAAAGCTGACAAAGAGCAGAAAAGCCGGAAACGCGCGGAGGCCATGGAAAAGAAAATACAGGCGCTTGAACGGAAGCTGCGGGATGTGGGCTATGAAAACCTGGAGCCATACTCCCTGGATAAAATCCATGCCGACAAATGGCTTACGCCAGAACGGATACGGGAGCTGGCTGAGATACGGGAACAACGGATGCAGGAGGAAAAAAATCAGCCGGTGCAGCTCAGCCTGCCCCTGGATGTGCTTTTTCCATGAAAATTTTTTCAAGTATTTGCGCCCTGCGGCGTCTTTATTTATTGAGGGCATGAAACGCTGACAGAAACAACAAATTATGTTATAATGTGAGAGAGAGAGGTATATTTTATGTCAGACACAATTAAAACCATCCAGCAGCTGAATCTGGAGGACGATTTCCTTTTTGCAAAGGTAATGAGCGATAAAGAAGTATGCAGAAGGGTACTGGAAAAAATACTGGGGGTTTCCATACGGGAGGTTTCAATCCCTGCCACACAGAAAACCATCAATCACCTTTATGAAGGCAAAGGCATCCGTCTTGATGTATATATCAACGATGACGAGGGTACGGTATACAATGTGGAAATGGAACGTGGGAAGCAGAAAAAGGCCATTCTTCCCAAGAGGTCGAGGTACTATCAGGGAAATATAGACCTTGACATCATTTCTGCAGGGGAAGATTACCGGAAACTGAGAAAATCCTTTGTCATCTTCATCTGCACCTTTGATCCGTTTGGAGAACGCCGTCATATCTACACCTTTGAAAACAGGTGCGTGGAGAGTCCTTCCCTCACGCTGGGGGATGAAACCACAAAGATTTTCCTGAATACCAAAGGCAATATGCACGATGTGGATGCGGAAATGCTGGAGTTCCTCTCTTATGTGGAGAACACAACTGATGACTTTGCAGCGCAGGCAAGAAGCCCGCTGATAAGAGAGATCCATAAAAAGGTTACTGAGGTAAAAGAAAGTAAGGAAATGGAGGTCGAGTATATGACTTTATTACAGAGGGATAGAGAAAATATTGAATTAGGGCGTGAAGAAGGACGTGAAGAAGGCAGCAACCAGATGGCTTCCTTAATCAAGATACTTCTTTCCGAAGACCGCACTGATGATTTAAAACGTGCTTCAGAAGACACGGATTTCAGGAATGAACTTTTTAAGGAATATGGCATTTTATAACAGCAAACATATTAACAGGGGAGGTATGTGCTTCCCCTGATTTTGTATAGCAGAGGTCGAGTACATGACTTTATTTCAGAGAGACAGAGAAAATATTGAATTGGGGCGTGCAGAAGGCAGTCTGTATGCCACAAGAATTTTGAAACTCTATAATAAGGGAAATAATATTGAATACATTGCTAATACTTTGCAACTTGATTTGGAATATGTAGAATCTGTTATCTCCGATTATGAAAATGATTAGGGCATGAAAGGGGTACACAATGACTTTACAGCAAAGAGACAGAGAAAACATATTGCAGGGACAAGAAAATATGGCTGCATTGACTAAATTTCTGCTTAAAGGAAACCGTACTGATGATTTGAAACGAGCTTTAGAGGACGCAGACTTCAGGAACAAACTTTTTGAAGAATACGACATTTTATTAACCAGGAGGATACCATGACAGAAGAAAAATTATACCAAGACAGGAATGCCTTATATAAGGTTCTTGCCCGTACATACAAAGGGAAACAGTTCCCAGTATTCGGAACCTGTCTCCCGCCAATTCAGGAAATGCTCCCGCCAATCCCTGTGGATGACGGTTACATTGACAGCTTATTCCTGCTGGCAGACGGAACATATATGCTTGTGGATTACACTTCCGGATGCCATAAGACGGATATGGTCAAATATCCAAAGCATATCGCGAAAATTATGGAAAAATATGATAAGGAAGACGGAAATTTTGACCTGCACCTGCTCATCATTTACACTGGTGATGTGGAAAAAGCTGATCCCGTCTTTGACTGCGGCTGCCTTACCCTGCGCCCAATACAGATTTTCTTATCCCGTATGGATGGCGGGGAAAGATTGGATGCCGCCCGGCAGAAGATTCATTCAGACCTGCCGCTTACAGACTGTGACCTGATGGAGCTGGTAATCCTACCCCTGACGGTTCCCGGTTCTGAAGGGAAACAGGAAATGCTGGAAAAAATTGTGGATCTGGCAGAGCAGATACCAGATGAAGAACAACGGATTTTTACTCTTTCCGGCGTAATTGTTGCAAGTGATAAATTCATCAGCAGAGAATATCTGGATCAGATAAGGATGAGAATCAACATGACACAGTTAGGGTAGCTTTATGAAAAAGAAAAAATTGAATACGAAAATCAGAAAGCAAGGGAAAAAGTCATGGAAATGGCTAAATCTTTGATGGATGAAGGTGACGACCTTATTAAAATTATGAAGGTTACTGGACTGACTGAGGCAGAGTTACTTCGCCTTCAGGATGAAAATGTAATGGTATAAAAGGTATGCGCAATGACTTAGGACCGGTTTTCGCCGGTCCTTTTCTATTATGATATATCTTCAGTTTAGGAGCGTTTGCGGAAGGATTTGAACCTTCGGTGCGTTGCCGCACACCATCTTAGCAGGATGGCACCATAAGCCTCTCGGACACGCAAACGTAAAGTGGATAGGGCAGGACTCGAACCTGCGGTGTTTCTTTGTAACGGATTTACAGTCCGCTGCCCTCGCCGCTGGGCATACCCATCCATGGGGTGACCAGGGGGAATCGGTCTCCGCTCCGCTTCGGTCGGCGCAGAGCAGATGTCCCCCGGACATCTTGCGCCCCCGTGAGCAGAGCCACATATCTGCAAAGCGAACTGCGTTCGCTTTACTGCCACTGTCCTATGGCCACAGTAGCTCCTGCGGGACTTGAACCCGACATCTCCGGCTTGAGAGGCCGGCGTCCTGACCTTTAGACTAAGGAGCCTTAATGATCCCCATGGGACTTGAACCCAATACCTCCGGCTTGAAAGGCCGGTGTCCTGACCTTTAGACCAGGGGACCTTATTGCAGGCATATCTCAGCCCGCTATTTTTATTATTTCTTTTTTCCTTTTCATGCGCTGATCTGTATCTGGTCTGCCGTATCAGTAACCAGAATGTCATCCACGCGCACCTGCAGGACTGCTGCAAGCACCACCAGATTGTCTATGGTCGGCAGCGCCACGCCCTGCTGCCACTTGTATATGGCCTGCGGTGTGGCGAATCCGAAAATATCCTGCAGATCCTTTACAGACAATCCTGCCTGCTTCCGCAGCCTTCCAATGTTCTGTCCTGTCCTTGCCATATCTATAACCGGCAAATTCACCATGATCCTCACCTCCTGTTATCAGACTCAATATACAGGCGGTCATGCTCCATATGGGACTCGAACCCATGACTCCTCGATTAAAAGTCGAGTGCTCTCCCAACTGAGCTAATGGAACATAAAAAATACCGCCTACCTCATTTAAGATAAGCGGTACATGAAATCCATGTTCTATTTCCGGCAGCCTCCTAAAGATCCGCCACCGGACATTACACAGTTTTTCGCCTTTTTCTTATCTTGCATGAGCGCATCTTAACCAGACTCTGTTCTTTTTCTTTACTGAACAGT
>VSND01000209.1 GCA_009774145.1 Lachnospiraceae bacterium | reverse complement strand
TATTTTGGCAACTTATAGGATACCATAAAACCATATGGAAGGGTTATTTTTTTATTGATAACTTACAACTCACCAGTAATAGAAAAGGAGCGTGATTTATGCAAAGGGTATTAATTGTATTGTCAGAGTATGGTTATTGGGGAGAGGAATTGATTGGCCCCAAGGAGACTCTGGAGAAAGCAGGCTATATTCTGGACTATGTGACACCTACCGGAAAGCGTCCGCATGCATTGCCGCCGAGTATGGATGCGTCCTATGTGGACCCGCCGCTTGGGAAACCCGTAGTATCAGAGGAAATGGCCGGAAAGGTAAAGGAGCTGGAAGAGTCTGACATCTTGGATCATCCGCTAAGCTTGAAAGAGCTGTTTCCGCTTGACAGACCATATATGTCGTATTCAAACTATTTGCGGTTATTTGAAGAGTATAACAGAAACATAGAAACGACTGCTGAATATTGTGAACGCTACGCAGCACTTGTGCTGGTAGGCGGCAGTGGACCGATTGTGGATATGGTCAACAACGTGCGGGTACATGACTTAATACAGATTTTTTATCATGCGGATAAAGCGATAGCAGCCGAATGTTATGGAGTAGCATGTCTGGCATTTGCAAGAGATTATTGGTTGCGTAAGAGCCTGATTTGGGGAAAACATGTGACGGGACATCCGTTGGAATATGATTATCTGGATGGTACAGGTTTCTTTGGTGTAAATTTCAATATGGGTCCGCCGCCATATCCGTTAGAGTTTATTTTGCGTGATGCTGTCGGGCCGAATGGGGAATTTCATGGGAATGTGGGAAAGACCATTTCGGCGATAGTGGATTATCCGTTTATTACAGGCCGGTCTACTGCGGATTCCTATAAAACAGGGGAACTCTTGGTGTCGGTGATGCGGGATGGTTTGAAACGATATGGATGGTAGACAGGAGACAGATATGGACAAAAGCTTAAAAGGGAAAAAGTTGCAGTAAGGGGCCCAGGTAGATTTTTTGACGCAATTATGGGGAAAGCCGGAAAGGGTATTAGTCAGTGATGTAGATAGTGAATACAAGGAGGACTAAAGATGTCTGATAATGATAACACGACAAGAAAGAGTTCGGATAAGAAGCCGGTTCCCTTCCGGATTGAACAGGAAACGGCCGAAAAGCTAAGGGCACTGTCAAAGGATTTCTCCAATCAGGATTCGGCATTTAATGCGCTGATTGCGGCATATGAGCGTGAGAACCTGATGATGGCGCAGCCACAGTTCAGCGAGGATATCCGCCAGTTTGAGGAATACCAGAGATTTTTAAGCGCGCGAAATACACCGATATGCTCAACGCCCTTGTTACAGCGGACGAGAGGGCAAGGACTGAGGTGCGGGAGCTTCTTGCGTCAAAGGATGTTACCATACAGGATCTGCAGTCCCAGCTGGAAAAGGCAAAGAGCAGCCGGGAAACATATGAAAAATTTTACCATGACAGTGTGGCAGAGAATGAGGCTGCCAAAAAAGAACTGGAAAAGGAGCAGCTTGTTTCCCAGGGACTCCGTTCTGAAATCAAGGAGAAGGAGGAACAGAATCAGTCCATTATTTCAGACAAGGACAGGCTGAATGACATTTTAAGCAAGGCGGTTAATGAAAAGACAAAGGAACTGGAAAAGCTGGCAGAGTATCCGCAGAAACTGGAGGAAAAGGACGCAGAAATCCTTTCTTTAAGGGAACAGATCGGCAGGCTGCAGGATCAGGCAAAAGAGGATGCCTACAGCCATAAGATGGAACTGTTGGAAAAGGACCGTCAGACGGAGCAGGCGCGGGCGGATATCCGGCGGGAGCTGGAGGCGGATGCTGCAAGGCAGCGTGAGAAACATGAGGCGGAGATGGAGAAAATAAGGGAAAAATACGAGCAGGCACAAAGCAAGATACAGGAACTGATGGAAAGAGAAAATCGTGTAAAATAATATTTGGATAAGCAGCCATTTATGAAAAAGGAAAACCTTCCGTAAAGAGGGATGTTTTCCTTTTTTAGATGCACTTTGCGGCGCACGTTTCTAATGGGTGAAAGTCGTGAGTTCTGCAAGCCGTTATGGGCAGAGGCGTTTAAAGCACACCAGCAGGAAACAACAAAGACGATGACAACGGATAAAGTGACAAAGAATGTGCCTGTAAAGAACGGAAAGAACCGATAGGGAAAAGTCCTCTTGAATTGAACTTTAAGTTTGATTCAAGGGGATTTTTTGTTTTGATGGTCGTTTTCTGCAAAAAATAGCCGTATTATGCAAGGTGAGTTGACAAAATCCTTTTAGATGCTATTCTTAAAAAAATTACTTGTATTAAGTGCATTATTATTTGGGATACTTTTCAACAAACTTTATAATGAGTTGTTGAATATGTATTATAAATATTTAACAGGAAGGAGGAAGATCATATGTTTGAAAAGGTTAATGCTACTGATGCCAGAGTAGATTCATGGCAACCTTGTGCGTGGTGCGATGCGCCGGAAGATACATGCGCAGACTTGAACTGCATATTCTGTGATGGCAACAAACACGATGTGTGGCAGCCGTAGTGATGTTTTTGGAAGAATCCTAACTGGCTAATCATAGGTGAAACGTGTTATTGCACAGATGTGTATAGGGTTAGGAC
>VSND01000208.1 GCA_009774145.1 Lachnospiraceae bacterium | reverse complement strand
ACCGCACCCCATACAGCCCCATCACACCCTATACATCCCCACCCCATATCTCAATATCTCCCGCAAAATTATTTATAATTCCCAAAAACTCCAAGCAATCCGCAATTTTATGTATATTTTTTTGTAACTTAGCTCTATGAAGCATATAGATGACGATGATTTCGGTTTCGACATAGCATCCGAACCGGAAGCTGCGATGCAGATAAACCGTGAGCTTGACCTTGCCAGACGTATTGTCGAAGAAACAGGTGCCAACCTTTTCCTGACCGGCAAGGCAGGTACAGGTAAGACAACTTTCCTGAAACGTTTACGTGATGCATCCCGTAAACGCATGGTGGTGCTCGCTCCGACCGGCGTGGCAGCAATCAATGCCGGGGGCATGACTCTCCATTCATTCTTTCAGCTGCCGTTCTCGCCTTTTGTGCCGGGACGCGGTTTCCTGGGCGAGGAAAAAAGATTCTATCGCATGAGCAAAGAGAAAAGGCGGCTTATCTCCAGCCTTGATCTTATAGTCATAGACGAGATCTCCATGGTTCGCCCTGACACACTCGACGGCGTAGACCGTCTGCTTCGCAGAATGCGGGGCATAGACCGTCCTTTCGGAGGGATCCAATTGCTTCTTATCGGAGATCTGCGCCAGCTTGCGCCTGTCGTCAGACCCGATGAATGGGAAATGCTGCGTGGTTTCTATTCATCTCCATATTTCTTCGAAAGCCACAGCCTCCGCGAAGCCGGATTCCTTACCGTAGAGTTGAAGACAATCTACCGCCAGCAGGATCCTGAGTTCATTTCTCTGCTGAATGCCGTACGCGACGGCAACGCCGGCAGGGAGGTGCTCTGCAGCCTCAACCGGATGTGCCGTCCAGCCGACCAAGAGGAAGAAATACGCACTATACGGCTGACTACCCACAACCGCATAGCCGATGACACCAATGCCCGTCACCTCGCGATACTTCCAGGCGATGCGAAAGTGTTCGAAGCCCGGATAAAGGGCAAATTCCCGGAATCATCCTATCCTGCCGACAAATATCTCACGCTTAAGATCGGTGCGCGGGTAATGTTTATCAAGAATGACACAGGCGCAGACAGAAGATACTATAACGGACTCATAGGAACTGTCACAGGCATGACAGAAGACACGGTATACGTGGTTCCGGACGATGACGAATACGATGCAATAGAGGCAACTTTCAGCGAATGGGAAAACACAAGCTACCGCGTAGATGAGGAAACGAAAGAAATCAGGCAATACACCGACGGCGTGTTCGCGCAGATTCCATTGCGTCTTGCCTGGGCGATAACGATACACAAGAGCCAGGGACTGACTTTCGACAAAGCTGTGATAGACGCCGGACAATCGTTTGCACCCGGACAACTGTACGTCGCACTGAGCAGATGCCGCTCTCTCGCAGGGATGAGACTCGAGACACCGCTTTCTCCAAACGCCGTGATAATTGACAGAGACGTCAACTCATTCATAGAACAATCCAGACAGTCATCTCCGGATGAGGAACGCCTTGTCTCACTTCGCGACGAATATTTCCGCTCGCTCCTTGCGGAGCTGTTCGATTTCGCCTCCTTAGGCATAAAACTCCGCGACTTTATCCGCGTTGTCAAGGAATACGTAGCCCCCATACATCCGGATTTATTTGAAGCATACAGGAATGCGGAACACACATTTTTCAACAAAATCGAAACCGTAGGCAACAAATTCATCACACTTTACGCATCAAGCCGCATAGACTCAGAGAGTGCGACTGCAAATCAGGCGTTTCTCGACAAGATCAGCAACGGCTGCCAATATTTTCTGCAAGAACTGGCACCGGTCTGCACCCTTCTGAACGAGACTCCGATGGAACTCGACAACTCGGCGTACGAGCAACGGCTCTTGTCGGCAGCAGACCTTCTATGGTACGAGATGAACATGAAGAAAACCATTCTCAAAGGAATATCACACGAAGAATTCAGTCCGGCGACATATATGAGATTCAAGGCGCATGCAGCCCTTGCCGATACAGAAAGCAGTACTGCAAAAATCGGCAAGACCCGCAAGCCTCGCAAAGCGAAAGAAGCGAAAGAAAATAAAGAAAGAAAAGAGAAAAAGCCCAAAGGATATTCACAGCGTGTTACTCTGCAGATGTTCCGCGACGGCAAAGACATTTCCGAGATCGCAACGGCAAGAAGTCTCACAGTCGGCACCATAGCCGGTCATCTTGGAGAAATGGTACAACTCGGAGAGATCAACCTTGAGGACGTGATCCCCTCAGGAATCTTCACAATCCTCGACAACGCGGCGAAAGAGCTCACAGCCGAAGGCAGGCAACCCGATTATCAGGCGCTTCGCGAGCGGATACCCGGGCCTATTCCCGCCCACTACCTCTCCCTCTACGCCCGCGCCCGCCGCTAAATCTTTTTTTAAGGTCTTTAAGGTCCCTAAAGTCCCTAAAGACTCTAAAGACCTTAAAGACTCTAAAGACCCTAGAGACCCTAAAGACCTTAAAGTCCCTAAAGACCTTAGAGACCTTAGAGACTCTAAAGACCTTAGAGACCTTAGAGACTCTAAAGACCTTAAAGACCCTAAAGACCTTAGAGACCCTAAAGACCCTAAAACCTTAAGGTCAAACTTAAATTTTCAACACTTAAACAGAAACTTCCATGGACAACGAATTAATCCCCAATCGAGGAAACTATAAAAAGCTCCTGAGTTACCAAAAAACCGATATAATTTACCAAATCACATATTACTTTTGTCATAAGTTTCTAACCAGGGGAGACCGCACCGTTGACCAGATGGTTCAGGCGGCGCGAAGCGGCAAACAGAACATAATCGAAGGCTGCGCAGCCTCATCCACTTCTGCGAAGACAGAAATAAAGCTGATAGATGTAGCAAAAGCGAGCTTGAAAGAGCTACTTGAAGACTATGAGGATTATTTGAAGACCCGTGGCATCAAACAATGGGATAAAGGCAGTGTTGAATTTGAAGCCATGAGAAAACTTGGAATTGAACACAACGATCCGCAATTCTTCATGCAGCTCATAGAGACACGACCTGCCGGCACGATAGCCAACATGTGCATTATATTGATAAACCAGGCTGATTACCTTCTCTATCGCCAATTAAAAAAACTTTCAGCCGACTTCATTGCCAACGGAGGCTTCTCAGAGCGCATGAGTGCCCTGCGCAGAAAGAACCGCGGCTACTGACCCACCCCATACACAACAACAACGACACACAAGAGTCTTTAAGGTCTTTAAAGTCCCTAAAGACCTTAAAGACCTTAGAAACCATACTCCCTCATTCAAAGATACTGTTTCTTTGAGTGTGTCTGACGCCGGTCACTAAAAAAGGACCAGCCAAATTTTGACCGGTCCTGACAAG
>VSND01000207.1 GCA_009774145.1 Lachnospiraceae bacterium | reverse complement strand
ACAATGAACAAAATGCCTGCTCATCATCAAAAATAGTTATATCAAATGTTCTGAATTCATTTTCTACTTCAATTTTATAATGATTGGGAAAATATTCATATCCCAATCTAAAAAAACCTCTGTTTTCAAACTTGCAAACAGTTTCTGTTTTCCTGATATCCGTACCAAATATTTTGTTCATATACAAATCAAACACACCAATCATATTATTGTAAAAAGCACTATCTAACCGCATGTCATATATACCTCCTTCATCAATAAACCGATAACCATTATCCCGCAAGTATTGAAGTTCTCTGGAATAAAACTCTCCTTTATCTATATATTCTGCGGGATTATGTGATAAATATATTTCTCGTCCAGAACTTGTCTGGATATCCAGAAATTTTTCATTCATCTTCCAGATCTCATCATCAGAATATTTAGCGGCAAGTTCATCCCAATTATCAAGTTGAAAATATTGCGCATCCATACAATGCGCTTTTCGCCATTACGACTATATCTCCACACCAGCCCCGCCATCACCGCCTGGAACATCCCGTCCCCGATCGCCAGCGCCCAGTTGATCTCTCCATCCTCGTTCCGCAGTCCCTGTGCTGCAGTGCTCCCCAGGAAACCTTCCCCGAATCCCAGCGACAGAATCTTCCCCAGGCTGGCTCCCTGCATCATCAGGCCGCTGGCTCCCGGTCGGGAAGACGGCTCCTCCGTAGAAGGCTGCCAGAGAGTAAGCTCCATCTACATCCTTCTCCGTTCCGAACGCAGCTTATCACAACTTTTTTATTCCATATCTTTTTATTTTGAATTAACAGGCTCATTTGATATTTTTACATTTTGATTTTCACTATTATTCATTATAAGTTCTTCCATACTGTAAATTTGACCCGTTTCCCCACTTATTGCAATCAGCAAAGGACCTTCTATTTCATTTCCAAAATCATTAAATACTTTATAGCAGGCATCCCAATACCCATCTAAAAATGCAGATGGATTTATGGAAATAAGTTTTAATGAATAATATTGAGATTTGTTTACATCTGCATATTTTCCGGCAATTTCTTTTATTTCTTTCTTTGTTAACATTTTATCTAATTCCTCCATGATATGTGATATACCAGTTGGCATGCATTTGTTCCTCCAGACTTAATAATCTCCATCTTCTTAAATTATTAGAAAGCATGTCATAAACGAATTGTTCTGGAGCATTCAACACTCCCAAATCCGGTGCTTCTCCCATGGTACGCAGTAGTTTTAAATATGCTTCTTTTCCAAAACGCTGATATTAAATGCAGTGAGAAACCTCATGCCAAACCTCATATTGTACAGGATTGCTTCTTAAATATAATATCCCCGACGCTGCATCAAATCTTCCTGCTTTGTTTGAAGGCAAAAACTCATTAGTCTCTCCTATAATACCATGTTTCCACACCAGCTTCACTTCCCCGTCTGCCAGGATGTGGAGCCCTCCGCTCCCTTCCATGCGGATTCCCGTCAGGTCGTCCAGAAGCACTTTTTCCTTCAGCGCCACGACTCCCATGTTGCACCGGCACAGGCGCATCTGCATCCCGTGGTCCGTGGTCAGGCTTTTGTCCAGAGGATCGGCTTCTCTGCATCCTTTTCCGCCCCGGATGCAGTTCACCGTCAGGGCGCTTTCTTCTTCGTCTCCTCTGAAATACCTGGAGACGCGGGTCCCTGCCTGCGGCATCATGTACATCAGATTTTCCGTAGTCGGAACCCAGGTCCATGGATAACAGAGCTGTCCGGGCCTCCCGCCGTCGATATCCATCTTATTGCTCACTTTATAAAAGTTATATATTAATTTTTCCTATACAGTCATCATATCCTTCAAAGCAAAAATGCTCTTTTGAAAGATCTGTATATTTAAAATTTATTTTATCTGTAAAAATATCCATAAAAACAGAGCTTTCATGAATAGATAAATTTGCAATACAATTTTCAGATATGACTGCAAAATCAGTATCCGAGTACTTTTCTATTTTTTTCTTTGCGTTATCAGTAAGTATTATTTGAATTTCACCGCTGTAAACATGATTCACAGCCAAATTGCCTGTTAACAAAAAAGGCAGTTTCATAGTAAAATTATCGGTGTTTACAATCCATTTTAGTCCAAATCGCGAATAATGTATCAAGCTTATTTTTCCAAAATTTTTCACTGATCCACATTTTGACAATTGAATAAATTCTCCCTCGTAACATCTTTTCTCCAACCCAAATCCCATTTCATCATCAAACGAATTTCCATCAAATACAATACCTCCCTTTTTAGTTTTTCGGAATACCGTATCCACCCATATATACATTTCTTTGTTAATATCCATATTTAATACCATGTTTTCCCAATTGCTCTATTTGATTTTATCTTTGCTTTAATTATTTCAACGATATCCAAACTTCTTCATTTACTTCTACTGTCCTTTCTAAAAACTCACATATCTGTCCTAATACTATTCTGGAACCATCAAGCTTTAACTCTCTTTCATCTAAAGATCTAAATTCTCTTAACGCATCCTTAACATAGGGTATTTTCCAAAACTCATTCTCATACCACCCCGTTTTATTATGATAAATTGCAGCCAGTCCCCTCCAGACCGAATTTTTCGGTTTAAACGAATTCATAATATCATTAAAACAGCATTCCCATATGCTTAAAATATGCTGGTGATTCGAAGACTGTCTTATAAATTTAAGTTCATATTCATTTTTATGATTCTTATAATAGTTCATCAGATCATCTTCAACCACTTCAAAAAGATGCGGAGGGTACGCATAAGATTCACCAGTTTCATCAACTACTACGTACCACCCTTTTTGCCCCTGTCTTGCTTCGTATATTTTGTTCGCTTTTAAGGAACATCCCCTGTGAACGTCTTCTAAACATCTAATCTTCATAAATAAAAATTTCTCCTCCTGGTTGTTCTTTAATTTTAAATAAAACTTTTCCGACTGTTGGTCCTTGATACCAATGCACTTCTGCCAGCAGACTCTCTACATCTATAATAACCAGATCCTTTACACTTTTGCCATTCCTCGGGATTACCTCCGTACCTGTCCACCCATAGATCTACGATATCCATTTATCGATTTCAGCCTTTACCAGCTATAACTTTTATACTGGTTATTCTACTTCCTTCTGTAAAGTGTAAAATGCTTCCATCTGGTGTTTTAATATCGTAATTTCCTGCTCTGGCCTAAGGCTTCGATGAATCCATATATCTGAAAGTTTAAATGTATTATTTCCTGTTAAGTTCAGTCCCTCTGCCCGGAGATCGCCCGTATGGATCGCGGACATTTCATCCACCTCCCCTACCAGGTACTGATCTCTGCTTTACATTTTAAAATGCTTTGAATAACTGTTTATAAAAGCCAAAGACATGATTTACAGATATCCAGTTTAAAATAATCAAAGCAGTTTACTCCCAATCGCTTCCAGATACCGCTGTGCATCCAGATATGCTTTTAAAAAGTTTTCCTGTACCAGATCTTTTTCTGTTTCGCTTACATACTTAATACTATATTCTTCACTTATCGTATCTTTTTCCACTCCATATGCTCCATTTGATAATCGGAGAAGATTATAAACAGTAATATTTTATCTAAAGCCCTTGATCTGTTTTCTCCTGCCAGAGGTTTTTTCGATATTTCATCCAGCAGATTCAGAATATACCGGGATATATCGTCCCACTCTTTGCTGTCCGCCTGTATAATCGGTTCTGTGGCTGCTCTGAAACCAGCTTCACTCAGCTTGTACGGCACCAGTATTATATTTTTACTTTTGTCTATATGCAAGCTCCGCATCGAACCTGCTAATTCTATCATCCAAAATATGGTCATTCCAGAATACATGTTCCTTAATTTTTTGAATCTTCCATTCTGGTATTCCCGTTTGATGCGAAATCTGAACAACATCATCAGATGTACTCCTTATTCTATCATATATTCGTTCCGCCTCCTCATACAACGCAAGAACCTCTCCGGCACTTAATTTAACTTGTTGTGCTGGTTGATTGTTGATATAGAAAAACTTCAACACCATATGCTATCCTGTAGTTGTGCACAACTACAGACTATGAAAGAAAGCACATGATGCTGAAGTTTCAAGATGATTATACCGGCAGATTGTTCCGGCATCTGTTCCCCGGACTTTGCAGCCGTACCCGCTTCAACCGAACCAGGAGGGCTCTTTTACAGGCAGCAGAACTGCTTTGCCAGCAGCTGATAATGTGTCCACCATTTCGGGTTTGCAAAGTCTATGTATTCAATCTCTGACAATAGAAACCGTAACCATTTATTATAACCGCTCTTGCCATCTGCCGAATGTGCTCCCGCATATAGGCGATGCAGTATTCGTCGTGGATCGCGCCGTCTTCCTCCACCTGATCCTCCGCGCCCAGACCGTTCTCCACAATCATCAGCGGAATCTGCCAGCGGCCGTAAAACTCGTTCAGCAGATAACGCAGGCCCTTGGGATCGTACTTCCCGCCGTCCTGCGCTTCTCCCATATTTGCCCTTATCTTTGAAACTGCCTGCTCTCAGGGCTTTCCTGAAAATGCGGTCCCGGCCTATGCGCTTAACTGTTCCAGGATCTCAAGATATTTATTGCAGTCCTGAAAATACGCCGACTGGCTCACATCCACATCGGTAGAGGATTTCGCATACTCATACCAGTTTTTGTAAGCCGACAGACCGCAGGTGCCGAACATCGCACCCAGGCCGCCCAGCGCACCGGGAAGATTCAGGCCGCTGTTCATCGAAGCGCTGCTTTTGGTCAGCGTCCCCTGGGTCTTTGTCGGATTGATCTTACTGACGTCCAGAGGAACGGCCCCGCAGTAGATGTCTCTGGCAGTGCTCCGGGTCATAATACCAGCCTCTACAAGCTCCCCCAGCAACGCCACCGTTTCTTCTCTGGACATATTTCTTGAATTGTATTTCTTTTTGAGCGCATCCAGTTCTTCTTCCGACAGCTGGTCCCTCTTTGCACCTTCCACCCATTTTTCCGCCTGCTGCTGAAAATAAGAAGGTTTGTATTCCACCTCGTTGCGGGTCACTGCATAGACCTGAAAGCCATTAATTGTTCTGATTGTCATAACGATTCTCCTCCTCATACATATTAAAATAAACGCCTGCAAGCGCATATTTTTTTGTTCATATTTTATACATCGTCTATCAGATGATATAAATAATACTTTTATACAGTAATTTAAAGATATCATAAAATTATACAAAATAAGTATCTGATTTTGGAAAATCTTATAAAACAAATATAACGCATTTGTCCTTATCTTTGAAACTGCCTGCTTTCAGGGCTTTCCTGAAAAGCAGGCAGTGAAATTTCTTTTTAACTGTCCTTCCAATGAACACGATGATAAAAAAGATACCGCTCCAGCTCACTTCTGTACAGGTCCGCATTCTGATGAAATCCTGCGTGTTCCAGATTAGACGCCCAGCCTTCATAATACTGTCTGAAGTTCATGGAAGCATTTACATTGTATCGGCTGCTCAGCGCTTTCAGAGGAATCCCGCTGCTGGTTTTCACACTCCTGTCCCCCTGCTGCGCCAGATGAACACGAAGCGCCGTCATCTCCGCAGGGGTCGCATTTTCCGGATCCACATCGTTCAAATGAATTTTTTTCACAAAATCATTTCCCTGAATGTCTTTTCCCTCCACAAGCATCACCGGATCTTCCTTGGTGGAACTGTCATCATATTTCATATGAAGTTCCTGTCCGGTAACCGGACTGAACTCGCTGTGCAGATACCCCATTTTCAAAGTTCCATGAAAGGTTCCGCCTCCGACAGAAGACGACCGTCCGCCGGAAATACTTCCCCGAAACACATTTTCTGTCATGTTTCCGGAACCGAAGACGGACGAATATCCTGACACAGAAGCCAGATTACTCTGTAAACCCAACATACTCATTTTCTCTCCTCTCATTTGATGAATCAGAAAATCGCCTTTTCTGTACCGCTTTCCTGAAAGTGCGGTCCCGGCCTATGCGCTTAACTGTTCCAGGATCTCAAGATATTTATTGCAGTCCTGAAAATACGCCGACTGGCTCACATCCACATCGGTAGAGGATTTCGCATACTCATACCAGTTTTTGTAAGCCGACAGACCGCAGGTGCCGAACATCGCACCCAGGCCGCCCAGCGCACCGGGAAGATTCAGGCCGCTGTTCATCGAAGCGCTGCTTTTGGTCAGCGTCCCCTGGGTCTTTGTCGGATTGATCTTACTGACGTCCAGAGGAACGGCCCCGCAGTAGATGTCTCTGGCAGTGCTCCGGGTCATAATACCAGCCTCTACAAGCTCCCCCAGCAACGCCACCGTTTCTTCTCTGGACATATTTCTTGAATTGTATTTCTTTTTGAGCGCATCCAGTTCTTCTTCCGACAGCTGGTCCCTCTTTGCACCTTCCACCCATTTTTCCGCCTGCTGCTGAAAATAGGACGGTTTGTATTCCACCTCGTTACGTGTCACTGCATAGATCTGAAAACCATTGATCGTTCTGATTGTCATAATGATAATACTCCTTATTATTTCATATTAAAATAAACGCTTGCATTAAATGGTACATCCTCTGTTTTTTTATCATATTTATCAAAATGATGAACAGTTCCGGAAAGTGATACAGAATACTGCTCCAAAGGATTTGTCTGAAAATAGGAATTAAACGTGTAAATATATGTCTGATAAGCGTTATGCGGCTGCGGAACATTTTCTTCTACCGGATTCTGATAATTCTGCATTCTGACCCATGACACAGGTGTTATAAAATCAAAACGGAACTTAATCTTCGCCTGCCACCCAAGCATATCATATCCCTGTTCGATCACCTTCTGATACATCTGTACTGTTTCAGCTGGTGTATATTCAACGGAAAAATACTGTCTTGTCTGATAGGCGCCGCCTGCAAGAGGAGTATTTAATACTTTAACATCTCCGGTTTCAGGATTTCCTACAATTGGATACAAATACATATAGTAAAAGTACATCTGATCCATTGGTTCTCCGATCTGATTACGCGGCATAGAATCCTCTGCCTGAACAATAGAAGAACTTTCTTTCAGATCCTCAGGAATCACATAATCTGCAGAGGTATCTGAAATTTTTATTCCTGACAAACCATCAGCAGTTATGCATGTATCCGCACCCGGAGCAGCAGACACTACCGAACTGCACATAACAAACAGAAGTAAAACAGAAATTAACATTTTAAATTTTTTCTTCATTTTTCACCTTTCCAATTAATATTATATTTTGAAAACAATCCGACATACAGGAGATTTTCTGCTGCCCTCCTTTCCTGTTTCCCCTATAAGCGAACATTTCAAACAAATTTAACATCATAG
>VSND01000206.1 GCA_009774145.1 Lachnospiraceae bacterium | reverse complement strand
CATATTATCCAACTCCTTTTTTCATTGACATCCATTTATGTCTTTAAATTTTAAAGTTTCAAGAAAATCATAAACATTAACTTTTAATATTGTTCTTGTATTTCCATGCAGTCCATGATTTTCAAAGCAGCCAAATGTTAGTAATAGTCGTAAAAAGGATGCAGTTAATGATCTGGTATAAAAGTGTAACATATGCAATATTTTTGGCCATATTAAAATTCTATTCAATCTTATTCCTTATTCTTTCTCCATTTCTTTCTATCAGAACTCCAAACTTTAAATTTGGCAAATATTGAACTGTTAATCTGTCTCCTTTGTCTATGGGATCTCCATAAAAAAAGGTTACATATAGCACTTCCTTTGTTTCTTCATCCATGATATGTACTGACATTCTGTTAAACTTAGGAGGCTTGCAATCTTTTTGAGCGATACCCTCTATCGTATAAAAATTTTTTTGAATTAAATTAGGTATGTCTTTCATTGCCGGAATTACTCCGGCATACACAAAATAAACAAGCATACTTCCAACCAGTAATTTCACTACAATATCCTTTGTTCCATCAAGTGTTTCTATAAGAGTTTCTCTCTTCAGCAATTTCATTAAATATATTCCACCTATTATGACAAAAATCATAAAGATTTCTATAATATGCCATATAAAAGCTTTCATAATATTATCTTGTATGATGTTTATGGAAGCGAAAACACCACTTTTCCTTTCTTTTTGATATAGACCAGTTACAATACATTCAGATACTGTGGACTTTAAATTTTATCCTGTAGCCTGACTACTTGAAGGAGTGTATTGCCGCTACATTATCTGAATTGTTCATAAGCTGGATGTGCCAGTGGGGCTGCCAGTCAGCCCCCGGAGTACTCATCTCAATCAAGTCTACGATGATGATCGCTGGCGGACATGACAGTATCAAAGAATAAGGAAGGGGATGATCCCATGATCTATGTTGGCATCGATATCGCCAAACTCAACTATTTCGGCGCAGCCCTGTCCTCTGACGGTGAAGTACTCGTGAGACCGTTTAAATTCACAAACGACAGTGACGGCTTCCGCAGGCTGCTCTCCGTTCTCGATCCTTACGGGAAGGACAGCCTCGTCATTGGTCTTGAGTCAACAGCCCACTATGGCAACAACCTTGTCGAGTTCCTCGTTTCCAGGCATTACAACGTCTGTGTGATAAACCCGATCCAGACTTCGTCCATGCGCAGGAACAACATACGCAAAACGAAGACTGACACGGTAGACACACTCGTGATCGCCAGAACGCTCATGGTGCAGGAACACCGGTTCTGCACGAAGCAGGACATCGACCTGCTCCACCTTAAAAGCCTCGGGCGTTTCCGCCAGAAGCTCGTGAAGCAGCGCACCCGGGCCAAAATACAGCTGGTCTCGTATGTGGACCAGTCGTTCCCTGAGCTTCAATACTTCTTTCATGGGATACATCACAAATCCGTGTACGCCCTCCTGAAAGAAGCTCCGTCACCGGAGAAAGTTGCCACCATGCACATGACCCACCTCGTCCATCTCCTGAAAACTGCCTCGCATGGTCATTTCCAAAAGGAGAAAGCACAGTCGTTAAGAGTTCCTGCACAGCAGTCTGTCGGTTCCAGCGACAGTTCCATATCTGTTCAGATAACCCAGACCATTGAGCTGATCGAGTTACTGGATAGCCAGATTGATGAAGTGGAATCAGAGATGCATAACATCCTCCTGTCTATTGATTCCGCCATCATGACACTGCCCGGTATCAGTTATGTTGAGGCGGGCATGATACTGGGCGAGACTGGTGATATACACCGCTTCTCTGAGCCCAAAAAGCTGCTTGCATTTGCAGGCCTTGACCCAACCGTGTGCCAGTCAGGAAACTTCAATGCCAGCCACACGAGGATGTCAAAGCGTGGATCAAAAGTCCTTCGCTACGCCCTGGTCTATGCAGCGCATAACGTAGTCAGAAACAACAAAACCTTCAAAGACTACTATGATTCCAAAAGGGCCTCTGGACTGAACCACTACGCAGCCCCTGGGCATTGCGCCGGCAAGCTCGTTCGCATTATTTACAAAATGCTGACGGATGATTTGGTTTTTAACTTAGATTAAATTTCTCGAACATTTGTTTTGCAAAATTCCCTGACGGGGAGTTTTATTAAAGTTACCCTTTTTTAAGGTGTGAAAAAAATCTAATTATTTTTCAATAATGGCTTGACTTTTCATAGCTGGTCTCCTTCCTAAAAAGATAATCTTTTGATTCAGTTTATATTTTAGATGTTCATATCACCTGCCTGTTTAAAATAATCTTAATTATACAATCATATTAATCAGTATTCATACAATTCAAAATTTCTCCATAAGCTGCATTTTCAATACCTACCACAATGTTTTCTATCCAGCCAAGCGTATCTTTTGACAGTGCCATTCTAAAATAAAATGCCAAATCCCATGGCAAAACTTTCTGAATCATATAATTTGCAGATGTTCCCAAGCCCGCTGTTATAATTACATCAATGGCAATTGACAGCCAGTCTTCATCCAGACCTGTTGTCAACTTTTCCAAAGCTTTCCCAACTGCTGTAGCCATCCCAGCACCCATAGCAGGACCATGAGTCACACCAAATATGGCCCCTATAACTGAGCCCGTATAGGATTCCGGCGAAGAATACTCTTCCTGCGTTATATCTGTGGAAAGCTGACATAGAATTCCCAGGGAGGCCGCCGTCGGATTAGTAACCATTCCCATAGCGATCACCGTAGCATTCATGCCGCCCCGCATAAAACCATCCGCACCGTTCATGCCATTCTCTTCATAATACTGTTCTCCCATAATCGCCCCGGTACTTCCTATGGCCATTACGGCAGCCCCGGCCGGAATCCCGATTCCGGTTCCTGCAAGCAGAGCAGAGCCTAATATCGCCGCATCTGTTACTCCCATTTTTATCTCATCTTCGTGTGCTTTCCCCCATTCAACAACAGCATCCACCCTGCTGTCCCACTCATTTTTTACCGCATCCAGAGCATTATGATACTGATCGACGCAGTAATCCCACATCATCCGCTGAGCATCTGCCGGACTCGGTACAGGGGATCTTCCGTTTTTGTCTACCAGTATGAGCGGATTACCCAGACAGTAACTGTAATCATTCAGACTGCCCGGCTTCATTATCGTTCCTTTATTGATATCTTCACCGGCAAATCTGCCTGGCCCCGGCAGATACTCTCTCGCCTGCGCAAAATAAGAATCTGCGGTCCTGTCCCGCTGATATCCGGTATATCCAAACGGCTGCAGTTCTCCCTGATTTCCGTACCGGTCGTTTCCGAATTCGTCATATCCGTACAGCGTCTGTCGCTTCCCGCACAGGATCGGCTCATGTGATGGCATCTACAGAAAATGACGTCTCCTCAATTGATTCTGCTATAAATATTCCTACATACCTGTTCATTAATTCTTGTAGAAGCATTGTCGGATATTAAGAAAATTCCCCTACAGTTCCAGGACATCACCATATAATCATCTAACAGACAATATTCATACCTGGTTTTTAAGTTTATTCAATTCTTTTACCTATAATTTCTTCATTCTTTTCAATCAAAACTCCTAACTTCAGATTTGGCAAGTATTGAACAGTCAACCTGTCTCCTATTTCTACAGTTCCTTTATACGTAAAAGTTACATATACCTCCTCCCGTGTCTCTTCATTAAAAATATATGCCGACATACTGTTCAGTTTTGAATGTGGACAATAACTTCGAGAAACTCCTTCTATCGTATAAATATTCTTATGAATTATATTAGGTATGTCCTGTATTGCGGGGATTACTGCGGCATTACAAAGATATATCAATATACCTCCAGCCAACAATTTCAACACAACATCCTCTGCCCCATCAAACGTTTTTAAAAGCGGCTCTTTTTTTATCAAACACTTAAAGTACCATCCATATAATATTATGGAACAAATAAAAATTTCCATAACACCCAATATAAGTGCCTTCATTAATTTCCTCCTGGAAATAAAAATTTATTAATCAGTCTTCACACAACTCATAACATCTCCATAAATCGCATTCATACCTCCTGCTACAAGAGCTTCCAGCCAATCCAGTGTTTCCTGTGATACTGCTGTCCGAAAGCCATTTGCCAGGTCATATGGCAAAATTTTTTGAATTACAGTATTCGAAAATTTTCCCAAACCTGCTGTTGCGCTTGTATCAAATATAATTTTCCACCAGCTTTCACTTGATCCTACTGTCAACTTTTCCAAAATTTTTCCAATTGCTGTAGCCATTCCTGCACCTATGACCGGGCCATCTGTTATACCAATTATGGCACCCATAACTGATCCGGTATAGGATTCCGGCGAAGAAAAGCTTTCCTGTCCCATATCCATAGAAAGCTGGCAGAGAATTCCCAGGGAGGCCGCCGTCGGATTAGTAACCATTCCCATAGCGATAACCGTAGCATTCATGCCGCCCCGCATAAAACCATCCGCACCATTCATGTCACGGTTTTCATAATACTGTTCCCCCATTAATGCGCCCGTACTTCCTATCGCCATTACTGCAAATCCGGCGGGAAGCCCGATCCCGGTTCCTGCAAGCACGGCAGAGCCTACTATTGCCGCATCTGTTACTCCCATTTTTATCTCATCTTCATGTGCTTTCCCCCATTCAACAACAGCATCCACCCTGCTGTCCCACTCATTTATACTTGTTTAGAATGAATTAATTCAATTTTGTTTTCGAAAAAATTCTGCTGCTGCTTCTAAAGTTTCTTTTTTTTCCTCGCTGCAATGACCTATATAAATAATGCTCTTTGAAATTACAATATACTTTGTTTTTTCTTCACTGTTTAATTTATTATAACATCTCTGCACTTCATATTCCGAAGCAAACGGATAATACGGCAATCCCGCCAGAACCGGAATATCCCGTCCATCCCAATTTTTCATTGTTCTTCTTGTATCCTCATCTGTCTGTAACAAATAATTAATATTATACAATTCTGACACATCAGTTTGGGCAGCTGACCTTTCAATCCATGATGGTATTTTATATACCTGGAACATACCATCAAAATAAGTATTAATATTATTTATTTCTAATTCAATTTGTACTTTTCTTTTATCTACTACAGAGACAGCACACCAAATTATTAAAATAAACACTAAAATACAACTAAATAATATATACTTCATTTTATTGTGTCGCTGAGCATTCAGGAAATTCATCATACCAATGATAGTCTACAATATAGACCATTTCCCCCTCTCGCAGTTTTTCTATAACACGATTACTAATCGTTTTTCCCACCGGACTGCACCAGACGGACGGGACTTCCCAGTTCATCCTGCAGATAGATATGCGTAGCTTTTCCTTCTTTCAGAAAGGCAGTGTTGGCGTCCCATATGTAGGTTTGGACAGACGCTCTCCTATATTTGTATACTCAACCCACCCATAGCCCTGGCGTACAGGCAGCCATCGCAATTAGCGAAACATTAACTATTCCTATGCTGATTACTATTTTATGAGTTAAAGTATTGATTTTTCAAAATGTCAGGTTATCCAAAAATTCTATCAATGCCTTTTTCTCTTTTTCAGGTGTATAAATTACAGATATCAGAAGAGATAATATCAATAAATCTGTCAATATCATCATAGTGCCTGCAAATCCAAATTTAACTACTGTGAATACTGGAGGCACCAGTTCCAGGATATATATAATGAACGCAATAACCAGGAATCTTTTTACCAATCTGGATTTAGAAATATAATAATCAATGATCGTTTCATCTTTTGTACCATAAATTGTCCCAAATGCATGTGCAGGTGCTACCCACATAGCCATACCTCTCCATGGAAATACCCATGGTTTGCTACACCATGGTCCCATTCTATCCGGCCAGGAATACAGATCAAATCTGCAATTATCCAAACTACCAAAGTATACTCTTTTTCCACTTTCTGAAGAATATACCGTCTGAATTTTATTTGAATATGTTGAACATATTGTTTTATTCATGAACATTTCTTTAAATTGTTTTTGAGAGCAGGTATACGATTTTCTGTAAATCATACTCATTGCCACCTTTCTTATAAACATTCTTCTGCATCTTTAAATTTCAGTGAATCCAATAAATCATACACATTAAAATGCCATATTGTCATTGTATATCCGATTTCCCCATGTTGTTCAAAGAAAAGAGTAAAGGGCAAATTCAATTCTGGTCCTATTGTATATGTTGATGCTGTATGTCCGTTAGGCATAAGCACTTTATCATATCCAAAACCCATCCCAGGTGCTACAGAACCCCCTATCATTGCTGCCCAGCCTTCCAGTTCTGAATATGTTGGTTCACTTGATCTCATTATGCTTAAACCAACTCCTAATGATGGTAAACCGCCACCTGCATTCAGTGCATACTGGTAAGCTATATTACCTTGAGAATCAATAGTAAATCCTCTCGAACCACTTAAAGCCAGTACACAGGCCATATTTCCAGACAGTGAAATATTGATTGTCTCCGCCCCGGTTATTGCTTTTATTATTTTTAAATCAAGCTTATGTATTGATTTTCTTGCATCCAAAAAAGTATTCCATGTCTTTTTCCCGGTATTAATGGCAGAATCCACTGCTTCTGCAACAGAATCTACCATTTTCTCAACAGAATCCATTGCAGAACGAGCCTCAGTCTTTATATATTCCGACAGGTCCTCCACTCTGCTGTCCCACTCATCTTTTATCGCATCCAGAGCATCATGATACTGATCAATACAGTAATCCCACATCATCCGCTGAGCATCTGCCGGACTCGGTACAGGGGATCTTCCGTTTTTGTCTACCAGTGTGGGCGGATTACCCAGACAGTAACTGTAATCATTCAGACTGCCCGGCTTCATTATCGTTCCCTTATTGATATCTTCACCGGCAAACCTGCCTGTTCCCGGCAGATACTCTCTCGCCTGCGCAAAATACGAGCCTGCGGTCCTGTCCCGCTGATATCCGGTATACCCAAACGGCTGCAGTTCGCCCTGATTTCCGTACCGGTCATTTCCGAATTCGTCATATCCGTACAGGGTCTGACTCTTCCCGCCGGACTGTATCAGACGGACGGGACTTCCCATTTCATCCTGCAAACAAATATGCGTATCTTTCCCTTCTTTACTCAATCCTCGTTTCTATAATTTCTCCATTCCTTTCTATCAAAACTCCAAACTTTGAATTCGGCAGATATTGAACAACTAATCTGTCTCCATTCTTTATAACCTTCTTATAATAAAATGTTACATACACATCTTCCTGCGTTTCATCATCTAAAATATGTGTTGATATCCTTTTTAACCTGGTTGGTTCATGGTAGCCTTGAGCAACTCCTTCGACTGTATAAATATTTTTATTGATTATGTTTGGAATATCGCAAATTTCTGGAATTACTCCGAAATAAAAACTGTAAACCAATACACCTCCAACAATTAATTTGCAGACAATATCTTCATTTCGATCTAATGACCTTGCAAGTGGTTTTTTCCTGATTACACGCATCAGATATATCACTAAAGCTGCTGTCATAAACACAATACTTTCCAAAGCATTCCATATTAAGTATCTCAAATAATCATCCCTTTCTTTTTGCCTATTGAAATTTTAGTCTTTTTAAAAATTATCAATCCGTTTTTTCACACTTCCAAAGCTCTTTAATGTTCATATACGCAGAATTAGTAATCCCTGCCATAGTGTTTTCCATCATATCCAGTGTCCCCTGATATAACGACAATTTAAAAAACTCCAAATCACATGGCAAAATTTTTTGTATTATAACATTGGCAAACCATCCCAGAAATGCTGTTGCTGCCACATCAACAGGAATTTTTGCATCATTCACATCTGAATCCGTTGTTAGAAAGCTGGCAGAGAATTCCCAGGGAAGCCGCCGTCGGATTGGTAACCATTCCCATAGCGATCACCGTAGCATTCATGCCGCCCCACATAAAGCCATCTGCACCATTCATGCCATTCTCTTCATAATACTGTCCTCCCATTATCGCTCCAGTGCTTCCTATAGCCATTACTGCAAATCCGGCCGGAATCCCAATTCCGGTTGCTGCAAGTACGGCGGAGCCTAAGATTGCCACATCTGTTACTCCGATTCACCGTGTAATCTTCTAACAGACAATATTCATACTTGGTTTTTATGTTTACTCAATTCTTTTACCTGTAATTTCTCCATTCCTTTCTATCAAAACTCCAAACTTTAAATTTGGCAGATATTGAACCGTTAATCTGTCTCCTTCATCTATGGGATCTCCATAAAAAAAAGTTATATATTGCACTTCCTTTGTTTCTTCATCCACAATATGTACTGACATCCTGTTTAATTCAGAAGAGCTGCAATCTTCCTGAGCTACACCTTCTATAGTACAAATTTTTTTTTGAATTAAATTAGGGATATCCCTTATTGCCGGAAACACTCCAGCGTACACAAAATAAATCAGCGCACCTCCGGCAAGCAGCTTCATTACAACATCCTCTATTCCATCAATTGTTTTTATAAGTGGTTTTCTTTTTAACAGTTTTATTAAAAAAAGGCGGAATACTATAACAAAACTCAAACTTCGCACATAGATTTTAGCTATGCACCTTGAAAATTCAATATCTGGCAGTTATTCAGTTGTCAATGTT
>VSND01000205.1 GCA_009774145.1 Lachnospiraceae bacterium | reverse complement strand
ACAGTGTTGCAACTTAAAGATACCACAGATTGCCATGAAAGGGTTATTCTTTTTTATAAAACTTTTTACTGTCCAGCCATAATAATATAATCAAAATATTCGCTTTCCCAGGGAATATCCATCTTTCCAATCTCTCCACAAATAACTGTACCCATGTGAGAGGCAATCTCTGCCATCTCACATCTGCTTTCTATTCCATATGTTTCCGCATATGGATAGATACCCCTGATATATCCCATTGTAGCTCCACATCCACATTCTGCATCCAGAATACGCATTGGTCGCTCTGGCGGTTCTTCTATCATTTGTATCAATTCTTCTTTTGGATGTAAACAGTAGTCCACATCAAAACCCCATTTTTCATTTATCTTTTTACGATTTTCCCCTGCTGTTGTTTTATACCCCTCCGGATCCTTATCAAATGTTTTACTTCCAAAATGCAGAATGAAACTGTTTTTACAAAGAACATTCTGATACCCGGCTTTTAAAATACGCAGTCCAAGATCTACATCTTCATTATTTCCGGGAAAAAAACGTTCGTCCAGCAAGCCAACCGACTCAATCACAGAACGTTTTACCAGCAACGCAAAACCGGACAAAAACAGTCTGTCCTCATATGGATAAATCATTGGAATATTCGTCTTCTCACCAAAATACAGCAAATCAGAAATCTGATTCATTCCACTTACCACTACCTGACCTCCTGCATAATTTGATACACTTCCGGCCGAACCATTCTTTTCTTTATCATACACTCCCATACGAAGCCAAAAAAAAGCATTTTCGGGCAGCATTGTATCATTGTTCAGCAGAAAGATATCAGAATCAAAGGAACTGGCCTGTATTCCCTGATTACATCCTCCAGGAAATCCTCTGTTTTCTTTATTTTCCACGAGAATAATATCCGGCTGTTCCCGTAACCACTCTACGCTTCCATCCCCGGAACCATTATCTACCACAATAATTTCCCTGGCGCTTTCCGGTGTTGTTCTGCGTATGCTCTCAATACACACTTTCGTATAATCCAGTAAATTATATGACAAAATAATAATCGCTGCTTTATGAACGGAAATGTTATATTTCAAAACAAACTGTCTTAATAACTCCTCAATAATACATTTATCCTCATATATATCACAGTGAAAAAGAGCATTTTCATAACAGAGATATGACTGATACAGATTTTCTGACAGATAATAATGGCCCAGCAAAAGGTAAAGCTCATAATTCCTGCAATTATATCTTAAGCCTTCGCAGACGGCATTCCATACCCGCAGCCTGTCACCATAATGCGCGCCAATACCGGCGTCCAAAACTGCCGTGACATCATCATATTGTGCTGTCTCCTCTTTATATTTCTGTAAAAGGCACTCTGCATTTTCATAATTTTCTGACAGGATTTCGTTTTCTGTCTGTTCCGTCTTCATCTCTTTAACCTCAATTCCTGATAATACATTTTGTTCAATCCTGCAAAGTCAACTCCATACCTCATACCTGTCTTTTCGTTGCCTTCACAACATACTGATATACCATAAATGATTCCCTGGATGGTTCCTCCATTAATCGGGTCAGAATATCGATCATCTGCTGTTCCTTCTCTCCTGGCGCTCCATATAAGTGTCCGCCCATTGCTTCAATTTCATATCCGCTCTTCCAAATCAGATTTTTTATCTCAGTTCCGGTATACATCTTCACATGTGTCCTGTCCAGAATGCCGGAATCACTGTATGGAAATATATCCTGACAGATCAATGGAAGCAGTACCGAATAGTGCTTAACATTTGGCATACTGACCAGGATATGCCCCCCGGTTCTTAAATGTTTCCTGAGTTTTCTCAATACCAGTTCCGGATTACTCAAATGTTCAAGCACGTCACCCATAATAATATAATCAAAAAGTTCTTCTTCCCATGGGTAATCCATCTGCTCCACATCACCGCATAAAACATTTCCAAAATGAACCGCAATTTTTGCCACTTCCGGAATTAATTCCACACCATATACTTCTGCATTCGGATGTAGGCTTTTGATATATGCCAGCACTGCTCCACATCCGCCGCCAATCTCCAGAACATGCAGCGGCTGTTCTTCCGGTTCCATGATCAACCCGGGCAAATCCCGGCGTACTCCCAGATAATATTTCGTATGAAAACCCCATTTTTCATCTATTTTTCTGCGTTCTTCCGACAGATTTTCTTCACATCCCACATGCTGTTCTTTCGTCTTTATAATAAAACTGTTTTTACAGAGAACATTTTGATACCCCTCTGCAGATAATCTCAACCCAAAATCCTCATACTTCAGATCCCCCAGGCTTTCTTCAGGCAGTCCTGCCTGCTCAATTACAGCACGTCTGACCAACAGAGCAAAACCGGATAGAAAAATCTGCATTTCATAAGGGTACTTCCATGGTATATTCGTCTGCTCTCCAAAAACAAACAAATCTGACGCATCAGAAACTCCTTCTGCTATCTGCGGATATCTGTCCTGACCTGTATTTGTCACACTGCCGGCAGCTCCGTTTTCTTTTCTGTCATACAGCCCCATCCGAAGCCAGAATAATGCATTTTCTGTAAGCAGTGTGTCATCTGACAGAAACAGTATATCTGCTTTTTCAGAAACTTCTGCCATCGCTTCCTTGATTCCATGATCCGCAATGACGATCTCCCGGGCACTTTCCGGAGTAGTCACATGGATACTTTTTATGCATAATCTGGTCTGCTCCAGCGCATCGCATGACTGAATAAGGATTGCTGTTTTATTTACATGTATCTTATGCACTGCTTCCATCTCATACAGAAGTTTTCTGATCTCTTCCTGATCTTCCAGATCATTACAGTAAAACAGTGCGTTCTCATAACACAAATACGATTGGCAGGGATTATTCTGCAGACAGTACTCTCCCAGCATCAAATACAGTTCATAATTTCTGCAATTATGCATCAGACCTCTTCGCACAGCGGACCACACCCGTTTCCAGTCCTTGTAATATCTGCCAAGAGCTGCATCAAAAATCGCAGTCATATCATCATACAATTCGGTCTTTGTCAAATAATCCTGCAGCATCGACTCTGCCAGCTCATAATTATCTGATAGTAATGCATCCTGTATCTGTTTCAACTCTGTCTTTTCCGCCATTTTTTTCACTGTTTATTTAATCCTTTCTTTCGTCATTTCATCCGCAACTGTAAAATTCATATCCAATGCCGCGAAAAGCAGATCATTGCGCGCTTTATTAAGTGGAGTATCTTCACATTTCACATATGGATTTTCCCGAATATCCGGAATCATTTTCCGAATTATATCTGTCAGGAATTCCCATTCTTTTTTTGTCAGAATGCCACCCTTTTGAAATATATAGGTTACTCCCCATCCAATCCCCTGACTGAAAAACAAATACTCAAGCTCCTGACGATATTCTTCAAGTATTCCCCTGATACTTAATTCTTCCATTAACCTCAACCATACCTGAAGATTGTCCCACTTTCTGCTCTCCCAATCCTGGCTGCGCATGGTGCTTTCCGGAGAAAGATAACAGATATAGAGCTTTTCATCCAGATACAAACTTCTTTTTGCATAAAGTCTGGCCGGAATCGTAAAAGAAGCTTCTTCCATAAAAAAATGCTCTGCAAATGCAATCTGATTTTCCCGTATAAATGACAATCTGAATAACTTATTCTGTGAGCTTAAATCCTCTTTCATATTCACAAGAAATTCTTTTCTTGCCTGTGGTATATCCAACTCATACAGTCGGTTTCCATCCCCTTTCTCCAGGCTGATAAAATCATCACGTCTGTTAACGTATTTTCTCTCAAACGAAACCATATCTGCATCATATTCTTTGGCAGCATCATATGTATGCTCCAATGTTTCTTCCAACAGCCAGTCATCTGCATCGCAAAATGTGATGTACTCCCCTCCTGCATAAGATACTCCCACATTTCGAGCACCGCCCTGTTTCATATTTTCTTCCAGAAAAACAGCCGTAATTATTTCCGGATAACACTGTTCATACCTTTGTATCAGTTTCTTTGTCTCGCCTCCATCTGTAGAAGCATCATCTACCAGAATAAGATCGATATATTCTGTTCCCATACTCTGACTCAAAATCTGCCTGATACATTTATCCAGATATCCCGCCACATTATAGCATGGTACAATCACACTGACTTTCTTCATCTATACTTTCCTCTCTGGTACTTTTTTCTTCTCTTTACCCTGTTCTGTATAAAGCCTTTTAATCCCATCAATAATCTGCAGAAACCCCTGTTTATCCGGCGATAAATACAGCAGATCCAGTAAAACTCTTTCCGTGAACTCAAAGTCTGCAATATATTTATGCCTTCTGTGTTCCTGAACCTGTTGCTTTATTATTTCACTTTCCAATTTAAATAAGCAAAAGGGAGGCTCTTCATATTCCATGAGAAAGCTTTTGCGAATCAGTTTTCCTGGCACACCTCCATCCAGTAAATGATCTTTGAATAATAAGTTCCTGGTTTTCCTCGTATCCACGACGATATATTGTTCTTTCATTTCTCCTGTTCTGGCAACTTCATCAAAACAGGTTAATGTGTCAGAAACATCCTGCAAAATCTCACAGGAGACAATATCGCATTCATATTTTATCGCCGGACCATAAAGCTGTTCAAGATAATCCGGTTCCAACCAGTCATCTGCATCCACAAATGCAATCCACTCACCAGAAGCATAACACATTCCAATATTTCTTGCAGTTCCCTGTTTCCGGTTTGACTCCAGTTGAATTAACATCACATTTTCTGAATATTGCTTCTCCCATTGCTGCAAACAGATCCACGTAGCATCTCTTTGATCACATTCCTCAAAATCTATATTTTACCTTATCATGATTTTCATATATCATCAAAATACCGGACACGCAGAAAAAGCCTGCGCACTCTCAATCATCGCACGATTAGCAGCCGCAACATCCGCATCACTAAATTCCATATCCAACACTGCAAGCAAAAGACTGTTCCATGCCTGATTAAATGGATGACTTTCTTTTTTTACATATGGATTCTCTCTGATAGTTGGAATCATCTGATATACTATATTGGCAAATATTTTCCATTCTTCCCCATTCAGGATACATCCTCTTTGAAACATCATTGCAAGACTCCATCCCAGTCCCATCGTAAAAAACAGATATTCTATCTCCTGCCAATAGACAAAAAGCAGATCCCTGTTCCTCAGGTCTTCGATCAAAGACACCCATACCTGCAGGTTATCCCATTTTCTTTTTTCCCAATCACCACTGCGTAATGTGCTTCCAGTTGAAAGATAATAAACATAAAGTTTTTCATCCAGATAATAATATCTCTCCGCATACAATCTTACAGGCAATACAAAAGATGGCTCTTCCATAATCAGGTGCTCTGCAAATGCAATATGTTTTTCATGCAGCAAAGAAAGCCTGAACAGCTTATTCTGAGAGCTATAACCTTCTTCATCCATATTCAGCAAAAATTTTCTTTTCTTCTCCACCTCACTCAATTCAAAGAATTTATTTCCGGAACCTTTTTCCAAACTCACATGCACATCACGTTCACCTGTTTCTTTTCTTGCAAATGCAACTATATCTGCGTTATATTTTTTTGCTGTATCATATGCATGTTCCAATGCTTCTTCCAACAGCCAGTCATCCGCGTCGCAAAAAGTAAGATACTCACCTTTTGCATAAAAAACCCCCGCATTACGCGCTCCGCCCTGTCTCATATTTTCTTCCAGAAAAACAGCAAGCACGGTGTTCGGAAACTGCTCTTCATACTTCCGAATCAGATTTCTGGTTTCCTCCCCATCTGTAGACGCATCATCCACCAGAATAATTTCAATATTATCAATTCCAATTGTCTGGTTCAAAAGCTGTTCTATACATTTGTCCAGATATCCGGCCGCATTATAACATGGAATAACCACGCTGACCTTTTTCACCTGTAATCCCTCCTCATTTTACACCCCTACGCAAAAACGCATTGATCTTTTGCATATCTGTATCTGTAATTCCCTGGTCAGACGCTTCCCTTTCTAATATCCTGCATAAAAAACAATTCCAGTTATTTTTCTGCTGAACATAAATATTTTGCAGAATATCAGGAAACAGTTTTCTGGTCAGCGACGCCAGAATCATCACTTCTTCTTTTGTTAATATACTCTTTTTTTGAAAGGGAAGGCATAGACTCAATCCAAATCCCCAGTCAAAAAACAGATATTCCATCTCCGCACGGTATTTGAGAAATGCACCTCTGGCATCCATCTCTTCCATCAATGCGGTCCACACAAACAGATTATCCCATCTTCTGTCTCCCCAGCCGCTGCTGCGCATTGTACTGCCCGGTGACAAAAAGTACATATATAATTTTTCATCCAGAAAAAAGTGTCTCTTTTCATAAAAACGTACAGGGACTGTGAAAGACGGCTCCTCAAAAATCCGATGCGCTTCAAAAGCAATCTGATTATCTTTGATTATGGACATTCGGTAAAATTTTTTTTGGGATCCAAGTGATAAGTTTTCATCTGTCTGCAGTAAAAATTTTTTTCTCTTTTCCTCCGTATCCAGCACAATCAGACGATTTCTTTCTCCTCTTTCCAAATCTACTGAAATCTCATGGTCGTTCACTTCCCTGAACAAAAATTCTACTACATCCGCCTCATATTTCTCAGCTGCCTCATAACAATGTTCCAATGTTTCTTTCAGAAGCCAGTCATCTGCATCGCAGAAAATCAGATATTTCCCTGTAGCATAAGAAATACCCACATTTCTTGCTCCTCCCTGCCTCAGATTCTGTTCAAGGAAAACTGCTGTAATCGTATCTGAAAACTGCTTTTCATATCTCTTAATCAGTCCCCTTGTTTCCCCGTCATCCGTCGATGTATCATCCACCAGAATGATCTCCATATTCTCAATGCCTATTGTCTGCTGCAAAAGACTGGCAATACATTTGTCCAGATACTTTACCGCATTATAACACGGAACAACCACACTGATTTTTTTCATTCTTTCCTCCCGAATAATTTCCTGCTAATTTTTGATTTTTATTAAATATGATGATAAAATTATATTATTTAGCAATTCATTTGCAGAAAGCAGGTAACAACTATGTACTTCGATAAATCCTTTTTTCCTTCCAATTATGGAATCTTTATTGATATTTTTCCCTTTGACTGCATTAATGATGGGATTGATCCACAATTTGACTATCTGAAAAAAGTTTCAAAGAACAATTACAGATATTTCAGCAATTTAAAGTTTTATCTGATCATATGACCCCTTCAACTTTGCAGCTACCTGCTGAAATCCGGTTTCATCAATATCCGAATATAGCAGATCCAGCAGAAATCGTGGAAACTCTTTCAGATCCGCAATATATGGATTATTTTTATAATCCGGCACATGCTCCTTCATAAACCTTCTCTCCGCCTCAAAGAACGAAAACGGGGGGTAATCATACCTTGATATAATCATATTGGTAATACCCAAAGCGTCATGCAAAGAATCATATTCCAGTTCTTTGCGATATTTTTTCAAAAAATTGCGTTTAATGTAGTTCCTCCATTTCATTTCCTGGATCGTGATACAGTCCAGATGATGATCTGTATTTCTTGAAAACACAACAGAATTCAGATTTTGATAATGGTGGTACAGCTTTTCACCCATAGCAAATACATCTGTTGCATAGACATAGAGCTGAGGCATCCAGTATACATCCTCATAAAACAGGCCTTCCGGAAAGAACAGCTTTCGGCCAGTAATCAGATTTTTACGAATCAGTTTTCCCCAGACCGTTTCTCCCAGGATTCTGTACCTGAATAACAATTTTTTTACTTCTCTTGATGTCGTTACAAAATGCTCCTCAGAGCCGGCGTCTCTTTCCTCTTTACTAAAATAAGTAAGTGAATTGGACCCGATCCAGAATTGCCCCGCATACAACTACATCACATTTATAATGCGCAGCAGGTACATACAGTTTCTCAAAATAATCTTTCTCCAGCCAGTCATCTGCATCCACAAATGCAACATAATCAGCTGACGCATATTACAGCCCAATATTTCTGGCAGCTCCCGGTTTTCCATTCACATCACTGTGTATCAGCAATATATTATCCGGAAAACGCTTCTCCCATCTCTGAAGACGCTCCCATGTATCGTCCGTAGACGCGTCATCTATGAAAATAATCTCCAGATTTTCCACCCCCAATGTTTGAACAGCAATAGATGCCATACATCTGTCTATATAATTTCCCACATTATAGCAGGGAATAATCACACTGATTTTTGCATTTATCATTACTCTCCTCCATTCTGAACATTTTCCTGATGTAACTGAATTAGAAACTGTTAACTTTTGCCAAAATATATTTTTTTTACAAATGATTCCCATGTAAAATCACTACAAACTTTTAAATATCCCGCATAAGCAATCGATTTGGCTTTTGTCTGATTATTGAGAAGTGTATTAATTTGTGCTGGTAACATGTCCAGTTTTTCAAGATCAAATAATTTTCTGCTTATATCTTCAGAACCGCATACACTGAATATTTTCTTTTTTGTCTTCTTCAGATCCAGATATTCATAATTGAATGTTCCTGTAAATAATATATCAATCTCTTTTTCTTCATAACTTTTCAACTCTTTGACAGGACCAAGCATGTATGCTCTTTCCACATCTTTTAATGGACCGTAATATTTTTTACAATAATCCGCATGTCCCTGATCCAGGACAATAAGAAACAAATTATCCATATGTGATTTTAAACTACTGTGATGCCAATAAGGTGGTCTAAAAGAATATTAAACACAGGGCATCCAATGGTTCTGTCACTTCATCCTCAAGAATTCTTAATGTCTCTATTCCTTCTTTGCTCAATGCCTCTTCAATACAGTTCATAAAATAACTGATAGAATTATAAGAAAATTCAGCACTTCCTAAAAAAACAATCCTCATACCCAACTCCTATATACAATTCACCCATTCTTCTTTTATAAAATATCTCATTTTCCACTTC
>VSND01000204.1:18465-23129 GCA_009774145.1 Lachnospiraceae bacterium | reverse complement strand
CATGTATGTGCTTTCATCAGTCTTTCCTACAACAATGATAATGAATGAAGTTAAAAAATATTTGTAAGTTATTAACTACTGTATATTTGAAAAGGGAATAAAGTTGGATAGTGATTTGCCATCCAACGCAGGTTGTTTTGGATGGAAAGAAAATTGTGATCAATGCGATATGTTATAATTGTACTCGTCAAAAGAGAAGGTGCAGGAAGGTGTATGAAAAATACATCGGGGATTTTATACTGTTAAAAGGAGATCTGGAAGAAGCATTGTTGTCCGCAGTGGGGCTGTCATACTGACCGGGTGTTGCTGGATTTTATGCCGGAGCTTTTGAACGTATATGAAAATCTATATTGCGTTATGTGTAGATATGCGGTTTGCCTCGAGAAGAGAGATGAAATTTATGCATACCGAAGTGATCGGATGCAGGCTCGTAACCAATTGAAGGCTGGACAGCTTCCTTGTTTTTTTCTACTTCATTGTCTCAGAAAGCAAATCCATATTTTCATGAAAAGAAGGGGAGCCTGTTATTGGAAGTGGAGGCGTCCGGGAAAATTCCGCATCTGGATATGAATGCGGTGCTTGGAACTAAGAGTGTATTTAAAACGGAAAGTGAAATACTGTTTCCGCCGTTTCTGGGCCTTGAACTGGGGCCGATGGAACTGAATGAAAGAGAAAAATCATACAGAGATATGGATGGAGATTCGCCAAAAGCAAAATATAAAATATATTTAAGGGAAGATATAGAAGGGGCAAAAGCAGGCCAAGCAAAAAAACTGAGTCAGAAGAAACGCTTCTGACTCAGATTCTGAACGCGGAAAACCTGCAAAATACAAAAGAAATATGGAAGAAATGCAGTTTTGGATTTCCTCCGGACGAAACTGCTAAAGACAGTTATGTGAACTGGAAGGAAGTTCTTCAACAGTATCTGAAAATGAAATATGCAGGAATACAAAGACATTATCTGACCTGAAATACAACCGAATCATTGCCGGAGAAAAAACTGACCAGGAGTTCATCTGTTGCCTCGGCGACGCTTTCAGGAATCTCAAATGCAATTTCTCCATCTGTTGATGTCAATGGATTTATGGTTGAATCATGCATATCCTTACTATATCCAAGCAGGTTTACAGCACTGAATTCATATCCGTCTCCATACAGCATTTATATATATACATCATCACCATAGTCGAACGATGGTCAAAACCTGTCAGGTTTTTTTATAATGAATTTCTCCTTTGAAATATATTTTTATTAATTATACCATACATTCATAAATTTTACATCATTTTTTACATATATTTGATGTTTGAAAATTACTGGAAAAGGAAATGTGTATATCAGTTGCCAATTCAGGAAATGCTTCCCAGCCATACTCCGCTGCTGTTAAAGCGATTCATTTTTCCATTAATACGGGTGTTGGTATTGACCATACTTCCATCGCTGTTCATGTAATACCATTTATTGGAGATCTTTTTCCACCCAGTCTGCATGACGCCGCTGGAGTTCATGTAGTACCATTTATTGGAGATCTTTTTCCACCCGGTCTGCATGACACCGCTGGAGTTCATATAGTACCATTTGTTGGAAATCTTTTTCCATCCGGTCTGCATGACGCCGCTGGAATTCATGTAGTACCAGGAATTTCCAACTTTTGCCCAGTCTGTTGCCATGACGCCGTCGAATTTCAAATAATACCATTTGTTTTTTTCAAAAAGCCAACCTGTTTTTTTGCCGCCGTTTATATAGTAATACCATTTTCCTCCAGTTTGTATCCATCCATTGACGGGAGACGCCTGAATTTCAAAAGAGATGGATAACGTACCGGTATAATTGCCGATACCAGTTACACTGATATGGGCAGTTCCATGTTGTATATTATTGGAATATGAAACTGTATAATCTTTTCTGGCGATCAGTGCGGTGTTTCCGTCCATTATATTTATGTCAGGCGTAATCGGCTTACCAGTATAATGCTGCGCTGGAACAGGGGTGGTCGTGGCATTGCTGATGGCTTTAGGAGTGATTTTAAATGTCTGCGTGAGACTTCCGGAACAGGCACCGATACCGGTTATGGTTATGGAAGCTGTCCCGACATTTATATTGTTGCTGCAGCTGATTGTATAATCAGCATTTTCCAGTAATGTACCATCCGCAAGAGTTACAGTGACTGAGGGTCTGATCTCAGAACCGGTGTATACATAACTGATTTGAGACAGGGATACCGTGCTGTTGGTAATGTCAATGGTCTGGGAAGAATAGTCTTTTCGCGCCATGGGATAACGGCTGTAAAAATCAGCATTGGTATACTGTGGATCTCGTGTATGATCAGAAAAATTGTTATCACATTTTAGAAAATAGCTATAATTTTCGTTGGTACGCGATGAATCCCAAGTGGCATCCAGATTGTAATAGACTCCATTTAGGCGGACAATATTCCATCCATGTTTTCCGCCGTTTCCCATACCGCTGATAAGACGGGCATCTATCCCCGCCTCAAGAGCGAGACGGTAAAAGAGTAATGCATATCCCTGACAGACGGCCGTTTTGTTTATTAATGCAGCATATGCAGTAAATTTCAATTTGTAAGAAACATCATATAAATTGGCATAATCATAGGCAACATTCTGGCAAATATAATTATAAATATCATAGATTTTTTCATAATCGGTTTTTCCATCCAGATTCAACTGAGTCAATACCTGTTGTATGGCCTGATTCAGTTCAGACTCCTGAGCAGAGGTCGTATAATAGGTAAACGTATACTCCATTGTCATGTAATATAAGCCGTTCTGGACTTGATATGATATACTGGCACGGTATCCTGCAAACTGCCAGCGAAGATAATCGCCTTCTATGGGATTGCCTGTGTGTTCCAGCGCATATTCCAGAATATCCGAAGTTAATCCTTTATAGTATTCCTCTGCGGACTGATAGTAAACTGTAATATTTTCCAGGTGTTCTTTGAGAGGTTCACGCAGCTGGTTGCCGGCAGCGCTGAGCGTGGAAACATAATTGCTGTTACTGTATACGGCAGTTCTGGATTCATCCGGCTGGACCAGATCAGAAACCTGTATGACGTCTTCATAAAGAGGATTGATATAATCTGCTTCTTCATAGAAAACGGCAGATGCTTCGGAGTCTTCAAAGTTTTCGGACGATACTGCACTGAAGACCTCATCAAAGTTTATGCTTTCTGACTCCGGAGCACTGATGTCATCTGGCTGCATTTCATTATCTTCCAATTTACCAGTACGGATGTCATCTGGTTGCATTTCATCCTCTTCCAATTCACCAGTACGGATGTCATCTGGTTGCATTTCATCCTCTTCCAATTCACCATCACTAATGTCATCCGGCTGTGTTTCCTCATCTTCTGAATCGAAAGTACTGATATTATCCAGTTGTGTTTCTCCGTCTTCCGGTTCCGGAGCATTGTCCTTTTCAGACTTTGGCGTAAGATCATCTTCCGGAATTGTTTCTGCAGTTTCTGATTCCGATAGGTTATCACTTTCTAATTGTGTTTCATTGAGCTCCTGAATGGGTACCTCCTCTCCTTCTTTGGCTGTCAGGTCTTCTGCAAAAGTGGTTTCATTAGAGACCGTATCAGTTGTATGGGACAATTCATCGGATACAGAAGACGCATAAGCGGTGGCTGGAGGCGAAGAACATGTGATTACAGCGCATAAAAGCAGTGAAATCATTCTTTTTGTTTGATGCATATATAGAGGCCCTCCTTCAGTGTAAGTTTGAACATGTATTCAGTATACAAAGAAAGGGATTCAAATGCAAACGAAATTTAAAAGCATTCCTGCAGCTGTAAAATGATATTTTGCAGCGGACCAGTTAAAATTGACATGGCCTGTTTGTCAATGGTATACTGTCATAGAACTATACAGATGTTTGATACAGGCAGTGTTAGGAAGGAAACTTCACAGACAGGATGAAAGGATTAAACGATTTGGCGATGTGGAAAACGTACAGAAAGATGAATTTTATACATGTTGTAGCGATTGGAATGGCAATGATTCAGATTGGCGGAGCTCCGATTAAGACCATGGCATCGGAGCCGGCAAAGCCAGGAAATGAATCCGCAGTGATAATACAGTCAGAAGATCCGGCAGTGGAAATAAATCAGGAGGGAGAAGTCTCAGAAGAGAAAAAAACAGAGGAAGGGTTTGTGAAAGAGGCTGAGTTGGAGAATAAGGTCACGGAAGAATCAGACTCTGAAGAAGAGTTCCTGGAAGAGGAACTTCCAGATGAAGAGATGGAGGAAGAGGATCAACCGGAGGAAGAGGAACTTCCAAATAAAGAGACAGAGGAAGAAGGTCAACTGGAGGAAGAGCTTCCAAATGAAGGAAACGAAGAAGAGATAAAACCCGAGGAAAAACTTCCGGATGGATCGGAAACAGAAGATACGGAAGAATCTGGATTGGAGGAGAATCTTCCGGAAGACCTGATTCCCGAAGACGATGTGGAACCTCCGACAGAGCAGCAGCCAGAGGAAATACCGGAAGAATTTGAAGAAGAATATGAAGCCGAAGAATTGTATATGGGTTGGAATTATAACAACAGCGTATGGCGCTATTATAATATGAAGGGAGAGATGCAGACGGGCTGGCAGAAGATCAGTGGCAAGTGGTATTATCTGAAGAGCAGCGGAGAGA
>VSND01000204.1:0-18365 GCA_009774145.1 Lachnospiraceae bacterium | reverse complement strand
TGCAGACAGGCTGGCAGAAGATCAAGGGCAAGTGGTATTATCTGAAGAGCAGCGGAGAGATGCAGACAGGCTGGCAGAAGATCAAGGGCAAGTGGTATTATCTGAAGAGCAGCGGAGAGATGCAGACAGGCTGGCAGGAGCTGAAAGGTAAATGGTATTATCTGAATAAAAGCGGAGAGATGCTCACAGACTGGCAGAAAATCGGGAATACATGGTATTATTTCGACGCCAGCGGAGTCATGCGTGACAGTGGAGACGGTCCATTGATTTTTAAAGAGGGTACTGTATTCCAGCTGAATCAGTGCAGCGCATCTTTTGATGGTGAGTCTGCAATGAAAATTACTCTTGCAGCTTCCAGAGACAGCAGTCTGGAAAAATTGGGAAATACATTTTATATTGTCATGCTGAACAGTAAAGGGACAGAGCTTCTGGAACTGTCGGAGGGGAAAATAACAAAAGGAGGAAGCTTTCAGATTCAGGCATCCTTTGACTCGGAAGACTCATTCAAAACAATCATGATGTCAAAATATGCCATTGCGGTAAAAAAAGGATATTCTTATCAGGTGATCAGTGATGTGCAGTTTTTGAATAATCCGGAAATAACTGTCTCCCAGGATGCGGATTTTAAGGACTGGTATTGGGGATATTATGAAGGGTATAAAGTGACATCAAAAAAAGGAATTCAGGGAGTGTCAGATGCCTATACGGAGGATCTGCGGGTTCAGCATCTTCTGCTGAATGTGGATATACAGGATCTGGTGTGGGTTGGAAAGGCTTCCGGATATATTCCATATGAATATAAAGGGAATACCTATTACTTTTCGGATCTGGTTGCCTTGAAAAAGACGATATACGATCTTCATGGATGGGGAAGCAGTGAGGGAAATGCGTATGGAGAGAACCACACCCGCAATGTGACGCTGGTTCTTTTGATGAGTTGGAAATATGATGCGCTTTCTTACCTGATCCATCCGGATGCCAGAGATAAAGGAGCAGCTCCTTATTATATGCTGAATATGAAAGATGAAAAATCCAGAGAGACGTACGAAGCCCTGTTCTGTTATCTGGGCGAAGAGCTTGGACAGATGAAAGTACGGGTGAATAACTGGACGCTTGGCAATGAGGTGAACAGTTGTAATGCGTGGAATTATTCCGGGGGGATGTCATTGTCTGAGTGTGTGGAAAACTATGCGCAGGCATTTCAGTTGCTGTATCAGGGAATCCGGCGGACGGCATCCAGCCCGAGACTGTTTATTTCTCTGGATCACTGCTGGAATACGGCAGATGCAGGACATGATGGGAAGGCATATCTTGATGAGTTTGCCGCCTGTATGGACCGGACCGCTCCCGGGATGCAGTGGAATGTGAATTATCATCCATATTCTCAGCCATTGACCAATACCGCTTTCTGGAATGACGATTCCAGTACAGAGGATTCTGCGGATACGGATTACATTTCCATGAGAAACATAAAAGTGCTGACGGACTATCTCACAAAACTGGAGTCCAGATATGGGAAAAAATCCGGTTCGATTCGGGTCATTCTGGGGGAAGTTGGCTATTCTGCGGTCAGTGGAAATAAAGCAGAGGAAAAGCTTCAGGCAGCGGCGCTTGGTTACGGATATTATATTGCATTATTCAATAAAAGGATCGATTCGTATATTATCCGTGCATATATGGATGCGCCGCAGGAAACGGCGGCCGGCCTGCATCTGGGACTGAGGAGAAATGACAACGCGCAGACAGAAAAGGAGTCTTATGCTTTGTTTAAATATCTGGATACCGGAGAATCTTTGAAAAGGATGAACCGCTATCAGTCATTGATCGGTATATCGAATTGGGCGCATGCAATTCCGGGGTTTGATGCCGACGCAATAGAGGCAGAAGATTTTTAAACGCCTCCATACGATGCGCCGGGATAAAATTCTACATGGAACCGGAGTTCAGAATTGACGTGTTTCCATAAAGATGTTATACTTATTCAATGGTTTTATGGCACAATCAAAGGATTTATAAATAGTGGTTGGTGTTGGATATGTATCAGAAACGAAATCAATTGATGGAATTGGCTGTTTGCCTGGCAGATGCAGTAGTAGTGCTGTTCAGTTTGACTTTAGCGGGTATGCTGCGGTACAGAACATGGAAATTGTTGGTTTATGCTGAAAATTTACAGGAAATGTACAGTGTTGTTTTAGTGCTGCATGTGGCTGCTTTTTATTTTATGAAAATATATAATGATTTTTTTAAGAGGGGCCGATATCGGGAACTGCTTTTGTCGTTTAAATATAATCTGATTCTTATTGCCGGAGCAACATTACTTGGATTTGGACTGAAAAATGAAATATTCAGGTCCAGGCTGGTAATGGGATATTTTTTTGTGCTGAATGTTTTTATGGTATGGATCGTTCATCTTACGATACGGAACAGAGAAAAAGTGTTTCGCTGGAGTCACAGGCGGGTAACGAATCTCCTGATTGTAACGACGATTGATCGTTTCGATGATATTATGGAACATTTCAGGCGTTCAAAAGAGACAACCTGGAATATAGCCGGGGTAGTTCTTCTGGAAGGTGGTGAACCTATGTCAGAATTAAAAGGTGTTCCGGTTATTCAGGGCACGGAAGAAGCTTATCTGGAATATGCAACGCAAAATGTGGTGGATGAAGTATTTATACAGGTAGACTATATCCAGAAAAGAGAGAAATTTCTTAAAAATATGATTCTGGAGTTTGAGAAGATGGGAATTGTAGTAAACCTGAATCTGGATTTGTTCAACCTGGGCCTCACGGGAGAGAAAAGGATATATAAACTGGAACAATACCATGTGGTTGCGTTTTCCAGCAGATTGTTTGATTATCGAACTGTGTTGGTGAAACGCATTATTGATATTGTTGGGGCATTGACAGGTTTGATATTGACTGTGGCAGTAGGGATTGTTCTGGCTCCTTTTTTGCTGCTGGAATCTCCTGGACCGCTTATATTCAGACAACAGAGAGTTGGCGTAAACGGGAGAATATTTGATTTTTACAAGTTTCGCTCCATGTATGTAGATGCAGAAGCGAGAAAAAAAGAGTTGATGGCCCGAAATGAGATACAGGGGCTGATGTTTAAGATGGAGAACGATCCTCGGGTAACCAGGGTAGGTGCTTTTATCCGGAAAACGAGTATTGATGAGCTGCCTCAGTTCTGGAATGTACTGAAAGGAGATATGAGTCTGGTTGGAACAAGGCCTCCTACGGTGGACGAGTATCAGCAGTACAGTTATTATCAGAAACGCAGAATCAGTTTTCGCCCCGGGATTACCGGATTATGGCAGATTAGTGGAAGAAGTGACATTAAAGATTTTGATGAAGTGGTAAAACTTGATTTGGAATATATTGATAACTGGTCGCTGATGCTGGATTTCAAGATTATATTCAAAACGATTGGTGTTGTACTTGGCAGAAATGGTGCGAAATAAGAGGAGAGTTTATGAGCGGAAGTAAAGATTGTCTCTATGAGACGGAAAGAGAAATTAATTTAATAGATATGGTTTTTTATTTATTCAGACATTGGAGGAGCCTGACTGCTGCTGTATTGACTGGAGTTTTGCTTGGAGGCGGTATTTGTGTTTTTAAGGCCGAAGTAGTGGAGATGACACCTGAGCAGGCGGTTCTTGCGGGGACGTATGAGGCTCCGCCAGAGACTCAGATTCGTATGAGTCAGGGAAGTTTATATCGACGATTGTATGAAAAACAGGCGGAGTATCTGAGAGAATCTTTTATCATGCAGATGGATGCCAACAGAGTGTATACAGGAACAGTGGAATATTATCTGTCAGCGGGAAATGACACTCGATTATTAAGTGAGAAACTGAAAAATATTTTGAATGATCATGAACTTATCCTTGAATTACGTGATATTATAGGTGTTGAAAAAGAACTGCAATATATACAGGAACTGCTTGGATGCGAGGTTGTAGTGAATGGTTCTGCAGTTGATGAAGAAGTGCAGGAAACACATAAGGATGCGGTCATTACCTACAAGGCTTATTTTGGAGATGAAAATGTATGCAATGCAATTCTGCAGGCGATTGAGAGAAGAGTCGAATTTCTGGCTGACGAATACCAGGCTGATTACAATATCAGCAGATTTGAAAAAATTGATGATGGTATCGAACTGACAGCAGACCAGAATATCAGGAGTTTGCAGAAAACGGGCATAGACAGTGCCAATACTTATATTACAAATTACGTAAGACTGGAAAATGAGTTCAATGCGAATCTATGGGACTTGGCATATTATAATATTTTTTACCTTGAAATGGATACCACAGGGATAGAAGATTATAATGTTGGCTCTAAAGTACCGGTATCATTAAAATCGATTTTGAAGTGGATGATGATTGGCATTGTACTGACCTTGGGTGTATGGGGAGGATGTCTTGTATTAAAATATCTCTTGAATAAAAGTGTAAAAACAACAGAAGAGTTGAAAGAAATGTATGAGATACCTCTTTTGGCAAATATTACATTTTCAGAACCGGAAAAAAACAGAATCGACAGGATGCTGAAAGCATGGCTGATGAGATATAGTATGAATACAGATTCTCTGGATTATGTGAAAATAATGATCGAGTCTCTTGGTATTAAGAAAGCTGCGATAAGCGGTGTTTCTGGGAATACAGAAAAGCAACTTGGGGAATTGTTTGAGATGAAAGGCGTGGAGTTGAATCCGGTTAATGGTTTTTTACATCAAGACAGTGAATCGTTGCGAATGGCATTGGATCTGGACGGTGAAATACTGGTTGTGGAAAAAGGAAAAACATTACATCAGGAAATCAAAAGAGAACTGGATGTATGCCGCATTCAAAATATAAAAGTTTTAGGATTCATCGCTGTAGAGGTATAAAAAACAGTCTAAGTGTAGAATGAAGGAGATTGCCATAATGCAACATGTATTTATTATTGGCTCGAAGGGAATACCAGGCGCATATGGTGGATTTGAGACTTTTGTTGATAAACTGACAGAGTATCATCAGAATAATTTCAATATAAAATATTATGTAGCATGTAAAGATGATAAACTGGGGACGTTTGAATATCATAATGCATGTTGCTTTCGTATAAAGGTCCCGAAGATCGGAGCTGCTCAGGCGATCTTTTATGATGTTGCTGCTCTGAAATGGTGTTGTAATTATATCAGGGAGAATCAGATTTCTCATCCTGTTGTCTATATACTGGCATGCAGGATCGGCCCTTTTGCATCATACTTCAGGAAAAAAATACATAAGCTGGGCGGCACCGTGTATTTAAATCCGGATGGACACGAATGGAAACGGGCAAAATGGAGTATGCCTGTGAGAGCATACTGGAAGATATCTGAAAAAGTGATGGTCAGGAATGCGGACCTGCTGGTTTGTGACAGTCAGAATATTGAACGGTATATAGTCAATAACTATAGTAGATATCAGCCCAAAACAACATTTATTGCGTATGGTTCTGAAACAGAACCTTCCAGACTTTCAGATGATGACAAAGTATACACTGACTGGCTTAGAGAAAAAAAACTGATGCCCAGAGAATACTATCTGGTGGTTGGCCGTTTTGTTCCGGAAAACAATTTTGAAACCATGATAAGGGAGTTTATGAGATCCGATTCAAAAAAGGATTTTGCGATCATAACAACCGCCAATCATGCTTTTCTGGAACACCTGGAGCGGAAACTGCACTTTCGGAAGGATGGACGTATAAAATTTGTAGGAACGGTGTATGAAAGGGAGCTGCTGAAAAAGATAAGGGAGAATGCCTTTGGATATCTGCATGGGCATGAAGTTGGGGGAACGAATCCAAGTCTGCTGGAAGCGCTGGGCAGTACAGATCTGAACCTTCTGCTGGATGTGGGATTTAATCGTGAAGTGGCAGAGGATGCGGCACTGTACTGGAAAAAAGAGAGCGGCAGTCTGGCCGGACTGATTGGGAAGGCGGATCGAATGTCTGAATCAGAACTGGCGGAAATGGGAAGAAAGGCCAGAAGGAGAATTCAGGATGCATACAGTTGGGAGTATATTGCAGGGCGTTATGAAGATATTTTCCTTTCAAAAGGATAAATAATGGAGAATAAGAGAGGGATGTCTGTGAAATATCATGTGATTCAACTGGAGGGCCCGGAGTTGCGGAAATATCAGAACTGTGTGCTTGATATTGCAAAGGATGTGATTCGGGTCTGTGACGAAGAAGGGATCGGTTATTCTTTAAGCGGAGGAAGTATACTGGGAGCAATCAGACATCAGGGGTTTATTCCCTGGGACGATGATATTGACATTAATATGCCCCGGGCCGATTATGACAGGCTGCTTCGGGTATTTGACGAGAAACTGGGAGAACAGTATTATATACAGACACCGGCAACACATCCGGAAATGGGAATTCTTGTGACACAGATTCGAAAAAAGGGGACGGTTGCGCGGAGAAAATATGACTGGAACCTGAAGGAGTGTGGGATATCTATCGATCTGTATGTGATGGAGAATGTATATGACAATGCAGTTTTGCGTTTTATTCAGAAAAACATGAGTATGGCGCTGTCGTTTGCAGTTTCTGCAGTGAGAACATATAATAATCGGAACATTCCGAGGGAACTGCTCGAGATGGAGGGGCGTAAACTGAATTATACAAAGAGTAAAAGGCTTGCCGGCAGGATCCTGAAGCTCATTCCGCTGCGCAAATGGACGGCATGGTGCGGATTCTGGTTTACTGTTTGTAAAAAGGATACGACGCTTCTTGTCAGTATACCGACAGGAAGAAAGCATTTTTCTGGAGAACTGTATTCGCGGAAAGAGATGTGTGTGTACCGAAAGGAGCCTTTTGAGACAGAATGCTTTAATGTTCCAATAGAAGCGGAAAAATATTTGACGGGATTTTACGGAGACTATATGGTGATGCCTCCAAAGGAAAAGCAGGAAAAACATTTGTTTTTGGAATTGCAGTATTGACGGGCTGCGTAGACAGGGGAGGAACCGGACCGTGGACAGATCCGTTTATGATGAATTGATGAATTCCGTATTGTCAAAAGAAGACTGCGGAGAAGTGATGAGTCAGAGGGAAAGCAGAGCGGTACAGCTTGCAATGCTGGATACGCTGGCTGATTTTTGCGACCAGCATGGACTTCGGTATTTTTTATCCGGAGGGACGTTGCTGGGAGCGATACGTCACAGGGGTTTTATACCGTGGGATGACGATATTGATGTGAATATGCCAAGACCGGATTGTGAAAAACTGATGGAACTGACAGGCGGCTGTCTGGAGCAGTATATTCTTGCAGAACCTGATGAAAACGGTTTTTCGGAAAACTGTGAATTTTATCGTTTGTATAACTTTGATACGGTGATGGAAGATTTCATGGGCGGAATTAAAAAAAAGGAACCCATGTATCATCCGATCTTTGTAGATATATTTCCGATTGAGGGACTTCCGGCAGATTATCAGGCTGCCAGACGTCACTATTTTCATCTGGTGTGCTATCGAAAAATGCAGAGAGCTGCATCTTTAAAACATATGGAAGCAAGGAGTATGGCGGCTCATATATTTCATGTACTGGCATGCATTCCGGCAAAACTTGCGGGATACAGAACCTGGAGCAGACTGGTTCAGAAGGTTGCCAGAAAGTACAGATTTGATGATATGGAATATGTTGGCGTTATGACGGCAGCAGTTCACGAGATTGAAGAAAGAGTTCCGAAGAAAGAGTATCTGCAGGCAACAGAGGTGTTGTTCGAGGGTAAATATTATCATGCTCCTGGAAATTATGATCTGTATTTGACACAGCTTTATGGAGACTATATGAAGATGCCGCCTTTGGACAAACAGCAGTCTCATCATCAGTTTAATATGTATTGGAGGAAGAAAAAATGATTGTTGCGTTATTGACAGCAGCAGGCACAGGAACAAGAATGGGACAGGACATTCCCAAGCAGTTCATGCATGTGGAGAACAAACCGATCATTATCCATACGATGGAGGCGTTTCAAAGACATCCGAGTATTGATGCAGTTATGGTTGTTACTCTGCCGTCCTGGATCGAGGTCGTTAAAGCTTATGCAAGGCAGTTTAATATAACAAAGCTGCGCTGGGTCGTACCTGGCGGGGAGACGGGGCAGGAGTCCATTTTTCTTGGATTGCAGGTTCTGAAAGAAGAGATGCAGGAGGACGATACTATAATTGTGCATGATGGGAATCGCTGTATGGTATCAGCAGAAATCATATCGAACAGCCTTGCAACATTTCAGAAGCATGGAAGTGCAGTAGCAGCTATTCCATGTGTGGAAGCGGTGTTTCGAAGCGATGATAACGGAATATCTTCCCGGATGTCTATTCCGAGAGAACAGTTGTTCCGTACCCAGACGCCTCATACGTATACATTGGGCAAGCTGCTGTGGGCTCACGAAGAGGCAGGGAAAAAGGGCATCAGCAACACTGCTGCATCCTGTTCTCTGATGCAGGAACTGGGAGAAAAGGTATACTTTTCAAAGGGCTCGGAAGAAAACCTGAAAATTACTACCATAGAGGATATGATGATTTTCAAGGCGCTTCTTCATACAAAAAAGGAAGACTGGTTGAAATAATATGAGATATGTGGAAAGTTACTGGGAAGATATGGCACGGGTGACCGAGAAAGTTCCTCTTGCAGAAAAGCTGTTTGGGAAGACGCTTTTTATTACCGGAGGAACCGGTATGATTGGGTCTTCAGTGGCAGATCTGCTCTTTTATTTTAATCAGTGGAAAAAAGCGGGGATTCATATCATTCTGGCGGGAAGGGATCGGAAAAGAACTTCGGACAGATTTGCGCCTTTTGAAGAAGGAAAAGATTATCAGTTTGTGGAATACGATGCGACAGAAGGCCAGGCGCCGGACGTAAAGGCGGATTATATTATCCATGGCGCAAGTAATGCCAATCCGGCAGTTTATACGCAGCAGCCTGTGGAAACCATGCTTGCTAATTTTATTGGACTTCATGCACTTCTGAGGCTGGCAGTGAGGCAGGAGATTTCAAGAGTGCTTTATATATCCTCCAGCGAAGTGTATGGTAATAAGGAGACCCCTGATGCATATGTAGAAAACGATTACGGTTATCTGGATATACTGAATCAGCGGGCAAGTTATCCAAGTGCAAAAAGAGCAGCGGAGACACTGTGTGTTGCATATGGAGAAGAATATGGTCTGGATACTGTAATTGTACGTCCGGGGCATATCTATGGTCCGACGATAACAAAGAGCGATTCAAGAGCATCTGCGCAGTTTACAAGAAGCGCCGCCAGATCGGAAGATATCGTGATGAAGAGTGCAGGAACACAGCTTCGTTCTTACTGTTATACGGCAGATTGTGCATCAGCGATTCTCGCCATACTGTTGAACGGAGAGAGCCGAAATGCTTATAATATATCCAATCCGGATTCAATTGTTACGATTAGTGAGATTGCCAATGCCATGGCGGAGGCAGCCGGGAGAAAGGTGATTTATGAGATTCCTACGGAGCAGGAACGAAAAGGATATAATCTTATGACAAATTCATCACTGGATTCTGCGAAGCTGGAATCGCTTGGATGGTCAGCCTGTTTTAATCTCCGGGAGGGAGCTGAAAGAACTGTTTCCATGTACAGAGCTATGCAGGATGGGGAAGCCGGAAGGGGTTAAAACATGGAATATTATATTTGTGAGAAACAGATGGATGAAGGCCTTCAGAAGACAGCCGGGGTGAAAGCACGGGAAGATGTAGAAGTGATACTGAGTCAGATGGGGTGCCTGGCTCTGGACATTCCGTCTAATGATGACAGGAGGCGGAGTGCTCATGGATTTAAGAAGTTAATGTGGCATTTTCGAATTTGGAAAATATGGGAAAAGAATCTTAAAAAACTACAGAAAGGGGATTGTATTTATGTACAGTTCCCTATTATTGAACATTCCTTTTTACTGGCACATTTGTTTAAAAGATTGTCGGGACGGGGAATAAAAGTAGTGTTGATTATTCATGATCTGGAACTTTTAAGAGTGGCGATAAGACCGGATGTGTCGAAAATAAAAAAGCTGCGTTTAAAAGTAGAGGAAAAGGATGCTTTGAAGCATGCTTCACAATTGATTGTTCACAATATCCGGATGAAAAAATATATTATGAGATTAAACATTTCGGGTGATAAGATTATTCCATTGCATATTTTTGACTACCTGATTCCTGATCTGGACAGGAAAAAATTGAGTGAGCAAAAACTTGGCAAAGATCTTCCTGTAATTATTGCAGGAAATCTCAGGCCTCATAAAGCTCAATACGTTTATCAGCTTCCGGATAATTGTATTTTTAATCTGTATGGTGTTGGCTATGAAGGACAGGAAAAAGAACAGGTCTGGTATAAGGGGATGTTTAAACCGGAGGAACTGCCATATGTATTATCTGGCAGTTTTGGGCTGGTATGGGATGGTACATCTGCAAATACCTGCTCGGGAGTATATGGAGAATACTTACAGATTAATAATCCACATAAAGCATCTCTTTACATTGCTTCCGGAATTCCTGTTATTATATGGAGTCATGCAGCGCTGGCAGATTTCGTTAAAGAGAATGACTGCGGAATTGTAGTAGACTCTTTGTCAGATATAAAGGGAAAACTGATGAATATGTCGGAATCTGAGTATCAAAGGCTGCGAATGGATACAGCAGTCACTGCTGACAGGCTTCGTTCGGGATATTATATGAAAAATGCAGTAAAAAACAGTCGAAAAAATATGGAACAGAGTAAAGTTGAAAGGGGAAGCGATGGAGGTTTGGAATGTTAAATTAAAAGATTTTCTGTTTTTCAGTGCATTAACATTTTATTGTCTTTATTATTTCTTGAACACCTCTTTATTTGGTCCAATGTTTCCAGGAGCTTTAAGGCTGGTGCGGATGACTGTTGTCGCTCTGGTGTTTTTGAAATGGGTGATTGCCGAGAGATATACAGAGAAGAAAATATGGATATGGGGAGTGTTGCTGTTATCCTTAGTGTCCATAATTATTATTGGCAGGTATAAGGTGATTTTTATGAGTATCTGCCTGATCATATCGGGGCAGGATATAGATTTTGAAAAGATTGTAAAGGCATTATTTTTGAATACGATTATCTGGTCGCTGCTGATAACGGCTGCCTGTACAGGGGGCATTATTCCTGATTATATATATGACCATCAACTGGGGGGGAGAATCATGACCGCCCATTCTCTGGGATTTAAGTATTATAGTACGCTTGGATATTTTTCCATGGCAGTTACAATGATGTGGATCTATTTAAGAAAAAAAGTCCATATTTTAGAACTGATAGTTCTGGCAGTATGTAATTATCTGCTGTTTTTGGTCCATACGACAAACCTCTCTTTTTATCTTACTTTGTTGTTTATGGCAGCATATTTTTGTGTTGAGAAAGCGCATTTGATTCGTTTTGCAGATAAGTTCTGGAAATTTTTTGCAACAGTTCTGCCCTTTTCTCTATGTAGTATTACTGTTCTTATTGTGTTTGCTTATAAAAAAGGGCTTTTTAAAGTGGGGATTTCATGGATGAACACTATTGTAGGACGCCTGGAATATTCAGTGGAAGCAATTGAACGGTATGGAATTCATATGTTTTCGACGCGTGTAGAGCAGCTGGGAAATACGGCATTAGTATATGGAGGCGAGAGCTCTGCTTTTTATATAGACAGCGGATATGTTTACTCTATAATTGCTTATGGGATCTTCTTTACAGTTATTTCACTGATGGCATATACTGTTTTATTAAGATACTTATATATAACAAGACAGAGGGTATTGTATTTGTGGATCGTGACGATGCTGTTTGCCAGTATTATGAATAATTTTTTATATGATATTATAAATAATCCAGTATTATTTCTGGTTCCGGTTGCAGTTTTAGGTAATAAAGGGCAAGAAAGAGAAAGGAAATGTCTTTAGCGCATGGCTGGGAAAAACAAAAATAAAAATGATTTTCCAAGTGTAAAGAAAAATTTTTTATATCGGTTGGCATATGAATTATTGATCCTGATCACTCCGTTTATTACAACACCATACGTTTCCAGAGTTCTTGGCGCTGATGGAATTGGGATATATAGTTACACGTCATCTATTATGACATATTTTACACTGTTTGCTGTATTGGGGACAACATATTATGGAGAAAGAGAAATAGCGCAGCACCGGGATAATAAAAGTGAAGCAAGTAAGTTGTTCTGGGAAATTGAACTGATGACGGTAATAACGTCATCCATTTGTATATTTTTATGGATTGGTGTTGTGATTTTCAGCACAGAGTATGGTTATTATTTCCTGGCACTTCTTCCTCTTTTGTTCGGAAGTATGGCAGATATTTCGTGGTATTACACAGGATATGAACAGATAAAGTACATAGTTATACGTAATTTTATTTGTAAGATTGCTGGTATATTATTGCTTTTTGCTTTTGTAAGGACAAGAAATGATTTATTTATCTATATATTAATAAATTCAGCAATTACTCTGGCGGGGAATCTGTCCATGTGGACTTATTTGCCCAGGATGCTGGTGAAAGTGGATTTTTGTACATTGCACTTCAGACGTCATTTTAAGGAGACATTGATTTACTTTATACCAACAATTGCTACATCAATTTATACGGTGCTTGATAAAACTTTGATTGGGATCATAACGGAAGACTCTTATCAGAACGGGTATTATGAACAGGCTACAAAGATTGTTAATATTATAAAAAATGTTGTATTTTCTTCGGTAAATGCGGTGATGGGGTCCAGAATTGCCTATTTGTTTGCTCAAGAAAAGTATGAGGAGATTCGTCGTAGAATTCAGCGTTCTATGGATTTTATCCTTCTTTTGGGGTACGGGGCTTTTTTTGGTCTTATAGGAGTTGCAGATAAATTTGTGCCTGTTTTTTTGGGAGATGGCTATGGGCCGGTAGTTTCTCTTCTGTATGCGATGGCTCCGCTAATCATTATTATTGGAGTGAGTAATTGTCTGGGCAGTCAGTATTATTCTCCAAGTGGACAAAGGGTACGAAGTGCAAAGGTCATTATTCTGGGATCGCTGGTGAATCTGTGCTTAAATCTGGTCATGATACCGTGGCTGGGTGGAATCGGAGCAGTTGCAGCTTCTGTTGCAGCAGAACTGGTAATATCTGTTTTGTATGTAAATATGAGTGACGGATATATGACAGCAAAAATGCTGTGGAACTGCAGTTTTAAGCGACTGATTGCAGGTATTATGATGTGTTTTGGTGTGATTCTGACAGGTGAGCTTTTGAGAAATCTTGTAATTTGGAGACTTGTAATTCAGATCATGGTAGGAGGGTGCGTATATGGGGCTGTCTTGATTTATATGCAAGATGGCATGCTGCTGGAATTGATAAGAATGGTGTGGAAAGCAGTCTTTAATAAAAAAAAGTGAGGTAGACCATGGATGTTGCCAATTGAGTTGTCATTGGATGAGGATTTTTTTCAGGAGGAAACCAGAAACGGTTTTTTCATTACAAAAAAAAGAAAAGAAATATGGGCTGTAGAGTTGGACTTGCTGGCGCAGTTTGACAGAGTTTGCCGGAAATATAATCTCACATATTATCTTGATGGAGGAACACTTCTGGGTGCAGTTCGTCATCATGGCTTCATTCCGTGGGATGATGATATAGATGTTGAAATGTTTCGCAATGATTATGATAAGCTTCTTCAGATTGCAGGACAGGAATTTAAAGAACCGTATTTTTTTCAGTCGGCTTATAGCGATACAGGCTATGTGAGAGGCCATGCTCAGTTAAGAAACAGTCATACCTGCGGAGCGCTTCCAAAGGAAGCATCTCATGTAAAATTTAATCAGGGGATGTTTTTGGATATTTTTGTTCTGGACGGGGTTCCTGACGACCCGAAGCAGCGGATAGAGCAGGCAGAAACGCTTCAAAAATATTCCGGAAAAATGGTAAGAATTGCCTGTCCGCTTATGTACAGTAGATTAAAGTATCTGTTGAAACTGTTGAGAAGATGGTTTTATATAAAAACAGGGCTTTTGAAACATATGTATGACCAGTTTGAAAGGTGCGCAAGGAAATATAGTGGTTCGGAATATGTATCCTTGCTGACTTTTTATAAAGCCGCAGAAGAAGACCTGATCTTCAGAAAAGAGAGTTATTCAGACATTTTGTATGTTCCGTTTGAGTCGCTGGAATGCCCAATACCATCGGGATATAAAGAGATACTGACAGCATACTATGGGAAAGATTTCATGATTCCGCAAAAAGCACCAAGTGTCCATGGAGAATTGATTCTGGACACGGAAAAGTCTTATCTTGATGTGCTGAAAATATATTGAAAGAATAAAAAGAGGTGAATTTTAAAGGTTTTTATGGTACACTAAAATTTAATAAAAGGGCACACGGATTTTATCGGTGTGCCTTTGGCCTCAGATATGGACTTTCTTTCTTTCTTTCTTATTGTTTCGATCAGGAAGTCGGCAGCCAGAGGAACTGTCAGACCGACACCAGCATTTATATATGGATACCATGTTCCGTGAAAAGCATTTGTCCAGGAGGGTTCATATGTACTGTGGAACAAATAGATACCTGCCAGAGTCACAAGACTGAAAGAGAGTACATGAAAGAACATGATGGACATACTTCTTTTTCCGATACAGGTCAGTATTTTTTTTATCCAGGAACCTTTTTCAACAACTGCATGTGAAAAATAAATTAAAAAACATATTCCGGCCGGACAGAGTATGAACGTCCATACAGTATTTGAGAATGTGCCGGCACGCATATTACAGCTGTAATTCCAGTAATATTTTGCTTCAAACAATATAAAGACAGATAATAAAAATAATTCAAATGCATATTTTCCGTTAGTCAGATAATGTTTGATTTGATTGTTATGACCATAAACAAATCCACATGTAAAGATGAATAAACCGATTGCCAGATTGGTGATGACTGCACAGTTATTCCATTGAATCTGATTCAGCGTATCGCGGCATAGAGTTGCAGTGATAAAGAGCAAAAAAGTAATTAAAAACAGCATGCCATCATTTTTCACTGCTTTTCTCAGGAAAAAAAACAAGAATGGAATGCAGAATAAGGGAAAGAGGAACCATGAAGGCGCCATAATATTTTCTTTCAGATTAAACATAAGAATGGAAATCATATAAGAACGAAAAGGGTATGTTCCCCCATAATAATCTGTATAATTATGCAGAAAGATACAGAATATCTCTGCAATCAGATTGGCAATTACAAAGGGAATGCAGATTCTTTTTATTTTTGCAGTTAAAAGACCTGAAAAAGGTTTGTCGCGCCAGGTGACACCGGTACGAAGTAAAAGCCATATACATAGAAATAACCAATCCAGCCCAGAGAGTGTCCGGCATGGGCAAATACGATTCCTGTGATACAGATTGCTTTAATAATATCCGGTTCTTCAATTCTTTTTTTCATGTAGCTCCCCCGTTTCCGTATCTATATTATTAGAGTTTTTTTATATTGTCAAGCATTTGTCTTATCTTGATGTGCTGAAAATATAATTGGAATATAATTGGAAGAGTAAAAAAAGAGATGCATTTTAAAGGAATAGATGGTAAAATGTCTATATATGAAAATATGATATAAGGAGGTTACATATGAAACTTGGACACATGAGTAAATACTTGAAAAAGCTTTTGGCGGGGATTCTGATTACAACTAATATTGCAACAGGATTTCCAGCGTATGCAGCAGAAGCAGATGCTTTTATTGAAGTGGAAGAACAGAAAGTCGATCAAAAAGAAGAGACACCTGCTGCCACGGATGAAGACACTGATACGGACGAAGACCCCATCACAGATGGGGATGTTGCTACGGATGAAAATGCTGTTACAGATGAGGATGCCGTAGTGGATGAAGATGCTGTTACAAGTGAGGATACCATTGCGGATGAAGATGACGTTGCAAGTGAGGATACCATTGCGGATGAAGATGATGTTACAGACGAAGATACCGTTATGGATGAAAATATTGTGACAGATGAGGACTCCACTACAGATAAAGATATTACGGTAAATGAGGATACTGTAGTGGATGAGGATACCGTTACGGATGAGAATGCTGTTGCAGATGAAGATTTGGAAGGGACGGAAGAAACTGCTGCAGTCCTGGGGACAGAGACATATATGGAAGAATATGAGACCGAAGTTCTGGAAGCTCAGACAGAATATGTTTATGATGCCCAATATGGCCAGGACCAGACAGAGGACAGTAAAGAACTTCAGAAGCTTCTGGATAAGGCGTGGGATGGAAGCATTCCGTCTGGCGAGCAGCTTGTGATCCGAATTCCAAAGGGTACTTATTATCTGGATGGAAGTTTATACATTTACGATAATACAAAACTGGAACTGGATGCTGAGGCATATATGATTCGTAAAGATCTGAGCAAATATATGCTGGAAAATGCACACAGAGATTCGAAGAAAGACTTTTGCGATCCGGGGTATTATGGCGAAAACTGTACACATGGCGGATACAGCCAGACGAAGAATATCTCCGTCTCCGGAGGTGTGTGGAATGGTAATGTGGGAAATAATACCACGAAAGAACAGGAATCACTGATTATGTTCGTCCATGCAGAAGATATTGTCTTTGAGAATACAGTAGTAACAAATGGAAGCGGATCTCATATGATGGTTCTGAATGGAGTGGGAAACACCAGAATTGAGAACGTGACATTCAAAGATTTTAAATACTATACAGGAACTGATAAAGAATATTATGGAAATTCTCTGCCTGCAAATTTTTCTTCTCTCACGGAAACACAGAAAGCTTCGCTGGCTGAATTCAAGGAAACGCTGCATATAGATGCTATGAACAGTATTGGAACAACAATGTATCCAAGGGATGATACAGCATGTTCAAACATCACTGTTCAGGGATGTACATTTGAAGATGTCCTTGCGGGTGTTGGAGCACACCAGGAGAGCATTGCGAATAAACATGATTCCATCACGATTAAGGAGAATACATTTACGAATGTAAAAGGTACTGCCGTGAATGCATTTGGTATGACCAATGCTGTTATAGAAGGAAATACTGTGAATGGAGCATATGCTTTTGTGCAATCTAAAAAAGGAGAGTTTTCTTTAAAGGGGAATAAGGTCTCCAATATATCCAGTGCGGCAGTATTTGCTCAGGATGGCTGTAATGTTGCCTTGGATAATGAAAGTTATGAGATTGGTACCAAAGTGCTTCGCGACAATTTTGCCGTTGACATCAGCGGCTGCGTTGGCGTGATAAAAAACAATACTGTAATTAAAAATGGCGGAAGAGGCGGTATAGGAATTAAAGAAGGCAGTAAAGTTACAGTAGAACAAACAACCGTTTCTACGAATCGTGCAGATACTTACGGCATTTATATTGACAGCTCTGATGGAACGCTTATAAATAATACAATTACCGGAACAAAAACGGATGACTACGGAATCGTTGTACAGAATAATACAAGTCAGACTGTGACTATTCAGAACAATGGTGTTACAAAAGCCAATACAGGAATTGAGCTCCTGGAGTCACAGGGAACTATTGACGTGACCGGCAATACAATCAGTGATATGGCGCTTTATGGCATCCGTCTTGTAAATGCAAGGGCTTTAGTGGCCAATAATACGATTGAAAAAGTTTCAGGAAAGGAAAACTGTGCAGGAATCCGGGTTATTACAGATGCAAAGAATGGAACGGCGCCGTCCTCTTCCCTGGTCGTTAAGGAAAACAAAATCAACGGCATCTATCGGGGAATATCTGTCAGTAAAGAAAAGAATGTCCGGATTGAAGGAAATACAGTAACAAACTGTAAGGATAAAGGAATTCTTATTAACGAAACAGAAAACATAGATGTGATTCAAAACAAGGCAGTTGGTACAGAAACGGAAGAAGATATTGTTTTTTGGAGCTGTATCAGCGGCACATGTGAAAAGAATACAATTACCAGCAGTATAAAAAACAATATTATTGATGATACTAAGAAGATTAAAATCGGAGTAAATTATGAAGAGAATGCGGCTGATGTAGTTGGAGAATGGAAAAAAGAAGGTGGAAAATGGTATTTTTACAGTCAGGGAAAGAAACTGACCGGCTGGAGAAAAATCAATGGAAATTGTTATTATCTTGATCCGAAACAAAACGGTGCGATGACCACGGACTGGAAGGTTGTAGACGGTTTGTGGTATTATCTGGATACAGCCAAAGGGAAAGAGGGAATTATGGCCACAGGCTGGAAATACATCAGCAAAAAGTGGTATTATTTTGACCCTGCAAAAGACGGAGCGATGACGACTGGCTGGAAATATATAAATGGAGCCTGGTATTATCTGGA
>VSND01000203.1 GCA_009774145.1 Lachnospiraceae bacterium | reverse complement strand
TATATATGTCAACTTGAATTATAAAAAAGCATATGAAAACTATCTTAATATTGATAATACCAGGCAATGTATACTTGATGAGGAAAAAATAATTTATGGAGATATGATATTTTTGAACAGAGAAAAGTGGTGTTTGATTATCACAACATCAGGAGATACATATTGTGAAGAAGTACTGCTGGAAATGAGTTCGGGAAAAAGGTTAGCCTATTTTTTCAGCGATGAGGCTCAAATGGATTGTGAATGTATTGTGATGGATAATAATCATATTTTACGAAGATTTTTTTGTTATAGTGATAATCCGGAACTTAATAGAAATGATGGAAGATTAGTGTGTGAAAATGACATAAAACTCCAAAAATGGGAGGATTTAGATCAGCTAATGGAAATTGCTAATGTATCTATTGACTCGATTTTTGAATAGAAATTTCAAATAATCGGTGAGATAAGTCTTATAGGAGTGCTGCTTTTTGGACCAAAAAGATGATGGTATTGGCACCGTATACTTTTAAATATCACGAAAGCGGTGAGTTCATCACCAATGCGAAGTTGCGCAGGACGACAGTGCTGGATTGCGCCTGATACAGAATGGTGAAGAGTAGAGCCGTTTTTCCTTTGTTCAGGACGAGACGGGAGGCACTCTGTTCCTGCTGGATGAGGCGCATGAGATCCGGAAGTCGTACCGATATGATGCCTTCGGAAGTATCCTGCAGGAGGCAGGAGATGTATCTAATCGCCTGACTTATACAGGGCAGATATATGATGGCACCGCCGGACAGTACTATCTCCGGGCAAGGTTCTACAACCCTGTGGTCGGAAGGTTCCTGCAGGAGGATACATACCGCGGAGACGGTCTGAACCTGTACGCATACTGTGCGAATAACCCGGTGATGTATTATGATCCGAGCGGGTATGCGCGGCTGTGTGTGAATGGAAAAACATCTGCACAGTGCGAAGAGTATGCAGATGTTCAATATCATAAACGGATTGCTGTAACGCCAAAAGAGAATTCTTCTTTGGGCAGATGGACTTGCGAGAGCCGGATATACACAGGCGGAAATCAGTATAAAAGAAGGAAGGCCTTATACACGGCATGAATGTAATGACATGAAAGCAATGCAGCTGATCCCAAGTGAAATTAATAAATATTTTGGACATATGGGAGGCGTAGGTGAAATTAATTTATATTTTGAGTTATTTAGTTCAAAACCAACATGGGGATTTCGTAACTGGAAAAAATGGAAGCTGTAATATTGAGGAGAAAGAAAATGATAAAAGATTTGCATGAAAATGAATTTGGATGTATGGAGGGTATATTTTATTCGGATATTTTAGGTTATGATGTAAAAGTAATGTATAAAAAAAATATTTCACAGGAGTATGTGGAAAAAAATATTCAATATTTAAATAATTTAAAAGGAGAATTTTTGGAAAGCATGTGTACCGCTGTGAAAAGGTATTACGAAAGTTATAAAATTATGTATCCGGATTTATGCGAGGATCTTCCGGAAGATATTTTAGATGATTTTGAAAATGATCCAGAATCTATTTTGCAATACATAGATATTGGAGTATGCCATTTTGATGAATGCGACAAAAAAGATGAAGATGTTCCAGTTATAAACATAGGGGGGGACTGTGCATGGTCAGGCGATGAAGGAATAACGATTGCAGCTAAAGATAATCACCTGGTATACGTCGGACCATGGGAAAAACTCAATGTGTGGATTAACGGAATGGACAGCGGAGCAAACAGAATGTTTAATTATGCGATACCAAAAGATGTGTGATATATAAAGTATATAGGATAACTCCTGCGTGGAAGACGCATCAGAAGAACAGACCGTCTACGAATACGATATTCTCGGACGAAGGACCGCTGTCCGGACGGATATGGGAACTGCGGAAATACGTTATAACCGTCAGAACTATCCAACCTGCGTAAGAGACGGAAACGGAATCGAACAGTACAGAACTTGCGATAAGATGGGAAACCTCACCGCCCTGTTCCCTCCTGCGCAGGGAACGGACGGTCCCTGCTGGATGTACCGGTACGATTTCTTCGACCGGCTGATTGAGACCAGAGACCCCATGGGAAACATCTGGAAAAAAGAAATGATTTTTCCAGGAAAATACCTGGGCAGCCGGGTGTGGTAGATGGCGGAAGTTCGAAAAAATCAGGGGAAAATATGTTTGAGGAAATGGGGTTGCCAAGAGGTACAAAAAGAGGCAGATACCAAGCTCAACATATAATACCTGTTGAGGCGATGGATCATCCAGTTATTAAAAAAACAGGAATGGATCTTGATGATGCAAGTAATGGCATATTTTTAAGAGTGCGTGATGATGGAGTGAGTACGATGACCAGACATAGAGGGGACCATTCACCATATAATCGTGCTGTTCTAAAAAAATTAGACACAATCATTAAGACTTTTACCGATATGTTCCAGAATCATTGAGAATCTGGAACCATTATCGTCGGTTCAAAACCG
>VSND01000202.1 GCA_009774145.1 Lachnospiraceae bacterium | reverse complement strand
CCTATGAATACACTATACAACATTATTAGACTCATAGCAACTCAAAACGGCATTTAACTTCGTTAATGAGTATAACTGGAAAAGAGCATGGAAAAATGCTGCATTGGGAGCAGCTGCAGGAGTAGCTGTTGGTTCAGGAGCAGGTTTTCTGATTCCCATAATGGGTAAAGGTGCATTTGTTTCAACCATTTCCGTAGGATCGATATTTGGCATGACTTGTAATACACTGGATGGAGACTTCAGTTTTGATAATGTTTGGAATGGTCTGACAACAGGAGCAATAAATTCAGCGATAGTTGCTATGGGAGTACCTTATGCAGAAGGCCTTTTTGAAATTGGAGATGTAGGAGGTGCAATTTGGTCATTTATGAGCAGTAATTTTGTGGCGGGTGCTGTTAGCAATCTTATATCAAATTTGAGTGAAATGCTGGATGGAAATGCTGTGAATAATATTATAGGTAGAGCGGTTTTATCAGGTACAGAACAAATGATATATTCTGGCTTTGTGGGAAAATTTTTTTCTCTTGGAGCATCGGAAATTGTAGGTGATGATATATGTAGTAGAATTGCCAGAGGAGTGTGCAATATAGTATTAGCTCAGTTTTTATGTGATTTTACGCTTAGCACCTATGTAACATCCAGAACGGTTAATATGATTTTTTTCAGTGAAGCTACAACTTAAAAGTGAGGGGATTGTCATGGATTATAATAAAATAATAATAGCTGTATTTATGAATTTAGGGATGATTTTTATTTTGCTATTAGCTGTTCATAACTGGATAAAGTATTTCAGAGAAAAAAGAAAGCCACAGGAAAATAAAAAGAGAAAGGTACCTGCAGGTCCGGAAGGAATATTTTCACCAAGAGAAACAGATTTTATATTACTGTTTGCCTGTATCTTTATTTTTTATAAATTTACGTTTCCTTTTATACAGGATATTCCATATATGGCAGAACAAAATTATGAAGAAGCGTCAGGTACAATTATTCATTGCGACGCAGGTGGAATTGTAGCGGAAATTACATACAAAAATAATACTACAGGAAATATAGAGATAGAAGGTAATTATGGCTTGGACGGAGGCGAAGAGATTGTAATCAGATATTTGCCACATGCGGATGTAAGAATAGAGTGGTACATATTAGATGAGATGACTGGAGAACCTGTATATCTGGAAATAGGAGCCAGTTCATTGATTGATAACAGGGCATTTATGTTGTGTATGGCATTGGGATGTCCTCTGGCTGTGAAATTTATTGTACTTATTTTTTTGAAAAAACTGGAAGAGGAAGGAAAAGAGGACAGAATGAGACATCTGAAAATGTTGAAATATGCAGAGAATATAGCAATGGTGATTGGTGCCTTGTTTATGTTCCGGTTTATTTCCTTCAATTTGTGATAACTAATCAGATGTACGGGAAGAGATGGTGAAAAGTGCAGTATGACTTATGGTGCAAAAACCATTTGTTTAATCTGTCTGAAAAAGGAATACAAGAAAAAAACGTTATGACAGCAGAGGAAAACTGATCCGATCCTCAGGAACGCCGTGCATCCGCATTTGCATCCGAAGCAGAACGCCTCGCCATCGAAGAATGCGGGAACTATACATACCGGTATGACAGTCTGGATCGTCTGACGGAGGTCTCGAAAAACGGGAAACTCCAGAGCCGGTACAAATATGATGCATATGGAACCGGATAACGAAGCAGGCCGGAGAAAGTGTGATCCGTTATTTCTACAGCGAAGCGGATCAGCTGGTTCGGGAAGAAGGCTTCGGCGGAGAACGAACTTTTTAGCATGACAGAAGGAGGAAATCTGACGACAGTCCGTCAGGGGGAAGAACTCATTCGGCAGTATCTGTACGATGAAACCAGCCGAATGGCCGCAGCATCAGACGGAATCCATTCGTCCTGGTATCAGTACAGCGGAGCCGGAAACCGGACGGGTATTCTGGAATATACAGCAGACCCGTTAAGTCCCGGGAATCTGTTTTTGCCGAAAGCTGTGCCCGCAGGAGTTCCGTCAAAAAGGACAGAATATGTCACAGACCTGACCAGACCGTACCACAATCTTCTGCAGAAAGTGGAGACAGCAGAAGGAAAAGAGACCCTCCAGTCCTACATATGGGATACAAACGCCGTATTCCTTCGGGAAGGAGAGCGCGTCAGCGCTTATCTGCAGGATGAACTGGGCAGTCCGATCCGCCTGACCGAACTGAGAAGCGGCCGACAGACGCTGTACGGCTATGACGAATTTGGCGGCGATCTTTTCGGCAATCAGGGAGAAACACAGCCCTTCGGCTACACCGGCTATCAGTCGGACCGGACCGCGGGAACCAGCTACGCTCAGGCAAGAGAATATCTGCCCTGGGCTGGTCGATTCACAGGAAGAGATCTGATCAAAGGATTCGCAGAGCTGCCGTTTACGCTGAATGAGTATGGGTATTGCTGGGGGAATCCAACCGGGTATGTGGACCAGGACGGACAATTGCCGACAGCGGTTGTTGGAGGGATTATCGGAGGTCTTGGAGGTCTGGCGCTAAGTGTAACTTCAGATGTGATAAATGGAGAAGATGTTGACTGGAAGAGGGGATTTAAAAATGCAGCATTGGGAGCAGCGGCGGGAGCGGCCATTGGTTCGGGGCTGGCATTTGTTTCTCTTCCGACGGTTGCAATGCAGGTGAGTGAATATAAAGTACTCGTTGGAACGGGAGCTTTATTTGGAATGATTTGTAATACATCCAATGGGGATTTAAGTTTTGATAACATCTGGAGCGGACTTACGACAGGGAGCATCAATGCTGCGTTTGTTGCGGTAGGAATTCCGAAGGTAAATGCATTATTTGGAGCGGGTGATGTTCTAGGAGGATTTGGGTTTTCGTCTCTTTATAATTTTATAGCGGGAAGTATGAGCAGTATGCTTTCAAATACCGAAAATATATTGGAAGGTGAAAATATTAGTCATACGTTTGTGAAGGCAGGGATGTCAGGTATAATTCAGGCAATAGCTTCGGGGTTTTTGGGAAACATTTTTGCAATTGCTGCTTCTGAAATAACCGGAAACACTATGGCTGACAGATTTGCCAGACAAATAACGAATAATGTATTAGGCAATGGATTGTATGGATACGGAATGGGTACATATATTTCCTCACTTGTAGGAGAAAAAGCTTTTCCTAAGGCAAGTAAATCAGTAAACTGACAGGGAGAATTCAATGGATTATATAAAACTTATCATATTTTTATTTACAAATTTCGCTATAATTATTTTTCTGGTATTAGCTGCTATGATTAAATTTGAAGCAAGAAAGAAAATATTGAAAAACCCAGAGCCTGTCAAAGGAGTAGATTCGAATTTAGAAGTGGTTATTGGATTAATAGTATGTGCTGCTTTATGTTCATTTGTTTTTACAGTACCAGTTTTTCGGGATATGCCATATTTGTTTACACAGAATTATGCAGAAGCTAATGGTACAATCATAAGATGTGATGAAAAAGGTATTGTAGCAACTATTACAAATGAAAATCAGGAGACAAAAAACATAGAGATATCGGGTGATTATGATCTGGTTCCAGATACTATTATTGTAGTGGAATATTTACCGCATATGGATTTAAGAGTAGACTGGTATGTACTGAATCCGGAAACGATGATAAAAGAAAAACCTGAACCAGAAAAGACAGCTTTGATTGACAATGAAGCAATCCTACTGTCAGCAGGATTGGGGATTCCGGCGATTTTGTTTTTCCTTTTTATAATATTTATAAATAAGATAAAAAAGATGTCAGTAAAAAGCAAACGGATGATACTGTATATAATAAAGGCGGCTGGAATAGTGGCATTTTTATGCATTATACGATGGAGTCAGCTGTAAATGAAAAATAGAGATTCAAGTTCTATATATGGGATACAAACGCCGTATTTCTTCAGGAAGGAGAACGTGTCAATACATAAAATGGTTATATAGGAGGGGCTATAAATGGCGGATTATCAGGTAGTTTAGTACTAAAAGTTCTTAATCTATATGATTCTAATGCACTTTGGGGTGTTTTCTGTTTTCCTGTGCCTATTAAGAAGGTGGTGAAAAATTGTTTGAAAAAAATGTATCCTAAAAAAATTTGCATTTTAAGATTTTTTTGTGTTTTTCATGTTTCTTTTGTTCCTTTTGCTGATTAGTGTTGCTCAGAATTTGCGTGATATATTTATCGCAGTTGGAATACCAGCTGGGTCAACCTTACTTGTTTTTTTGAAATCGATAACAGAGAAAGGAAATGTACTGGTGGAGGGAAAATTAAAAGCAATGATGTCATGGAAAAGATATAAACATCTTTGAGGTTTCCCGACGGAGAACGGACCTTTCAGTATGACAGAGGAGGCAACCTGATGGGCATCCTGCAGGTGGAAGAACTTCTCCGACAGTATCGAATTGTTTATATAACTGTAATTATAATTTCAATATTAGTCGGTACAGGAAAAGATCATATTTTCCATTGGCGGAATCGCAAACTAGTAATAGACTGGAATGGAAAAGCGTCAAATTGACAAGGGGTATTGTTATGGATAATATAAAAATAATAGTGATTTTGTTTATGAATGTGTTTATGGTTTTTATTTTGTTGCTGGTCGGAATGTACTGGATGGAAATATACAGAAAGAGAAAAATGTCATATAAAATGAAATTATCTGACAGGACAGAAATTTGAAGAAGCATCAGGTACGATTACGCAATGCAATGCAAATGGAATTGTGGCAGAAGTTACATACAAAAATAACAGTACTGCAAATATAAAAATAAAAGGTAATTATGATCTGAACAGAGGCGAAGAAATTGTAATCAGGTATCTGCCACATACGGATATAAGAATGGAATGGTACGTATTGGATGATGTGACTGGAGAGCCCGTGTATCTGGAAACAGGAGCTGATTCATTGATTGATAACAGGGCATTTATGTTGTGTATGGCATTGGTATGTCCGCTGGCTGTGAAATATATTGCACTTATTTTTTCGGTAAAAATGGAAGAGGAGGGAAATGAGGACAGAATGAGACATTTGAAAATGCTAAAATATACAGAGAATATAGTAATGGCAATTGGTACTTTGTGTATGCTTCGATTCATTTTTCTTAATTTGTAATAATCGAATTGGTCGAAGTTACTGATGTATGCTGGAAATGGAGAACAGAAATTTTTTTCTTTACGTATGGGGTAGATACAGAGAAGGAGCCGAAAGTATGGGAGACATCAAGAAAAAGAGAATCATACAGAAGCATCAGAGACCGGATGCCGCAGTCAACGATCCCATCAGCGAAGTACTCAAACGGGCGGAACGGAAGCAGTATCTGGTGGAAGGCGCCCGGTTGATGTGCACAAATGGGGATTCCACTGCAGAACTGAAGATTCCGGAAGGGCATGGTTATTACAGCGGCGGCAGGAAAAAGGCGAACTGCAAAGACTGTGCTGCCGTCGAGAATATTCCCTGTTTTGGAAGCTGCAGTAAAAATGAAAGGACCCATCAGTGCGAAGGCTTCATGGATCTGGCAGAAAAATGGGTGAATACAAAAGGTTCCAGTATCAGCGCGGAACAGATCGACGGCGAGGCGGCGATCACTATGACTTCCGCCCTCCTCTGTAAAAAAGGAGGCATCATCCTCCCGGTCACCTCCGGACAGGGATATAACGGAGCTCTGGACTGGGAAGCCTTTCAGAAACACTACCAGAAAGTCAAGCGCTGGGCGGCGGGAAAGGATCTGCTCTGCCGTATATATGAGAAAGATCCCATTAACATGAATATCGGCAGTTACATTTATGAAAAAGAAGACCTGGTATCCGGAGGAAAGATGCCCCTTTCCTTTAAGATGTTTTATAATTCCATGGACTGCGGAGAACAGGGAGATCTGGGGAGCGGCTGGAGCCACAACTTCGGGGTCTGTCTGAAGCAGGGAGAAGGCGGCGTGATGTCAGTCATCCTGGAAGACGGAAAGGAAGTGCCTTACCGCCGGAGACTGGACGAAGAATACCTTCCGCTTATGGGAGATGCAGGCACGCTGAAAAAATCAGGAGACGGATATGTCTATGAGAGGGGAACACTGACATATGTATTCAGCGGAGACGGAAAACTGCTCCGTCAGACCGACGCCAACGGAAACAGCCGGTACTTCCGGTATGATGCGGACGGCCTTCTGAAACGTGTGGAGAACAGTGCCGGAAGCTTTCTTGTCTATACCCATAATGAAGAAAAAAATCTGATCGAGGTGGAAGACCATACCGGGCGGAAGGTCAACCTGTGGTATCAATACGGGAAACTGCGCTGGTTTATCAATTCCAGCGGGTATACCTGTACTTATGAATATAATGTCAACGGAATACTGGACAGTATCCTCACACCCAGAGGCGTCCTTGGATTAAAGAACGAATACGATGGTGTGGATCGGGTGGTAAAGCAGACTACGCCGGACGGAGGAGTAGTGGAACTGTGCCATGATGACAAAAACAATCGTACCTATATAAGAGA
>VSND01000201.1 GCA_009774145.1 Lachnospiraceae bacterium | reverse complement strand
GGGAACAAACTATATGCGTAATGCTATTGAAAGTGCTATATTGCAGACTTATGGTAATATTGAAGTAATTGTAATTAACGATGGCTCGACAGATGAAGGGGGAACTGAAAGCATTGCTCAAACATACAGTAGATATATTCGATATTTTTCAAAACCCAATGGAGGAGTAGCGACTGCTTTAAATCTGGGAATTGAAAAGATGGAAGGAGAATACTTTTCCTGGCTCAGCCATGATGATATGTATACTCCTGAGAAAATCGAAGAAGAAGTGCGCGCCTTATCATGTCTGAAAGACCACACTACAATTGTTGCTGAAGGATACCAAGTAGTAGACCCCAGTGGTAATTATTTATATACAGTTAATATACATAGTCTTTATACACAGGATCAGCTTGCAAATTCAATGTTTTTGCTTATGAGAGGTGGAATTAATGGATGCGCACTTTTGATTCATAAAAATCACTTTGATCGTATAGGACTATTTAATCCCCAATTGCCAACTACTCAGGATTATGACTTGTGGTTTCGAATGTTTCGAGGAGAACCTATTCTTTTCTTGAAGTCCTCCAATGTATTGTCACGTTCTCACGAAGAACAGGGAAGCAAAACTTTAGTAAATGATCATATCGGAGAATGTGACAGGCTCTGGATTGGAATGATGAACAGTCTTACATTAAACGAAAAAGTTGAAATGAGCGGTTCAGAATATTTATTTTATCATGACTTATATGAGTTTTTAAGAACTTCATCTGGATACACAGGCGCAATCAGCCATGCCCGAAAGCAAATGTTAATTGCAGTAATGTCTGAATATGAACAAACCAAGAAAGATAACTGCTTAAAAATTGTTGCCGCTTTATGCGGTGTTACACTCCAATTTTTCAAAACAAATATACTGCCATTATGCGAAATGAAAAGAACCAAGCCGCGAATTGTATTCCAACTGACTTATCGGGATCCTAAAGGCGGGCTTAATCGAATGGTTGTAGAAAACGCTAATATGTTTTCCAAAAAGTATGATGTTGTTATCTATACATGTGGACAACCCTATAAGAACGGTTATCCCAGCTGCGCAGAAGTAAAAGAACTGGCAATAAACCATTCTCCGGGGCAGATAGAAGAGCATTTGAATGTGCTGTTATTATTACAGACGGATATTTATATTTACAGCTATTGTTGTTGTAAAGAAACTCTGCCGCTTTTAGAACAAGTGAAACAATTAGGAATAAAAACCATCGCCTGGAGTCATGAAGATTATTTCCTGCCTTATTGGCGAGAGTCTTTAAGAGACAGTATAGCGCCCCGAAAGGAATTCCTTCCGAAGGCAGACGCCGTAGTATGGCTGAATACCAGTAGCCAGGCGCTTTATGGAATGAGGTATACAAATGGAATCTGCATCCCTAATCCATCCAGAAACAGGACATCTCTGACTATTCCGTCCATTAGAGGAAATATCCTGGTAGCGGCAGGGCGTTTTGATGATTCCCGTAAAGGATTGGGAGACCTTTTACAGATTTTTTCCTATATACATAAACGAAGACCAGATGCGGAACTTTACATTGTTGGCTTGGTTGACCTCCAGCTTCCTGTTAGCTGTATGTCCGAAATTACATGTAGAGAGTTTATTGCGAAAGAAGGACTTACAGACCAGTATCTACATCTGATTGACTGGACAGAAGATATTGACAGATATTATCAGCTGGGTGCATTGCATATCATGCCTTCTTTATACGAAGGGTTTGGTCTGGTTATTCTTGAGGCGGCCGCAAACGGAACTCCTACTATAGCTTACAGTGGATCCGGTATGCAGGATATCATTATCAGTAATCAGGATGGCGTAGTAACGGAATGTGGAGACTGGAAAAAAATGGCTGAAGCAACACTAGATCTGCTTGACCATCCTGATAAACTGGAAAGCATGCAAAAGAAATTACCGGATTTACTTGAACGATACAGTCAGCATACTATCTACGAAAAATGGGAGCGACTTTTCACTTCTCTTTTGTCAAATGACAGTGGGGCTCTCGAAACGTATTTTAAATCCGAACAGACTGAACTTACACCGGGGATGGTCAAAAAAACTCTGGAGGAACTGGACAAACTTGGAATCATCGCCGACAGGCAGATAGAAGTAAGAGAAAAAGTAGTAATACAGGAAAATACAAATATTTTAGAAGAACCTGGATGGAAAGAATGCTACATGAATGTTCTGAACAGCAAATCCTGGAAGTTAACCGCTCCATTACGGTTTATAATGGGGCTGTTCAAGAATGATAACACTTTGTCGGACAGAAAACAGGGGTAAGTTATGGATCCTAGAATAGTTTTCTTTCAAAACTTAATTAAAGACAAGTCAAAAAGGATATTGGAGTTGGGACCGTTAAACAGACCAATTGCAGACAAAAATATTTATCCCAATACATTTTACTGTGACATCCGCTCCACAGAAGAAATTCGAAAACTGTATTCAGGAAATGATTACTTAAAAGCCACTGGAATTCTGATTGATCCTGAGTCCATTATCCCTGTTGATTATGTGATTCAAGATAATTACAAAAAAACACTCGAAAATGTACAAAAATTCGATTGTGTAATTGCATCCCATGTTTTAGAACATATGCCAGATTTGATTTTCTCTCTGCAGGATATCAGTTTTGTTCTGAAACCTGGTGGAATCTTTTGTATTATATATCCTGATAAACGTTACTGTTTTGACCATTTTAGAACGTCAGCTTCCTTTCGGGATGCCTATAATGTATTTCGTAATGGAACCAAAGAAAATGCTCCCATGGTTTTGGATTTTTTTTATTCTGTAATTCCGGAAAACAATCCACATGTTTTTTGGGAAAAAAAGGAAATACTGAATTATCTTCCGGAAACATCATATGCAGAGGCAATTAAACATTATGAACAGGTAGCTGAAGGAATGCGGATGGATGATGTGCATTACTGGCCTTTTACCGACATGGATTTTTTGAAATTTCTGTATGATTGCACAAAAGCGCAACTGCTTCCGTTTCGTTGTATTTCTTTTTATCCCTGTCAGCAGGATGATCAACAGTTTATGGTTGCCTTACAGTACGATCCCGCTGTCTGCAGCCGGCCCAAAGAAGCTTTACAGGATCTGGCTCAATGGATGGAACATGCATTACCAGACTATTATTCTTCTAAAGATATTGCCGTTCTGAATGAAAATGAGAGACTGCAGATCCTGTCTGATGCACAATATCAAAAGATAGAAACGTTGCAGAAAAATCTGTTTCAGAGCCAAAATGATATGGGAGTTTTAAAAGAACAAAACGAAGCTTTGACATCATTGAATACAGCGCAGCAGGAAGCATTGAATACATTAAAAGCTGAAAACATCAGCCAAAAAGAGGCCCTGAGCACATTGGGTTCTGAAAATACCATGCAACAGGAAGCTTTGAGGCTGTCCACAGCTGAAAGAGACGAATATCGGCAGATATCAGATCAAAGATTCGAGGAAATCAAAAAGCTCGAAGCAGAAATGACTGATCTGCAAAATGAACTGCAGAGACGGCTTGGCCAGCTGGACCTGATGGAAAACAGCAGAAGCTGGAAGATTACAAAGCCCCTGCGTACAATAGCCCACGCATTTCGAAATCCAGAGGATTAAATTTCTGGAAAAATCACTGTTTTATGGAGGAAACGACACATGTTCGAAGGAAAAACCTTACTGATTACCGGAGGAACCGGCTCTTTTGGAAACGCGGTACTGAAGCGTTTTCTGAATACAGATATAAAAGAAATCCGTATTTTCAGCCGTGATGAAAAGAAACAGGACGATATGAGGAAGCTGTACCATAATGACAAGCTGAAATTTTTTATTGGAAATGTCCGCGATTATGGAAGCATCCTGCAGGCAATGCACGGCGTGGATTATGTCTTTCAGGCTGCCGCCCTGAAACAGGTCCCGTCCTGTGAATTTTTTCCCATGGAAGCTGTACGGACCAATATCCTCGGAACAGAAAACGTCATAAATGCAGCGATTGACTGCGGAGTAAAAAACGTGATCTGCCTGTCCACTGACAAGGCGGTCTATCCGATCAATTCCATGGGCATGTCGAAAGCCCTGATGGAAAAGCTTGCGGTATCCAAATCAAGATCCAGCAAGGATACCATCATCTCCATCACCCGATATGGAAATGTAATGTGTTCCAGAGGATCTGTTATCCCTCTGTTCATTGAACAGATCCAATCCGGGCAGGCGATCACAATAACGGATCCTCACATGACCCGGTTCATGATGTCGCTGGAAAGCGCGGTAGATCTGGTTCTGTTTGCGTTTGAGCATTCCAAAGGAGGGGAACTGTTTATTCAGAAAGCTCCCGCAGCTACCATACAGACTCTGGCGGAAGCGGTATGTGAGCTGTTCGATTCCAGGAAAGAACCTCATATCATCGGTACACGCCATGGTGAAAAGCTGTATGAATCCCTGCTGACCAGAGAAGAAATGGTAAGAGCTGTTGATCTGGGCGATTATTACATGGTTCCAAGCGACAACCGGGATCTGAATTACAGTAAATATTTTTCTACGGGACAGCATGAATTTTCAGAAGCACAGGACTACACTTCCCATAATACCAGGAGGCTGAACAGGGAAGAAATGAAGGAGATGCTGCTCAGTCTGGATTATGTAAAAGAACATTTATAGAAAGGATCGAAAGAAACACCATGAAGGTCATGACAATTGTAGGAACACGGCCCGAAATCATAAAGTTATCCTGTGTAATCAGTGAACTTGACAAATATACCGAACATCTTCTGGTACATACAGGCCAGAACTATGACTATGAGCTGAACGAAATCTTTTTTGAAAAAATGCAGATCAGAAGACCGGATTTCTTTCTGAATGCCGCCGGAGAAACAGCCGCTGAGACCATCGGCAACGTCATAGCCGGAACAGATGCACTGATCCGGGAACAGAAACCGGATGCGGTTCTGTTATATGGAGATACCAATTCCTGTCTGTCTGTTATTTCCGCTAAAAGAAACCGAATTCCAGTGTTTCATATGGAAGCGGGAAACCGATGTTTTGACCAGCGGGTTCCCGAGGAACTGAACCGGAAAGTCATTGATCATCTGTCCGATATCAATATGGTTCTGACCGAACATGCCCGCAGATATCTGATCCGGGAAGGAATCGCTCCGGAAACGATTATCAAAACAGGATCCAGCATGAAGGAAGTTCTTAGAATACAAAGTCATGCAATAGAAAATTCAAAAGTCCTGCAGAAACTGGATCTCAGAGAGAAAAACTATTTTGTTCTGTCCATCCACCGGGAAGAAAATGTGGACTCTGAAAAAAATTTCACCTGTCTGCTCGCTTCTGTTAATGCAATTGCTGAAAAATATCAAATGCCGGTTATTTTTTCAGCGCATCCGAGAACCAGAAAGAAACTGGAAACAGCGCCTTTTGACTTTTCGCCCTTTGTAAGATTCATGAAACCGCTGTCTTTTGCGGATTACATTGCACTGCAGAAAAATGCATTCTGTACGGTCAGTGACAGCGGAACCATTACAGAAGAGGCCTCCCTGCTTCACTTTCCGGCCGTAACGGTCCGTCAGGCTCATGAAAGACCGGAAGGAATGGATGAGGGAACTCTGATCATGTGTGGGCTGGAATACGCAGATGTTCTGGATGCAATACAGTGTGTCACCTCGCAGTCCGGTCAGAATCCGAATGTAATCCGGACGGTATCCGATTATGATGTGGAAAATGTAGCTGAAAAAGTTGTCCGGATTATTATGAGTTATACCGGATATATAAACCGTACGGTATGGAGAAAGGAGTAGAACATGAAAAAAACAGCAGTGCTTGGGTCCACCGGCATGGCAGGTCATCTGATCTCCCGTTATCTGGAAAACACAGGATTTGATATATACCGAATATCCCGAAGCGAACAGAACTCCTCCCATGCACGGGGAATCGACGTAACAGATATTCACCAGCTGTCAGATTATATGAATGAAATCAGGCCGGACGTTGTTGTCAACTGTGTGGGCCTTCTCCAGAAAACCTGCGAAGCCCGCCCGGATCTTGCGGCCTATGTAAATGCCTTTTTCCCGCATTATCTGGAAAATCAGTTCAAAGATACTGCGGTAAAAATCATACACCTGTCGACAGACTGCGTATTTTCCGGTCAAAGAGGGGGATATCTGGTAAATGACCTTCCGGACGGCCGCACGTTTTATGACCGTTCCAAAGCTCTTGGAGAACTGAATAATGAAAAAGATCTGACATTCCGGATGTCAATTATCGGTCCGGATATTGATCCGAAAGGTACCGGTCTGTTCAACTGGTTTATGAAACAGACCGGCACAATACATGGGTTTTCAAACGTCAGATGGAACGGAATTACAACGCTGGAGCTGGCAAAAGCCATTGCATGTGCCATAGAACAGGATCTGTGCGGTCTGTATCAGCTGGTACCGGAACAGGAAATCACCAAATACCACCTGCTCAAACTCATTCAGTCAGTCTTTCAAAAAGATAACGTGGAGATTCTCGAAGACACAGCAATGATCTCGGACAAAACACTGATCAATCAAAGAACTGATTTTAGATATCACGTAAATGATTATCCTGTGCAGCTTGCACAGATGAAAGAGTGGATCGAACAAAACAAATGCCTTTATCCGGAATATTATTTTTCCTCAAAGGTTGGATACGCATGACAACCTTTACATGAAATAATGGAATTCAGAAAATCCTTTCGCAATTGAACTCTTGAATTTAAAATATCAAAATGCTATAATTTAAAAATATTGGATGGGAATAAAAAAACAGTATTAAACATAGATTATATGATATATCAAAATCACGGGATAACAAAAGATGAACAAAAAAAGAAAATTTATCATAAAAGAGTGTTTTATATTATTAACATCCATATTTCTTGCTTATACCATATTCAGCAGTTTTTTTGCAATCGGAAGATCCTCTGATGTACCTATTCGAATAGAAGCAACTGGAGAAAAGACTCCCAATTCCCTTGGAACGGATGTCCGAATACAGGATTTTCTGATTAATGGAGCACCAATTTCAAGAGAATTGTTGTACACAGATTATGGGTGGGAGATTATGGATGAATCTATAACCATACTCGATCCGCCGAAGTCGGTCTCTTTATATAGTAATATTAAAAATGCAGAAACACTGGAAATAAGATTTGCAAAACAACTTGGTTCTGGTTTTGTGAATATCTATATAGATGGAGAACATAAAGAGCGTTTGGATCTGTATTCTGAAGAATGGGATATTGAACGTTGGTCAATAAATCTCTATAATATATCGATTTTGTCCCACTTAGACAGGTTTCTGCTTCTTTTTCTGATTATATCAGAGTTGTTTTTTTTAATAAAAAACTTTTGTCATTTCGTACTGAGAGCGAAAAAAAATGTAACAGATTCAGCAGTCATATTTATGCTGGAGTTCTGCTTTTTCAGTATGATTTATTTTCTTTATATATGTAATTTCAAATTTGAAGAATTAAACTTTTTTTCAGAGGGACAGTCTGTCAGCACTTGGTATGTTTTTCATGTCATTCTTTTAGTACAGGGAATGCTGTTAATTTCATTATTGAAACAAAAGAAATTCCGATCTTTATCTGCTGCTTATAAACTGCCTTATATCAATCATTTATTGATACAGATTTTCCTGATTGCAGGGTGGAGTTTTTTCCTTTTGACCGGTGTAGAACTTCTTAATAACTCTAAAGCATTTTATTTTCTTACTACATCATCCATTGTATGTACGATTATCTTGTTAGTTGCTTTACTGGCTGTTATTTATAGTATTACTCATCATATTTTTTTATCAGGCTGCATTATTTCTGTCATTCTTTATCTCCACGCAGTCGTGAATTATTACGTTCTTTTGTTCCGGGATGAAGTAATTATGCCAACTGATATTCTGGTAATTGGAACTGCCCTGAATGTAGCTTCAAAATATTCGCTCAGATTTTGTGCAGAGCTGCTTATGTGCGCTGCCTTTTTTATGTGTGCTTGTGGTTTTCTCTCTGTCTGTCATAATATGACTTTATCCTCATTTAGTAGAAGATTATGGAAAAACGCATTAATGTTTATTTTGGGAATTGGATATATCGTTTGTATAAACAAAGAAACTGTTCAAAATGCAGTTAATATCTCTACAAACAGCTGGAAACGTGTTCTGCAATGCAGAGAAGAGGGATTTTTATTAACATATTTTACTAATATGGGGAATTTGTTTCCGCAAAAGCCCAAAACATATTCCAAAGAAAAACTTCAAGACCTGTTTCATATCTATCAGACCGATGAAATTGATAATATGGATGCATTTCCCAATGTCATTGTAATAATGAACGAATCTTTTTCCGATCTGGAAGAATTTAATGTTTTCTCGTCCAGCGAACCCCTTGAACCGTTTTTGCATAGTTTAAGAGGAAAAAGCAATACATTATATGGATATGTACAAGTACCGGTTATGGGTGGTGGAACCAGTAATACTGAGTTTGAATTTCTTACAGGAACCAATGCATGGGCTTATCCCAGCACTTCACCTTATGATACGCTCATAACAAGTGATACGCACGCTCTCCCTTCAATTATGGAAAAGCTTGGATATGAAACAATTGCTTTACACCCGGAAATTGCTCATAACTGGAGCAGAAATAAAGCATATCCCCGCCTTGGTTTTCAACAGTTTATTGATCGGCAACAAATGGAAAACAGGGAACTGGTCAGAGATTATATTTCGGATGAATCGTTTTATGAGGAAATCAAGAAAATTATCAGCGAAACGGAGGAACCACTTTTTTTATTTGGAATTACCATGCAAAATCACGGTGGTTATGAGTATGAAAACTTTGAGGAACCTGTTCAGATTCTGGAGCCGGAAGGTGATTATCCGCTGGCTACACAATATATAAATCTTATCAAACAGAGCGATCGGGCATTTGAACAGTTCATATCTTATTGTGAAACCTTGGATAAACCAACTGTTGTTGTCTTTTTTGGAGATCATTTTCCGGCAATAGAAAGTGAGTTTTTGTCACAGATTTCAGCGCCATATCAGACTGGGGCAGAACAGGACAGATTGTTGATGTATCACACACCGTATTATATCTGGGCTAATTTTGATATCGATAAAGAAAAATCAATTGGCGAAAATAAATTAGTATCGGTCTCATTTCTCCAGTCTGAGATTATGGATATTGCAGGACTTCCAAAAACAGGATATCAAAAATTTATTTCCGATATCAGCAGAAACTATCCTGTAGTCAGCCCCTTCTGTATTATAAAAGCAGATGGTTGCTTAAGTGATAAGGACGAATCTATTCTTGAAGACTATGCAATACTTCAATATACTTTATTAAGAGGAAATGATCCTGGAATAGATGGGTTTTATAACTTCCGATAAATTTTTTACAGCTTTTCAATAACACTTTTCATTACAAGGAAATTCAGAATCATTGTAATCGGCGTTACCAATATTTTGGATATGATACTGGAAAAAGCATGGATTCGATCATCGGATATATGAAGCAAAATCGAATTATTGATGCTGCTCAGGAGTTTTGAGATAAAAAATATCAAAATACACTGGTATAAAATATAGATTAAATATTTCCATCTCAATGATATGTTGCTGTTGCTTTGAAATATCTTTCTCGTTGCAAAAATAAATACAAAGGTAACTCCTGCCCAGGAGCTTATCATGTTGTTAAAGAATATACGGGACGAGATCAATCCCAGTCCCGTATATATACAAAAATCCAGGATCCAGCCGATACCGCTTAAACCAATAAAACGAGCTCCCTGTATAATTAATTTTTTCATTTTTTCTCCTGCTAAAAGTGATCAATAATCATAACAGATGCTCCGGTTGCTCTTGCCGCTTTGATTCCCGATGGGGAATCCTCAAAAATAACCGTCCTGTCTGCTGTAACTCCAAAATGTTCCATGGCCATCAGATACCCCTGCGGGTCCGGCTTCACTTTTGTAATATCCTCCTGTGTCACTATGTATTCAAACAGATGCCCGTATCCAAAATAATTCAGGATGTCCATAGTGTTCTGCTTTGAAGCGGTTGTTACAATTGCCAGATGATATTTTGATTACATGAACTGGACCATTATGGCTCTTTAAGCATATCAATTTCCTCTAATAAATTTTTTATATTAAGAATAAACCCAAATACCTTAAATTGATTGTCCATATGGAGCGGC
>VSND01000200.1 GCA_009774145.1 Lachnospiraceae bacterium | reverse complement strand
GGAAGTGCAGGATCAGTCAGAAATCTGTGAGGATTTACTGGCTTCTTAAGCATATAAACTTTTTACTCTCAAGTATACTGATAAAAATGGAAAAATCATTGCTGATCTTCATGGATATGGACCGAGTGGAAGGGCTCATAATGAGTTGTTTAAAATGATGGAGTCCAGCGATAGTTTGGAAGCATATAAAAAGAAATTAAATTCTTGGGCAGATGAGCACTTAATAGTAGAAGTGAAGATTGATGGAAACAAAAAATATTTAGACGGCAGGGAGGGATTGCCGGAAGATTTACAGGTCAGAGATAAGCCATGTGATAAAAGATAACAGTATTGAAAATTCAGGATATTTAAAGTGAATTAGGAGGTATGAATATGAAAAGAGATCAAATAATGGAATGCTTTAATGCTTTTTTTGAAAAATATCCGGAAAAGAGACTCATTTATAAGAACAGATTAGAGGAAATGGAACATATATCAAAGCAGTATTTACATGAAGAAGATATAGAAGAATGGGATAAACTTCCTGAGACACTTTCTGCTTTTGAACTTTGCAAACTGGACGAGAAATATAACCATACATTAAAATGGAAATTGATACCAACCTCATTAAAAGAAGATGACATCATTGCTTTTGAAAAGGAAATGGGATTGAAACTTCCTGTAATGTTTCGGGAATATTTATTATCGTATGCGTCGTTATTAAATGATATTTATGTGGAATTTGTGGGCTCCATAGACTATTATGCATATACTTTTAACGTGGAAACAGGAAAATCGGAATATTTATATGAAGATCCGGATGATGTATCTGAGAAAACAGCGGTGGTGCGTTTTGATTTTCCGTATCTTTTGTATGGAGATGAGCTGACTGTATTCAAAGGAGAGGATTATTCACTGTTTACTGATTTTGGATATGTTTATTTGGGTGAGCTGGCTGGAAACGGTCAGGAATTACTTTTTTTGGACTGCTGTACAGGAATGGTTGTGAGTTTTGATCATGATGGTTATAATTACGAGGCAGAATCAAGAGAAGAATTGGCAGAGGATGCCTGGCCCAGATTTGTTTCTTTTGATGATTTTTTGTATTATATTTTGGGAGTAAAAAAATATGATGCAGAAAAGGAAGAACTACGCATTATGAATCTTCAACTTTAGAAATAAAATGTATTTGTCGGGAAGATGTCAAAAACGGGCGTGCAGGGACCGGAAATTGAAGGAAGCAGTGCGCTGGACATCATGTATCAGTATGACGTGTGTGGTATTCCGCTATGCCTACGATGCAGCCGGAAACAGGTGAAAACCGGAATATTGAAACTGTTTACTCCTACAATGAGAAGAACCAGCTCATCAACACGGAAGAGATCCGGACAGACGGAATCCGCAGAAGAAATACCTTTACCTACAGCAGACAGGGAAGTATACTGAGGGAGGAAACCGAATCCGGGATCAGCCGGTATTTCTACAACAGTAAAAACCAGCAGATCCGGGTGGAGTGCGCAGACGGTCAGATACAGGAAAACCGCTACGATGCGGAAGGCCTGCGCCATGAGATGAGAGAAAATGAGAAGCTGATCCGGTTCGTCTATCAGAACGGAGAACTTCTGTATGAAGAAGGAGGGGATAAGGAAACAGCCAGCTGCCACCTGGGAGCAGGGATCGAGGCAGTCCGGAGAGGACAGAAAACGTACTATTATCATCCGGACGAACAGCTCAGCACGGCGCTGATCACGGATGAGACGGGAACGATAAAAAATCAGTACCGCTACGATGCGTTCGGAGCCGGACTGGAGGTCTCGGAAGAACTTCCCAACCGCATCCGATATACCGGCCAGCAGTATGACGAAGTAACAGAACAGTATTATCTGCGTGCAAGGTACTATAATCCGATACTGGGCAGGTTCCTGCAGGAGGACGTCTATCAGGGAAACGGGCTGAATCTGTATGCTTACTGTCGGAATAATCCGGTGGTGTATTATGATCCGAGCGGGTATTATAAAGCAGAA
>VSND01000020.1 GCA_009774145.1 Lachnospiraceae bacterium | reverse complement strand
GCTATGCGCTCTTTGCAACATTGGCGACGCTGATCGTTGGGCTTCCGGCTTCCATCTTTGCTTGCAGAAAAATGAGTGTAGGTGCTTTTGCCGGAAATGTAGTGCCTTACAAATTCCCGGTTTTGGAAATGGGTCTGTTCATTCTGGTATTGTTCGGAATGGAGCTGATCTTGTCTGTATGGACAATCCGCAGACAGAAAAAACAATCCCTGATTGAACAAATGCGGGCGATGGAATAACCGTATGGGATCGGCGGGGCGGCGTATGCTGCCCCGCTTTTTCGCTATTTCTCAAAAAATTTTTGAAATGTCCGAGCTTTGTAACAATTCAGCCTGTTTTTTTGTCGAAATCAAAGGCACCTCGGACATTTGTGTAACATTTGTAGTTTATACTTGTGGTAAATCAATATTGGGGGTGAGGACACATGAAAAAGATACTGCTGATCGACGACAGCGACACCTATACATGGTGTCTGCAAAAATACTTACAGCACCGCGGTTACCCGGTGAAAACGGCTTGTACGCTGAAAGAAGCGCGGGCCGCCATCCAAGAGGAAATGCCGCTGGTGGTCTGCTGTGATCTCGACCTGCCGGACGGTTCCGGCATGGACTTTCTGGACGAGGTGCGGGCCGCAGACAAGGAACTGCCTTTTATTCTGGTGTCCTGCCATGATAAAGAGGACTACGAACAGGAGGCCAAGCAACGGGGTGCGACGCTGTGTATGGACAAAATGAAAGGGATGCTGCTACAGGATATGCTGGTGGAATACGCCTACCGGCAGTTATCTGGCGAAAAGGCCCCGACTTTTCACAAGCTGCTCTTTGTCCATGCGGAAGATACCAGCGCCGGAGTGCTGCGGGCTACTATGCTGCAAAAGGGCTTTGACCTGATTCTGGTTCCCTCGATTGCAGACGCTAAGCGCCGGATTTTTGAGGATAAGGAAATAGAACTGATTTTGTGTGATGTGGAACTGCCGGACGGTACAGCAATGGAGTTGTTTCATGCGCTGCGGCGGGTGGCGGGGATGTTCCAAATGAAGAATCCCCCTGTCCGGCTTCTGCCGTTCTTTATCCTCACCGAGAACAGCGACCTTGCCACGGAATATGAATATCGGCATGAGGGCGTGAACGACTATATCATCTCCCCGGTAAATATCCCGGAGCTGATACGGAGAATTATGTATTTTGTTGAAGATTCAAAATAATGGTAAAAATCTTGAAATAAAGTTGATAGAGAAGAGCAAAACGCATTGATTTTAAGATGAGATTTGGCTGTTAGACTTTTAATGTTGAGGGAAGACGCTTTTTAGGCATAACAAAGCTAACGTAAGTCCAAAACCTACGAAAATCAGAGAATATTCAGTTACAAAAGTCAGGCAGTCCGTTTTAAAGATTTTAGCTTGCGGTAGGATTGACCGGAATTGCCAGTAACTGCAGCAATGGCAACAGCCAAAAGACTGATATGGGCAAGTGTGTTTAGGTTTGCAACGGAGGATTTGTTTCTTACCCACATCCGTTCCTGCCCCGTGTTTTTAAAACGGGGCAAGAGAGTTCCCCTAAATTTGTTCGTGATTCTTATCATGCTTCACCTACAAAAATCAAAAATGTCCTGACAGAAATACAGGAAGGCGAACTTTATCTTTGCCTGGAGCACCGTATTGTAAGAGTCCGGGAGCGAGTTATCTCTCTGACAGGCAAAGAATTTGACATACCGGCATTACTGGCTGCCAACCCAAAGCGTGTTTTTACTTATGAATTGATTACCGATATAGTCTGGAAAGAGGATTATAATTTCTATTCAAGGAAGGCAATCCATAACCATGTGAGCAAACTTCGGAAGAAACTAAGGTTTGAACCCAATCTGCCAAATTATATTGAGAGTGTTGCCGGAATCGGGTATAAATTTGAATATCTGTCTGCTCCATAGAAAATCCGTCGCAGGAACAACTGCGGCGGATTTTTTTGACAAATTTTTATGCAGACGGCAACTTTCCTCTTAAAAATGTACGGATATATGAGGGGTTTATTTTATAACCGCTTACCCGAACACGGCAATTATAAATTTTTTGTGAAATTTGCAAAATACCCCCGTCATTTTGCCCCAAAAATGAACTGTATAGTAGAGGGATATTTTTTTACGGTAGGAAGGAGGCGTTTTTATCCACAATCAGATTCCAGTAATGAATTATCCGCAGTACCGCCGGATGCGTAAACTGGTACACGAGTGCTGCAACTACGATAACGGAAACTGTATTCTTCTGGACAACGGGGAGGAATGTGTCTGCGTCCAGAGTATTTCCTATTCGCTTCTCTGCAAATGGTTCCGCTGCGCTGTCCTGCCGCTGGACGGACCGCTGGAAACGGCGCTGCTGTTCCGGGAGGAATTAAAACGTTGCGTGGTCTGCGGCCAATCATTCCTTCCCGGTTCCAACCGGGCAAAATACTGTAAACTCTGTGCAAAGAAAGTCCACCGCAGACAGAAAACAGCCAGCGACAGGAAAAGGCGGCTCCAATGCGGACAATTAGAAGCAAAAAAGCCTTGAGATTATTGGCGTTTCAGGCTGCGGTCAACGGGTATGAGGGATAAATCCCCTGCTCCCCTCTAAAACCTGCTTTTAACTGTCCGCAGGACGATTTTAACCTAAACGGGATTTCCCCAGATAGGTGTTGGTTTCTACTTTGCCAATTTACCGCTTTTGCCATTTCCACCTATATGGGATTCTCCAATACTGGATTTTCAGAGACTGGAAAACCTGACGCTCCGGGCAGCCCTGTTCCTCTCTTTCCGGCGGCGGATTTCCAGACGGCCTTGACGGCCCATATTTAGACGGAAATTAAAGAGAAAAAGTTAATAACAAGAAAGTCAATATCAATCCAATCAATCAGGGAGGGATTGATGGAAAGGAGTACATAATGCAAAATGATTTTTTGATGCCTTACAAAGAGGACAGCGGCGTACCGCCCTATCTGCCGTTTCCTCGTTTTCTGGTGCCGATGGACTTATCCAACGATGCAAAGGTACTGTATGCCCTGCTCTTAGACCGGGCGGGTATTTCCAGAGAAAACGGATACATAGAACCGGACGGGCGGATTCGTCTCTACTTTACGCTGGAAGAAGCAAAAGGAAAACTACATAGGAGCAGGCAGGTGGCGACTAGGGCATTTCAGGAATTGGAACGCAACGGTCTAATCATCCGTAAAAAACAGGGGCTTGGCCGTCCGGCGGTCATTACGCTGAATATTTTGCCTGCAAGGAAGGAGCGTGATGGGATTGTGTAAGCCTGTGGATTTAAGCAAACTTCCAAAAAATCTGAAACCTGAAATTGCCGAGCGTGTGGCAGAGCATTTCAAAGACGGCGTTTTCGAGTTTGATTTCAGCACAGAAGAAATGATTGCCGTTGAAGGGAATACGGTCTATCATGTCATCCCCCATTATACGGAGGGAGAGGCGGAAAGCGTACTGGACAAGCTGCGCCGTATCATGGCAGGAAATTTGGAGGAAACCGAATGAAAGCTGCTGAAAAAAGAGGAACGGCACGTTATAATATAGGCAACCGTTTACCTGGCTGTTATCCCGATATACGGGAGGAAAGGAGCTACTATGAACCAGCAGCCAGATAAGATCACAGCGTTATATTGCCGTCTAAGTCAGGACGATGCTCTTGATGGGGAGAGCAATTCCATCACCAACCAAAAGGCGTTATTGTCCAAATATGCGGCGGAACACGGATTCCGCAATCCCATGTTTTTCGTGGACGACGGATTCTCAGGAACGAATTTTCAAAGGCCCGGATTTCAGGAAATGATGAAATATGTGGAAGATTATTCGGTTTCTACCCTGATTGTCAAAGACCTGTCCCGTCTGGGCCGGGAATATTCCTATATGGGGCGGCTACAGGATTTCATTTTCCCCGCCTACGATGTCCGGTTTATCGCCATCAACGATGATGTGGACAGCGCAAAGGGCGAAAACGACTTCGCCGTGTTCAAAAACGTATTTAACGATTATTACGCAAAGGACACAAGCAAAAAAATCCGGGCAGTCGTAAAAATGCGCGGAGAAGCCGGGGAACATATCGCCAGCAATCCGCCCTACGGATATATCAAAGACCCGGAGAATAAAAAGAAATGGATTGTAGACGAGGAAGCCGCAAAGGTGGTGCGGCGTATCTTTGACCTATGCATTGCGGGCAAAGGCCCCATGCAGATCGCAAAAATCCTGACTGCCGACAGGGTATTGACGGTTACTGCGTATAACGCCAGACAGAAAGGATGGTCCATGCCGGATAACCTGTACCAGTGGTGTGCGAAGTCTGTCGCTGGAATACTGGAGCGGCCGGAATATACTGGCTGTACCGTCAACTTCAAGACCTATACCAAATCCCTCAAATTCAAGAAGCGGATGGAAAACCCGAAAGAAAACCAGAGGGTATTTGAAGATACGCAGCCGGCGATTATTGAACGTGGACAGTGGGAACGGGTACAGGTGTTAAGAGCCAACAAGCGCAGGCCGACAAAGACAGGGAAAACCAGCATTTTCTCCGGACTTGTCTACTGTGCCGACTGCGGTGCGAAGCTCTATTACTGTACCTGCAACACCTACAAGGATGATTCACAGGATCATTTTGTCTGCTCCAACTATAAGAGCAATACAGGTTCCTGTAAAATCCACTACATCCGGGAAGTCACGCTTTATAGGCGGGTTCTGGAATGTATTCAGGGGACGCTGACCTATGTGCGCTTGTTCCGGGATGATTTCACCCAGGAAATGCTGGCGCAGGACGAAGCCAGCCGGAAGGCGGAACTGGCACAGAAGCGGAAAGCCCTCTCCGGGGCGCAGAAGCGCATGGAGGATTTGGACAAGATCATCCAAAGGCTTTATGAAGATTCCGTTCTTGGCAAGCTGAGCGACCTCCGCTTTCAAAAACTTTCGGCACAGTATGAAGCGGAGCAGGCGGAAATTCAGCAGCTTGCAGCTTCGCTGGAGAGAGAAATTGAAAATGAAGCCAGACAGATTGCCGATGTGGGGCGTTTCCTCCAGCTTGCCGACAGGTATTCCGATTTGCAGGAGCTGGACGCCGCTACGGTAAATGAGCTGATTGAAAAGATTGTGATCCACAGCCCAGAGAAGATCGGCGGGAAGAAACATGTCACGATTGAAGTCTATTTTACCTATGTGGGGAAAATCCGGATTCCACTTGCCAAACCGGAACTACTGACAGAAAAACCGGCGTGACCTCTGCCATGCCGGTTTTTCCGGAAATTCTATTTACTTCCTTATGGGCATCCGCCCAAGGCGGAAGTCTCTTTTTTCTTTTATATGGAAAACCTTCCAGAAACAGCCGGCAGCGGGAATTCCTTTAAAAGCGTTGCCTGAAACATTTTCTTCTGGTATGCTATGTATAGCGGGCCGCAGCGCCGGCAGCAAAAAGAGGCGGTTATTAATGAAGCTTATAATTTCCCCTGCGAAAAAAATGAATGTGGATACGGATACGGTCCCGTGCAGGGGCCTTCCGGCAGAACTTGAAATATGGAATGAACAGGCTGGGATATGAGTTGCGGGAGGAGTATTCAAGACCGGATACCTTTACGTTTGTTAAAAAATAACGATTAGAGAAGGACATGCAGAACAGGCCGGCCTGTGAGATAATGGGAGAAGCGCATGATCAATAAAAAGAAACTGTTGCAGTTTTATATCGAGCAATATGCAAAGGAAGGCAGGAAAAAGCCGAGAAAGCCTCCGAAATATTCCGGAATGGACAAAAAGGCGGAGGCTCTGCGCCGGACGCTCCGGAGTGCGAAGGCCTCCCGGGTCAACATCCGGAACTTGGAGGAGCTGCATCGGCAGATTCGGCATATGACCGGTTACGCCATCCGGAAAAATCAGGAAAAGATTCTGAACCTGGTCAATGAGGAACTGCTCCCCAAACTGGTGCTTCTGGATCTGGGGATGCTTCTGGAAGAGCAGAAGGAGGGGATGGACGGAGAATTTCTGGCATATCTTCGGCGCACCATGCCGGGAAAAATCTGTCAGGAATCGCTGTTTACTCTGTATCCCCGGTACCGGCAGCATAAAGTCAAGAACAGCATTCTGGAACTGGTGCCCGCGCGACCGGAGCTGGAATTTGCGGAGGTGCGCCAGATGCACCGGCGCTTCATTCTGCACATCGGCCCGACCAACAGCGGCAAGACTTTCCGGTCCCTGGAGCGGCTGAAACTGGCCCGGTGCGGCGTCTATCTGGGGCCTCTTCGCCTGCTGGCGCTGGAGGTGTACGAGCAGATGAACAAGTATGAGGTTCCCTGTACCATGCGGACCGGGCAGGAGTGCATTGAGGAAGCGGACAGCAGAGTCGTGGCTTCGACCATTGAGATGGCGGATTTTGATGAAAACTATGACATTGCGGTCATTGACGAAGCGCAGATGGTTACAGACCCGGACCGGGGGCATTCCTGGACGAAGGCGATTCTTGGAATCCGCGCCGGAGAGATCCATATCTGTATGAGTCCGGCGGCAGAACAGGCGATCATTCATCTGATCGAACTGTGCCGGGAGGATTATGAGATCGAGCGGTATGAGCGGAAGACGGCGCTGATCTGCGAGGACGAGCCTTTCGTATTTCCGGATGATGTGCGTAAAGGAGACGCGCTCATTGTATTTTCCAAGAAATCTGTTCTGGACGTGGCAGGCAGGCTGGAAGAACAGAAGATCAACGCCAGTGTGATCTACGGCAGCCTGCCGCCGGAGATCCGCCGGCGGCAGATGCATCTGTTCAACAGCGGCAGGACAAAAGTGGTGGTGGCTACGGATGCCATCGGCATGGGACTGAATCTGCCGGTCCGCAGGATTGTATTTCTGCAGGCGGAGAAGTACGACGGAGTCAGCAGAAGACCGCTGCTTGTATCGGAGATCAAACAGATCGCGGGGCGCGCCGGACGGTTCGGCATCTATGATTCCGGCTACGTAAACGCCATGGGCAGGGAAGAGCTGCGGTATATCCGCGAGCGGTACGAAGCAGAGGAAGACCCGGTCAGTCAGGTCCATCTTGGCTTTCCGCAGATTCTTCTGGATATCGAAGCGCCCATGGACGAGCTTCTGAAGATCTGGCACGATGTGACGCCGACAGAGCCTTTTGTAAAGGAAAATATTGATGAAGCGCTGTATCTGTACGAGCAGGCAAAGCGCTGCAAAGAGATGATCGACGGTTTTGAGAATAAACATGTGCTGTACCGGATGATCACCTGTCCCATTGACATCAAGGACCGCTTTGTCGTATCTCTGTGGCTGCAGTACTGCAGGACCTATACGGCGGATGTGTCGCTGGAAAAGCCGGTGTTCCACAGGGACAGAAGCAGAGGAATTATGCAGTACGAGACCTATTACAAGCAGCTGGATCTGTATTACCAGTTTTCGCACCGGATGCAGAAAGTGATCGATGAAGAGTGGCTGGAAAGTGAACGGGAAAAGACCGAGATGGCGATCATGCGGTACCTTACAAAGGGTAAATATAAATACATCGCCCGGTGTAAATACTGCGGAAAGCTGCTTCAGCTGGGGTCTCCGTTTCAGGTGTGCGACCATTGTTATCATCGGGACGGCAGACGGGAACATTTCCGGCAGAAGGAACGGATGGAAAAAGGATAAAGCGACGCAAAGAGACAGGCAGAACCGGATATAATGAAGAGAAAGCGTCGGCGGAGGAAGAGATATCATGGCAAAGGAGAGTGTGAAGGAACAGACGAGGAGCAGGATCAGGGTTCCCAGACAGTATGAGGTACTGATTTATAATGACGATTTTACCCCGATGGATTTTGTAGTGGAAGTGCTGATGCGGATTTTTGACAAGGACGAACCGGCAGCAGTGGCGCTGATGATGAGTGTCCACAAGGGAAATTATGCAGTTGCAGGGACCTACCCCAGGGATATTGCACAGACGAAGGCGGCGGAGGCGGTTCAGTGGGCCAGAGAGGAGGGCTATCCTCTGAAGGTGGAGGCTGTGTGCCGGTAGAGTATCTGTGCGCAGGAGATACAGCAGCCGGATTCCGGCGTATGAACAGCGGCCGGAAGACCGAAGGGACGGTTATGAGAAATCGAAATCAGTTGGATAGAGGATAAGTGAGATGGAATTTACAAAGAAGATGCAGAATGTGATGGAGCATGCGCTGCAGCTGGCACAGAAGAGCCATCACCGGTATTTTATGCCGGAGCATATGGTCTATGGGATGACCTTCGATGAGGATTTTCAAAGAGAATATACAGCAGGCGGAGGAGACAGTCAAAGACTGAGACAGGACCTTCTGGGTTTTCTGAAGGAACAGGCAGGAACCGCCGGGGAGAAAGAAGCGCCGCAGGTGACGCTGGATGCCCGGAGGGTGTTTCGCATGTCGGAGGAGCAGGCCGGAAGCAGCGGCAGGGAAGCGGTGGAGGTGAGTCACCTTCTGGCTTCTCTCATGCGGCTGGAGGAGAGCTATGGCCTGTATTATATGGCGGTGCAGGACGTGGATCTGGTGGAGATTCTCGGAGAGATGTCCAGAGAAAGCCTGTCCAGAGAACGGGGCATGGAGCCGGCACACATAAGCAGGCAGGAAGCGCCGGCGGACAGCGGGGAGCCGGAAGGAGCGCCGGCAGACAGAACGGAGCGTTTCCGGAGTTTTCTGGAAAATATGAATGAAACCTGTAAAAATCAGAATCCTCTGATTGGACGGGAGGAAGAACTGGAACGGACGATCCAGATTCTGTGCAGAAAGGACAAAAACAATGTGCTCCATATTGGAGAGCCGGGAGTGGGGAAAACCGCGCTTGCCTATGGGCTCGCACAGAAGCTTGTGAAAGGCCAGGTGCCGGAGCCTTTAAAGGGGGCGGTTCTGTATGCCATGGATCTGGGAGGTCTTCTGGCAGGCACCCAGTACCGCGGAGATTTTGAAAAACGTCTGAAAGAGATCATGGACGGACTTTCGAAAGAAGCGCTGCCCATTCTCTATCTGGATGAGATTCACAATATTGTAGGCGCCGGGGCTGTGAACGGCGGAAGTCTGGATGTGGCCAATCTTCTGAAGCCTTATCTGGCCGCCGGACATATCCGGTTTATCGGAGCGACGACCTATGAAGAGTATAAGAAACATTTTTCCGGAAGCCGCAGCCTGGTGCGGCGTTTCCAGAATGTGGACCTCAAAGAGCCGTCCAGAGAAGAGGCAGTGGAGATTCTGAAGGGACTGAAGGCCGGTTATGAGCGGTTCCACAAAGTGCGGTACAGCGCAGGTGTGCTCGAGCACGCCGTAGACGTCAGCAGCCGGTATGTGAATGAACGGTTTCTGCCGGACAAAGCCATTGATCTGATCGATGAGGCAGGCGCATACCGGAGACTGCACCCGCTGAAACAGAAGACCCAGACGGTCAGCAGAATGCTGATTGACGAAGTACTTTCAAAGACGTGCAATATTCCGGCACAGACAGTGGAAAAAGGAGAGACAGAGAAACTTTCGAAGCTGGACGAACAGCTGAAAAAGCGGATTTTCGGGCAGAATGAGGCAGTGGCGCAGGTGGTGAACGCGGTCAAATTCTCCCGCGCCGGGCTGAATGAAGAGCATAAACCGGTGGCGTCGTTTCTGTTTGTGGGTCCCACCGGAGTGGGGAAGACAGAGCTTGCAAAGGCGCTTGCAGAAGAGCTTGGAATTGCCTTTCTGCGTTTTGATATGAGCGAATATGCGGAGAAGCATACAGTGGCGAAGCTGATCGGCGCTCCGGCAGGCTATGTAGGTTATGAGGAGGGAGGCATTCTTACGGAGGAAATTCGAAAGCATCCGCATGCGCTCCTGCTGCTGGATGAGATCGAGAAAGCTCATCCGGATATTTTCAATGTGCTGCTTCAGGTGATGGATTATGCAACACTGACGGATAATCAGGGCCGAAAGGCAGATTTCAGGAATATCATCCTGATCATGACATCCAATGCCGGAGCCAGCCGGGTCGGAAAGAGCCGGATCGGCTTCGGCAGTGAAGCGGTAAACATGGATGCGCTGACGGAAGCGGTGAAGCAGACCTTCCAGCCGGAATTCCGGAACCGGCTGAGCCGGATCGTGCTGTTTGGCGGTATGGATGACCGGATGGCCGCGCGGATCACAGAGAAAAAACTGAAGGAACTTGCCGATAAACTGGCGGCAAAGAAGACAGAGCTGTCCGTGACGCCGCAGGCGGCGGATTATGTAAGAAAAGCAGGTATTACCAACGAATACGGGGCCAGAGAGATCGACCGGGTGATTGCAGGCGAGGTAAAGCCTCTGCTGGCAGACCTGCTGCTGTTCGGCAGACTGAAAAAAGGCGGGAAATGCACGCTGGAAGTGAAAGACGGAAAATTAAGGATCAAGTAGGGGCGGAGAAATGATATTGTAAAATGTCAGAAAGTTACCTGTTATGCTGAGCTTTTAAATAATTTTTGTTGCTCAGGTAACAGGTAACAGCCTGTGTGGCTTTTTCCAGATAATCAAAAGTTTTTTCGATTAATTTTTCGATCTGCTGGCTGGAAATTACACGTCCCACTTCTTCAAAAGATGCTTCCCCATGGGCAAGCTGGTTTCGCTGCATTTTTAAAGGACCGGAAGCTGACAGAGGAGGAAGTAACAAAGCTGCGCAGGCTGATTGACGAAGCGCAGAAACAGGACGGATAAAGGGCGGCACAGACAGAACCTTTTGATGACGGAAAACAGGAAACATTCTTACCGGCATGAGAGAAGAACTCCGTCGGGACCGGCGAAAGATTCTGGAGGAAAGGAGCAGAGAGAAATGTATATGATCGACAGTCTGTGGAAAATGAGCCGGTACGGCTGTATCCCGATTCTGATGGTTCTGGCAGGACGGCAGATACTGCGCAGATATCCGAAGGAATACAGTTATTATCTGTGGCTGCTGGCATTTGGAAGGCTTCTGCTGCCGGTATTTATTGAGAAACCTTTCGGGGTCTGTCCCCTCCGGTATATGGGAAAAGCAGGGGATACAGACCGGACAGGGGTTCTGGCGGTTCTGTATCTGGCGGGGGTATGCGCAGTGTCGGGATATTTTCTGGCAGAGTATGTCAGGACCAGAAGACGGCTGCTCCCGGCGGTTCGGGAGATGAAAAATATCTGGAGATGCGAAAACATATCCTCTGCTTTTGTTGCAGGGCTGATCAGACCCAGGATTGTTCTTCCTTATGGACTGGAGGGAACCGAACGCTGGTATGTCATTCTTCATGAGAAGATGCATATCCGCCGAGGGGATCCATGGATGTGTATTCTGGGGACCGTCACGCTCTGTATGCACTGGTGGAATCCGCTGGTCTGGTATGCGGTGTATAAGATGTATGAAGATATGGAGATGAGCTGTGACGAAGCGGTGATGAAGGAATGTGCGTCGGCGGAGCGGATCGTCTATGCGGATATTCTTCTGAAGCTTTCCGCGGAAAAGAACATATGTTCTGGTATTGGATTTGGAGAGTCTCACACAGAGCGGCGGATCCGGAACCTTCTTGATAAGAAAAAGAAGATATCTGTATGGTTTCTGCTTTTGTTATATCTGGCAGTGAATCTGTGTGTGAGGATCTCCTTTACGGTTCCGAAGGCTGTGGAGGAACGGGACTGCAGGACGATGGATGGAGACTGCCGGATCTGTTATCTTCTGAATCTGGACGGTATGAAAGGGCTGGGACATTCGGCGCTTCTGCTGATTGATGAAAACGGTTCTGGAAGCGTGCTCAGCTACAATGGAATGCAGTACGGGCTGGCGGAGTGCCTGGCGGGCAGAAAAGGGATCGGAAAGATGATGGTATATTCCCTGGAACCGCAGGAAGTGGAGACGCTGCTGCGGACAGGCGATCTGGAAACGGACGGCCACGGAGAATGTGACAATTTTGACCGTATGCTGTACCGGTGGGTATCGAGAATACAGTACGAACAGATTATGGACGCGGCAAAAATCTATGTGGATGCCGGGGACCGGTACGAGGAACTGTATGCAGCGGCTGCCCGGGCAGAAGAAGCAAAACGTCCGGAGGCGGAAGGCAGGATGGAGGACTATCTGCGGCAGGATCTGCCTCGTTATCAGATCTATACCCATAACTGCGATACGGTGGCAAGAGAGCTGCTGGCGCTGGTGGATGAGGAAATCCGCCGGTACAATGCACAGGAACAGAAACTGACACCGAAGGGAAATTATAAAAATATGTGCGCCTGCGTAAGCGATCAGTGGGGAATCGTCCGACTGGGCAGGGACACTCTGGTGGAACAGGCGCTGGATGCATCAGAGTGTTTCACAGTACTATGGTAAAAGTACTTCCGCCGCCCGGGGTATCACTGACCAGAATGCGTCCGCGGTGGGCATGGACGATCTCTGCGGCAATGCACAGCCCCAGTCCGAAATGCCCTTTTTCACTTCTTGCCCGGTCGGCCCGGTAGAAGCGTTCAAAGATCTTCTTCTTTTCACGGTCGGAGATCCCGATGCCGTTATCCGCCACCTGATATTTCACAGTTTTCCCATCGGATATAAGAGAAAGCCGGACACATCCGCCCTCCGGCGTATAGCTGAGCGCATTGTGCAGCAGGATCGACAGGACCTGCCGGATCCGCTCCGGATCGCAGAGGACCGGCGGGACGGCCTCCTCCGGAAGCCTGATGAGAAGGCGGATCGACCGTTCCGCCGCCACCGGTTCAAAGGCTTCAAAGGTATCCAGAAGCAGAGTGTCCAGTTCTGCCGGTTCCTTCCTGATCGTCCAGCGGTAGTCTCCTGCTCTGGTGAGCAGAAGCATGTCGTCAATGAGTCGGGACATCCGGAGTCCTTCCGAGTGAATGGATTCCAGAAAATGTGTCTGTTCTTCTCTGGATGCCCGCATGGAGGCGGATGCACAGGAGAGAATCACCGCCAGCGGCGTGCGCAGTTCATGAGAAGCGGAGGCGATAAACTGATTCTGCTGTCTCTGGTTTTCCTCCAGAGGCCGCAGGAGCTGCCTGGTAAAATACCAGGAGAAAAGCGCCAGGGCTGCAGATGCCAGAACATTCAGACCCAGAAAGAGAAAACGCTGGGTCCGGATCTGGGCCAGCAGAGGCTCCATGGAACAGAGGATCATGACCTGAAAGGTTCCGGTGTTCCGTTCGGAGGTGATGACACAGGCATAATAATCGCTGCTTTTTCCGCCGTCAGAGGAAAAAGAGTACTCCATATGCCAGGTATCATATGCGGACAGCAGCGGTTTTACTTCAAAGCGGCGGTTATAGACGTCCCATGCAGTCTCAAACAACTGTTTCTGTTCCGGCGTATTGCGTTCGTTGTACAGAAAAGGGACGCCGTTATCAATGACGTTGATGAGATATTTTCCATTGTCTTCAATTCTTGTGAGCCATTCATGGGTAATAATCGTCTGCTGCTCCAGACTGCTGATCAGCGTTTCCATATCATTTTGAAAGGATGTATAACTGCTGGAGCGAAGCCCGCGTTCCGAGATGTAGAGGTATCCGCAGGACATGACAAGGAGAATGAAGATGGTGATGCCCGCACACAGTGCGGCGAGGCGTACATGGACTTTCTGAAACATGCGCCGTCCCTCCTGTTATTCAAGACGATAGCCGATTCCGCGGACGGTCTGTATGCGGACCGAGCTTTCCACTGTTTTCAGCCGTCTTCTCAGAAAATGAATGTAGTTGTCCAGATTCCCGTTTTCCACATCACTGTCCATCCCCCATACTTTTGTCAGCAGAACCGTCCGGGACAGAGTCTGACCGGGGCTTCGAAGAAAGGTTTCCAGAAGTGCGCCTTCCCGGCCGGACACGCTGCAGGATTTTTCTGGTCCGGTCAGAAGCTTTTCCTTCGTCTGGTAGGTGATGTTTCCAAGAGACAGCTGTTCGCTCAGCTGAAGCTTCCGGGGGCGTCTGGTTACACAGCGGATCCTGGCCATGAGCTCTTCAAAGGCAAAGGGTTTGACCAGATAATCATCGGCTCCCAGATCCAGTCCGGTTACCTTGTCATCCAGCGTGCCAAGAGCGGTGATCAGAATGACCGGCGTCTGATTGCCGTCTTCCCGCATCCGCTGAAGGACTTGTGTGCCGCTGAGTCCGGGCAGCATCCGGTCCAGGAGGATCAGATCATGAATATGTTCTTCGATATAATAAAGCGCCTCTTCCCCGTCCCGGCAGGAATCTGTCATAAATCCTTCCGCCTCCAGCTGAAAAGCAAGGGACTGATTCAGTTTTTCATCGTCTTCCACAAGCAGGATTCTCATCGTTTTTCTCCTGATTTTTTTCGTTTATTTCCATAAGATCTGTTATCTGTGATTTTACCATGGAAATCTTTAAAGAATCTCTAAAAAATGAAAATGGTCCTTTAAATGAAAGGGCCGGAAAGATTCACCTGAGCAGATCCTGGATGGTGATCTTCAGTTCAGGAAAGATGCCGCAGGGAACAGGCATGTCAAATGTATAGAGTTCAGGCGTTACATCCTCCTCATAATAATAGACGGTGACCCGTTCTTTTTTGGGATCCACGATCCAGTATTCCCGGACGCCGGATACCGTATACAGTGCATTTTTCGTAGAGTAATCGTGCTTTCGGCTGGAGGGTGATACGATCTCAATGATCCAGTCCGGGGCGCCGTTGCAGCCGCGGTCCTCCAGTTTGTTTTTATCGCAGATGACAGAGATATCAGGTTCCACCCAGTTCGTGTTTCCGTCGTCCAGATGTACGGCGAAGGGGGCAGGGATGACTTCGCAGGTTCCTTTATGCGCTTTGATATACTGTCCTATACATTGTGTAAATTCAGAAACCAGTTTCTGGTGCAGAAAATCAGGAGGAGCCATAAAGTAGAGTTCTCCATCAATCAGCTCTGCTCTCTGTCCGTCCGGAAGGTTCCAGTAGTCATCGGCTGTACAGTATTGTTTTTGTGGTAATGGCATATCCACGCTCCTTTCTGTGATTTTTACTCACGGCGATGAAATTTGCCGCAGTGTCTGCAGCTTATTTCGGTCGTGAGTCGGGTTGCACGGCAGGTTTTTGTGACCGCGGGTATAACGAAAAGAAAATCATCTGTGTTTATATTATCACAGATCGTGAGGTCTTTCAAGATACTCAAACATGCCGGATGGTCTGTTCATAAAGCCGGGCTGCTTTTTACCCTCGCGCCGCCGGACACCCGGCGCAGGCAGATAAAAAACGGTTTAGAGAAAATTTAGAGAAACATCTGCTATGATGTCTTATATCATGATAGAATCAAGGAGGAAACAGAAGAATGAAACGATTATGGAGACAGATGGTCCTGGCCGGTATGGCAGGGGTGATGATTTTTGGAATGTGCGGCTGCGGGAATTCAGATGGTTCTTCAGATGCAGAGCCGGAAACAGAGCTGGGAGCGCCGGAAGATCCGGAAGAAAGTGCAGAGCCGGAAGAGAAACCGGAAGAGAGTACAGAACCGGAGACCCCATCCGATGAGTCGTCCGCTCCGAATCTGGAAGCAGAGTCAGCAGAAGGCTCCGCTTCCCGTAAGGAAGGAAATGAAGACCTGATCGGGGATATCCTGGAACTGGGAGACGGGCAGTTTACGGTTGTGGCCAGTGAGTCGGAAGAAACGGATGACGGCGGGGCGATTCTGGTAGCACCTGCAGAAGGATCGGACGTATCGGATTTTGCTCAGGTTTCTGTCACTTATGATGAGGATACGGATATCTATATTCGGATGATCTATGACAACGGGGCCAGATATGAGGATACGGACGGTTCCGCCGAGGATCTTTCCAGAGACGATATGGTGCTCGTATGGGGTACCTGCAAAGCCGGCCAGACGACGATTCAGGCAGACCAGATACAGATCAATCGTTTTGTGCGCTGAGCAGTGATGCCGCAGAGACCGGGAGGGGGATTTGGATATGAAGAAAAGATACAGACAGTGGATGGCAGTCCTGCTGCTGGGCGTTATGCTTTTACTGGAGGGATGTACGGGCAGAGGAAATGCCGGTGCCGGACCGGACAGCGGACAGGGAATGTCTTCAGAATATGCTGCGAACGGACAGAGCCGGGAGAAGAGTATGGGGCGCTACCTGGAAGAGGAGGTATCGCTGCCGCAGGAGATCACGTCTCTGAGTAATCATCCAACCGCATACCTCAGGCAGTTGGACAACGGAGATCTGGCGCTGATAGAGAAGAATGCAGGCCTGTATCTCTCTTCCGATCATGGAGAGACCTGGACGAAACAGCAGACCCCCTGGTATGATGAACTGGCTTCCGATGCCTATATCTCAGAGATTGCTCTCGCGCCGGACGGTGCTGTTGCAATGATCTATAGTACTTATCGTTCTTCCGGGGAGGAGACAGAGCCAGAAGAGGCTTCCGATTTCGAATATACTCCGGAATATCTCTATGTGGATCCGGAGGGAAATGCAAAGAATCTTCATGCTCCGGATTCGGATCCAAAGGCGTGGGTGACCCGGTTCTGGTTCGGACAGGACAGCCGTCTCTATGCCTTTGACATCAATGGAAAAGCCTATGAGATCGATACAGAGAACGGCGACGCAGAGAAGCTGTTTGCGTTTGAAGGAGTGGAGGAATATACCTGTTTTACCGGACGTTATATGATGACTGTCACATCCAGAAACGATATGGTGCTTTATGATCTGGACAGCCGGATGGTGGCGGAGGAGGATTCGGTTCTGAGGGATTTTATCAGAAATAATGTGGGGAATTCCATCCGGTCCGATACAGACGCGTATCCTCTGGCTGCTGCGGCCGGAGAACAGGAGGATGTACTCTACCTGGCGTACAGCGGCGGCGTATACCGGCATGTGATCGGCGGCTCCGTGATGGAACAGCTGTCTGACGGGAACCTGAACTCTCTTGGAGATCCGCAGATGCAGCTTTTTGGATTTGCAGTCCTGCCGGAGAATGAATTTCTCATACTTTATAATAAAGCAAGGCTGTACCGGTATGTCTATAATCCGGATATCCCGAGTGTGCCGGAAGAGCAGATCCGTATTTACAGCCTGGCAGAGAATTATACGATTCGTCAGGCAGTGAGCCTGTTTCAAAAGCAGCATCCGGAAGTATATGTAAACTATGAGACCGGCCTGTCGGCAGACACCGGCATGACAACAGAGGACGCCGTCAAAAATCTGAATACGAAACTGATGTCCGGAACCGGTCCGGATCTTCTGGTGCTGGACGGACTGCCCCTGCGCTCTTATGAGGAAAAAGGAGCGCTTGCAGATTTAAGCGGAATCGTTCATATCATGAATGAGTCGGACCGCCTGTTTAAAAACCTGACGGATGCCTGCAGGCTGGAGGGAAAGCTTTATTATCTTCCTGTCCATTTCCGCCTGCCGCTGCTGACAGGAGACAGAAAAAGCGTAGAACAGGTGAACGATCTGGCTTCTCTGGCAGATGCGGTGGAGGCGCTGCGCAGGGAGAATCCGGAGGGAGCGCTGATCGGACTTCGGACCGAGGAAGAAGTGCTGCATACACTGAAGCTTACCTCTGCGGCTGCATGGGTGGATCCTGTGAGCAGAACGATCGATCAGGAGAAATTGACGGAGTTTCTCCAGAGCGCCAGGCGTATCTATCAGGCAGAGACTGCGGGAATCAGTGAAGAAGAGCTGGCAGACTATCGGGAAAATCATCGGGAGGTCTGGCAGTCGGATGTTACTGGAGAAGGAATGTATTATGCGGTTGCATCCGCGAATGCGATTGATGTTGCAATGGGAACTCAGAAACTGGGTGCGGGAATCACCTACGGGGTAGACTGCGAATTCAATGTGGTAACGACCCTTGCGAATCAGGAAGAAGATTTTGCCTATGTCTCATGGCAGGGGCAGGTTTCAAATGGTTTTATTCCCAAAGATATGGTTGGTATCTGTGCCGGTTCGGAGAAAAAGGAGATGGTTCTGGAATTTTTCCGTTTCCTGTATGGAAGCGAATTTCAGGAGATGGATCTGCCCGCCGGTTATCCGGTCAACGAGGCCTGTTTTGAAAAACGCAGGGAGAATCCGAGAACGGGATTCGACCTTGCACAGGCGGGAATTGTGCTGACAGACGGATTGGACAGTGTATTTTCTCTGGATGTCGTCTGGAGTCCCGAAGAGGATTTTGACAGACTGCAGGATATGGTCCGGTCAGCTTCTGCAATCTGTACCGGGGACGCCATAGTTGAGGAGATCGTGTGTGAACTGGGGGTAAAAGCCGTGAACGGAAGCGCCGGTGTGGAAGAAACGGTGGCAGAGATTGTTAAAAAAGCCGCAATCTATCTGGCAGAATAAAAAAATGACAGTTCCGCCGGGATCGGAGTCCGTTTTCGGCAAAGATATCTGCGGAAGAGATTAGAGAATATTTAGAGATTCATCTGATATGATAAGAACAGAGGGGGCCGGAAAAACCGGGAAAGCAGTGCGTTGTGGAGGATGTGGAAAGGAGAGGATTCAAACATGAGGAAAAAATGCGGACGTCTTTTGGCATGTCTGCTGATCGGAGCGATGCTGCTTTTGCAGGGATGCAAAGGCAGGGAAGACGGTTCCGACGGGCAGACGGGCGGCGGAGACGGGAACAGTCCGGCGCCGGCGGCATCGGCGGAAAGTGAGAGCAATGGAGAGAAGTCCATGGGACGCTATCTGGAAGAGGAGATTACACTGCCGGAAGATATGACATATGGAAGCAGTCATCCGACGCTGTGTCTGCAGAAGCTGGAGACAGGGGAGCTGGCTCTTCTGGAACAGACAGCGGGGATGTATGTCTCGGCAGATAACGGCGAGAGCTGGACCTGGAAGGAGACGCCGTGGCTTGGGGAACTGCGGGAAGCTTACATCTCCCATATGGCGATTGCACCGGACGGCTCGGTGGCGCTGATCTACAGCCCGCCGGCGGATGAGACGGAGACGGAGGCGGTGGAGGGCGGCTACCATCCGGAATACTTATATGTGGACCCAAAGGGCAATACAACGGCGCTGGAGTCACCGGATGGAAACAACAACATCCACCAGTTCTGGTTTGGAAAGGACAGCCGGCTCTATGCGTATGCCTTAGGCGGCAGGGTATTTGAGATGGATCCAACAGGAGGTACGGCCAGACAGATTTTTGAGATGGAAGGCGTGTCGGACTATGTATGCTTTACGGATCCGTACATGATCGACATCGGTTCCAGAGGACTTCTGTTCTATGATATGGAAAATGAGATGGTGACGGACGTCGGCCGGGTTCTGCAGGACTTTATCATGGACAATGTCGGCGATGAGATCGGAGCCAATTCCGGTTCTTATACCGTGGTCATGACAGAAGGCGAGGAAGCGGATGTGGTCTATTTTGCCTTTTCCGGCGGCCTGTACCGCCATGTCATGGGCGGTACGGCGGTGGAGCAGGTCATGGAAGGCAGCTTAAGTTCTCTTGGGGACCCCAAGATGTCGCTTGCCGGGATGGCGGTTCTGCCGGACAATGAATTTGCAATTCTCTATACCAATGGAAAGATGTACCGGTATGTGTATCATCCGGATATTCCGACCATACCGGATCAGCAGGTCAGTATCTACAGTCTGACCGAAAACTATGCGGTCCGTCAGGCGGTCAGCCTGTTCCAGAAACAGCATCCGGAAGCCTATGTACGTTATGAAATCGGACTGAATACAGGGAGCGGCATGACGTCGGAGGATGCCATCAAGAATCTGAATACGAGGATCATGTCCGGTTCCGGCCCGGACCTGCTGGTACTGGACGGACTGCCGAGATATTCCTATGAAGAAAAGGGCGTGCTCCTGGATCTGACGGAGATTGCCGGCAGCCTGAGCGGAGAAGAGGCACTGTTCCCCAATCTGGTGGAGGCGTGCAAAGAAAACGGAAAGCTTTATTATCTTCCGCTCCGGTTCCGGATGCCGCTTGTGGTTGGAGATCAGAAGTCCATCGGATCGATCACGGATCTGAAAAGCCTTGCAGATGCGGTGGAGGCGCTTCGCGGGGAGTACCCGGAAGGGGCGCTGACCGGTCTGGCAGCAGAAGAGAAGCTTCTGCGCACGCTGGGAATCACCTGTTCCGGAACCTGGACGGATCCGAAGACCGGCGCCATCGATCAGGAAAAACTGAAGGAGTTTCTCACGCAGGCGAAGCGGATCTATGAAGCGGAAGTCTCGGGAATTACGGAAGAAGAACGGACGGAATACAAGACATGGTATGACAACTCCATAAACTGGAGCGGGGCCATGGAATATTTTGCGACTGCGGACAGTGCGGGAGTGAATATCGCCATGGGAGAGCAGAAGATCGGTATGGGAATCACCTTTATGATGGACGGGGATTTCAATACGATCAGTACGCTGGCAAATCAGGAGGAAAACTTTGGCTTCGGCGCCTGGCAGGGACAGATCCGGAATGGATTTATTCCGAAAGGAATGGTCGGGATCCTTGCCGGTTCCAAAGACAGCGAGCTTGCATGGACCTTCTTCCGCTTCCTGTTTGGCAGAGAACTGCAGGATATAGAGGTAAGCACAGGGCTTCCGATGAATATGGCGTCTTTTGAGACACTGAAGGAGAACCCGAGAGAAGACGATATGGGAATCAGCATCAGCAGCTCCGGGGCGGACGGAAAGAGTTTTGGTCTGGACATCAGATGGGTCACAGAGGAACATTTTACAGAGCTGAAGCGCATGGTGGAATCGGCATCTGCAGTGTGCGCCGGGGACGCGGTGATCGAAGAGGTGGTGTATGAGGTCGGACAGAGAGCGCTGACCGGCAGCTCCAGTGTGGACGATGCGGTGGCAGAGATTGTGAAGAAGGCAGCCATCTATCTGGCGGAGTAAAACCGCAGGGAAGCGGTGTCTGAAAGATTCGGACCGTATGCAGAACCGCCGGGGCGCATAAGCCGTTCCCCGGCGGTTCTTGGCAGAAGGGTGCAGAACAGGAACAGGGAGTTGGGAAAATATGATAGGAAAAGGGTTAAGAACAGGGGCTTTTTTCTGTGCGGTGATGTTGCTGTTGTCCGCCTGCGGCGGACAGACGGGAGACTCGGGAGAGCATCCGGCACATGGCCCGAATGCGTCTGACCGGGGAGGCATGGGCAGATATATGGAGACTTTTTATGAAATGCCTCAGGAGATCAACCGAAACGGCGGGGTCAGCTGGCTGGACGACGGGAGTCTTGCGGTGATCAGTTTCGGCGAAGGACTTTACCGGTCGCAGGATGGAGGGCAGACGTGGCAGCACGAGGAGACGGACTGGTTTCCCATGCTGGAAGGAGTGTACTGTCTGACGGCGGTCATGGGGCCGGACGGAAGCGTGGCCGCCAGCTGTTCCGGAGAGATGCCGGAGCAGGTGCGGGCGGCATACGAAAAAGAAGTGCCAAAGGACTGGGAAGGAAATTACTGTGTCTTCGGGATGCCGGACGGAACGGTGAAGATCGTGGATTTTGGATTTTCCCAGGAGGATGGAAGCTGCATCGAGTCTTTTGTATTTAAGGAAGACGGAAGGCTGTTTGCGGCAGACATGCAGGGAAAGGTCTATGAGGCGGATATGGAAAAGGAGAGTCTGAAGGAACTGTTCATGGCGGAGCGGTCCGTAGGATACATGGATTTCTCCGGGGACATTCTGATGGCAGTGGGCCATGACCGGCTGTACCGGTATGATCTTGAGGAAGGAGTGCTGCTGCCTCAGGAGGAGACTGTGGATGCCTGGATCCGTCAGGCGCTTCTGGACGGGACGGTTTCCTGGACGGGCGGAGGTTATCCGGTGGTTGTGCTGGGCGGCACCGAAGAAGATGTGATCTATCTGGCCAGCAGGGACGGCATGTACCGGCATGTGCTGGGCGGCAGTATGATGGAGCAGGTGATCGACGGCGCGCTCAGCGTCTTCGGAGATGCGTCTTCGTATCTCTACCGGGTGAAGGCGATGGCGGATCAGGAATTTCTGGCAGTGTTCAACCCTTCGGTGGGAATGGTGCGCTATACCTTTGATGAGACGGTTCCTTCCATGCCGGACCAGGAGATCCGGATCTACAGCCTGACAGAGAACAGGAGTGTGCGTCAGGCCATAACCGAATATAAAAGAGAGCATACGGATCTGTATGTCCGGTATGAGGTGGGGCTCTCCGTTGACGGCGGCATGACGGCGGAAGATGCGGTCAGGAGGCTGAATACCCAGGTGCTGGCAGGGGAAGGGCCGGATGTGCTCATTCTGGACGGCCTGCCCATGGAAAGCTATCTGGATAAGGGGATGCTTCAGGATATCCGGCCGGTGCTGGACAGTCTTGAGGGAGAGCTGTTTTCCAGTGTGGTGGAAGGCTTTACGGATCCGGACGGAGCGGTCTACGTCATGCCCATGTGTATCCGGGTGCCGCTTCTTGCAGGAGAAGAGGACGCGGTTGGACAGATGGAGGATCTGGAGTGCATCGCAGATCAGGCGGAGCGGCTGCGGGAAGATCATCCTCAGGGCGGAATTTTCGGGATCCACGATCCGGAGACGATGCTGCGGCTTTTCGGGATGGTGTCTTCACCGGCCTGGACCGGGGATGACGGACAGATGGATCCGTCGGCAGTCACGGAGTTCTTAAGGCAGGTAAAACGCATCTATGACGCGGAGCAGGCCGGCGCTGTGCCGGAGCAGGTGGAAAGACAGGCGGCGGAGGCAGAGGAAATGGCCTCCTACGGAATCGATCCTGTACAGAGCCGGATGGAAGTGTGCAATAACGTGCTGGATATTACCCGGGGCCATGCCATGGCGGCGGCAGGGTATGTGGACGGGATCCAGCTCTGCCTGGACAATGTGACTTCCGTGCTCCGGCTGGAGGAAGGACTGGATTACCGGGTCTTCAATGGTCAGGTTTCGGCTTCGTTCCTTCCGGTTGCCATGGTGGGGATCAGTTCCAGAACCGGGCAGCAGGCAGAGGCGGAGGAGTTTGTCCGTCTGATCTTTGCCCGGGAGACACAGGAGCATATATACGAAGGGTATCCGGTGAACCGGGCGGCATATGAGGCGCATTTTGCGGCATATGAGGAAAATGCCAGCAACGGAAACATGATGCTTGTCATGGATGATGGGACGGAACAGGAACTTTTTCTGTACTGGCCCGATCAGGCGGAGCGGGAACGGTTTACCGGGTATGTGGAGTCTCTGAAGACGCCGGTGCTGACCGATGTGCAGCTGTGTGAACTGGTATATGAGACAGGAAGAAAAGTACTGGAGGGCGGACTGAGTGCAGAGGACGGAGCGGCAGAGATCGTTAAAAAAGCGTCAATCTATCTGGCAGAATAGACCGGGAGAGAAGCGGCTTTTATCCGGCGTGAAGAAAACGGCGTTTCAGAGCCGGTACGCCTGGATCGGCTTTCTGCTTCCCAGCCTGGCGGGCGTTCTGATCTTTGTCCTGCTTCCGTTTGCGGATGTGGTCCGGCGTTCCTTTCTGACGGCCGTTACGGAGGAGTGGACCGGACTGCATAATTATGAACTGGTCTTTGCCAATCAGGCATTCCGGCTGGCGGTTAAGAATACGGTGCGCTTTACGCTGGTATGCCTGCCGCTTCTGATTGGAATCGGGCTTTTTCTGTCCGTGCAGCTGAGCCGGCTGAAAAAAGTACAGCTGATCAAATCCCTGTTCCTGCTCCCCATGGCCATGCCTGCGGCGACGGTCGTTCTGATCTGGAAGATGATCTTCGCAAAACAGGGATTTCTGAATGCGGGACTGCTTTTGGCAGGTCTTCTGCCGGAGGGCGCGATGCCCGACTATATGGGGACAGGGGCGTCTTTCTGGGTGCTGGTGTTCAGCTACATATGGAAGAACCTGGGTTATACGATGGTACTCTGGCTGGCGGGGATCTTTTCGGTATCCGAAGGGCTGACGGAAGCTGCCAGAGTAGACGGCGCCACAAAGCGGCAGTGTTTCTGGTATGTGATCTTTCCCAATCTGAAGGGCTCTCTGTATACGATCACGGTGCTCTCTTTTCTGAACTCCTTCAAGGTGTTCCGGGAAGCGTACCTGGTGGCGGGTTCCTATCCCCACGAGAGCATGTACCTTCTGCAGCATCTGTTTAACAACTGGTTCGTGAATCTGGAGCTGGATAAGATGGCGGCGTCCGCAGTCTGTGTGGGAGCGGTGCTTTTCGCAGTCATTCTTCTTCTGCAGAGGCTGTGGGATCACGAGGAGAAAGGATAGCGATCATGAGGAAAAAAACAATGCAAAAAGCGGCGGCAAAGGGGCTGCTTCTTCTGCTGGGGCTGTTTTTCTGTGCGCCCGTCCTGTTTCTTTTGAGCGGTTCTGTTCTGAGCCGCTATGAGCTGCAGGAAAGCCTCCGCCCGCTGATGGCGGATACGGAAAAACTGATTACATGGAGGTTTTTCCCGGTTTATCCGACGTTTTCTCATTACGGCAGAATTCTGTTTCAGACGCCGCAGTTTTTCATCGTCTTCTGGAATTCCATGAAAATTGCGGTGTGTATCCTTCTGGGCCAGCTTCTGATCGCGGTGCCGGCAGCATGGGCGTTTGCGGTCTACCCGTTCCGGTTCCGCAGGATTCTGTTTACGCTGTACATCGTGCTCATGCTCATGCCGTTCCAGGTGACCATGCTGTCCAGCTATCTGGTACTGGACGGCCTGGAGATGATGGATACCCATAAGGCCATCATCCTGCCGGCAGTCTTTTCGACGTATCCGGTATTTCTCATATACCGGGGATTCTGCAACCTGCCCAGAGGGCTGATGGAAGCGGCGCGGATCGACGGGGCAGGAGAGTGGACGATCTTTGTAAAACTGGGGCTTCCTCTGGCGTCGGGCGGAATTCTCTCCGCCATGGTGCTGGGGTTCCTGGAATACTGGAGTCTGATCGAACAGCCGCTGGCGTTTCTGGAGGATCAGACCCTGTGGCCCCTGTCTTTGTATCTGCCGGAGATCAGTCTGGAACAGGCGGGATATTCTTTTGTGGCTTCGGTTATCACGCTGATTCCGGCGGTATTCGTATTTTTGTCGGGCCGCGAATATCTGGAACAGGGAATTGTGGCTTCGGCGCTGAAGGAGTGATGGAAGATGGAATTGTGGAAAAGACAGAAGAAGATACTGACCGCTTTTTTCATATTTCTGGTATTCATGTTTTTCTGTACCCTGATCTCGCGGTCCGTCTATGCGTCAAAGCTCCCGCAGGTGACGGTAGAGACGCCCAGACGGATGGCGATCAACCATACGGTGGAGGCGGAAGGAATCGTTCATCAGGGCAGAGAATATGCGGTGACCGCGCTTTCCGGGCTTCGGGTGCGGACCGTCTATGCAAATATCGGCGACCGGGTGACGAAGGAGACGCTGCTTTTTGATCTGGATATGGAGGATCTGAAGCAGAAGATACAGGAAAAAGAGCTGGAGATCAAAAAGCTTCAGCTGCAGATTGCTTCCATAGAACAGAACCGGAGCCTGGATGCGCAGAAGCAGCAGACGGAGAATGCCCGGGCGCAGGAGGATTATGCCCGGGCGGAACAGAAGGCGGCAGAAGCGCTGGAGCGGACAAGGGAAGACCTGGAGGACGCGCAGGACGCCTATGAGGATCATAAGGACAGTCCGGTGCATCTGACTTCGGAAGAAGACAGAGAGGCGGCACAGGAGGCATACGAGGAGTGGGTTGAAAAAGAGGAAACGCTTCGGCAGGAAGCGGAGCAGAAAAAGAAAGCATATGAGGAAGCGCAGGAAGAGGTAAAGCGGCTGGAGGAAGAGATTTCCAGCCAGGAGAAGCCGCAGCCGGGAGAAGAAGCCTCCGGTCAGCAGGATGGACCCGAAGCAGAGGAGAATCCTTCCGGGCAGCCGGCAGGGGACGGGGAAGGCTCCGGACCGCAGGAAAATCCGGCGGATGCAGATTCTGTTCCTCAGGGACAGTCAGAGGATGCGAAAGAGAACGGCGGGGACTCCGGCCCGGATACAGAAGATGATAACAGCGGACTGTCCGGTCAGCTGGAAGCAGCAAAGGCAGCAGAGAAACAGGCAAAGGATGCTTACGAAAGTGCGGCGGCTGCGTATGAATCCCATATGGCTCATCCGGTGGAAAAGCCGGATTTCAGCGGAGAGGATGCCGAGCAGTCTGCATGGGAAGAGAAAAAAGGGGCGCTGAAGGATGCCATTGGAACGGCAGAGCGGGCAGTAGAGGATGCCGAGCGTTCCCAGTCCGATCAGCTGCTGGATGCGGGGCGGAAGGTGACGGACAGTCAGCTGCCCGCAGGTGCGGACAGCAGCCTGGAGGTAAACAGGCTGGAGCTGTCAGCGCTGCAGACAGAGCTGGCGGCTTATAAGAAGGTGCAGGAGGCTTCCGGGCAGGTATATCCGGAGGCAGAAGGAATCATCACCCGGATCCAGGTCAGTCCGGGCGAACGGGTGGGTGACGGAGCTGCGGTGGTCTATGCGGATCTGTCAAGTCCCATGCAGTTTCAGGTATCTCTGACAAAGGAACAGAAAAAATATGTGAATCAGGGAGACGTGGTGAAGCTGACACTGGGCAATTCCTCCGCAAAAGAACTGACCGTGGATTATGTGGCGGAAAATGAGATGAATCCGGAGCTGTACGACGCCCGGGTCTTCCTGCCGGATCAGGTCGGTACCATCGGGCAGAGCGGGAGCTTTCTGGTGGAAGCGCAGTCCGACACCTTTTCCTGCTGTATTCCCCTGAACGCATTGTATGAGGATGCCAATCATCGAAAGTTCGTATATGTCGTCAGTGAACGTTCCGGGATTCTGGGAACAGAACTGGCAGCTGAGATGGTCTATGTGAAAGTGCTGGATCAGAATGACTCTTATGCGGCCATTGAGGAAGGCATCATCAGCCGGGAGACCGAGCTGATTGTCAGCTCTACAGAGGTACTGGAAGATAAAGATGTGATACGATACAAAGAATAGCGTTTGACGCTCCGCAGTCCGTTTCCGGACTGCGGAGCGTGTCATCTGCAGGCATCTGTGAGCGCCTGGAACAGCCGCTGCTGCACGGGTGTGCGCCCGGCCATATATTCCGGGCGCCACTGCACGGCAAGACAGAAAGGATAATCTTCCAGCTCCAGCGCTTCGGCAAATCCCTCCGGACTGTCTGCCGGGATCCAGAGGCCTTCTCCCACTTCGTCAACGGCCTGATGATGCAGACTGTTGACGGAGAGCGTATCCGTATCCAGAAGATCCGACAGAAGGCTGTCGGGATCCAGGTCAATGGGATGCGTGGCGCTTGTCCGGTGCCAGAAGTCAGAGTGCTGGTATTCCTGCTTTAACCGGATATCCTGCATCAGTGTGCCGCCGAAGGCGACATTCAGAAGCTGCATGCCCCTTCCGATACAGAGCAGCGGTTTCTGCGCCGCCAGCGCAGCGCCCAGCAGAAGAAACTCAAAATCGTCTCTGGCAGGTTCCGGTTCCCGGCAGGACGGCAGGCGGTCCTGTCCATAACGTTCCGGCTGGATATCCGGTCCGCCGGGAAACAAAAAGCCGTCGCATTTTTCCAGAGCAGCATCCACGGCTCCCGAAAAAGCGTGCAGGGCAAGCGTCTGTACGGTTGCCCCGGCACGCTGGAGACAGCGGGTGTATTGATACTGATCATATCGCCGGAAAATGCCGGTTCCCATGAAGGGAATGCCGATGGTTGGATAGAGCATGTCAGCCCTCCTGTCTGTGCTTTGCTTTTCGCTGCCGTGAAAAGCGTCCGGCTTACCGGAAGCTTTTGATCCAGTTGACCAGAGAAGCATGGTGAGTATTTGCCATGACATCTCTGCGCATCTGGTCGGTGACGGGACCGTTTTTCTCCATAATGGCAAGAATGGCTTCCTGAAGTCCTGCAATCCGGCCTTTTTCAAAGGATTCTGCATCCGGTACAGCTGCCGGAACGGCCGTGCCTGCATCGGGCGCTGGCGTCCTGACTGGAATTTTTGCATCTGCACTGGCTGATGGTTCCCGGGGCGCAGTTTTTTTGTCTGCATCGGGCGCCGGTGTCCGGACCGGGGCTTTTGCATCCGCTTCCGGTACTTTGTCAGACTGTTCGGAACTTTCGTCCGTCTCCGTAGCTTTCCACCAGTATTCCGTGTCAGACTTCTGTTTTTTTGCAGGAGCATCTGTTTTTGCAGGCGCCTGGATATCCGGAACCGTTTCTTTTTTCTGTGCCGTTTCAGGGGTTTTCGGTATGTCGGCTGTTTCCGGCGCCGCCTTCTGATTTTCCGGCTCTTTTGCCTGACCTTCCAGAACGGGCACCCAGATATCCCCGGAATTTGTCTTTACGTTGACAACGATCTGTCCGTTATTCACAGACACCGTTTCACCGGACAGAGCGCCTCTGTACCGGGCCGCATTTCCGGCAGGAAGCGTCATAACATAGTCGCTGTCATCGTTGTTGACGGTGACGACCACGGATACGCCGTTGTAGTTTCTGGAAAATGCGTACTGCCGGTTGGTGAGCAGAAGTTCCCTGTAATCGCCGTAAGACAGGGCGGCTGTGTGCCGGCGGACTAAGCCAAGAGCGGCGATCAGCCGGGTACAGGGATTCTTTTCCTCTGCGTTCTCATAGTCGGACAGAGAGAGGGCAGGGCGCAGGGAATCGTCGGAGAACCGTTCTTTCTTCCCTTCGATCCCGAATTCCGAACCATAATAGATGGACGGAACGCCCGGCAGCGTGTAGAGCAGCACATGAACCGGGGCAAAGTGCTCCTTTTTATTCAGTTTGGTATAGATCCGCTCCACATCATGGTTGTCCGTAAAATTGTAGAGCCGGAGTCCGTCGATGCGGTTGCCGCCCATTTCATAGAGCCTCTTTACCGTATGTGCAATTTCAAAATAATTGTGGTCGTTGTGCCCGGAGTAAAGCGCTTTGTGCAGGGTGTAATTGGTGACGCAGTGCAGAGTGCCTTCGTTAACCCAGCGGGTATAGTCCCCGTGGATGACCTCGCCCATGAGCCAGAAATCCGGCTTTACTTCATTGGCAGTCCGCCGGAGCGCTTTCATGTATTCAAAATCCAGAACGTCAGCGGCATCCAGCCGGATTCCGTCAATATCAAATTCGCTGACCCAGAAGCGGATGACGTCACAGATATAGTCTCTGACCGCCGGATTGTGCTGGTTTAATTTCACCAGAAGGTTGTGTCCGCCCCAGTTTTCATAGGAAAATCCGTCGTTGTATTCGTTGTTCCCCCAGAAATTTACGTTGCAGTACCAGTCCTTGTAGGCGGACTGTTCCCGGTTCTGTTTCAGATCCTGGAAGGCGAAAAAATCCCGTCCGGTGTGATTGAACACGCCGTCCAGTACGACTTTGATCCCCTGCCGGTGGCACTCTGCCACAAAAGCGGCCAGATCCTCGTTGGTCCCCAGACGGCTGTCCAGTTTTTTATAATCGGTTGTCTCGTAGCCATGTCCCACAGATTCAAACAGGGGACCGATATAAAGTGCATTGCAGCCGATCTTTTTTATATGAGTGATCCATGGAAGCAGCGTATTCAGCCGGTGCTCCGGCTCTCCATAAGAATTCTGCTTCGGAGCGCCTGTAAGCCCCAGCGGATAGATGTGATAAAAGACAGCTTCGTCATACCATGCCATAGATGTGTACCTCCAATATGATGTTTCTAACGGTTTTATTATATCACTCAAAAAGTGTTTTTGCACGCATATTTGAAAATCCTTCGGAAAAGTGTATTTCATTCCGGCAGAAAAAGAGATATAATAAGGCAAAGACAAAGATGGTCTGCATATTCGGATTTGGAGGACGGTATGAAAAAGATTCTTTGGGGACTGGCAGTTTCTGCGCTTATCATGTTTGCTCTGCCATGGCTTGCCGTTACATTTGTAAAAGGTGATGGAGGAATGGCAGTCTGTTTTCTTCTGTTTTTTGCAGTCAATCCGGTACATTCCGTGATTATGGGTGTGTTTGCAGGAAAGGACACAGGCACGCTGTGGAGTCTGCCGGTCTTTTCCGCAGCGTTTTTTCTGGCTGGGGTATGGGTGTTTTTTGATATGGGCGAGACGGCATTTATTCTCTATGGAGCGGTTTATCTTGTTCTGGGAACCGCAGCCATGTTGATTTCTGCGTTGCTCAGAAAGAAAATGCAGCCATAACCTTCCATCGGCAGGGCGTGCTGCAGAGGAAGAGCAGCCTTCCGCCCGTATTCCCGGTCCGGACTGCTGCTGCATTACGGAATATTGGAAAAAATCGGAATCTGTATGGGAGCGTCCGGCATGAAACAGGAGAAGGTAAAGGAAAGAGAGAAAAGGGTTATGGGCGGCAGGGTACCGGAACAGGAAACCGGGGCGATCAGGAGAGGTCATAAAAATCTCTCCTGATCGGTATGCTGCAGCTCGCCAGCAGTTCCTGTTCCGCTGCTTTTTTGACCCAGAAGACATCCGTGAGAGACGCACAGCGGCAGGACAGAGCGATCCTGGCCCGGTCCCGGTCAGTGACAGCCTGCTTTACACCGATGCTGTTTAAGATTTCTTTGGCATAGGCCCGGTCCAGTGTCAGGAGCCGCGAAGCGCACCAGTAGTAGAAGCCGGTTATGTTGTTTACCAGTGTGTCGATATCTTCTTCCTCTTCCAGATACAGAGAATACGGCAGAAAGGACGGGCAGTAGATCCGGCAGTGTCCGGTCTCGCTCACTCTTGCCACTTTTGTGTCCTTATGCATGATATCATAGATATTTTTTTCCGGTGAAACGGTCTTATTTCTCATACACGCCTCCATGGATGACGGCAGTCCTTCAGTTTCTGACGACGGGGGATTTCATTTTTTATTATACAAAAAAATTGCCGTTCCATCAATCAACACTTATAATAATATCAGCATGAAACGACGGTGCTGAACGGACGGTTCCGGTTAGCAGTGAAGTGTTCGGGGAACACTATACCGGCGAAGAAAGAAACCGTGATACAGACACCCGGAACACGGCGGAAGGAGCAAAGGAGTATGGAGAGAAAGAAAATGATCAAGGTAACGGAGCCGGTGATACGGCTTGGGCAGGTACATTCCATGGGCGTGATCGGCGATCCCGGCTGTGAGGGGCTGGGCACATACAATATGAAGGTATATGCGGGCGCCCTGGAGGAGAGCGGCAGGGATGACATGACGCTGATTGTGGGCGATCTGGTGCCGACGGGAACCGGACGCCACTATCGGATGATACAGGAACTGACAGAAACGCTGGCAGAAAATGAGGTCTATACACTCCGCGGAAATCACGACACGGGGGCGTATATGGAATACTTCGGCCTGAAAAATTATGCGCTCCTTGCGGATGGATTTGCAGTTGTCGTGCTGGACAATGCGGTCCGTTCTTTTGAGGAGGAAGGACTTACACTGCTGGGTCGGGTTCTTTCCATGGAGGAAGTGACACAGGCAGTCATTGCCTTTCATATACCGGTGCCGAATCATTTTATTCAGAACTGTGTATCAGAGGAGGAGTTTGCCCGCCTGAGAAGCGTCTATGGGCCGTGGAAGGAAAAAGTAAAATACCTGCTCTGCGGTCATGTACATTCCCGGTTCGAAGATGAGGTGGATGGAATCCCGCTGATCTGTACCGGCGGAGGCGGGGCCATGATCGAGGATGTGTCCCGGGAGATCCGGGCATGTGATGTGGAGCATCATGTGGTTCATTTTTTCATGGAAGAGGGCGTGCTGCACCACCGGATCGCGGATCTGTCGGAGGACTGCTATGGACGGGAGAGGAAAGACCGGGTTCTGCGTCAGAAACTGGAGGAGACCGTGCAGGGAGAGTTGCTGGCCCATTTTAAATATCTGATGTTTGCAGACCGTGCAGAGCGAAGAGGTATGGAACGGATCGCCGGACTCTTCCGCGCCCTTGCAGCTTCGGAATATTATCATGCCAGAAGTTTTTATTCGGTGCTTGACCGTCCTGTTCCTTTTGCGGAATCCGTGAAGACCTGTGTACCAGGAGAAGAATTTGAATATGAGCATCTGTATCAGATGCTTGCCGAATATGCGAACAGCCACCGCAGTCCTCTGGCAGAGCAGGCGTATACCGGCGCTGCTCTGGCCGAAAAGGTGCATGCGTCGCTTCTGAAACAGGCGGCGGATATGGAACATTTTGCAGAGGAGACGATCTATGTCTGTCCGGTCTGCGGTTATGTCATGACGGAAGATACTGTTTCCGAACGCTGCCCGGTCTGCGGCGGTCCCAGGAAACAGTATGAAGAATTCCGTGCCGTTTCCGTATGATCGGAATATGCAGAAGGTCCGGATAAGAGATTGCGGCATCGTTGTATGCCGCAGCCGTCTTTTCAGTCTTCGAATTTCCGGTCGTACAGAAGCGCTGCGATCAATACGACAAAACAGGAGCCTGCATTGTGCACCAGCGCGCCGGTCGTGGGGGTCAGTACGCCCAGGACGGAGAGCGTTACTGCACAGAAATTGATGCACATGGACAGGGTGATGCTGCAGCGGATGGTACGGACTGTGGCGTTTGACAGCCGTTTCAGGTAGGGGATCCGGGAGAGATCGTCGGTCATCAGGGCGATGTCAGCCGCTTCCACAGCAATATCGCTGCCCATGCTTCCCATGGCGACGCCGACGGAGGCGGTCTTCAGGGCGGGGGCGTCGTTGACTCCGTCTCCGATCATGCAGACCGTCCGGCCCTCGGTCCGGAGCTTCTGGATCTGTGCGACTTTTTCCTCCGGCAGCAGACCGGCATGAACGGTGCGGATACCAGCCCGGTCTGCGAAATATTCCGCCGTTTTCTGATGATCGCCGGTGAGCAGCAGCGTCCGGACGTTCATGGCCGACAGTTTTGCCGTCATGGACACTGCGCCTTCTCTCAGCACGTCGGACAGGGCGATGAGACCGATGCAGACCTTGTCCTCTGCGACCAGAATGGACGCCTTTCCCATCCGTCGAAGTGCAGCGGACTGTTCTGCGGCTTCTGAGGGAATCTCTGTCTGATGTTCCGCCATCCATGTTTCTGCGCCGCACAGCAGCGTATGCCCGGCTACGTCTGCCCGCACGCCTTTCCCGGCGGACATGGAGAAAGCGGAGGACTCCAGAATGACAGCATTTTTTTCTTTTGCGCAGGCAGTGATGGCCCTGCCCAGTGGGTGTTCGCTTCTGGCTTCAGCAGAAGCAGCCAGAGAGAGCAGTTCCTGTTCCGTTCGCTTCGGATCAAAGGAGATTACATCACACACTTTCAGCTTTCCATAAGTCAGCGTTCCCGTCTTGTCAAAGGCGATGGCATCTGCTTTTCCCATGTTTTCCAGTGCTTCTCCGGATTTGATGACGACCCCGTGCTTTGCGGCCTGGCCGATGGCCGCCATGACCGCGGTGGGAGTCGCCAGCACAAGGGCGCAGGGACAGAAGACCACCAGAACGGTTACGGCCCGGACGATGTCCCGGGTGACAAGTCCGGCGGCTATGGCGATCAGGAGCGCTGCCGGAACCAGAATACTTGCACACCGGTCGGCGATCCGCGCCATGGGCGCTTTTTTCTCCTCTGCTTCCTGTACCATGCGGATGAGTTTCTGCAGCGTGCTGTTCTGCCCTGCATGAACCGCCCGGATATCAATGGAGCCAAAGCAGTTCAGGGTGCCGCAGAATACCTCGTCTTTTTCCGCTTTGTCTACAGGCAGGGATTCTCCGGTCATGATGGACTGGTCCACAGAAGTCTCTCCATGGAGGATGACACCGTCCGCCGGGATGACCTCGCCGGGAAAGATCCGAAGGATATCACCTGGCTGAATCGTTTCTGCAGGAACCATTTTCTCCGTTCCGTCTGTCAGGAGCCGTCCCTGTACAGGCGCAAGACCGATGAGTTTTTTCAGCCCTTTCTGTGCCCGGTCCGTAGTCTTTTCTTCCAGAATGGCGCCGAGCGCCATGATGAAAGCGACTTCTCCGGCTGCAAAAAGGTCTCCGATAAATATGGCGGCAGACATGGCGATGGAGATCAGAAGCGCGGAGGAGATCCTGCTGATTCCCGGATTGCAAATCAGGCGCCGGATTGCCAGACTGACAAGGGGGATGCCGCAGATCACCACTGTAATCCATGCAGGATCTGCCGGCAGATGGATTCCCATGCGCGGCAGGAAAAAGCGGAAGGCAAGACACAGCCCTCCAATCAGCGTGGCAGCAGTTCCGGAAAGTATTTCGTTGATCTTTTTTAACATCCTGGCGCCTCCTTTTTGGAATCGTTCCTGGCTTCTTCCCCGCAGCCTGGCTGCTGGGAAGTTTAATTTTACATGCAGCCGGGCCTGGCTGTGTTTTATTTTGCAGAGTACTTTGAGCGCGGTCGGACTGGATTGTGTGCGAGGTACCGGCAGACTGCCGCACCGGCCCGGAACTGCGCAGATACAGCGGTATTTTACGCTTGACAGGGAAAGACAGATTCCGTACAATATATTTGATAACAAACAATCTGTTTGATATTATTGTATGCACAGGACGGATTGTGTGCAAGAAGCAAAAACCATAAAATGTAAGATATCATACATTTTGGAAGATTTGTTCGGGAGGGGACAGGATGGACAGACGTCAGCAGAAGACAAGAGCAGCGATTTTCCAGGCATTCAGCCGCCTGCTGGAGAGAAAGCGATTTGAAAATATCACGGTGCAGGAGATCATTGACCTTGCAAATATCGGCCGCAGTACCTTTTATGCACATTTTGAGACAAAGGATGATCTGCTGAAGGAACTGTGTGAAGAGCTGTTCAGCCATATCGTGGACAGCGCCATGGACTGTACGCATACCCATGGACTGTATTCCGAAGGAAATGCGCCGGAATCCGTCTTCTGTCATCTGCTGCAGCATCTGGCGGAAAATGACAATCATATTCTGCAGCTTCTGTCCTGCGAGAGTAATGAGATCTTTCTGCGTTATTTTAAGGACAGTCTGAATGAACTGATTCACATGCAGGTGGTGAACCGGACGTCCCGGAAGATGGCGTGCCTTCCGGAGGATTTTCTGGTTAATCATATATCGGGCAGTTTTGTGGAGATGGTGCTCTGGTGGCTGAAAGGAGGACGGAAACAGGCGCCGGAGGAACTGGACCGGTATTTCCGGGCAGTGATCGGACCGGTTCTGTGACGGAGGATGCAGACGGGGAATGTATGCTGTATCGAGGAACTTACAGGGGGATGAGGCCATGCCGGGAAACGGTGTCCGGCTGTTCAAGAAGGGGCTGCTGCGAAATACGTTTCTGTCTGTATCCGGCCGGTTCGTTCCATAACAGGCGCCGAATCTGCAGACATGAGTGTCTTTTGCAGCAGCTCAGCGCGGTCCGGTATACTGCATCCGGACAGAGGCTCACTGCTCTGTCGTAGTCCGTTTTCTCCAATCCGGTCATCTCCGGTTGGGTCTGTTCTGTTTTGAAAAGCTTTTCACTATAGGAACGTCTGTCAGATGGAAAATATCACAAAATTCAGAAAAAAGAAAACAGAAACAGAATTTCCCGGACAGGAAGCAGAGTTCTGTGCAGGCGGTCAGGCGGCAGAAGGCAGATAATAGGCTTTGATGGATACCTCTGTTTCTTCAAAGTCCAGTTCAATCCAGTAATCCCTGATAAAATATCCCAGATACCAGTCCTGAGCGGAATAGATCTTTGCTGTCTGGCGGTCCAGCAGGCAGAGAGGAACGGCTTCCTTATCCTCCTGCGCGCCTTTCCAGAAACGCAGGGAAGCGGTAACCTGATCCAGACAGGTCTGGCACAGATTACGGCGGATGAAATCTTCATCCGGCTGACAGCGTTCCGGCAGCGTCAGGCTGATCTTTGCCATTCCCCGGTCCGGATCCCCGCTGGAGAGCCAGGTGATCCCGCCGGTATACCCATAGTGGATCCCGGAGTCGCCGGTGTGTCCGCCTTCCCGCCCGGCTGTTTCGCCGCGTCTGAGCGGAAGGTTCAAAACCGTCCAGCTGTTCAGCAAAATCAGTCCAATGGTATCGCTGCCCGGGACCGGTTCTGCTTCTTCCAGGGCATTTTCTCGGCATAAAAGGCACTGGGCGGAATCTTCCAGCTCAGAATGCCAGTCATCATAGGTGACTTCCATGCGAATCTGCTGTTCATCTTCGGAAAGCTTCTCCGGTTCCTGTTTCATCAGCCGGTAATTTGCATGAATTCCCATAAGCAGCAACAACAGTATACACAAAACCATTCCCCAGAACAGCTCTGTCCGTATTTGATAATAGGTTTTTCTAAAATTTTTTTGGTGCATTTTCTTCCTCTTTCTCCATATTGGACCCGTTCTGGTCCCATTATAGCATATAGAAACTCTATGATAAAGAAAAAAGGACTGAAAACAGTCCATTTTGCGGAAACAGCTATGGGACAGAAGATAAAACAGCCGGATAAAAATATCGGCTGGAACATAAGACGAATCCGGACGGAACAGGGCATCGGACAGACAGAGCTTGCTGCGATGCTTCAGCTTCGCGGAGTAGATATGACAAGAGAAACTCTGGTGAAGATTGAAAGAGGGACACAGCATATTACCAGAGCACAGCTCTGCGGGCTCAAACGCTGTCTGAATACCACCTATGAGGAGCTTCTGGAACGAAAACCATAATTTCTGAAAGGACTGATATCAGTCCCATGATATCGAATGAAACGAATATGATGGAAGAAAAAGGACTGATGCCGGTTCTTTCAGAAGGTGCAGGATGGAACAGAAGATAAAGCAGCAGTCGGGCATCAATATCGGCGGAAACATACGCCGGATCAGGCTGAGCAGGGGAATCAGGCAGACGGAGCTGGTTCGGATGATCCAGCTTCAGGATGTGAATATGACAAGGGAGACGCTGGTGAAGATCGAGAGAGGAATCCAGCATATCACCGGCGCTCAGCTTCGGGTGCTTCGGGACTGTCTGAACACTACTTATGACGAACTGCTGAAATAGGCAGACAGGAACAAAGCGGCGCTGCAGCCGGAGCATTGCAGGTGCAGGAGTCTAAAACTCCCGACCGCAGACAGGAAGATCAACGTCTGCGGTCAGGAGCCTTTTGTGCTGCTTTTGAGGAAGCGGATTATTCCCTGCCGTTCCAGCAGTAAGTACAGAGTTTACAGGGTTCTATGCCTACCGAATCCAGCAGGTCATCCAGACGGTTATACTTCAGGGAAGTAAAATTCAGCTCTTTGCGGATCGCTTCCACCATAATCTCGTATTTTTCGGAATTGGGATCCGCATATTCCTGCAGAACCTCATCCGGTACCTCGTCTGTGCCTTCCAGACGGACAATGATTCTTCTGGTGATCAGATCCATATCAGAGGTGGAACGAGAGAAATTCAGGTATTTGCATCCGTATACAAGCGGGGGGCAGGCAGGACGGATATGGACCTCTGCAGCGCCGCTCTGATACAAAAATTCCGTGGTTTCCCGAAGCTGCGTGCCTCTGACAATGGAGTCATCGATCAGGAGCAGGCGCTTTCCCTTAATAAGCTGATGGATCGGGATCAGCTTCATTCTGGCGATCAGATCCCGCTTGTTCTGAATGGTGGGCATGAAAGAACGGGGCCAGGTGGGGGTGTATTTGACAAATGGCCTGGAGAACGGGATGCCGGACTGATTCGCATAACCGACTGCATGGGCAATGCCGGAGTCCGGAATGCCGGCAACGTTGTCGGGTTTCGCATCGTCGCGCTTTGCCATCCTGATGCCGCAGCTGTAACGCATCTGCTCCACGTTCACGCCCTCATAGGAACTGGAGGGGTATCCATAGTAGACCCACAGGAACGTGCAGATCTTCATCTCGTTTCCGGGTGCGGAGAGCGTCTGTACACCGTCCGGAGTCACAATCACGATCTCTCCGGGTCCCAGCTCCCGGTCGTGCGCATATCCAAGATTCAGATATGCATAGCTTTCGAAGGTGATACAGTAAGCATCCTCTTTTTTGCCGAGGATGACAGGGGTGCGCCCCATCCGGTCCCTGGCGGCATAGATCCCTTTTGGCGTCATGAGCATCAGCGTCATGGAACCGTCGATCAGTTCCTGTGCGTAACGGATGCCGTCTATGAGATTTTCCTTTTGATTGATCACGGCTGCGACCAGTTCCGTGGGGTTGATATCCCCGCCGCTCATTTCCAGAAAATGAGTATTGCCGTTTTTGTAGATAAGCTCTGTAATCTCTTCCGTATTGTTGATCTTTCCTACGGTAGTGATTGCATAAGTACCATGATGGGAACGAATGATCAGAGGCTGCGGTTCATAATCGGAGATACATCCGATTCCCAGATACCCCTTCATCTGCCTCATATCCTTGTCGAACTTGGTTCGGAAAGGCGCATTCTCTATATTGTGAATGGCACGGTCAAAACCATTCTTACCATATACAGCCATGCCGCCTCTCCTCGTACCAAGGTGAGAATGGTAGTCTGTTCCAAAAAACAGGTCAAAGATACAGTCGTTCTTTGACGCAACTCCAAAAAAGCCGCCCATAAAATTTCCTCCTGATGTTTTGAATTCCTGCGGATCGAACAGTTCCTGTCCGATCAGGTGTGTTCTGTCTGTTGCAAACAGATGCTACAGGTTGTTTCTATTATAATGCGGCTTTCTCAAAAAGAAAAGAGTTTTTTAATATTCCGGAATCACAACTGCAGCAATAATATAGATCAGAATGCCGCTTCCCAGTCCGCAGAAGGTCAGGATCGCCCAGATCAGGCGGATGACCGTTGGGTCAATACCGAAAAATTCCCCGATTCCTCCGCAGACACCGGAGATCATACGGTTTGAAGAAGATTTTAACAGTCGTTTGTCTTTCATTTTACTATTCCTCCATAAAATTTAATGTTGCATTGCCCAGACTGCAGTTGACCGAGATCCGGCGGTCTGCGCCGTGATGGATATCCAGGTGATGTCCGTAGTTGTTCTGCTGCCGGCTGTTCAGGGAAATGCTGCCAAGATCTGCATGAAGTGTATAATTATAATCCAGCTCGCTTCCCGCTGCCGTGATTTCTGCATTGCCGATTCCGCACTCCACTTCCAGGGAGTTTCCGTCAAACTGTGCAAGCGTGATGCTGCCGGTATCCACCTTGATATCTGCTTCCCTGTCTGCCTGGATCCGATCCGCCAGGAATTCGCCGACACCTGTGTGAACGGACAGGTCGGCTCCGTTCAGCGTTCCGATGGTGATGCTGCCGACGCCATTGGTGACTTCGACCTCATCAGCGGCAAGAGCGTCAAGCCGGATCTCTCCCACTTCCATCTCAACAGAAACTTCTCTGAAGATCTGGTCCGGAAGATACAGGGTGAGACGCAGCTCATTCTTCGTGCTGTTCTGCCTGGCAGAATGCGGCCGGTCATCCTTCAGAGACAGCGTATCACCCTCCTGGAGGCAGCGGAAATAATTCTGTACATTATCGGCTTCCACAGCGATGAAATCCTTGTCGTGCCGGTCTATGTTAAGACTGCACAGAGACAGTTCCAGCTCCAGTTCCTGAATATTCTGGAATTCATAGTATTCTTCCGCGTCGGAGAAGCTGGTTCCGGAAAGATTTTCCGTTTCCTCCAGAGGTTCCGGCAGATCATCCGGAACCTCTTCTGATATCCCGGATAGTTCCGGAAGACGCAAAACTTCGGATGTTATTTCATCCAGTCCTGAACGGATCAGAGAACTCCCTGGACAGTGTCCTGCATGGACAAGCTGTGCCGGAGTTACTCCCATGGCGATGCCGATGCCGATACAGGCAATTCCTGCAGCAAATAAAACACTGCTGATTATCAGGCATATTTTCAAGATGGGTTTCATTTTACAATACCTGCCTTTCTGAGAGGATAGCGGAGCATGGCGACCACGGTCCGGATGCAGACTGGAAAGACGGCTTTCAGGATCCATATGGTCAGCAAAAAGGTAAGGATACCTGCCGCCAGAAGCACAAGGCCGATGCCGCCCAGTGTGATGCCTGCAACAGGAGTGAGGAACAGATGATAAAATGCAATGGCCAAAAGGACAATGCCGGCGACCGGAAGGGCGGCCGCCGCCACCATTGCTGCGATCACAATACCGATGATGCCGATCAGTATGGACGCCGGAACAGCGAGCAGGACCAGAAACAGCGGTATAATGATCGGAAGCAGTAGCAGGCACAGCAGAAAGATGGCTAAAAGCTTCCACGGGTCAGGAGAGTTCCGCCGCTGTCTTTCGAAGGATTTTTCCACCACTATATCCGGATCATCTGCCGTGACATCCTGACGGTTCCGGAACCGGGCATCCTCATAACCATGTTCCGTATATTCTCCGTTTTCGGACATTCCTTCCCGGATGGTTTTTGCCACCTGGGCGGGGCTGCCCAGCTCTCTGATGACCCGTGCTTCGTTCTCCGGACCGGCGTCATCGAAATAATCATTATAATATTGAAGGGCTTCCCTGCGTTCGCTTTCCGGGATATCCCACAGAAGCCGCTCCAGCCGGTTCATAAATTCCGTTCTGTTCATGATTTCCTTCTCCCTGTAAAGATATTGGTGATCTTTGCCGCATAGTTCTGCCATTCGCAGACATACAGGTTCAGCTGTGCAGTCCCTGCGTCTGTAATCTTATAGTATCTGCGGTTTCTGCCGCCGAATTCCATATCATATACTTCCAGACACCCATCCTTCAAGAGCCGTCTCAGAACCGGATACAGCGTGGATTCCGAGATCTCGATGACCTGCCGGACATCCTGGGTGATCTTGTACCCGTAAGTTCCTTCTGCATCCATGGATACGACAGCCAGTACGATCGCGTCCAGAAGTGCAGCGCCTGTATTAAATACCATGCCGTTTCTCCTTGTTTGCTGCTGGTTTACTGTATGATTTTATAATATTATATATTGTATAATATAGTGTTGTCAACAGTATTAAGAGATTCTTAAGAAATGGTACCTGTGATAATTTTTTGCTGTCATACCCTATCCGGCAACGGAAAGGGAGAGGTTTTCCAAAATGCGAATGGCTTTGTTCCTGCCCATAATTGATAATCTGCCCTCCATGTGCTAAAATGTAAGCAAAACAGCGGGAGGAATGGTATGCTCAAAATTATGATCATCGAGGATGACCCGGCCATTCGGGAAGAGTTGGCGCTGCTTCTGGAAAATGAGGGATATACAACTCTGGTAATCACGAAGTTTACAGATATACCGGCGCAGGCCGCGCAGGAACACCCGAATCTGATCCTTCTGGATATCGGGCTTCCGGGTAAAGACGGTTTCTCTCTGTGTGCCGCACTGCGGAAGGCCGTTCCCGCGCCGGTGATTTTTGTTACCAGCCGGGATGCCGGTGCGGACGAGGTGCGGGCGCTGAGCCTGGGCGGGGACGACTACATCACCAAGCCATACAGTGTTCCCGTTCTGCTGGCCCGGATCAAAGCGGTCCTGCGCCGGAGCGGCGGCGGACCGGAACAGGCTGATTTACTGCAGGCCGGTGAACTGCGGATGAGCCTGACAAAAGGGGTGGTATCGTCCGGCGGAAAAGCCGTAGAACTCAGCCGGAATGAACTGCAGATTTTAGCCTGCCTGATGGTCCATACCGGGCAGATTGTTTCCCGGGCCGATCTGATTGATGCCCTGTGGGACAACCAGATTTACATTGATGACAACACTCTCAGCGTGAATATGACCCGGCTGCGGGGAAAGCTGGCGGAGATCGGTCTGCCGGACGCCATCAAGACCCGGCGCGGAATGGGGTATCAACTATGACCCTGCGGGAATTTTTATCGGACCGGCTGGGGCGTATCGCGCTCCAGGCGATTTGTGCCGGACTGGCGGCTGCGTTCCTTTGCATCACGGGAACGCAGCCGGGGATCCTGGTGATTTTGCTGATTGTGTTTCTGCTGGTTTTCCTGACGGTGAATATGTCTGATTTCTTTCAGCAGCGCGCCCGCCTCCTGGAATGGAAATCCATTCTGGACGGTCTGGATCGTAAATACCTGTTTACGGAGTGCGTTCCGCAGCCTAAAAGACTTTATGAACGGCGGCGCCTGGATCTGGTCCGCCTGGCTGGCCGCGATATGACGGGCGCCGTATCTGACGCCCAGGCGTCCCAACGGGAGTACCAGGAGTATGTGGAACGCTGGGTGCATGAGATCAAAGCCCCTCTCACCGCCGCCCGCCTCATTTGTCGGGAGCTGGACGGGGACACCCGCCGGAAGCTCACAGCGGAACTCAGTCAAATCGAGGCTCATGTAGAGCGGGCATTGTTCTACGCCCGTGCTAAGAACCCGGAGCAAGACTGCCTGTTCCGGCAGACAGAGCTTGAAAAAATCGCAGCGCAGGCCATTGAGAACCACCGTTCCCTGTTGATCCAAAACGGTATTCGGGTAGAGATGGAAAATATGAACTGTGCCGTCTATACCGACGAAAAATGGGCGGTCTTTATTCTGGGCCAGCTGCTCCAGAACGCTGCCCGCTATCGGGGAGCGGAGCCGGTCATCACCCTCTTTGCCAGGCCTCTTGGGAGACAGACCCGGCTTATTGTTCACGACAACGGCATCGGTATCCCGGCGCATGAACTGCCCCGTGTGTTTGAGCGTGGCTTTACCGGCAGCAACGGGCGGATGCGCGGCGGCTCTACCGGCATAGGTCTGTATCTGTGCAGGAAGCTGGCGGTTTTCCTGGAATTGGAACTGCGCATGGATTCACAGGAAGGGGCTGGAACTACAGTAACGCTGACTTTTCCCGCGAAGGAAAACCTTACAAAACTGTAAGGTAAATCAACAGGACTTCGATACAACGGCCTTCGCTTCTGGTGTACCATAGAACCATAAGCAAAGGAGGCAAATTGCCATGTTACAAGTACAAAATATCGAAAAATATTACGGAAGCAAAAACAACGTTACGCAAGCCCTGGACCGGGTAAGCTTCGAGGTGGAGGACGGAGAGTTCCTGGCCATCATGGGGGCGTCAGGGAGCGGAAAAACCACGCTGCTCAACTGCATCTCCACCATCGATACCATCAGCGCCGGGAAGATTCTCCTGGACGGGGTGAGTGTAGCGGACCTGTCCGAAACCGAACTGGCCAGGTTCCGCCGGGAGCGGCTGGGTTTTGTCTTCCAGGACTTTAACCTGCTGGATACCCTTACCATCGAGGAAAACATCGGCCTGGCCCTCTCCCTGAATCACCAGGACCCCGGGACCGTTCAGAACCGGGTTCGGGACATCGCCCAGAAGCTGGGCATCACCGACATCCTGCCCAGGTTCCCCTATCAAGTGTCCGGGGGGCAGAAGCAGCGCACTGCGGTCGCCCGGGCTGTGGTGGCGGGGCAGACCCTGCTGCTGGCGGATGAACCGACCGGGGCGTTAGATTCCAGAGCATCCAAGAACCTGCTGGAGATCATGACCACCATGAACCGGGACATGGGCGCTACCATTCTCATGGTCACTCACGATGCCTACAGCGCCAGCTATGCCAGACGGGTGCTGTTCCTGAAGGACGGACGGGTGTTCAACGAGCTGCTCCGGGGAGAACGGGGACGGTCTGTGTTCTACCATGAGATTCTGGATGTTCTTGCTGCGTTAGGGGGTGATGTCAGTGACGTTATCTAAGCTGTCCCTCCGAAACGCCCAGAGGCAGGCCCGGGATTATCTGGTCTACTTCGTCACCGTAGTCATGGCGGCTGCCCTGCTGTATTCGTTTAACGGGCTGGTATTCTCTCAGGAGATCATCGCCTTGTCCAAGAGTATCTCCGTACTTCCCCTGATGATCGTGCTGGCCAGCGTGGTGGTGGTGTGCGTCTTTGGCTGGCTGGTGGCCTACGCCACCAGATTCATGCTTCTGCGCCGGGGCCGGGAGCTGGGGCTCTATCTGCTCATTGGCCTGGAGAACCGGCAACTGGCCCGGCTGTTCTTTCTGGAGAATCTGGCTGTAGGCGGCTGTGCTCTGGTGCTGGGGACCGCCCTGGGCGGGCTGCTCTATCAGGTGTTTCGCGCCATCGTACTGGCGCTGTTCGGCCTGCCCTACGCCTTTTCGTTTGGCTTTTCCCTCCCCGCCCTGGGGCTGACGGTCCTCTATTTTGCTTTGATCTATCTCTTTGCCCTTCGCCGCAGCCGCAAATATATCCGCAGGGCGAATATCCACGACCTGCTCTATGTTGACCGTGCTAACGAGGGCATGGTCATTCAAACGGGAACTGTGCGCCGCTGGATGTTCTCTTTCTCCATTGTGCTGGGGGTGGCCGGAACCTGTCTGCTGATGGCGGGAGGAGCCATTTTGGGCGTCACCGGGGCGGGATGCGTCATTGTGTTCCTGTTCGGATTTTTCCTCAGCTTCGCCTCCGGTGTACCCGCCTTCTTCGACCGGCGGCCCGCCCGGAAGTACCGGGGACAAAGCCTGCTGGTGTTTCGTACCCTGACAGCCAAGCTGGCCACCATGGGTGTGCTGATGGCCACCATCTCCATGATTTTTACGGCCACCCTGATCTCCGAGGGGGTCGGGCTGGTTTTCCGGGGGCTTTTCGCGGGCCGTGCGGCGGAAAACGCCTGCTTCGACCTGTATATCGGCGCTGCCGGCGACGGACCGGTCAGCCAGGATTATTTTGATTTCATCCAGGACAATATTTCCGTAGAACGGGAGCTGCACTACTGCGTCTACCAGGCAGAGGACAGCCGGGTCATGGACTATGTGGAGCGCATGGGAGAGGACTATTACCGCTACTTTGACCGGGACCCGGTGCTGCGGTACAGCGACTACGCCGCGCTCCGCGCCATTGCCGGATACCCGCCGGTGGAGCTGAAGCCGGGGGAGTATCTCATCCACTGTAGAGCCTACCTGGAAAAGCACTTGACCGGCTACACCCAGCCCATCTCCCTGGGAGGTGCCAGCCTGATTCCCGGCGGGGTCCATGCGGAACACCTGCTGCAAAATTACGACACGGGCAACGGGGCGCGGTATATCCTCGTGGTGCCGGACGAGGCGGCGGAGAGCCTTTTGGTGTTTCACCACGCCTATGCGGCCAAGACTGCCCAGCCGGTGACGGAGGCTCAATTTGACGTCCTGTGTGACATCAATTACAGACTGGGAGAACAGAATCTTCCGGAGCCAAGCTATGATGAGATTCACACCAGAGCCTCGGAAAACGCGGAAGAGGCGGCCCAGACGGTCCTGTTCGTCTTTCCCCTGTTCTATCTGGCCCTGGCGCTGACCATGACCGCTGCCACGATTCTCACCATTCAGCAGCTCAGCGAGACAGAGCGGTACAGGCGGCAGTTCCAGCTCCTGCAAAAGCTGGGCATGGACCGGCGGGAGATGGCAAAGGCCCTGAGCCGCCAGTTCACGATTTACTATGCCCTGCCCGCCGTGCCCCCTGTGCTGATCGGCATACCCTTTATCCTCCACCTGTCCCACGCCCCCGAGCCGGGAGTGATGGTTGGAATGAACAGTCCTTTGTCCATTGTGACGATCTCGCTGGGGATTTTCTTTCTGATCTATGCAATCTATATCTTGCTGGCTTATACCAGCTTAAAACGGAATGTGATGCCGGCATAACAGGACTGGCAGCGGCGAACAATGTCCTGCCGGTCCGGTTTCTTTCCGATTACCGCATGTGCATGAGCTGCGCTGACTCCTGGTGCTTTTCCATGTTTTAGTGCGCGTCACCTGCTTTGCAGGCAGTATATTTGTTCCCGCAGATACTCAAGACGGACTTCCGGCGTGACCGCCGGAAGTCCGTCTGTGTCCGTTGGCGGCTCCCGCCCCCTGCCCCCTTTTCGCAGACCGGCGTCTGCTTCTGCGCACGGTTCCGGCACTTTTTCTCCTGCCTCCGACGGACAGGCATATTCCAAAGATCGACCCGGTAACAGCCTCCATCGTCTGCCGCATTTTATTATCAATGTTTTGGCAATCGGGTCGATATATCTAATAAGAATACATGTTCCATTCGGGAAAGGGAAAAGATATGTCAAACATAAACACGGTGGATACCGCTTTGGAATCGGCTGCCAGTACGGAAAAAGAACTTCAGCTTGTCAAACAGCAGACAGAAATGAAGGCCGGTGAGGCATTGCTTCGGGAAACTTCCAGAGCGCTTATGGAACAGAAAGAAAAGAGAGCAGAAAAAAAGGAGCAGGGGCAGCCCAGAGATACGGCAGAGATCTCTGAAAGGCACAGAGCTCCCCGCACGGGCAAAACCATTTCTGAAAGCGGGATTGCAGGGTGGTGTCTGGAGATGCAGGGAAAAGACTGGGAAGCTTTTCTGAACTGGCAGCCGGATCCCGATGAAGAGCTGTCAAAGCAGCTTCAGGAACTGTCGAGACTCTACCTGACTTTGCTGGAAGCGGTTCTGAAATATGCGGAAGGAGAAAATCTGGCAGAACAGCTGGGGCGCCTGGATGCTCTGCTGGCGCAGAAACTGAACTTACTGATGGAACAGGAACTGGCCCAGCTGATCTCACTGCTGGAACAGACAGGACAGACGGAGGCGGCGGACCGTGTACGGGCAGGTCTTTACCGGCAGACCGCCGGACGGACGCTCTCTCCCAGGGCCGCGCATGCGCTTTTCTCTCAGGGAACATCCGTCAGGGGCAGAAACAGCGGAACAGCCGCAGGCGGCTCTGTGGGAGGAACCGGCAGAGAGACCGGCATACACCGGTCAGCCGGGCATGCGCTTTGCCGCGGAAGTTCTGCCTCTTCCTCACTGTCCGACGAAGGCATGATCTACCAGTCGTCCGGAAAACAGAATGTCCGGTTTCAGCAGACGTATCATATTCAGCAGAATTCCTGGAAAGAGCAGATCAGACAGAGAAACGAAGTTATCCGCAGCGCCAGAAGCGGCATTGCTGAAAATACCTTTCAGAAGGGAAGCGCGCGCTCCTGTTCGGGAAAAGAACTGAAGATGGCGAACCGGTTTGCGGCACACATAAACAACGGCGGAAATTTATTCAAAAACCCTGCCATCAGCGCCAGAAATGAGGAAGTAACAGGGCTGCTGGCTGCGGTCATGTCCATAAAAGGACAGGTATATGCCGGAGAAGCCGGACAGAGGGCTCTGGTTGCCCGGCCTTTGCAGGACGTCATCGAAAAAATGATCGATCTGTACCTGAACCGGAAAGGAGCATCCGCCGTATATTATCATACACTGACGGTTTATAAACAGACGAAAGACCCCAAAAAAGCCATTCGGGACGGACAGGAGTATGCCTGCCGGCAGTTTCGGGAAAAACAAAAAGATCCCGCATATCAAAAATCCGCTCCGTACGCAAAAGAGTCCGGATTTTTCCGGACCCTGCTGAAAGGTCTGAGTCCGGAAAAAGAATTTGCCCTGGGAGTCCACGTTCTGCAAAAGGACTGGCAGGATTTTTTGTCTGCCATTGGAAAAGGGACATCAGGGCTGTCAGAGATGGAACGGCACAGTCCCTGGAGAGCGGTGGCGGGTATGGGAAAGCAGCGGGCAGGAGGCGGAGCCGGCGCCGGAATGTTGGGGAAATTCCTGCTCGGCGCTGCGGCATTCCTTCTTCTGGGTGTTCTGGCGGCAGTTTTTCTGTGGATCCTTTAGAAGGTTCTCTTTCTGTTCCCAAATTTGAGGATAAATTTTAAAATTTTCTTGACTCTCACCCTGGTTCAGGGTTCATAATTGAGGTCATCCCGGGAAAAAAGACGGATCAGAGAAGAAAATGATCCGCCAAAGAGCAAAGAGAGGAGTGCAGGGGATATGAAGATTGGAGAAGCTGCAAAAGAAACAGGGCTCAGTATAAGCAATATCCGATTTTATGAAAGGAAAGGGCTTTTGTGTCCCAGACGAAAGGAAGAGAGTCAGTATCGGGAATACGAGCCGGAGGATATCCGGCGTTTAAAAGAAATCATGCTCCTTCGGAAAATGGGGATTTCAGTAGAAAGTATTTATCTGCTGTATGAAGGGCAGACGGAGCTTTTGGGGCTGCTGGAGCGGCAGGAGAAAGAGCTGGCAGAGCAGATGGAGATGCTGCAGGGATCGCTGGAGCTGTGCCGGATGCTGAAAGAAGAAGGACCGCTGTCAGAACTGAATGTGGATGAATGGCTTCAATATGTTCATAAGGAAGAAGAAAGCGGGAAGAGATTTGCAGCGCCGGAAGAATTTCTGGAAGATCTGGCAGAATATTCCGGATTTGCAGTGTTTCGCGCGGATCCGCATGTGGGAAGGCTTTTCCGCAGGAAATATGCGGCGGAGCTGCTGGCAGCCGCGGCAGCAGGATTACTGTTTCTGGCGGCGGTTTCTTCGATCCTGTCAGGAGGCGGTGTCCTGGGGCGCGCAGCGATTGGATTCTGGGTTCTCTATCTGCTGGGCTTTGGCATTGATTTCTTCTGGTTTCGGAAAAGACGCCAAAAGGAGAAAAGACGGTTATGAACGGGATCATCACATTATTCAAAACGCTGCTTACATGGCTTTATACGTATACGGGGGATTATGGTCTGGCCATTGTCTGCCTGACCGTGCTGGTAAAGCTCTGCCTGCTTCCTCTGTATGCGCGGCAGAGACGCGGCGCAGACGCGTCGCAGGCAGGAGCGGGGAGCTGTCTTCTGCTGCTTTTGAGTCTTCCGGTGCTGACCGGTCTGTACCGGACCGTGCTGGCAGGGACGGGCGGTACTGCAGGAAGCAGGCTCTGCCCCTGGATTGCGTCTCTTCTGACAAGGGACCCATATGGAATCCTGCCTGCCTTGTCTGCAGTCGTGCAGATTCTGCCGCAGCTCTATCCATATATGTGTTTTTTTAAAAGCCTGGATCTGCCGAAGCCTTCGAAGGGGATGCTGTTGACCTCCGGCCTGATGGTCTTCCTGATCTGTCTTCCGCTTCCGGCGGCGGCAGGCCTTTATTATCTGACATCCGGGCTGTTCAATGCACTGGAACAGGCGCTGCAAAACGGGATCCGGGCGTACCGGCTGTCGTCTTCAGAAAGTTTTCAATAAAATGTAAAGAAAATCTTCAGTTTTTCCTGCTATACTGACAACCGTCAGTGAGACGGCCGTCAGTCAGCATGCGGCCTTCTGCGCACGGTCGGATATCATATACGAAGGAGAAACCATATGTATTCAGCAAGATTTCTGGGGATTGGTATGGACTGCCTGTCCAGCATGCTTCTACTGGCGCCTGCATCCCTGATCATTTTAAAACTGTCCGGAAGGCGGCTGAAAAGTCCGCATACGATTCTGCTGCTTTTTTATCTCTGCGTGCTGTCGGGCATCTATTCCGTGACTGGGCTTCCGGACATCAAAGACTGCGGGTTTGACTTTGTTTTTAATGTGATTCCCATGCTGGAGCTGTTCAGCAGTCCGGCCCAGTATCTGCTCAATGTTCTGATGTTCATTCCGGTTGGATTTCTGCTTCCGCTTCTTTGGGATGATTATCAGAACTGGAAGCAGGTACTGGGATTCTGCTGCTTTCTGACCGTATTTATTGAGATTGCGCAGATATTCACGTTCCGCGCTACTGATATCGACGACCTGATGACCAATCTGCTGGGCGCAGGGATCGGATATCTGCTGATCCGTCTTCCGGCAAAAAAAGGAAACTGGCATCTGCCGCCCGGAATAGCGGATGATTATGAGGAAAAGCATGGGCAGTGGTCCTATCTGCTGCTTGTCTTTCTCCAGCAGTTCTTTCTTCAGCCGTACTGGTCCGCGTTTTTCTGGGATTCCCTTCTTTAGTTATGGGCGGTTCTGTCTGAGGCCTCCATGCGGCTGCAGTCCGCCCCGAGGATATGGATGGTATGGCTGTCTGTGAAGAGCATCTGCCATCCATGTGCCTGAAAAATCTGATACACAATTCGAAGCCCCATGATATGCGGGGCTTTTTCTGTTTCCGGAAGTCTGCCTTCGAGAGACTGTATGACGGCTTTTGGGATTCCGCAGCCGTCATCCGAGACCTGAAAACAGATGCCGTTCTTTTCCGGGTAGGCAGTGACCGTAACCGTGCATCCGTCCGGATTGTGCCGGATACTGTTCTGGATCAGGTTGGAGAACGCGCGCGTCAGCAGGGATGGATCACCGTTCAGCGTGATCTGTTCCACGTCCGGATCCATATACAGGTCGATCAGATGACGGTCGGAAAGTCCCTGATTGTAAAAATCACTGACCGCAGTCCGAAGGAGTCCGGCCGGGTGGAGTTCGGAAAGCCGCAGGGGCTGCATGTCATATTCCAGCCGGGAGGTCAGGTTCAGATCCTCGATCAGCCGTTTGATCTTCATGCTCTGTGCTTTTATAATCTCCGCCAGATGCTGCTGTTCTTCGGACAGGGAAGCATCTTCTTTCAGGTCGGCGGCATATCCCATGATGAGAGAAAGGGGGGTGCGGATATCATGCGATACGCCGTTGATCCAGGAGATCCGCGCCTCGTCCCTTTTTGCCAGATGCTTCCGCTGTCGGGCCAGGATATCCGAGGTCCGGTTCAGCTGTCCGGCAAGCAGTTCGGTGGTTCCCTTTTCCGGAAGATGGACCTCTTTTTCTTCAGAAAGCTGTTCCAGTCCGACGGCGAGCACACGGAGGGAACGGTAGAAGCGGAAACCGAATACAAGCACGATGCAGAAGACGAGGATCAGATTGGAAGAAAGCGTGACGGGAATCATGGCGGTAATATAATGGAGCACTTCCTTCCGTTCTTTGATATTGTATTTCCAGATGCTGCCCCTCTGCTGTGCGATGACCAGCAGTCCATGGTCCGTGACCCATTCCGTGACCGGATAGTCGTCCAGATACCATTTGCTGAAAGAGGCGACCTCGCTGACCGTATAAGAATGGTTCAGGCTGTCAGGAAGATTCCAGTTCCACAGAACCGTTCCGTGCGCATCCAGCAGCATGGCCCATACATAGTCCGTTTTCAGATATTCATATCCCTGCTCTGACAGGCAGACGGTTCCGTCCGTACGGTCAAGCTCTTCGGAAATATTCCGGATTGCGGTGGTCGACCGGTTGGTGGACCGGACGGTCTGGAAACCGAACAGAACATAGAGAAACATATTCAGCGCCAGAGTAATCAGAAGCATCCATAAACTGTACCACAGATAGCGCAGGAGAATTCTGGACAGGCTTTTCATGACGGTCTGCGCGCCTCCTTCTTAAGCTTGTATCCAAGCCCCCGCACGGTCAGAAGCCAGACAGGGGCGGACGGATGTGCCTCAATCTTTTCGCGCAGCCTCCGGATATGAACCATGAGCGTATTTTCATAGCCATAATAATTTTCACCCCAGACCGCATCGGACAGGGCGTCGAAGGTGACGATATTTCCCCGGTTTTCGTTCAGCTTTTTTAACAGCGCCAGTTCCTTTGCCGTCAGTGTGACGTCGCCTTCCGGGGTGTGGACCGTGCCGCTTTCCAGCCATACCGTCCGGTCCCCCAGAACAAGGGCGGAGTCTTCCCGCTCCTTTTGAAAGGAGGAAAAATAAGTCCGTTTCAGGATGGCGGTCAGGCGAAGGATCAGTTCATCCGGAAGGAAGGGCTTGGTAATATAGTCGTCTGCCCCAAGGCCCAGTCCCAGAAGCCGGTCATTGTCTTCATCCTTTGCAGAGAGAAACAGGACGGGCGAATCGCAGGCAAGCCGGAAATCGCGCATCAGGGAGAAGCCGTCGCCGTCCGGCAGCATGATATCCAGAATCACCATCTGCGGTGCATATTCGTCAAAAGCCAGGCGGGCGCTCCTGCAGTCGGATGCGGTCCGGACGTTCTGAAATCCCCGGCGCGCCAGAATATTTTTCAGCATTTCCAGAATGTCCGGATTGTCGTCCACCAGTAAGATTCTCGCCTCATAAAGATGTTCCATAGGTTCGTTCCCCGCTTTCTGTCATTCTTTCTTCTGATTATAAAACGTTTTTGCCGGTATTTCACCTGATTATGCAAAAGTTAAGGAAAATGTAAGGCGGCCTTCAGGGAGGAGTAAGCAAAGGGTGATATCATGCAGGAAGACCGGAAGGGACCGGCGGCTGACCGGACAGGAGAGAAAGGATGCACTCCGGTGCAGAAGCCCTTCCGCCGGAAAATGAAAGAAAGGCAGAGAAGACAGAAACATGAAGTATATGATCGAAACGAATACACTTGGCAAGAAATACGGGGAAAAGTATTCCGTAAAGGATCTGAACCTGAAGGTACGTCCCGGATGCGTATACGGCTTTCTTGGACCGAACGGAGCCGGAAAATCCACGACGATGAAGATGCTCCTTGGGCTGGTGAAGCCTACGGCCGGCGAGATTCAGATGTTCGGCAATGAGATTCACAGCCGAAACCGCATTGAAGTCCTGAAACGTACAGGCTCCCTGATTGAAGCGCCATCCTGTTACGGACATTTAAACGGCAGAGAAAATCTGGAGATTGTACAGACGCTGAAGCAGGTTCCCCGGGAGGAGATCGATGAAGTGCTCCGTATTGTACGGCTGGAGGGACAGCAGAAGAAAAAGGTACGGGAATATTCCCTTGGCATGAAGCAGCGCCTGGGGCTGGCGGCAGCGCTTCTTGGAAGGCCGAAGCTTCTTCTGCTGGATGAACCGACCAACGGCCTGGATCCTGCGGGGATTCAGGAGATGCGGGAGCTGATCTCGGATCTTCCGAAGCATTACGGGATGACGGTTATGGTGTCCAGCCATCTGCTCAGCGAGATCGACCAGATGGCAACGGATGTGGGGATCATCGACCGGGGAAAGCTGATCTATCAGGGCAGTCTTCGAAAGCTGCATGAAAAAGCGAAAGGCAGCATCCACATTCAGGTGCTGAATCAGACGGCAGCAATGCGGATTCTGGAGGAACATGGAGAATCCTTCACACTGGAAAACGGGATGCTGGTATTGAAGGAACGGGAAGAAGTACAGGTTGCAGAGCTGGTGGCCCTGCTGGCGGGACATGGAGCGCAGGTGACGGGAGTGAGCGGGCAGCAGAAGAGTCTGGAGGATATCTTCCTTACCCTGACCGGAAAGCAGGTGAGTCTGTAATGTGGAGAGAATGGAAGACCGAATGGATGAAAGTGAGATACCGGAAGATCGGACTGATTGTGCTGGCATTTCTGGGGATGATCATACTGTGGGTAGCATGGATCCTTTCCAGAAATGATATGGAACAGCTGCAGGACGGGTACGAGCTGATTTTTCTGAATGTGCCGCTCATCGATACGATTCTGCTGCCGACCATGATCGCCATGCTGGGCAGCCGCCTCTGCGATGCGGAAGTGAAGGGAGATACCCTGAAGCTTCTGTGCACGCTGGAAAAGAGAAGCCGGCTGTTTGACATGAAGCTTCTGACCGGAGCGTCCTATCTGGCGGTCTTTGTGCTCCTGCAGGCCGCGCAGATCTTCCTGACCGGCAGGCTGTACGGATTTGCGGGGACGGCAAAGCCGGTCTGGTATGTGTATTTTGTGCTGCAGGTCTATACGGTCAGTATCCTGATCCTTCTTTTGCAGGTGGTACTGTCGTTCTTTTTTGAAAACCAGATTCTGCCGCTGGCAGCAGGGCTGCTTGGTTCCTTTGTGGGGCTGTTTTCCTGGTTTTTCCCCAGCGGGCATCCCCTGAAATATCTGTTTCTGTGGGCGTATTATTCGGAACTGTGTTTTGTAAGGCAGGACTGGGATGAGATAACCCGGATCAGTACCTTTTATGACGTGCCGTTTCCGTTTCCCGTCTGGTGTCTGACTCTGGCGCTTCTGCTGGCAGGCTATCTGGCCGGAAAACGGCTGTTTTTAAGAAAGGAGATATAAAGATGCTGCTGACCTGTGTAAAAATGGAACATAAAAAATTAAGGCATTCCCATCTGTGGCTGGTATTTCTGGTCATCCCCCTGATTCCCACCGTCATGGGAACCGGCAACTACCTGCAGAACCTGGGGATTCTGAAATCGGAATGGTATTCTCTGTGGACACAGTGCTCCCTGTTCTATTCCAATTTCTTCTACGGTCCGCTGATCGGCCTGTACTGCGCCTATATCTGGCGGGTAGAGCATCTGAACCATAACTGGAATCAGCTTATGACCATGCCGGTTCCGGTGCGGGAGGTATTTCTGGGAAAGCTGTGTATGGCGCTTGCGTGTACGGTATTCCTGCAGCTCTGGGTATGGGTGCTGTTCCTTGGAGCGGGCAGGTTTGCGGGTCTTGACGGCATGCCGCCTTTCGAAATCCTCGTCTGGCTTCTCCGGGGAAGCATCGGTGGTATGGGAATCGCGGCGCTGCAGCTTCTGCTTGCCATGGTGATCCGGAGCTTTGCAGTTCCCATTGCGCTGGCGCTTCTGGGAAGTATTGTGGGTTTTCTGCTCAGCAACGGAGGCTTCGGACTGTTCTGGCCCTATTCCCTGATGCTGATGGGGATGAATGCCAACAAGGACGAAAATATGGTGGAAAACATGTTGGGGTTTGCCATCAGTACCGCCGTATTTCTTCTGCTGTTTACGGCGGCAGGCATCTGGTATCTGAAGAAAAAGGACGTCACAGCGTCCTGAACTACGGGGTAATGACCACGTCAATGACCGCATAGTCGGCAATCCCGTACCAGGTTTCCACGAAGAACTGTCCGGACTGTCCCCGGGCTTCCATGGCGGATTTTACATGGTTCAGGATGAGTTCCGCCCGTCCCTCCGGGCTGTGGGCGGCGACGTCGCAGACGATCTGGAAGGTGCGGATCCCGTCGGCGAAATACTGGTCGACGGCGGTTCGCACTTCCTCGTCAGAGACGGCGAACATGCAGGGCTCCGTAAGGCAGGGCGCTATGGTCAGGCGCCGGTTATCTGGCTGTTGTGTTTCCTGTGTAAATGGAATATACTGTTTATACAACAGGGTACAGCGCTGTGAACTTCAAAGAACTGGACGCACAGGCTGTCCTGCAAAACAGGAGACAAAAAGATGAATGCATTAAGCCGGAAAAAAGATCTGACCACGGGTCCGATCACACAGACCATGCTGCTTTTTGCGTTTCCCATGATTCTGGGAAATCTGCTGCAGCAGCTTTATAATATTGCAGACACCCTGATCGTCGGGCAGTTTCTGGGGGCGGATGCGCTGGCGGCAGTCGGCTCTTCCTATACCCTGATGACATTTCTGACCTCTATCCTTCTGGGGCTCTGCATGGGGAGCGGCGCGGTATTTTCCATCCGCTGCGGGGAGAAGAACGAGAAAGGCCTGCAGGAGAGTATTCTGCATTCCTTCCTGATGATTGCCGTTCTGGCGGTAGTCCTGAATGCAGCGGTATTTCTGCTGATGGATCCGATCCTGCACTTTTTGAAAGTGCCCTCAGAGATCTATGACATGATGCGGGAATATCTTTGGATTATTTTTGCGGGGATTTTCGCAACCTTCCTCTATAATTTTTTCGCATCCCTTCTGCGGGCGGTCGGCAATTCCGTCACGCCGCTGATCTTTCTGGGAATCTGTGCAGTCCTGAATATCGTTCTGGATCTGGTCTTCGTCATCCGGTTTGGGTGGGGCGTTGCCGGAGCGGCGGCGGCGACGGTTCTCTCCCAGTATGTGTCCGGAATCGGACTTTTAGCCTATACCTGGGTGTTCTTCCCGTCCTATCGCATCCTGCCGGGGCGGGTTCGGCTGCAGCGGAAGGTATTTCAGGAGCTGGCGCAGTTTTCCTTTCTGACCTGCCTGCAGCAGTCGGTGATGAATCTGGGCATCCTGATGGTGCAGGGGCTGGTCAACAGCTTCGGCACAGCCGTCATGGCGGCGTTCGCGGCAGCCGTCAAGATCGACTCCTTTGCCTATATGCCAGTGCAGGATTTCGGCAATGCGTTTTCCACCTTTACGGCGCAGAATCACGGGGCAGGAGAGAAGGAACGGATCCAGGCAGGGATCCGGAGCGCAGTGACCTGTTCCTTTCTGTTCTGTATCTGCATCAGCCTGGGAGTCTTCCTGTTCGCCAGACCTCTGATGCTGCTTTTTGTAAAACCGACGGAGACGCAGATTCTTAGGACCGGCGTGCAGTATCTGCGGATCGAAGGGGCTTTTTACTGCGGGATCGGCTGCCTGTTTTTGCTCTACGGTTTTTACCGGGCAGTGGAGCGTCCGGGAATGTCCGTGGTGCTGACGGTCATCTCTCTTGGCACCCGTGTGGCTCTTGCATACCTGCTGTCTGCGGTTCCGGCAATAGGAGTGGCGGGGATCTGGTGGTCCGTTCCGATCGGATGGTTTCTGGCGGATGCCGTCGGGTTTTTGTATTACCGGCTCCGGAAGGATGCGCTTTTGCAGTGAATGCCATGGCGTGAATGTTCTTTTCTGCCGGTATTCTATCCTTGCGGAAATCGCAGCAGTGGAGTAAAATATGGAAAACAACAGTTATAAATAAAACATTTTATAAGGATGCTGCATATTATGTTAAAGAAATTCAGTGTACAGAATTTTAAAGGCTTCAGGGATAAGATAACATTAGACCTGGAATCACCGTGGGATTATGGTTTTCAGCAGGAGGTGATATCGTCAGGATGTATTACGAAAGGTATTTTATATGGAATTAATGGCAGTGGTAAGTCAAATCTGGGACTTGCCATCTGTGATATTATATGTCATCTGACGGACAATCAGACACTTCCGGGAAACTATGACTGTTATTTAAATCTGGACGGGGAAAAATCGATTGCAGAATTTGAGTATGTATTTACATTTCGAGGTGAAGAACTGGTATATGAATATGGAAAAACAGGTATGAATCAGTTGGAATATGAGCGTCTGTCTGTTTCCGGAAGAGAAGTTATTTCTTATAATTATCTCAAAAATGAAGGATTTACGGTACTTGTAGGTACAGAGACTCTTAATCACACGATGATGACGGAGACCCCGATTTCGAGAGTGAAATATGTAAACAGCAATGCGATTTTGCAGGATAATAAAGAAAATGCGGTATTTCGTGAATTTATGGATTATGTAAACAGGATGCTTTTGTTTTTTTCTTTGGATCAAAGGGGTTATGAAGGATTTAAGGCCGGAAAGGGAAATATTTCAGAAGGAATTATTGAGAGCGGGAGACTTCTGGATTTTCAGCAGTTTCTGGAAGAAAACGGCATTTTTTACAACCTGGTGGGCAGGGAGATAGACGGAGAAAAAAAGCTTTACTGCAATTTTGGAAACAGGGAGGCTAACTTTTTTAAAATTGCTTCAACAGGTACACGATCATTGGCGCTGTTTTATTACTGGTATATTAAAATGCATGAGGCGTCGTTTGTATATATTGATGAATTTGATGCATTTTACCATTTTGAACTTTCCATTGACATAATAAAAAAACTGAATGAAATAAAAAATGTACAGATATTTACCACGACTCATAACACAGATTTAATGAGTAATGATCTGCTGAGGCCGGACTGTTATTTTGTAATTGGAAATAATAAAATCTGGTCATTTGCCGATTCGACAGAAAAAGAATTGAGAAAAGCTCATAATCTGCAGAAAATGTATAAAGCGGGTGCTTTTGATGAAGGGTAGAAATTATAAAGCTTTTATTGTAGAGGGTGAGGCCCGGGAACCGCAGATTATTAGTAATCTCTGTAAAATCCATTTCAAAGACTGTAATTTTAAAATCATCACTCTTCCTGCCGGGCAGAATATTTATATGCTGTGGCAGAAGATGAAGGAGGACGATTTTGACACAGATATTATAGAAATACTCAGAGAAACCAGTCGGGAATTGGAAGGCACGCTTGCAGATCTTACAAGAGATGATTTTTCAGAAATATTCCTGTTTTTTGATTATGATGGGCATCAGAATAACCTGCCTGCCAAACTCGGCATGACCGATGCAGTAAACAGTATGCTTTTGAATTTTGACAATGAGACTGAAAATGGGAAACTTTATATCAGTTATCCGATGGTTGAAGCGTTAAGAGATTTTTCTCCCAACGTTTGCGGAAATGTTCAAAATTGTTACTGCGCTTTGGACCAGTTTGAAAATTATAAAAACAGATCCGTAAGAAGAGAAATGTATACAGATTTCAGAAAATATTCTTTTGAAATATGGAGGCAACTGCTGAATGTATTTGTAATGCGTATTTCCTGTCTTCTTAACAGCAGCGAAATTATTAAATATGATACATACAAAGATGTTGTAACTCCGTTGTTGATCTATAAGTGTCAGCAAAATCATATAGCCGAAGGAAACGTTTTTATTTTAAGTGCGTTTCCGGAATTTTTGCTGGATTATTTTTCGATAAAATTTTGGAATTCGTGTATCAAATGTTCGAAAAGGTCTGTAAAAAACTGTAAAGATTAAAGTTATCTCAGGCGGTGCATATGCAAATGCAGTGATCATGCCTGATATTCTATCCTTGCGGAAATCGCGGCGGTGGGGTAAAATATGGAAAACAACAGTTTGGAGGACGATGATATGAAAGTGATTGCAACAGACAAAGCGCCGGGAGCGATCGGACCGTATTCTCAGGGATATGAAGTCAACGGCTTTATCTACACATCCGGACAGATTCCGGTAGATCCCGCCACAGGGAACATTCCGGAGGGCATTGCCGCGCAGGCGGAGCAGAGCTGCAAAAACGTAGGCGCGATTCTGGAGGCGGCGGGCGCCGGCTTTGAACAGGTCATTAAAACGACCTGCTTTCTGGCGGATATGGGAGACTTTGCTGCATTCAATGAAGCCTATGCAAAATATTTTGTATCAAAGCCGGCGAGAAGCTGCGTAGCAGTAAAAGAACTGCCGAAGGGAGTTCTCTGCGAGGTGGAAGCGATCGCTGTGAAATAGTACAGGACAGCGGCAGAATATCTGCTGCAGCAGGACAACTCTGGCAGGATATTCCTTCCGGGGTTGTCTTTTGATTTGAAACTGTTTTCAGAAAGGAAGAAAAGGAATGGGTAACGCAGGAGTTATAAAAATAGCAGTATTCATCTGTCTGCGTTTATTGACAGGAGAAAAAAGCGCTGACATGGAAATGAATTTCGGTATGTTTGAAGCAGAACTCACGGCAAAGTCCGAATCGGAAAAATTACTGGATGCATTTCTTGCCGATGAAATTCCGGCAGTTGATGACAAGGAAGAAAGCGCTTTCTGGGCTTCTGACCGGCTGGGGGCTGATGAAAGCGGATATGATTATTTTGTCTATTCCGTTGGGGAACGGATGGATCTGGATAATGACGGCGAAGACGAACAGATTATAAATGGTCCCTATGGAGGGATCTATCTGGATGCAAGGAACGGAAAAGTCTATGTGCTGGCGCAGGGGGAAGGGACAGCCGGACAGCTGTTTTTTACATATTATGAGGATGCCGTGTGGATTGTACATTGTGATATTATGCATGTGGGAAGGCAGATGTACTGGTTATCAAAGTACGACGGCGATGGGAAGGTGGTAGACGAATTTCAGTTCAGTGCGGAATATTGGTATTCCCCGGATGGCTGGTATGATGAAAACAGTGATTTTACTTATCGTGATAAAAAAATAACAATGGAAGAATATGAGGCATTGGGAAAAGAGATTTTTGGATGGTGAAGTTTATAAGGCTGCTGCAAAATATGGCTGTCTGTTTACTCAATATTTCTGAGTGAACGGGCAGGGGATATTTTGCAGCAGCCTTGTTGATATGCTCAGATCAGCTTCTGCAGTTCTTTCAGATCTTTTTTCGACAGTTTCTTGCCGCCTGTAAAAGCGCAGACCAGATCAGCAATGGAATTGTTAAAAGATTCCGAAACCAGTTTCTGAAGGTATTTCTGCGTATATTCCTCTTTGGTGCAGGCGGGAAAATACAGATAGGACCGTGCAAACCGTTTGTCAATGCGGACCAGCCCGGCTTTTTCCAGGTGGGACAGGTAGGTGCCGATGGTCTGCTGTTTCCAGTCCTTATTCAGTTTTTCATTCAGGTAATCCATGGTCTCTCTCAGAGACAGGGGCTCTTCGAGCTGCCATAATAATTCCATGATTTTCTTTTCCGTATCGGACAGACTGTAGTAATCTTTCAATAGGGGGCTCCTTTCTTCTTGGAGATTTATGGAAATCCGTTCCATGCATAAATGGGTGGATTACAGGTTCCTATAACCGTTCCTGCTGCAGACAGACGTTCAATGGGGGCATTTGTTATAATGGGTGGTATATATTTCATCGCCGATTTTTGTGCTGTCGCATTTGCTGCATTTTAATACTTCTCTCTGTGTGACCGTGCAGCCGCCTTTTCCATCTGGGTCATGTTTTGTCACTTTAACTGGAACCGTATATTGGTGGGAACAGGAACTGGAAGCAACTGCATTTTCTGACAGAGGGTAGATGTTTCCGTCGCTGTCCGTATAGTAATAGTCATATGGGAGATCGGCTGTATCATCAGTGCAGTCTTCGGCTGCCGTGATATTTAATATTTCTCCACTTTCATACGGTTCATCGGAAAAGGAAACCGTGTCAGGCGGTGTATAGGCAAATGCGGTGATCGTACCTGATACGGCAAGTGCCAGCGACAGAAACAGCGCAGGGATCCATGACTTTCTTTTTTTGTTTTGCATTTCACATATTCTCCTTTTCAATATAATGGCATCATCCGCCAGATGGGCGGAAAATGGATAAGACCGGCAGAAAACATCTTGCGATGCACAGGATAAGATCATATGGCTGTACTGTCTGCATTGTTCCGGTTCCATGTTTTTGGTGACGGTTTCATCGCACATCATTTCACAGATATTGCACAGTTCCCGGAACCAGAGGTAGACCATTGGATTAAACCAGTGTATGGTTCGAACCAGTAAGCCAAGATATTTTATATGTAAATGATGATATTTGATATGAGTCAGTTCATGCGTCAACATGAGACGGAAAGTTTCCTCATCTGTCTCATCAGATGGTATGGGGAACAGGATAACCGGCGAGAGAGCGCCCCATGTGACGGGGCTTGTGCAGCAGGCGGAACACAGCAATCGAACCTTTTGATTAATTTTCATCTGTGCTTTAATTTTAAGAAACAGTTCCTGCCATTTTTTCGGGGGTTGCTCAACAGTGATATTTACATATGCTTTTTTCATCCTTTTGTAATGGTAAAAGGTTTTTATTATCAAAATCAGAGAAATAATTCCGCAAAAGCTGATGATCCCCCACATGTACAGGAGCCTGGGAGCGATCTGAAGTTTATCACTGTAGGATACGATTAAAAAAGTGTTATCCATATTTACTTTGGGAGGCGGCATAATTGACTGAAAAACGGGTTGGGAGCGAAATAAACGGGACAGAGTGTTGTTTTTCAACAAAGGCGGCGGGAACAGATAGAAAATAATGCACATACATAAGGTACGATACCGCCAACGAACCGGAAAATAACGGCGGGCAAGGGGATACAGAATCATGTATGCAAGAAAGACAACCGTACCGGACAGGGACATGGTAAATAAAAAGTTTCTGAACATATGAAGTCCTCGTTATAAGATTATGGTTTTTAGTTTATTATAATAATTTTTTAATTTATAGTCAATATATACAGTATTTAAAAAAG
>VSND01000002.1:20998-144973 GCA_009774145.1 Lachnospiraceae bacterium | reverse complement strand
CATTATCTTCGAAAACATATTTTTCGATTTATGTGGCAGAACCCCAGGTTACACATAACACGATTAATTCAGGAAGTGCAGGATCAGTCAGAAATCTGTGAGGATTTACTGGCTTCTTAAGCATATAAACTTTTTACTCTCAAGCATATTATATGCAGGAAAAAAATGTTCAGAAGATCATAACAACATTTCCGGAGGAAATAAGAAAATACAATGAAAAAAGGTGAAATAATTTAAAACAGTTACACTTGAACAGGCAGTTGATTGTTAAAGATTTGCCAAAAATACAGGAAGAATTCCGAAATTCCTGAAAAAAGATCTTCCACAAACAGGGCATAGTGGATAAACGAACAGATGGAACGATATATTTTCAGTACTTTTACAATATCTTTATCTGTGGTGAATTCAGGGCAGGGCTGAATCGTTACAAAAATAAAAAGAAAGTCCGGATTGTGTTTCCGGACTTTTTTCAGTGTCAGTAATTCTCTTCATTTTCAACGATCAGCTGGAAGGTGGATATACGTGATGCTTCCAGATGTCGGACCATGGCATCGGCAGCAGTCTCCCAGTCCTTCTGCTGGCAGGCGTTTATGATGGCTCTGTGCTCGGCAAAGGTATCTGCGAGACGATTTTCCACCAGGGTTCCGGACAGCATCCGCAGCCGCTGATTCATGTTGCTGATGTTGTGATAGGTGTCGAGCAGATACTGGTTGTGCATGGTGTTCATGATAAAACCGTGGAACTGGTCATCCAGATCATAGAAGGAGTCTGACGGGACTTTTGTATGGTCAGACATGACCTGTGAGAAATATCTCAGCTGATCGGCATCCAGCTTGCTGCCATAACGCCGCAGGACATAGGGTTCCAGCAGCATCCGAACCTCAAAAATCCGGTTGATATCGCTGATCCGAAGCTCGGATACGAGAATCCCCTTTTTGGGAAGGATATTCAAGAGTCCTTCCTGCTCCAGACGGCTCACGGCGTCGCGGACGGGAGTCCGGCTGATGTTCCCCATGGCTTCACAGAGCTGCTGTTCATTCAGATGGCGCCCCGGTTCATATTCACAGGTCAGGATTTTCTTTTTGATAAATTCATATGCATATTGTTTCAGAGGTTTGTTTTTGCTTGATTGTGTCATAGATGTATATTCTTTCTGAAGTCTTGATCGTTGGTGATGTTATTACATTCTAACACCCAATGATAAGATTCGCAAGTTTCTGCCTGATTTTTTAATTCCGCAAAGTATATGGCTGCCATATGTATCAGGTGTTTATGAAAGTTTCAGGAAGCATGTACACCAACCTGAAAGCCGGTTGGATAGGCGGGAAGACCGATGAACCGTTTTTACAGCAGTTTTTTTACTGAGCCGCCTCTTTGGATTGGATATAATGCATAAAAAACAGATATCAAATTTGTGTATTATAACAAAAACGATAAAACCATCTGAAAAGTGATTGACAAAATGCATAGATGTAGTTTAATATCGAATTAAGATGTATACAACGTTATATCCAACAAAGAATACATAAAAAGGAGGAGGAAAATGAAAGCGATCTACATCGAAGAACCAGGAAAAGTTGTCATCCGTGAGATCGAGATGCCCAGGAGGAAGAGCGGCGAAGCGCTGCTGAAGGTGCTCTACGGCGGAATCTGCGGAAGCGACCTGGGTTCTTACAGAGGAACCTTTGCATATTTTGCTTATCCCCGCATACCGGGGCATGAGTTTGCAGCGGAGATTGTGGAGATCGATGACAATGACCGGGGACTGAAGCCGGGGATGATCGTGACCTGTAATCCATACTTCAACTGCGGACACTGCTACAGCTGTGAGAGAGGCATTGTCAATGCCTGTATGGACAACCAGACCATGGGCTGTCAGAGAGACGGGGCATTCTGCGAGTATATTACCATGCCCATTGAGAGAGTCTATGATGGAAAGGGGCTGCCGCCCAAAGTGCTGGCAGCCATCGAACCGTTCTGCATCAGTTATCACGGTGTGCAGCGTGCCGGTGTGAAACAGGGAGACAGGGTGCTGGTCATCGGCGGAGGAGCCATCGGAGTGCTGGCAGCCAATGCGGCAAAGGCGCTGGGCGGAGAAGTGTATCTGTGCGATATCCCGCAGGCGAAGGAGAAACTGGAGCGCAGCAGGGAAACTTTTGGATTTGCAGGAACGATCCTGAACGAAGGGCCGGAAAGTCTGGAGGCGGCAGTAAGAGAGATTACAGGAAGTACCGAGATCGGCGGAAATGTTCTGGGCAGCGGATTTGATATCTGCATTGAGGCGGTAGGGCTGCCGTCTACTTTCCAGTCCTGCATCGACTGTGCGGCCTTCGGAGGAAAAGTGGTGCTGATTGGAGTAGGGAAGCAGAACCTGGACTTTAACTTTACGCTTCTTCAAAAGAAGGAACTGGATGTCTTCGGAAGCCGGAATGCATTAAAGAAAGATTTTGTAGAGCTGATCGATCTGGTGAAGGAAGGAAAAGTGGATCTGGAGAAGATCATTACGGATGTGTACAGTTTTAACGATGCCGCAAAGGCATTTGAGGATTTCAGTACGAAGGGCGGGAGCATGCTGAAGGTAGGCATTGACTTTACGGATATCCGCTGATACAGGAACGGAACTGGTATTGTACTGTCAAAAGGGGCAGCTATGATAAATAAAATAATAAGATCAAAGGAGAGGAACAACATGAAAAGAAAGTATTTGGCACTGGCTATGATGACAACTATGGTACTGTCTATGACGGCTTGCGGATCTTCCGCACCTGACTCCGCACAGACAGCCCCTGCTGAAGGAACAGAAGAGACTCCTGCAGAAGAGGCGCAGGAGACGCCGGCGGCAGCTTCCGGGGATGTTGTGACGATCAATGTAGGTTATGAGAATGCCACAACAGAGCCGGCAGCAAAAGCAGTTGAGAAGTGGAAAGAGCTGGTAGAGGAAAAGTCCGGTGGAAGCATTGTTCTTGAACTGTTTCCGGATTCTGCACTTGGAAAGAAGACGGACCTGATTGATCAGATGATCATGGGTGAAAATGTGATTACCGTTGCAGACGGTGCATTTCTTGCAGACTATGGTGTTCCGGATTTTGGTATTTTTTATGCGCCGTTTATGTTTGATACCTGGGAGGAAGAATGGGCCGTTATCGATTCTGACTGGTATGCAGGTCTCTGTGACCAGCTTGCTTCAAATGGGGGATTGCGTGTACTGTCTTCCAACTGGATCTATGGTTCCCGCGATATCATGTCCATTAAACCTGTAACCGTGCCGGAAGACCTGAAAGGGATGAAGCTTCGTGTGTCCTCCAACGATCTGTCGATTACCTCTTTCAATGATCTGGGTGCGGCTTCTGTTGGTATGGATATGGGGGATGTGTATCAGGCACTGCAGGCCGGTACGATTGACGCCGTAGAGAACCCGGTCGTGTCTCTGGCAAACCGTTCTTTCCAGGAGGTGGCGAAATATGTGGTCCGGGACGGACATATTCTGGCGACTTCCATGTGGGTATGCGGAGAATCCTTCTATCAGTCTCTGACGCCGGAACAGCAGCAGCTCTTAAGTGAATGTGCGGATGAAGCCGGTCTGTATAACAATGAACTTCAGGATGAGGCAACCGAGGAAGCACTGAAGATTCTGGATGAGGCAGGCGTTACGGTTACAGAGCTGACAGATGAGCAGAAAGCAGCATGGATTGAGGCAGGACAGTATTTCTATCAAAATGATACCGCAGGTCTGGGCTGGAGCGAAGGTCTGTATGAGACAGTAAAAGCAGCAGGAAAACAGTAAATCAAGAAGTGTGACGGGACTGTTACTGCTGTTGGGAGAGGGGGCAGAAGGCATGTCCTTCGCCCCTTTGCTTCACATGCTGACAGACAGAGGGCTGTCAGAGCTATGGAGGTATATATGGATAAAAAAATGAACTGGAAGATCACACTTCTGAATCTGGATGTGGTGATTGCGTCGGCGGCAATGGTTCTGCTTGTGGGACTGACATTTTCCGGAGTCATTGCCCGATATCTGATCGGCCGTCCTTTTGGCTGGATTGAAGAGGTACAGGCGGCTTTGATCATATGGGTGATCTTCGGGGCAGCAGGCGCCGCTTTCCGAACCGCAAATCATGCAGCCATCGAGATCTTCTATGAGATGTTTCCGGCTGTGATTCGTAAGATTCTGGATGTTTTTATACTGCTTGTTTCGACCATTACGCTTCTTTATCTGGCGAAAAACAGTATGGCATATATCAACGTCTTTGCCTCTACCGGAAGGACGACGGCAGTTCTTCATCTTTCTTACATCATGATCTATTGTGTGGCTCCGGTGTCCTGTATCTGGCAGGTGTTTAACTATATTCTTGTGAATTTCTTTCATTACTCGGAGAAAGAGGTCATTGAAGCAATTTCAGAAGAAGAATTTGAGGAGGCGAGAGAAAAAGAATGAATTCCATGATTATCTATGCTGCAATCATATTATTGGTGCTTTTATTTCTGAAGGTACCGGTATTTATCTCTGTACTTTCTGCATCTGCCATATATTTTCTTGGTAATCCGACCATCAATGCAACCGTATTTGCACAGCAGACACTGGCAGGAGCGCAGGGCCTGTCGCTTCTGGCAATCCCGTTCTTCGTCATGGCTGGCGTGTTTATGAATTACACGGGGGTTACCCGCCGGATTATGGAGTGCTGCAACGTTCTGACTTCCCGGATGCCGGGCGGTCTGGCGCAGGTAAATATTCTTCTGTCCACACTGATGGGCGGCCTGTCCGGATCTTCTCTGGCAGATGCAGCTATGGAATGTAAGATGCTGGTTCCGTCGATGGAGGCGGAAGGATATTCAAAACCCTTCTCTACCGTTATCACTGCCGCTTCCGGCATGGTGGTGCCGCTGATTCCGCCTGGAACAGGCCTGATTATTTATGCATGTATCACGAATATTTCTGTGGGAAAGCTTTTTGTGGCAGGTATTGGACCAGGATTGGTTTTGAGTATTACGCTGATGATTTTTACTCATTTCCTTTCCAAAAAACGCGGATACCTTCCGCATCGGACAACAAAGATACCGATATCAGAAAAATGGACGGCGATCAAACCGGCGATTCTTCCGATGCTTCTTCCGATCATCATCATCGGCGGCGTGCGTATTGGTATCTTCACAGCTACGGAAGCCGGGACGATCGCGATCGTATATTCTCTGCTTCTTGGGATTTTGTATCGCGAGATGAAGCTGTCCGATTTCTTTAAAGGCTGTAAAGAAACCGTGACCACAACGGCATCTATTATGTTAATCGTTGCGGCGGCTTCCTGTTTCTCATGGATTCTGACCAAGGAACAGATTCCGCAGACACTGGCGGCATGGATGACTTCTGCCATCTCCAATAAATTTATTTTCCTGATCATCTGCAATATCTTTCTGATTATTGTGGGAATGTTCATTGAAGGAAATGCTTCTATGATCGTTTTGGCCCCGCTGCTTCATCCGGTTGCGGTCGCCTTTGGAATCGACCCGATTCATTTTGCGATGGTATATATCTTTAACTGTGCGATCGGCGCATTTACGCCGCCCATGGGTACATTAATGTTTGTTACCTGCGGTGTGACTGGATGCCGGACCAAAGATTTTATCAGGGAAGCCATTCCGTTTTATATCCTGTTTACGGTCGACATGCTGATCCTTACTTATTTCCCGCCGCTTACGACATTTCTGGTGGATCTTGTCTATTGATATCTTGTAAAGAAAGGAAATTCAGGCTATGAGAGAGAGGCCGTTTGTTGCCGATATGGTAAAAGACACACCGGTGCCCAGAATGTTTAAAGTAAGACAGACATTTCCCCGTCCAAGAATTCATGCAGAGGAGATTCCGGGCATCATAAAAGAGCTGCTGAGCGAGGAAAAGTTTTTTTCCCGTGTGCGGCCGGGAATGCGGATTGCCATCACGGCAGGTTCGCGGGGAATCGCAAATGTAGCTCTGACAACAAAATGCATTGCAGATTTTGTAAAATCCAGAGGGGCTTTTCCATTTATTGTTCCTGCCATGGGAAGCCACGGGGGAGCGACTGCCGAAGGACAGAAGGCAATTTTGGAAGGATATGGGATAACGGAGGAATATGTGGGCTGTCCGATTCTTTCCTCCATGAAAGTGAAGAAAATCGGTGTTCATGAAGAGGGCGGGGATGTATACATTGATAAAAATGCTGCAGAGGCGGATGGCATCATCCTGGGGTGCAGGATCAAACCCCACACGGCATTTCGCGGACCCTATGAGAGCGGTATGATGAAGATGATGGCGATCGGTCTTGGAAAACAGTATGGTGCGGAAGTGTGCCATGAGGCCGGATTTAAAAATATGGCAAAAAATGTGCCTCTGTTCGGAAAGTGTATTATTAAAAACGCACCGGTCCTTTTTGCAGTGCCTACCATAGAGAACGCGTTTGATGAAACCTGTAAGATCACAGCGGTGGCGGCTGAGGAAATCGAGGCGCTGGAGCCGGGACTTTTGCATGAGGCCTTTGGATATATGCCGCGGATACTGGTGGATTCCTGTGACGTGCTGATCGTGGATCAGATTGGGAAAAATTTCAGCGGTGACGGGATGGATCCCAATATAACCGGCACATTCTGTACTCCATATGCGTCGGGCGGCATTGACGCACAGAGAGTGGCGGTGCTGGATCTGAGTCCGGAAACGCACGGCAACGGAATCGGGCTTGGATATTCAAGTGCTACAACAAAGCGCGTGTTTGACCAGCTGGATCTGGCCGCCATGTATCCGAATGCCATCACCTGTACGGTGCTTGGCGGAGTTCGTATTCCGATCGTCATGGAGAGCGATAAAGAAGCAATACAGGTATGCATTAAAAGCTGCAATGAGATTGACAAGAAGAATCCAAGGGTGGTCCGGATTCCCAACAGTCTTCATTTGGAACATATTATGCTGTCAGAAGCTTATCTGGAAGAGGCAGAAGCGAATCCGGATCTGACGATAGAATCCGAACCGGAATATCTGCCCTTTGATGAAAACGGGAACTTGTGGTAACAGAGAGAATAAGCAGATTGGAGAGAATAAAATCATGAAACGGTTAAATTATAAGGTCCTGGAAGAGACAGGATATCAGGGCTATCTGTTAAAAAAGGCGCCCGAAAAGGTCCTTCAGTTCGGTGAAGGCAATTTCCTCAGAGCATTTGTGGATTACTGGTTCGATCTGGCCAATGAGAAAGCCGGCTGGAACGGCAAATGCGTGCTGGTGCAGCCCATCGGCGGCGGACTTGCAAAGATGATCAATGAACAGGAGGGACTCTACACCCTGTATCTGCGGGGCAGCGAAAAAGGGCAGAAGGTGGATGACAGAAGAGTGATCTCCAGCGTCAGCCGGTGCCTGAATCCCTATGAGGCGGATGACTATAAGGCTATGATGGAAGTGGCGGCCAGTGATGATCTGGAGATCATCGTCTCTAATACCACGGAAGCAGGAATTGTATATGATCCGTCCTGTAAGCAGGAGGACTGTCCGCCTGCCAGCTTTCCGGCAAAGCTGACCCAGGTACTTCATCATCGTTATCAGGCGGGAAAATCCGGTATTATCATGCTGGCATGCGAGCTGATCGACAACAATGGAAAAGAACTTCTGAAATGCGTGAATCAGTACATCGATCAGTGGGGGATGGAGGAAGGCTTCCGGACCTATGTCAATGAGGAATGCACATTCTGCGGTTCTCTGGTGGACCGGATCGTACCCGGCAGGATCCGGGATCCGAAGGAGACAGAGGAGCTTAACAGAAAGCATGGCTATGAAGACCCGCTTCTGGATGTGGGCGAAGTGTTCGGCGTCTGGGTCATCGAAGGCGGCGAGAAGCTTAACGACATACTTCCGTTCCGAAAAGCAGGGATTGAAGACAAGGTATTCGTTGTGCCGGATATGAGTCCGTACAAGAAACGGAAGGTCCGTATCCTGAACGGTGCACATACCGGATTCGTGCTGGGGGCTTATCTGGCCGGTCAGGACATCGTCCGGGACTGTATGCAGGATGAAGTCATCAAAAATTTCATGAACAAAATGCTGTATGAAGAAGTGATTCCAACGCTTCCGCTGGATAAGGAAGACCTGATGCAGTTCGCCGCTGCCGTGCAGGACCGTTTTAATAATCCGTTTGTGAATCATGAACTCATGAGCATCTCCCTGAATTCCACTTCCAAGTGGAAGGCCCGTAATATGCCTTCATTTCTGGGTTATATAGAGCAGAAAAAGGAGCTTCCGGTCTGCCTGACCATGTCTTTGGCGGCGTATATCGCATTTTACAGCAATGAGATTCAGTGTCTTACAGATGCAGGGCTGGTCTGCAGGCGTCCGGCCGGCAATGAATATACGGTCAGTGATGACCGGTGGGTGCTGGAGTTCTATGAGGCACATAAAGATGACAGCGAGGAAGCGCTGGTTCATGCGGTACTGACCAACATACAGATGTGGGATCAGGATCTGACTTCCATCGGGGGCCTGGAAGCCGCAGTCACGGCCGGCCTGAAGAAGATACGGACGGAAGGAGCAGGAGCAGCTTATCAAAGCTGTCTGTAAGGGTTATGAAGACAATCCAGATTACTGCAGTCGACAATGTGGCGGTGGCGCTCCATCCGATTGCAAAAGGAGAACAGGTCGAAGCAGGCGGACAGACCATTGAAGTCCGGGAGGAGATCCCCCAGGGCCATAAGATAGCAGTCAAAGCCATCAAAAACGGCGGGAATGTTGTCAAGTACGGATTTCCCATCGGTCATGCCACGAAGGAAGTGGAAGCAGGGGAATGGGTACACACCCATAATATGGCCACGAATCTGGAAGGGGAGATGGAATACCGGTATGAACCGGCTCTCCATTTTCCAAAGCCGGCAGATCCGGAACTGTTTCAGGGATACCGAAGGAAAGACGGCCGGGCGGCGATCCGCAACGAGATCTGGGTGATTCCGACCGTAGGCTGCGTGAATGATGTGGCAAAAAAGATCGTGAAAGACAATCAGTCTCTGGTGCAGGGCAGCATTGACGGTCTCTACACCTTTCCGCATCCCTTCGGGTGCAGTCAGACCGGGCATGATCACGCTCAGACCAGAAAGCTCCTGGCTTCTCTGGTGCGCCATCCAAACGCAGGCGCCGTTCTGGTGGTGAGCCTGGGCTGTGAGAATCTGACCCATGAACAGTTCCTGAAGGAACTGGGCGAGTACGACACAGAGCGGGTAAAATTTCTGATCTGTCAGGAGGCGGAGGATGAATTTGCTGAGGCGGAACGGCTGTTAAAGGAATGTGTGCGCTACGCTTCGGCCTTTGTGCGGGAACCGATTCCGGTCAGTGAACTGGTCATCGGCATGAAATGCGGCGGTTCTGATGGGCTGTCCGGCATCACGGCCAATCCGACCGTGGGCAGGTTCAGCGACATGATGGGAGCCAGAGGCGGCTCTACTGTATTGACCGAAGTGCCGGAGATGTTCGGTGCAGAGGGTTTTCTCATGAACCGCTGCGCCAGTGAAGCCGTCTTCCAGAAGGCGGTGGACATGATCAATGGCTTTAAAAACTACTTCATCAGCCATCATGAAGTGGTTTATGACAATCCCAGCCCGGGCAACCGCCAGGGGGGCATCACTACGCTGGAGGACAAATCCTGCGGCTGCGTGCAGAAGGGCGGCACCGCACCCATTATGGATGTGATCGGCTACGGGGATCAGGTGGTGACGAAAGGATTGAATATGCTCTATGGTCCCGGTAATGATCTGGTGTCCGCCACTGCCATGACGGCGGCAGGTGCGCATATGATATTGTTCACCACAGGAAGAGGGACGCCTTTCGGGGCGCCTGCGCCTACGCTGAAGATTGCCACCAACAGCCGGCTGGCAGTCAGGAAAAAGGGCTGGATTGATTTCGATGCCGGTCCGGTGGCGGATGGAGAGTCCATCGAGGATGCGGCGAAACGGCTTCTCAAGCTGGTGATCGCGGTTGCAGGAGGACAGAAGACCCGGACGGAAGAGCTTGGATATCGGGAAATCTCCATCTTTAAGGATGGGGTGGTGCTGTAGACCTGACGGATAGGTCGGTAAAAAGACTTTCCGTTACGGGCAGACGTTTACCGGTCAGGTATACATTAAAGAAGCTGTTGCAAAATGTAATGCTGTCTGCTCGATTCTGCAAGTGCGATGAGCACACAGGAAGAGATACATTCTGCAACAGCCTTTTTGCCATAGAACAGGTTTGTCAGGCGGTACTCCGGTATCCCAGAAGTCTGGAGATCTCAGCGGCTCTCCGGCGGATCAGCTGTCCCGCCTTTTCATAATCTTCCTCCGGCCGGTAGAAGCCGGAGATGCTGACGGCGCCTTCCAGAGTCCCGTTTCTCTGATAGACGGGGGCGCTGGCGCAGACCATATGCTCCTCATATTCACGAAAATCAAGTGCATAGCCGCGTGAGCGGATCTGATCCAGATCCCGGGAGAGTTCTTCCGGGCTTTTGTGTGTATATTGGGTTCTGGGCTGTATCTCAATCTCAGAAAGAAGGGCGTCTGACTGTTCTTTTGGCAGAAATGCCAAAAGCGTCTTTCCAAGGGAAGTACAGTACAAAGGAGCAGTGCTCCCTACCGTTGCCGTCGTGATGATGGGATTCTCCGGAACCTCCTTTAAAATATAGACGACCTCTCTGCCGGAGAGCTTTCCGAAGAATGCGGTCCGGTCTGAGAACTGTGCCAGTTCCGTAAGCTCTGATGCGATCAGTTTCAGTGTGTCATTGGCATCCGGATAGGACATGCCGATCCGGTAAGCAAAGATGCCGATCTGGTAGAGCTGCTTTGGTCCCGGCTTTATGGAAAGCATGCCCTCCTGAACAAGCGTGACCAGGATATCGTAGGCGCTGGTCTTTGGAAGGGAGAACTGCTCACACAGTTCATCCAGAGAGACCCCCTCCGGATGGGCGGCAGCGCAGGAAAGGATCTGTATGGTGCGCTGTACGGTTCGGTTGATTTTCAAGAGACTCCCTCCTTTCTCTGTTGTATGTTATCCTATCACAGCCCCTCTGATTTCGCAAGTGGAGCGCTTGATAAAAGCGGGAAGCTGTGATAGGATGGGAATATGTAAATGTGCGGCAGATTTTCGATACAGATTGGAAATTATGGAAAGAATCATCAGAAGGAGCAGATATCATGGGTGAAATAAAGATTCCGATTGGCCGCTCCAGTTTTGCGGATATTCGGAAAAACAGATACTATTATATCGATAAAAGCGGACTGATAAAAAGTCTGCTGAAAACGGATGGTACGCAGGTTACGCTTCTCACCCGTCCCCGCCGCTTTGGCAAAACGCTGAACATGTATATGCTGGCAGAATTTTTTGACATACGGAAGGACAGCCGCGCGCTGTTTGAGGGATTGTCCATATCGGAAGAGAAGGAGCTGTGCAGGAAATGGATGAACCAGTATCCGGTACTGTTTCTTTCCTTCCGTACAGTAGACGGGCTGAGTTTTGAGAAGGCGTATGCGATGCTTGCAGCGGTACTCGCCCGGACGTGTCAGGAACATTTGTATCTGCTGGAAAGTGAAAAGGTGAATTCCTATGAAAAAGAAGTATTTCACCGGATTGCATCAAAGACAGCAATACAGGAGGAAGTGGAGAACGGACTGCAGCTGTTGGCCCGGATGATGTCTGTTTATCACAATAAACCCGTCATACTGCTCATGGATGAATATGATGTCCCGCTGGCAAAAGCAAGTGAAAAGGGGTATTATCCGGAGATGCTGGAGGTAGTAAAGGGCATCATGCAGACGATCAAGGACAATACATCTCTGAAGTTTGCAGTCATTACAGGCTGCCTGCGGATTGCGAAGGAGAGCATCTTCACCGGGACCAACAACTTTGTGTCGGATACGATCAACGATACAGGGCTGAATGAATATTTTGGATTCACGCAGGCAGAGGTGGACCGGCTCCTTCAGGATACGGGGCTTACGGAACATGCGGAGAGACTGCGTGACTGGTACGACGGCTATCATTTCGGCAATTATGATGTATACTGTCCATGGGATGTGATGAACCATGTAAAAGATCTGATGCTGGATCCGTCTGCGGAACCGAAGAATTACTGGGAAAATACCAGCGACAATTCCATTATCCGCACATTCCTGAAACGGACCGATTTTGACGTCCATGACAAATTTGAGACGCTTCTATCCGGAGGATCTGTCAGGGAAAACATTACAGATCAGCTTACTTACGACATGCTGACCTCTTCAGAGGAAAATCTGTGGAGCCTGCTTTATCTCACCGGTTATCTGACCAGAATGAGAAAGGACGATCCTGCGGGCGATTGTCTGCAGCCGGGGCAGACGGCCCTTCGGATCCCCAATAAGGAGATCCGAAGCATCTTTCAGAAGAGCGTAAAGGCGTGGTTTACGGAGGTGTCCCAAGAGAGCAGCCGTGACGAACTGTTTGCGGCGCTGTGGAACGGGGATACCGAGAAGCTGACTGTACTCCTTTCCGATCTGCTGTTTGACACGATCAGTTACTTTGATTACCGGGAAAGCTTCTACCATGCTTTTCTGACCGGACTGGTCTCAGGCGCCGGCTATCAGGTAGAATCCAACTGTGAGAACGGTCTTGGAAGGTCCGACCTTGTGATCAGGGACCGCCGGAACCGGAGAGCTGTGGTCATCGAGGCAAAATGGACGGATTCGGAAAAGAAGCTGGAGCAGGAATGTGAAGAGGCTCTGCGGCAGATTGCGGACAGACAGTATGCGAAGAAAGTGGAGCGTTCCGGCTACCGGCAGGTGCTGAGCCTTGGGATTGCATTTTTTAAAAAGCAGTGTCTGGTCAGAAAAGAATGACCGGCATGGAAGGTATGCCTGCATTTTCGTTCATCCATATAAGTGCGGGATATACCGATTAACAGCAACAGAAAGAAAAGAGGAAGAGACAAATGGAAAAGAGAAAAATTCTGGATACCTGCAACGGACTTCAGCATATTGGAATTCCCACAGGCGATATGGAGAAAACCTGCGCCTTTTATACGGAACTTGGTTTTGAGAAAATATATGAGACCCGGCTTTCTGAAGTGCAGCGTGTGGTTTTCCTGAGATTCTCCAATCTGGTACTGGAATGCTACGAAGGCGAGTGCGCCGGGAGAGCAGGAGCTGTTGACCACATCGCCATTGACTGCAGGGATGTAGAAGCTGCCTATGCGCTTGCGAAGGAAAAAGGGTATTCCATTGTCAGCGACGGAATGGAAGAGCTTCCCTTCTGGGAAAAGGGAGTGCGGTTCTTTACGATGGAAGGTCCAGATGCAGTGAAAGTGGAACTGAACCAGTATTTATAAATTTTCGGGATGGAAAAGGGATTTTGTACTGATCGGTGATGGATGGATCGGGAACGGAATATTTCAGGGGATGCTGCAAAATGCCTGTCTGTATGTATGGCGTTTTGCAGCATCCCCTTCTTTATAATGGTATAATTTTTATTTTACCTCATAGACGCAGTTTCCGCCGATGAGTACGTCCACTGCGTTCTGCGCGGCCATGAGTCCCATTCTGCTGACCGCTTCCTTCGTAGCTGCCCCGGCATGGGGAGTCAGGATGCAGTTGGGAAGAGTGCACAGCGGGCTGTCATAAGGCGGTTCCTGCACCGTGGCATCCAGCGCGGCCCCGCGGATCTCGCCGTTTTTCAATGCTTCATAAAGGGCATCCTCGTCCACGATACCGCCGCGCGCGGTATTGACCAGAATTGCATCTTTTTTCATGGCTTTGAACTGTTCTGCGCCGAACATGTTCTTTGTCTCCGGCGTCAGAGGGGAATGGATGGTGATAAAGTCGGATTCCCGGATCAGCGTCTCCAGGTCGACATATTCCGCATGGCATTCCTTTTTAAAAGCTTCGTCCTGATACTGGTCATAACACAGGATCCGCATGTGAAATCCGGTGCAGCGTTTCGCCACCCCTTTTCCGATTCGGCCTGCGCCCACAATACCAAGCGTCTTGCCCCACATCTCCACGCCGGAAGGACGTGTCTGCTTTTTCTCTTTGATGCTGTTGTTCATGACAACGATATTTCTGGCGCAGTCCAGCATCAGCGTCATGGCCAGATCTGCCACAGAGTCGCCGTTTGCTCCGGGTGTAACAGTGACTGTTATATGGTGATCGGATGCTGCGCGCAGATCTATCCTGTCATAGCCGACTCCATAGCGGGAAATGACCTTCAGGTTTTTTGCAGATTCGATCAGTTCCCGGCCGTAATCTTCCAGACCGGCGATGACTGCGTCGGCATGCGGGAGTTCCTGCTTCAGTTGTTCCGGGATCGGTCCGTTCTTTTCCTCCAGTTTCTTTATCTCGCAGCCGTTATCCTGTAAGAGCTTTACTGCCAGGTCATCCACCGTGCCGAAGGAACGGGCGGTGACCAGTACTTTGTATTTTGCCATAAAATCCTCTTTTTCTATCCGTTATTTCCAGTTCGGATTGTCAATGACCGCCGGTTTGCCGTCGCGCTCCACCAGAAGCTTCCGGTATCCCTTCGTTTCAATGGTTCCGTAATCATGCCCCGCATCTGCACGGAAGACAAAAAATGTAATCAGCGGTTCGTTGTCGCTTACATTGATGCTGCGGTGTGCATAGCGTTTCGGCACATAGACTGCTTTTCCGGCAGTCAGCTCCAGTGCCAGCCAGTCTCCTTCCAGATTTTCCATCATCATATATCCATGTCCCCTGAGACAATAATAGATCTCTCCGGTATCCAGAATGGTATGAAAGTGACCTTTTGTAAAATAATACTCATCTCCGACTTTGCCGGGATTCAGGATGGAGCATCCGAAGGCAAAATCTCCGTCGGTCTCCGGCGCCGGCATGGAGTGAAATTCATAGACCAGCGGATCGCCGTTTTTCATGATTTCGTCATAGGCCTTCTGGTCTGCGAACATTCCGTTCATCTGTCCCAGATAACGCTTTCCGGTATCCAGCGCCTTTGACAGGCCGGTCTCCAGATCAAAGTCAATAACGAATCCTCTGTCAAAATCCATCGGTTTTTCAGAATTGTTAAAATGTGCCATAGGTACCTCCTGTTTTAAGCCCGGTTGTTGAATTTTGCGGCAATAGCATCCATCCGCTTCAGTTTCTCTCCAAGGATCTCCTGATGGAAAACTTCGGCAATGACCTGGGTCCATCCGTAGATAAAATACATCCAGCCGTCGTTGACCGTCAGATTGCGTTCCTTTGCCTGTGCTTCTGCCTGATGCCGGAACAGGAGGTCTCCGCGGTAGTTGATCTCCCAGACCAGTGCATCCTCCGGAAAAAGGGCGGCATCGGACAAAGGAGATCCCGGACGGTCCTTTCCAAGCCCGGTAGCGTTGATGATCAGGCTTCCGCGTCCCATCTTTGCCAGAACCGCATCATTATCGGCGGTATTTGGGGACAGGTAATATTCCGTTGGGATGCCTGCCGGATTCATTCGGCTGCTGATCTCCCGGATCGCATCCAGACGGGGTCTGCTGCGGTTGGAGACCACGATCTTCGCCGGATCGTTGCCTTTGCCTGCATTGCGCATATAGTAGGAACACATGGAGATGGCGCTGCCGCCGGCCCCGATGATCAGGATGCCGGCTTCCGGATGCTCCTTCCAGTAGTTTTCCGGTACAAATTCTTCCATCGCCATGCCGCAGGTGATTGGATCTTTGGCGTGACCGCACAGCTTTCCGTCCAGCTTGGAGATGGAGGACATTTCCTCAAACTGCTGTGCATAGGGATCCAGATATTCGAACATGTCTTTTGCCGCCGCATAGATATCCAGCTTGTGAGTGGTTACGAGCGCCCCCATGGATAATGGGTCGTTCTTAATAAAGGAGACTACCTCCCGGTATACTTCCGGTTGCTCATGAATGGCGATATCGATTCCCTTCATGACGGTGTCCTTCAGACCGAGCGCCTGCGCCCATTCCGGAAAGACCTTCATGATCGAAGATGCGCCTGTGGTTACGCCGATAAAATACATGGTCGGCTGTGTCGCTTTTTCAAGTTTCATTCGTGATACCCCTTTCTGATTTGAGTTCCGCTCCATCCCGCCCTTTTCTGAAGTCTGTCCAGGAATCTGTGCGTCGGGCGGGAATCCGCTGATTGAAAGTTCCGCTCCATCCCGCCCGTCACACGTCCGGGAGATTCCTGTTCAGCCTTCCGTGAAGTCTGTCCAGGAATCTGTGTGTCGGACGGGAATCCGCTGATTTGAAGTTCCGCTTTTAAGCGAAATCCAGTATGGTTCTGGCATTTGTGATACACATCTGCCGGATCTCCTGATCGGTAAAGCCGTGTTCCCGCAGCTGCGGGACGAAGGTTGTTAAAATATAGTCAAGCCCCATGTCTTCTGCATAATAGGACCTGAGCCTCTGGTTGGTGGTATCCAGGCTCAGAACGATCTGTCCGGTCAGCCCGCTCTGCTTCATGGCACAGAGAAGCTCCATCTCCTCCTGTTCTGACAGATACTTCAGCCGGTGGATACTGTCATAGCACAGAAAGCAGCCGGTGGATAACACCTCTTTGTGATAGTCAATGTCATGGTAGGTGCGGTCCAGATGACAGATCAGTAGCTTTTCCGGGGTGATATCCCGTTCCTGAAACCAGCGGATCATATAAAGGACATCGTTTCCTTTTTCCGTGTGGATCATGACCGGGGCTCTGGTCAGCCCTGCAGCTTCTGCGACTGCTTCAAAGAGCTTCTGATAGACAGGGTCTGTCTGCCAGTTTCTGCCGGCAGCGGCTTTCAGGATGCCTGCCCGGTAAAGGGAGACTGGCCGGCCGGAGGTCCCTGTACCGGTTTCAATCTCCTGTGCATAGAGTCCGGCAAGCTTTTCCTTTGACCAGGTCAGTAATGTGACCTGATCGAAAAATTCTTTTTTGTGGAAGCCGGCAGCAGCTACGATATGTACCCCGCTTTCGCGGGAAAGCTCTGCCAGCCGGGACAGGTTCCGTCCGCATCCGGTTGGCTGTGCGTCTACGATCAGACTGCCGCCTGCCTGGCGGTAGTCCTTCAGTTCTTTCAGGGAACTTTTGTAATCATTCATGCACAGGGCGGGGCTGGTATTGTAAGAAGCTCCTTTTTCCAGCCAGATATGTTCATGGCATTGTGCGTGTCCGATTTCTTTCGGACAAATGTCTTTCCATACGGTTCTGATCATGTTTTTCTCCGGTTTTCTGGTGCACTGACAGGTGCACCATGGTGATTTACGGCTTAAAGATAGTTATGTTTGAAAATAGTAGATAATCAAAAACATTAACTTTTTCTCATACTAGCACCATAAATAAACAATGTCAACAAGGATTTTAATTATTTCTTGCCTTTTTTAAGCATGTATTATATAATTCAATCAGAAAACAAGGAGATGTTATTGGAAAATAGATAACTATCTTTATGAAAGCGGAGGGCGTATGGCGAGAATACCGGCATATAAACAGATGTATATCAGTCTGAAAACAGACATTAAAGAGGGGCGGTATGTTCCGGGGTCTTTTCTGCCGACGGAGCCCGAGATGGAAGCCAAATACGGCGTCAGCCGCACGACGGTGCGCCGCGCAATCGGCATGCTGGAGCAGGAAGGCTATCTGTCCGTCACACAGGGCAGAGGAACGGAGGTTCAGGACATTTCCACTTCTCAGCATCTGAATCAGATCACCTCCTTTACAGAGACACTGAGACGCCGGGGATATCACGTGACCACTCAGGGATTTGCCATGGAGAAGATTCCCGCGCCCGTTTTTGTCCGGGAGATCTTTCCGCTGAAGAACGGGGATCTGGTATACCATATCCAGAGAGTACAGTGTGCGGACGGGAAACCGGTCTGCATTCTGGAAAACTATCTCATGGCGGATCTGATTTCGGGATTTTCCATGGCGGAGAGCGACTGTGTGAGTCTGTACGCATGTCTGGAAAATCAATATGGGATTATTTTGAAAAATGCGGTGGAACATATATCGGCGGTGAGCGCCTCCTTTACGCAGTCGCAGATTCTGCGGGTGCCGGTCAATGCGCCCCTTCTTCACAGCAAGCGTATTACGTATACAGAGCATGGGCCTTTTGAGTATTCGTCTCTCTATGTGGTGGCTGAACGATACGAATATCAGATCTATCTGTCTGGAAGAGATTGAGCGGATATAAACCGGTTCCATAATGAAAATATAGAAAATTATTGTGAAAATGCACAATTTCCTGAAGAAAAAATCTGTAATAATGACGAAATAACAAAAACAGGTTGACAAAAAGGCGTCAGTGGCATAGAGTATAGGCAAAAGAAGGTGTAACCGATTTCATTATGGCTGGAAAGATAATTACGATTAAGGATGTCGCCGAAATGGCGGGTGTATCGAAAGCAACCGTATCACGTGTCATGAACAACAGCGGGTATGTGGCGGCAGAGACACGCAGGAAGATCGAGAATATCATGGAGGCCCACAACTACGTACCATCCGCACTGGCAGTGAACCTTTCCCGGCAGGAGACGAAGGTGGTCGGAGTGGTGTTCCCGGAGATCGAGAATGTCTTTTATTCCGATATTCTTCACGGGATCACGCAGGTGGCGGACGAGCTTGACCTGTCGCTGGTTCTTTTTGATACACAGAATGATCTGGAGCGTGAGAAGAAAGCGTTCCGTGTTCTTCAGCAGCAGAAGGTAAGAGGGATTATCCTCGGTCCCTCTGTAGATTATCCGGAGACGGCAAAGGGAAGAGAACTTCTGGCAAATCTCAAGGAATATTCCGTTCCAATCGTGATTATTGACCGTGATTTTGAAAACATGCCATGGGATGCCGTTGTCTACGAGAACTATCAGAGTTCCTATCAGGCGGCGCTGGAATTGTACAGGGCAGGAAACCGGAGGATGGCGACCATCACCGGAGATATGGCGCTGAAGATCAGCCGGGACAGGCTGGAAGGCTTTAAGAAAGGACTTCAGGACTGCGGTCTGAAGCTTTTGGAGGAAAATATCTATTACGGAGATTTTCTGATGAAACGGGCATATGAGCTCTCCATGGAGCTTTTGTCCAGAGCGGAACTGCCGGATGCCGTGTATACCGCCAACAATATGACTTCTCTGGGATTCTTGAAGGCGGCCAATGAAAAAGGAATCCGGATCGGCAGGGATATTGCTCTTTTGGGAAACGACCGGATTGAGACGCTGGATATCCTGGGACTTCCGTTCAGCTGCATGTACCGCGACAATTATGAGATGGGGCGCATGGCGCTTCGGCTGCTGCAGGAGAGAGTGGAGCATCCGGAGAAATCAAGGAGCATCTGCATGGTCCCGTATCAGGTGAAACTGAAAGGTTCGGAAAAAAGGAAAAAGAAGTGATGCTTCTTTTTTTAAAGAGAATGAAACCGGTTACATAAAAAACCGGATAAAATTGGAAAATCAAAGAATAATATTGGAAAAAAAGTGCAAAATATCGGTTATGAAACCGGTTACATTAAGTGCGCGAAAAAACGAAAGGAAATGATAAATTATGGTTTACAAAAAAGTAAAAAGGATTGCAGAAGAAATATCTGCCATCGGTATCGGATGCTGGAATATGGGAGGAGACTGGGATTCGTCAGAAGAGAACACTTCGATCCGGATGATTCACGCTGCCGTTGACCGGGGAATCAATTTCTTCGATGTGGCTCCGGTGTACGGCTGGGGCGTATCGGAGAGGATTCTTGGAAAAGCGCTGAAGGAGGACGGGCTTCGCAATAAGGTGCTCATTGCTTCCAAAGGAGGCCTTCTGTGGAATGAAAAGCATCAGACACAAAACAACCTGTCCAGAGACAGTCTGTTAAAGGAAATTGATGATACCCTCGCCCGCCTGCAGACGGACCATGTGGATATTTATCAGATGCACTGGCCGGATCCGAATGTGCCGCTGGAGGAAACGGCGGAAGCGCTGAACATCATGAAGAAGGCAGGCAAGATCCGTTATGTGGGGCTGAGCAATTTTTCTCAGGCAGATGTGGAGCAGATGATGGAATACATCTCTGTGGACTGCCAGCAGGGGCTCTATAATATGCTGGAGCGCAATCCGGGCAGCTACCACGGGATTCCTCTGGAGTACCGCACAGAGAAAGAGGTGTTTTCAAACGTCCGGAAATACGGACAGGCATTTCTGCCCTACAGTCCGCTGTTTCAGGGGCTTCTGGCGGGCAGATTTCTGGACGGGCTTACCATATCTGCAAGAGACATCCGCAATGAGAATCCAAAGCTGACCGGGGAGGCATTTAAGGTCTATCAGGACGGTGCCCGGAAGCTGAAGGCGTATGCGGACGAGATTGGAAGGCCCATGAATGAGATGGCGCTGAACTGGCTGCGTCAGAAGGAGGAAATTACTTCCATCATCGGCGGTGCGTCCTCCGTGGAACAGCTGGAGAAAAATCTCCGCTGCATCAGCTGGGATCTGACGGGAGAAGAACTGGAAGCGATCGGGAAGATTCTGAAGCCCTTCAAAGATATGGAATAGGCGTAAGACGGCGGAATTTTCAGAACCGCTGCTTGAAAAATATCGGAAAAACAGAAGAAAACGGTACATGGAGCGATGCGCTGTAAGTGCAGGAATTCTGTGGCGTTTCTATGGATAAGGGGACAAAAAATGGAAAAATATTTGATAGCGCATGATCTTGGCACTTCCGGAGACAAGGCGACTTTGTTTACAATGGATGGAGAGCTGGTCAAAAGTGTGACCTGTACCTATCCGACGAATTTCTTCAACAGCACCTGGGCAGAACAGGATCCGGAGGACTGGTGGCGCGCTGTCTGTGAGAACAATCGCCTGCTGCTGACAGATGTGGATAAAAAACAGGTGGCAGGTATGGCGTTCAGCGGTCAGATGATGGGCTGTGTTGCGGTGGACAGGGATGGAAAGGCCCTGCGGCCGGCGATTATCTGGGCAGATCAGAGAAGCCAGAAGCAGGAAAAGGCGATCCGGGAACAGATCGAAGAACAGGAGTTCTATCGGATTGCAGGTCACAGGATCAGCGCTTCCTACAGCATCGAAAAGCTGATGTGGATTCGGGATCATGAACCGGAGATTTACAGAAATACATATAAGATGCTTCAGCCGAAAGATTATGTGATCCGCAGGCTGACCGGAGCCTTTGTTACAGACTATACGGATGCATCCGGAACCAACTGCCTGGATCTGAACCGGCTGGAATGGTCCTCGAAGATTCTGAAGCTGACAGGGATCGATCAGGAAAAACTGCCGGACATCTATCCGTCTACCCATGTGGCAGGAGAACTGACCGCATCGCTGGCAGAAGAATGCGGACTGGCATCCGGAACGCCCGTTGTCATCGGCGGCGGTGACGGCGTGTGCGCGGCGGTAGGAGCGGGAAGTGTGCGGGAAGGAGACGCTTTCAACTATCTGGGGTCTTCTTCCTGGGTGGCGCTGACCAGCAAAGAACCCATCTATGATCCAGAACTTCGAACCTACAACTGGGCGCATATGGTGCCGGGGCTGTATTCTCCCAACGGGACCATGCAGGCGGCAGGAAACTCCTACCAGTTTATCAGAAAAACACTGTGCAGGGATCTGGAGGCAGAGGCTTTAAAGCAGGGAGTGAGCCCCTATGAGCTTATGAACCGGGAGATTGCGGCATCGCCCATGGGCGCCAACGGCCTTCTGTATCTTCCCTACATTCTGGGAGAGAGGAGCCCCCGCTGGAATCCCAATGCAAGAGGGGCATTTGTGGGGCTGAAGATGGAGCATACAAGAGGCGACCTGCTGCGCGCTGCAGTGGAAGGGATTCTGATGAATCTGTGCATCATTCTGGACGTGTTCCGCAGGGATATGGACATAACGGAGCTGAACGTGATCGGAGGACTGGCCAAAGGCGATCCCATCCGGCATGCGCTGGCAGATATCTACGGCGTAAAAGCCAGGAGGCTGAACTGGCTGGACGAAGCCACCTCCATGGGCGCAGCGGTCTGTGCGGGTGTCGGTACCGGAGCGCTGAAAGATTTTACGGCCATTGACCGGTTTGTGAAGGTGGATGACGTGATCGAACCGGATCTGGAGAAACACCGGCATTACGGAGAATTAAAGCTGTACTTTGAAGAGTGCTATACGGCGCTTTTGAAGACATATGACCATCTGGCGACGTGGAAATGACACCGGATGAGGGAATGATCCAAACAGGAGGTGGACGACATGAAGTATGGTATCTATTATGCCTACTGGGAAAGGCAGTGGGGAGCGGACTATCTGAAGTACATCAGAAAGGTTGGAAAACTCGGTTTTGATATACTGGAGATTTCCTGCGCCGGGGTGAAGGATCTTGGTGCAAAGGAAGCGGACCGGCTGAAAGCATGCGCCGAAGAGGAGGGCGTTCTTCTCACGGGCGGATATGGTCCGAAACCGGATGAAAACATTGCATCTGCGGATCCGGCGATCGTGGAGAATGCATTCCGGTTCTGGAAGGATACTTTTCCGGTGCTGGAAAGACTTGGCATCCGTCAGGTGGGAGGCGGCCTGTATGCCTGCTGGCCGGCAGATTATTCCGGCGTACCGGACAAGGCGGGAGATCTGGACCGCAGCATCCGGAACATGAAGGAGCTTTCGAAGATGGCGGCAGAGTATGGAATCGAGCTGGATATGGAGGTGCTGAACCGTCATGAAGGGTATCTCATCAATACGGCAAAGGAATGCGTGGCTTATGTGGAGGCGGTAGGCGCGGACAATGTAAAGGTTATGCTGGACACCTATCACATGGGGATGGAAGAGAATGATTTTGCAGAAGCCATCCGGACGGCAGGCAGCAGGCTGGGGCATGTCCATGTGGGCGAAAACAACCGGAAGCTTCCGGGACAGGGGCATATGGTTCCCTGGAAAGCCATTGGCGGGGCATTAAAAGAGATCGGTTATTGTGCCAACATCGTCATGGAGCCTTTCGTCATCCATGGCGGACAGGTAGGGCAGGACATCCGGATCTGGAGAGACCTGAAAGAGGACTGTTCGGAAGAGACACTGGACCGGGAAGCGGCAGAGTCCGTTGCATATCTCAGAAAGGTACTGGAAGGGTAGACAAAGCGGATTTTATACTCGCGAGCGGGGGAATTTGCTTTCAAAATTACAGGAGAAGTATGATAAACGGTATATGAACCGATATTTTATGAGTGCAAAAGTTCGGTGCCGTTTATGATAGAAAGAAAGGAAAAGGAGAAGAAAAATGAAAAGAATGGAAAAGTATCTGGCACTGGGACTGGCTGGTATGTTGACGCTGGCATTGACTGCATGCGGAGGCGGAGGCAGCACGACGGAGCCTGCGGCGGCGCCGGACAGCGCACCGGCAGAGACGGAAGGAGAAGCTCCGGCAGCGGATGCAGGGGAAGAAGCTCCGGCTGCCGAGGCGTCCGGGGAGTCCTACGACATTACCTGGGTCACCTGCTCCACCGAGTCCGAGTTCTGGCAGTATCAGCAGATCGGTATGGAGAATGCCGCAGCAGATATGGAAGCAGAGCATGGCATTACCATCAACTTCACGACCGTAGGTCCGGCTACCGAGGCAGAGACCGAGGCTTATATCCGTGCATTTGAGAATGCCATTGCATCCAAACCGGATGCGATTATCTCCGCCACACAGGTACCGGATTCCACCAGAAGCGTATCGAAAGATGCAATGGATCAGGGGATTGTTGTAAATTTCACAAACTGCGGACTTGAGACACTGGATTCCACTGAATTTTCGGACTGTTACAATCAGTATTACACGACCGTCAGCGCGGACATCGGAGATATGGCAGGCGAGATCATGCTTCAGCTGCTGGATGAAGCAGGCATCGCAAAGGAAGGCGTGATTGCCATGGAATTTTCCAACGTCAATCCGTCTCTGCAGCCGAGAATGGATAACTTCAAGGCGTACATTGAGGCAAATTCTGACATTGAAGTACTGGATACCCTGTACAACAACAACGATCTGGCACAGGCTCAGGCAGATATCGAGAACGAGATTGCTACCTACGGCGACCGGCTGATCGGCATCTACGGTGCAAACAATACGTCGGGAGACGGCATTGCACTTGCAGTTGAGAATGCAGGGATCGCAGACAAAGTCATCACCATCGGCGTGGATTCCGACCCGACCGAGATCCAGGCACTTGAGGACGGATTCATCGACTGTATCATCGTTCAGGACGCATACGGCCAGGGCTATGCAGCTCTTAAGAACGCAGTAGAGACGCTGCTTCAGGGTTCAAATCCGGAGACCGAGCAGAAGATTGCCATGCCGCCGGTGGCGGTTACCACGACCAATATGCACGAGGATGAGTATGCAGCAATGCTCGATCCGACTCTGTTAAAGAAATAACAGGAATACCGATAAACATGCAGCTCGTTCAGGAGGCTGCCGGCCTGCCGGCCGGCAGCAGTGCCTGGCACAGACAGGAAGCAGGAAAACACTGGGGGGAAATGGGTATGGAACAAGAAGTTCTGCTTAAAATTGATCATGTTGTAAAGACCTATCCGGGAGTCCAGGCACTTAAGGGAATCTCCACCACCATACGCAAAGGAGAGGTGCGTGCCCTTGTGGGTGAGAACGGCGCAGGAAAATCCACGCTGATCAAATGCATCATGGGAGTAGAGGCTCCGACCGGGGGGAAAGTGGAGATCAATGTGGATGGGAACTGGGAATGCCCCAGAAGCGCCATCGATGCAAAAAACCTGGGCATGCATGCAAATTATCAGCATGTAAACATTGCCGCCAATTTAAGCATTGCGGAAAATTATTTTCTGGGCCGCCTTCCCATGAAAGGCAGAATGGTGGACTGGAATAAGATGTATTCCGAGAGCCAGAAGATTATAGACAAATTTCAGCTGAATGTGGATCCGAGGGATACCATTGTCTCTCTGCCGGTCGCCATGCAGGCAATGATAACGATCAGTAAAATATCCGTTAATGACAGGATCCGGCTGGTCATCTTTGACGAACCTACTGCGCTTCTGGAAAATGAAAAGGTAGAGACGCTGTTTCGGTATATTAGAGAATTGAAAGAAAGCGGCGTCAGCGTCATCTATGTCTCCCACCGTCTGGAGGAGATTATGGAGATCTGCGACAGCGTTACGATCATGAAGGACGGCACTTATGTGGAGACGAAGGATGTCCGGGAGGTGGACAAGGATTACCTGATCTCAAAAATGGTAGGCCGTTCCATGGCAGATATTTACAGCATTGAACATCAAAAACCCGGAGAGGAGCTTCTGCGTGTGGAAAATCTGACCGGTGAGAAATTCCGGAATGTAAGCTTTTCTCTGAGAGAAGGTGAGATACTCGGATTCTTCGGTCTTGTGGGCGCAGGAAGAAGCGAGGTCATGCGCGCGGTCTTCGGCGTGGATCCGGTCACATCCGGAAAAATATTTGTCAAAGGAGAAGAAGTGCAGATCAGGAGTCCGAAAGAGGCCATGCTGAAGGGGATTGGTTTTTTGACGGAGGACCGCCGAAAGGATGGACTGGCGCTTCAGCAGTCGGTGAAGCTGAACACGAACATGTATTCCTATGACATGATCAGCAGGTATGGAATCATAGATCTGGCAAAAGAGACGAAACGCGCAGAAGAATACAGAGAAAAGGTACTCATTAAGACGCCGTCCGTAGAACAGACGGTCAACAATCTGTCCGGCGGAAATCAGCAGAAGGTGGTGATTGCCAAGCTTCTCTGCCGTGATCCGGATATTCTGATATTTGATGAACCGACGGTCGGCGTGGATGTGGGAGCAAAGGATGAGATCTTCAAGATCATAGAGAGCCTGACCAGACAGGGCAAGGGCGTGATTATCGTATCCTCATACCTTCCGGAGGCTATGGGCCTGTCCGACCGCATGGTGGTAATGTCGGAAGGGCGTGTGTCCGGAAGCCTTGGCAACGAAGAACTGAAAAAGATGGAGGAAGAAGATGTTCTCAAACTGGCTTCTACCATCTACTACGAGGATGAGCAGGAGGCAGGGTAGGAAATGAAAAAGAATCAACAGAGAACGAATATGAAGGCGCTTTTGATGAAGACGGAAGTGTCCATGGTAGCCATTATCGGACTGATCTTTATTGCAGCGGCAGTGGGAACGGAAAATTTTTTGACTGCGTACAATCTGACCAATATATTAAAGCAGTGTGCGATCATTGGCATTATCTCCATTGCTGAGACCTACGTGATTATCACCGGGGGGATCGATATCAGCTGCGGAGCAGTCGTTGGCATGAGCACGCTCATGGTTGCCATGGCACAGGCGAAGTGGGGGCTTGGCGTGCCGGTATCCATGGTACTGGGGATTGCGGTGGCTGTGATTGCCGGACTGTTCAATGCCATGCTGGTGTATGAATTCAAGGTTCCGGCATTTGTGGCAACCCTTGGCTCCCAGACCATACTCCGCGGTCTGATCAAGGTGATCTCCAACGGGGGAACGGTGTCCGGCATTGATAAAGGATTTTCCGGTTTTGCATCCAATGCCGTTTTGTTTATTCCGAATCTGGCGATTGTATGGTTTGTGATCGCGGTAATCTGTTTCTACTTATTAAAATATGCGATCTTCGGACGCAACCTCTTTGTGCTCGGTTCCGGTGAAGAGGTGGCAAAACTGAACGGTATCTCCATTCGAAAGACCATTTACTCCACCTATGCATTTGCCGGACTGCTCTATGGTATCGCAGGAATTCTGCTGTGTGCCCGCATCAATTCCGCGATTCCTACAGCGGGCGAGGCCTATGAGACCAACGCCATCGCCGCCAGTGTGCTGGGCGGTGCCTCTCTGGCAGGCGGATGCGGTTCGGTATTCGGTACCGTACTGGGTACGATCCTGATTATTCTCATTGACAATGTGGGTACGCAGTTCGGCATCGGCGCTTTCGTTATGCAGGTGATTACCGGATGTGTCATCGTCATTGCGATTGTTGTGGATCAGCTGAAGAAAAGAGGCGGAAGATAATACAGAACAGGCGGTCCTGCAGATGCAGGACCGCCTGTTCTTCTGCCTGGAGACAGAAGAAACTGCGTATTTAAAGAATCAGACCCGGCCGGAGAGATAGACCTGATATTCATACCGGTCGGCCACTGCATAGATGGATGCATATTCAAAAGGCCCCTGAGATGTGCAGGTGACCCGCGTACTGTGCAGCAGCGGTGCGTTCAGAGGAATGCGCAGGATCTGGGATTCCATAAAGGAAGCGCTGACTGCACAGATGTGTTCGACTGCATCTTTCAGTATGATTCCGTAATTGTTTTCAAGGCAGGCATACAGGCTGACACAGTCGCTTTCTGTCAGCACGAAATCCGGGATCAGATTTGCCGTCAGGTAGTTTTCGATGATGCAGATCGGTTTTCCGTCCGCACACTGAACACGCTGAACATGGTATACAGCCTCCCCCTCCTTCAATGACAGGATATCTTTGATGAAAGGAGGAGCGGGGATTTTCTCCAACGCCAGTCCCTGTGTGGTCACCCGGTATCCGCGCTGCCGGAGTGTCTCCGTAAAGGATGTGATCTTGTTCAGGCGCTGGGAGGTGGAGATATCCTGGACCTCGGTGCCCCGTCCCTGTGTGACGGACAGGTATCCCTCATTGGTCAGCAGGCTGATGGCTCTGCGGACAGTGGTGCGGCTGACTCCGTATTCTGCTTCCATCTCGGATTCTGTCGGCAGAAATGTGCCGGGCTTGTACTTTCCTTCTTTAATCTCTTTTTTCAGGCTGGTATACAGCTGTCTGTAAGCGGGTATCTTTGCCATAGGTCCTCCATTGTAAACGATCTGCGTATCCGCGCAGTCTGTCATCGGTCACCGGGTTTTGCCGGAAAATGAATCCGGGCGCCGCAGTGTGTTTTCCATTATATCATAAGATGGGAAAATTTACTAATGGATTGTGTATCCGCCGTCCACCACGAGATTTGCGCCGGTAATCATGTTGGCGGCGTCCGTCGCAAGGAAAAAGGCAGCAGCAGCGATTTCCTCCGGCTTGCAGAAACGTCCCGCCGGGGTGTTGGCGATTGCTTTTTCATGGACCTCTCCCACATCCCAGTATCCCACGATGATGGGTGTTTCGGTGGCGGTAGGCGATATGGCATTGACCTGAATGCCGTATCTGCCCCATTCGTATGCCAGAGATTTGACCATGGAGATGATTCCTGCCTTGCTGGCGCTGTAGGCCACATGTCTGTCAATGGCGACGATGCCCGCCTGGGATGCCATGCAGATGATCTTTCCGCCGTTTCCGGCCTGAATCATCTGTTTTCCGACGGCCTGTGCCATGAAAAAGGAGCCGGTCAGATTGACATCGATCACCTTTCTCCAGACCTTTTCATCAAAATCCTCTGCCCGTTCAATATCGCCGATTCCTGCACAGTGAACGAGTACGTCGATATCGCCATGTTCTTTTGCAATTGTCTGAATGGTGCGGTTTACATGGTCATAATCGGCCACATCCGCAGAACAGGAAAAAGAACCAGGTATACTGGAAGCTGCATTCTGAAGGGCCTGCGGATTCCGGTCCAGAAGGCATACCTGCGCGCCTTTTTCGGAAAACAGGCGGGCGGTGGCGTATCCGATGCCGGAAGCGGCTCCGGTGATGACTGCTCTTTTGCCGTTGAGTGTAAAGTCGGCAGCATAAGGTTTGCTGATCATGGTAGTTGTTCCTTTCTGTATTTATTTGTCTGCATGACCGGACATGTAATCGCCCAGGTCAGCCAGTACATTGCTGATATGGACAAAGGTCTGCTGGAGGGCTTCATACCGGGCAGCCCGCTCCGGATCCGGGACGCTGATGCGCTCGATCCGGTGAAGAGATGCGATGCCCTGATAATCTTTCCAGATACCGGCAGCCTTTGCAGCAATGGCTGCCGCACCTACAGCGGCGGCATCCTGATCAATGTTCGTCTTGATGATCTTTGTGTGGAACACATCTGCAAACATCTGCATCCAAAAGCTGCTTCTGCTCCCACCGCCGCAGAAGAGGATCTCGTCGGCTTTTCCGGTCTTTTCGCAGAGATAGAGGATGGATTCCTTCAGATTCATGCAGATGCCCTCCATGGCTGCCCGGACCATTGCTTCCCGTGTGGTGCCCAGGTGAAGGCCGACCCAGGCGCCCCGTATATGGATGCTTTTGTCCTGAGAAGTGCCGCCTGCAAGACTGGGATTGAAAAAGATTCCGCCAGAGCCGATGGGGACTGTTCGGGCCATCTCGCTCATCCTGTCAAAGACATTTTCGTGAATGTCTTTACAGAGCACGTCTTTGGTCCATGCGAAGGAACTCCCTCCGGCAAAGATGGAAAAGGCGGAGGTATACATGCCGTCTTCAATATGGGAAAAAACGTAGGGCTTCTTCTGAAAATCAAGCACAGGCTTCCTGGAATTGACCGGGACCCAGCTGGAAGAGCCGAGGGAAGTGTAGATCTTTCCGTCTGCAGCGCCCACTGCGCCGAGAGCCATGCAGGCGTTGTCCACACCGCCGCATGCCACAAGCGTGCTTTCCGGCAGACCAGTCTTTCCGGCGGCATCGGGAAGGAGTCTTCCGACGATGGCATGAGAGGGTATAACCTCCGGAAACAGAGCGGCCGGAATACCTGCGGCTTCAAGAAAATCAGACCGCATCCGGCGGGCGGTGAGATCCCAGGCGCCTGTGCCGGAGGCATAGGAAGGATCCATGCAGCAGTTTCCGGTCAAACGGAAGTTGATGTAATCCTTTGATCCGAGCACTTTGTGGATCCGGGAAAAGAGATCCGGCTGGTGTTTTTTCATCCACATCAGTTTGAAAAGGGAATAACAGGGGGCGGGAAAACCGTTCCCTGTCGTCATATACCAGTCTTCTTCCCGGATCCGGCTGAAAAATTCATCAGCCTCCAGTCCGGCCCGTGTATCGGACCATATGGGGACCGAGTCTGTGAGTGTGTGTCCGTTCTGATCTATGGGGACAGTCACAAGGCTGTGGCCGGACAGCGCGAGAGCACCGATCTCCCGGGGATCTGCGCCGGATTTATCAAGCAGAGACCTGGTGCTGCTTACCACACCGTTCCACCAGTCCTCCGGGCGCTGCTCGTGCATACAGGGAACAGGATACTTCGTATCATATGGAACGAACGATTTGGAAAGCGTGTTCATCTGGTCGTCAAACAGAGAGGCTTTGACGCCGCCGGTACCAAGATCGTATGCTATTAATTTCATAAAACACCTCCTTGAAATGAAATTCCTGAATACAGGAAACGGGATTTTTAAAAAGATAATTATCTATTGATAAATAGAAATACCTTTTGTGTAACTGAATTATATGATATTTCCACAAAAAAGACAAGCGTTATTCGGAAAAAATATAAAAAAAGACAGCGATAATAAAAAAATTATGGTTGACATGCCGAAAAAAGGATGATATGATGCAGATACATAATTATGTTTTTGATAATAAAAAACATAATTACTAACATATACCAAAGGAGGAAAAAAGATGAAAAAAACGATGGCAGTTCTGATGACACTGGTAATGGCATTTACAATGTGCAGCTGCGGACAGAAGGATCAGGGGGGATCGCAGGGAGAGACACAGGCGCCTGCCGCAGGCGGATCGGAGGAAAGCGAAACGGCGGATGCGCCAGAAGGCGGAACGGAAAAGACGGTGACAATCGGAGATTATACCTTTACGATTGACACGGGCAAAGATCCAAAGGATATAGAGATTCCGGTGGTCTATCAGAACGTACAGGATATCTTTGCCTCTTATATGGAAGAGGGTGTACTTGGCTTTGCAGAAGAAAAAGGAATCAATGCCTATGTGACCGGCTCCAATGACTGGTCGGCGGAATCCCAGTATAATCTGATGGAGACGCTTGTGACGAAAAAACCGGATGCCATTGCCATTGCGGCAGCGGATGATCAGACGCTTACGCCTGTCATTAACAAGGCGCTGGAGGCAGGTATCCCGGTGATCTGCGTGAACTGCGATGCTCCCGGTTCGGGAAGACTTGCCTATCTTGGACGCGACGACGTGGAAGCGGGCCGTGAAGTGGCAAAATACATTGTGGAAAAATTAACAGAGAAATACGGAGAGCCAAAAGGAAAGATCCTCATGACCACTACGGGCGCGGGCAACAACTGGTCCGATCAGCGTGAGGCGGGCAACCGGGAGATCTTTGAGCAGTATCCGGATATTGAGATCGTTGATTTTATCAATGCGACCGGCGATGAGCAGAATATGTACGGTATGCTGGAGAATGCGCTTCTGGCCAATCCGGATATCGATGCCATGTGTAATATGGGCGGAACGATGGATCTGTGGGGCAGACTGATGAAGAATCAGGGGCGTACCGATATCATTGCGGTTGGAAATGATCTTTACGGAGATGTGCTTTCCTATATAAAAGACGGATATCTGACCTGTTCTTATGGGCAGCGTGTGTATGAGCAGTGCTACGGAGGCGTGGAGCAGCTCTATAACTTCCTGACCACAGGCGATCCGGCATCTTTCAAGGAGAATGATGTTCCGTACTATATTTTCCGTGTGGACAGTACCAATGTAGAGGAAGTTCTGGAACAGCGTGAGAACGGTACGCCGATCGGATAGGCAACAGAATCAAAAAGGGCTGTCAATCCGGATTGCCGGCCCTTTTTCAGAAAAAAGGAGTGGTATCTTTATGCGAGCGACGCAGTCGAAAACCGTTTTACATAATATTGTAAAAATGCGTGAACTGGGCATTCTGTTTGTGCTGATTGCGATGATCTTCATTTTTTCAGTGACGAGCAGCGTGTTTTTCACAGTCAATAATTTTCTGAATATCACACGGCAGATCTCTCTGCTGGGAATCATGGCCATGGGCATGACGATGGTAATTGCGGTGGGAGGGGTAGACCTGTCTGTAGGAGCGGTGTATGCGATCTGCTCCACCTCTGCTGCGGCGCTCATGACCCGGGGACAGATCCCGATTCTGCCATCCTGTCTGATTGCACTGCTGATCGGCCTTCTGTTTGGCGTGCTAAACGGATTTCTGATCGGTTATTGTAAGATTATGCCTTTTATTACAACTATGGGTACCATGAATGTTGCCAGAGGGCTTGCGCTGATCATCGCCAGGGGAAAGATCATATCTCTGGATAAAGATCCGGTGCCGGATCCGGAGCATCTGGATGCGTTTTTCTGCTTTGGCGGCGGCAGCATCGGGGGAGTGCCCACACTGGCCGTAATCCTAGTGGTAATTGTAATCTTTTCCTGGCTGTTTTTTCACAAGTCTCTGACCGGGTTCCGTCTGCGGGCAGTGGGAGGCAGCATGGAGGCAGCAGGCGCTTCAGGTATTAATGTCAAAAAGACAATACTGATTCCATACATCCTTACAAGCGGTCTGTGCGCCGTTGCAGCGCTGGCTAATTTTTCCTTTATGCACACGGTTCAGGGAACGATGGGAGAGGGGCAGGAGCTTCAGGTTCTGGCTGCTGCGTATATTGGAGGGGCCAGTCCGGTCGGAGGCGGCGGGACGATCGTGGGAACACTGATCGGGGCTTTGATTATGGGGGTGCTGCAGAACGGCCTGGTTCTTCTGGGAGTCAACACGTTTGTACAGCAGATTGTCATCGGCATGCTGGTCATTGTTGCAGTTATGATCGATGTTTACAGAAATGAAAAACGAAAAAGCGGGTGAAAATATGTCGGATGTGATCATTGAATTTCGCGGTATACATAAACGGTTTGGCGGGATCCATGCGGTCAAAGGAGTGAGCTTTTCCATTGAAAAGGGCGAAGTGCATACGATACTGGGAGAAAACGGCGCCGGAAAATCCACGCTGATGAACATGCTCTCCGGTATCTATACGCCGGACGAGGGCGAGATTCTGTACGACGGGGAAGCAGTACAGATCACAAATCCCTACAGGGCGAAGGAACTGGGCATCTCCACGGTGTTTCAGGAGCTGAAACTCTGTCCCAATCTTACGGTGGTCCAGAACATCTTTCTGGGACGGGAACGGATGAAGGGTTTCCGCCCGGACTGGAGGGGCATGACCAGAGAGGCGTCCGAAAAGCTGGAGGAACTGGGGCTGAATATCGATGTAACAAAACGTGTCATGGAACTGTCCGCGGCACAAAGACAGCTGGTGGAGATTGCCCGGGCGATGTTTATCCATTCGCGGGTGCTGATTCTGGATGAGCCCACGTCCTCTCTTACTTACGAAGAGGCAGACAGGCTTTTTGGAACCGTCCGCATGCTGAAAGAACAGGGCGTGGCGGTGATCTTTATCTCGCACAGAATGCAGGAAGTATTTGAAATCAGCGACAGAATCAGTATAATGAGAAATGGAGAATATCTCGCGACTTATCATATAGAAGAGGTGTCGCCGCAGGAGATCGTCTCCCTGATCTCCGGAAAAGACAGGGAACAGATGGAGCTGGAAATATCAAAAAAGACGGTGAAGGTATTTGAAAAAGATGCTCCCGTGGCGCTGGAAGCCCGTTCGCTTTGCAGCGGTCCGCTGGTTCAGAATGTCAGCTTTCAATTATATGAAAGGGAGATACTTGGATTCTATGGCCTGCAGGGGGCGGGGCGTACGGAGCTTATGGAGACTGTCTTTGGACTGCGGGAAACGGAATCCGGCGAACTTCTCGTGGATGGAGCGGTATGCGGGCGGACCGGCGCAGGCGGACGGATGAAGAACGGGATTGCAATGGTGCCGGAGGACCGCAAACGTGTGGGGCTGTTTATGAATTATGATGTCATGAACAATATATGCGCCATGCACGGGAGGGATCTGGTGTCAAAGACCGGAATGCTGGATAAAAAACGTATGGGTGAGATCGCGGAAACATTTACAAAACAGCTGCATATCCGCACGGACGGCGTGGGACAGATGGTAAAGGATCTCTCGGGAGGCAATCAGCAGAAGGTGGTGATCTCCAAATGTCTGTCCATTGGTCCGAAGATTCTGATTATGGACGAACCTACCCGGGGTGTGGATGTGGGTGCGAAGACGGAGATTTTTCAGCTCCTGCATGAGCTGCGCAACGATCCTGAACGGCCGATGAGCATCATCGTCGTATCTTCGGAGCTTTCGGAAGTCGTTGCAGAGTGCGACCGTGTGCTGGTGATGCGTCAGGGGCGCATTGTCGGTGAACTGAAAAATGAGGAAATCAACAAAGACGCAATCCTGCAGTATGCATTTAATGGTTAGGGTGCATCGTTTGTTGTCTGTAATAATTAAAGAGAGGCAAGGAGTGAAGAGATGTTACCAGACGAAGCTGCTGCAATGATCGATATCAGCACGGTCAGGACACAGCATACCCTGAGCGATATCAGGGAGGCTGTGGAATATGCCAGAAAATACAGATTTATCAATGTACATACGCTGCCCTGCTGGACGGCGGTGCTTTCAGAGATGCTCAAAGACGTGGAAGGGGTATATGCAGGGGCGCCTGTGGGTTTTCCGGGGGGAGCCCATAAGACCGAGGTCAAGCTTCTGGAGGCCGTCGAGCTGTTGAAGGACGGTGTTCAGGAGATGGATATCGTCATGAATATCGGGAAATTAAAAAACGGGGAATACGATTATGTGCTGGGAGAGCTGAAAGAGATCATATCTCTGGCAAAAGGAAAGGCTCTTGTGAAAGTAATTATCGAGATCAACACTCTGACAGACGAAGAGATGCTCAAAGCGTGTGATCTGGTCATGGAGAGCGGAGCGGATTTTATAAAGACAGGAACCGGATGGGTACCGGGGGATGCCAACATCGAGCGGATACGTAAGATAAAGGAACACTGCGGGGACAGGATCCGGATCAAGGCGGCCGGCGGGATCCGTACGGTGGATGATTTTATGAAACTGGCTGAAATGGGCGTAGAGCGGATGGGAATCAATATGAAGTCCGCCGTTGAGATCGTCCAGGCGCTGGCGGAAAAATAAAACCATTATTTGCAGCATCTTCTTTTTGTGAAAGTGTATTGCTATTTGAACCGGAGTATTTTATACTGTAATCATTATGAATATGATAAAGGAGACAGAATATTATGCCGATACGTATTCCGGGGTCCATGCCGGCTCATGACATACTGGAGTCTGAAAACATCTTTGTGATGACGGAGACGAGGGCCATATCTCAGGATATCCGTCCTCTGAAAGTGCTGATCCTGAATCTGATGCCCACCAAGATCGTGACGGAGACGCAGCTTCTTCGGAAGCTTTCCAATACGCCGCTTCAGATCGATGTGGAGTTTCTGCAGACGGCAAGCTATACACCGACTCATATCGATCAGGGACATCTGAAGCAGTTTTACTGCGTGTTTGATCAGATCAGGGACCGTCATTTTGACGGAATGATCATTACGGGGGCTCCGCTTGATTATGTAAAGTATGAGGACACTGTCTACTGGAAAGAGGTCTGCGAAATTATGGAGTGGACAAAGACGCATGTCCACTGTACGTTTCATTTGTGCTGGGGGGCTTATGCAGGGCTTTACTATCATCATGGAATTGAAAAAAAGGATCTGGACAGAAAGCTGTTCGGGGTATTTCCGCATAAAATGCGGAAGAGTACCTCGCCGCTGTTCCGCGGTTTCAACGACATCTTTATGGCGCCGCATTCCCGCGCTACGGATGTGAACCTGGAGGATGTGGAGGCGGTGCCTGATCTGGAGGTTCTGGCAGTCACGGAAGACGGGAGCCTGGCCATAGCCAAAAGCAGGGACAGCCGTCAGTTTTTTGTGACCTGTCATGCGGAATACGACCATAACACGCTGGCGCTGGAATATTTTCGGGATATGGAGAAAGGGCTGACGACGGTGGACCTTCCCATTAACTATTTCCCTGATGACGATCCGGCAAAGGAGCCGCTGGTCAGCTGGCGTTCCACGGGACAGCTTTTGTATTCCAACTGGCTGAATTATTATGTATACCAGAGTACACCGTATGATATTGATGCGATCTGCTAGATGAAGCAGAATGGGGTTGCTGTTCTGATGTCTGCCGGCGTTCGGAGCAGAACCTGGGTGAACAGTAACGGATGGGGAGGATACCCCCCGTGAATCAATGTCATTTAGATAAGTATTAGGTTAGATTCTGCTAATGGGGTCTAACCTATTTTCAAAAAGTTTTCCCTAAGGGGTTGACAGAAAGACTAAAATGTGCGGCCGCGCTCACTACTGATGAATTTTAGAGGTAGTGAGCGCGGCCCTTGAAATTGGAAACAGAAACTGCTTTTCAATTTCAAGGAGGTACATTTTATGTCATATGAAAAAATCAAAGCCGCTTTTAACGATTCCGTCAACCATGTTGTATCCGACATCCCCCAGTATGTGGTCGCTCCTGGAAGGGATTTTACCCGTTCCAGAAAAATGGGGGCGGATAAGCTCATATCCTTCCTGGTTTCCTGCGGTTCTTCCAGCACCAGGATAGAGCTGCTTGATTTTTTCGGCCTGCAGACGGATGCCCCATCTGCCTCCGCCTTTAATCAGCAGCGCGCCAAACTCCGGCCTGAAGCACTGGAAGCCGTCTTCCATCGTTTCAACTCCTCTGTCCCGGCTGGTACAGACCCCCGCTTCCGTTTTCTTGCTGCCGACGGCTCCACCTTCACCTTCTTCAGCAGGCCTTCCTTTTCTTCCCCGGAATACTTTGTATCAGAAGGACATTCTGCAAAAGGCTTTTACAGCATGCATGTGAATGCTTTTTATGACCTCCGGAAACATATTTATTCTGACGCCCTCATCCAGCCCGTCCACCAGAAGGATGAATTCCGGGCTTTCTGTGATATGGTTGACCGGCACGATACCCGGCCCGCAACAAGGGATGTCTTCATCGGCGACAGAGGATACTGTTCCTATAACAACATGGCGCATGTTGTGGAAAAAGGACAGTATTTCCTCTTCCGCACGAAAGACATCCATTCCAAAGGGCTTGTTGGAAATTTTGATTTCCCGGATACGGATTCCTTTGACATTACGGTGAACGTTACACTTGTACGAAGCCATAAGAAATCGATTCCTGTCAAAGAAGGATTTTGCAGGCGTTATGTGGATGCGAATGCTTCCTTTGACTATGTGGCATACGGCTCCCTGGATACTTACGACCTCTCCTTCCGTATTGTAAGGTTCCCCATATCCGATGACTCTTATGAATGCATTGTCACCAGCCTGCCCCGGGAGGAATTCCCGCCGGTACGGATAAAACTCCTGTATTTTTCCAGATGGGCCATCGAAGGCTCTTTCCGTAAGCTGAAATATACCATCGGCTTAAGTAATTTCCACGCATACAGGCCGGAATACATCAAACAGGAAATATGGGCAAAGCTGATCGCATACAACATAACGGAAACCCTTATCAGCCTTACGGTCATCAGGCACGGCCAGACCAAACATGAATATAAAGTAAATTTCAGTATGGCTGCACATATTTGTAGGGTCTCCCTCCGTCTGCACACGGGGAAAACCCTATAGATGTAATGTCACTGCTTCAAAAGGAGCTTATCCCTGTCCGGAATGACCGACGGTACCCACGCCTTCAGACGGCACACTTCCGAAAACCACGGTACTTTATATACCGGGCAGCATAAAGCAGTACTATCAGTACCTATAATACCTTTTTATGAGGCAGATGTAAATCTGCTTATTTGTCATGCAATTCTATTCCATTCTAAGTGATACAGGATGAAAAATATCCCTGATTCCTCCTGACACATCTATTTTGACCTGCACATCTGCCCTTTTGAGAAAGGGACATACCTTTCTTGCATCACTAACTAAATGACATTGCCCCGTGAATAGTAACTGTATAACAGAACGGTAAAAGGTGATCACGTCTAATATATTGACATCATAGGGGCCATGGACGTATAATCCAAGAAAAGGAAAGGGGATGCTCCAATGGGATTTTACCTGAACGCCACAAGTGCCTACGGCCTCTTTCGTGAGACATGTTCCCTCACCTGTTTTGTGGACAAGAGGGAGATTCTGTGTGATCTTGTACCGCTTGTGGAGTAGAACCAGGATGTGGCAGAGAAGTCTGGAACCAGTCAGGGGAAATCTCCCAAGTATGTGTGCATTACCAGGCCCCACCATTTTGGAAAGACAGTAATGGCCAATATGGTCGCTTCTTATTTTGGAAAGGGAGTGGACAGAAGCAGGGAGTTTAATACGCTGAAGGTGTCCGGATATCCGTGGTACCGGAAGCATTTGAACCAGCACAATGTGATTCATATTATGTTCAACGAGATGCCGCAGAACTGCAAATTCTATGATTCGTATTTGAGCCGGATACAGAGTCTTCTGATGGATGATTTACAGATGATGTATCCACATGTGCGGCTCCGGGAGGATGAGGCTGTATGGGATGCTTTAAGGAAGATATATGAGTATTGCGACAGAGAACGGTTTATTTTCATTTTTGATGAATGGGATTTTATATATCATCAGGACTTTGCATCCGATGAGGAGAAACAAGCCTTTACAAAATTCCTCAGCAATCTTTTAAAGGATAAGGCTTATGTGGAGATGGCTTATATGACCGGGATTCTTCCGATTACAAGGTATTTCAGCGGTTCGGAATTCAATATGTTTTTTGAGTTTTCCATGGCAACTATGGCAAAGTACAGCGAATACTTTGACTTTACGGACGAAGAAGTGGACGTGCTTCACCAGAAATATATTGAATGTCAGACAGAGCCGAAGGTAACCCGGGCGGGGCGGGAACTCTGGTATGACGGCTATCAGACCGCATCTGGCAGGCGCTTGTATAATACCCATTTTGTGGTGGGGGCACTGTTATTTAACCAGATATGAATTGTTGAGCTGAAAGTTGATGGCACAGTGGACAGCGCAATTCAGCAGATCAAAGACCGCAGGTACGCGCAGAGCTTCCATGGAAAGCTGGGTGAAGAACCCAAATGTACCGGAAGAATCCTTGCTGTAGGGATTGCGTACAACCGGAAGGACCCTGGCAAACGGCATACATGCAAGGTAGAGGTGCTGCGGGAACGAATGGCATAGCGGTGAAATTTAGAAAAAGGAGTTTTGTGTAGTGGGAAAATATTTTAATGTAAGTGCTGCATGCAAGCCGGAACTTCATTATATGGTAGATATCACAGCCCGGCTCAGGCAGATCCGGGCCATGGTGGATGCGGGGCAGTATTTTACCATTAACCGGGCCAGACAGTATGGGAAGACCACTACCATACGGGCGCTGGGGCGTTATCTGGAAAAGGATTATCTTGTTGTAAGCCTGGATTTTCAGAAAGAAATGAGCGCGGCTAAATTCAGTGATGAGAACACGTTTTCCCTTGCATTTGCAAAGGCATTTTTATTGAAAATAGAAAATAGCAGTGAGCATATTGACGGAGCCTTTGGAGTGGCTGTCGAAGAATTGAAAAAGGAAATGCACAATGGCCGGGGCGAAATGGATCTGGTAGAATTATTTCGGTATTTGAGCGTAGTCTGCAGCACTTCTTCGAAACCGCTCGTACTGATGATCGACGAGGTGGACAGTGCTGCCAACAGTCAGGTCTTCCTGGATTTCCTGGCCCAGCTGCGGGGATACTATATTGACCGGGATGAGACGGCCACATTTCAGTCGGTGATTCTGGCAGGAGTACATGATGTGAAAAATATCCGGCGGAAGCTTCGTACCGAGGAGGAGCACAAGGTAAATAGTCCATGGAATATCGCTGCTGACTTTCTGGTGGACATGAGCTTCTCAGCAGAGGATATCGCCGGAATGCTGGAAGAATACGAGCAGGACCATGGTACAGGGATGGACATAATGGCTATGGCTCAAAGAATCTATGACTATACTTCCGGTTACCCATATCTGGTATCCCGGTTATGCAAACTGATGGATGAACGGGTAGGCGGAGGTGGAGAATATCCCAGGAGGTGCCAGGTCTGGACAAAGGCAGGTTTTCTGGAGGCCATCAGGCTTTTGATGGGCGAGCGGAATACGCTGTTTGATTCTCTGGTGGGCAAGATTCAGAATGACCAGGATTTGCGGAATGTGCTGCATGGAGTTATTTTCCAGGGAAAGACGCTGATTTATAGTCCCGTAAGCCTGCCTGTGGAAATAGCAGAAATGTATGGTTTTTTTAAAAATGAAAATGGAATGTGTGTGATTGCAAATCGTATTTTTGAAATGGTTCTTTACAATATGTTCCTCAGCGAGGAGGCAGTTTACAGTGATATGGCAGAGGAAGCATTTCGGAATAAACCCATGTTTGTCCAGAAGGGGCGGTTGAATATGAAGCTGGTTCTGGAGAAGTTTGTGGAATATTTTTCGGATTTGTATGGAGATCAGGGGCAGAGATTTTATGAAGAGGATGGCCGGAGATATTTCCTCTTGTATCTGAGGCCCATTATCAATGGAGCGGGAAATTATTACATCGAGGCACGCACCCGGAATCTGGAGCGGACGGATGTAGTGGTGGATTACGGCGGGGAGCAATTCGTGATTGAGATGAAGCTGTGGCGGGGTGAAGCGTACCACAGACGCGGCGAGGAACAGCTCCTGGAGTATCTGGATGCGTATCGTCTGAAGACCGGATATATGCTCAGTTTCAATTTCAATAAAAAGAAAGAAACAGGTGTCAGGGAGATTGTAATGGGAGGCAGGATACTGGTTGAGGCGGTCGTGTAACATTGCTGCCCTGACAGTATAAAAGAGTGGGCAAAAGGACCCATAGGGCATGGGGCGCCAGTTCCGCCGGTGGCTTAAAGTAAACCCTCTTTCATTCATGGTGGTATCTGCAAGGCTGATATGGGGGTTTACAATGCGACAATGCAATCCATCCAGCACCACTCTTAGGCCTTCAACACCAAGTACCTTAAGCCACTGACCTTTCAGTGTTAATGTCGGTGTTGCTTTATAGCTGCTGCCGCTTTGGCTGATAACTTTAATGCTTCTGTTCTTTGCCATAGTCAAAATCTCCTTTTCATAATTTGTCAATGATTGTCTGCTGCATTGTCACTTCTCCATCCAGTCCAATGGCACTACCTCCCTTAAGTACAACCAGAAATAAATCCCTGGTTTGCCGTGGCATTCGTTAAGTATCTGTCCATGCAGGAATGGTATCCACTTTCCTGATTTCTCGCGCCAAAAATAAGCCACCAGTGCTTTCGCATCAGCAGCTTACCGCTTTCAGTCCGGTGTTCTGTTTTCTGTTTTGATTCTGCATTTACCCAATCTTTTCAATAATCTGCATATTGATTTCTGTTTCAAAACCTGCCTGTAGGCTTCCCCAGCCCGGAATATTCCCATCCTTTTGGAAGTGTCTGCCTGATGGCTTTAAGCGGCTACTAAAAGACCGCAGAATGTGATTGCTTCACTTATCAGCATTACAGAAAACATTTTAACACACACAAGATTAGCATCTGCTGTTCCTTCAGGATGTGTTCCCGTATCTTGAAAAATATCTTGTGACGGACTATCTGCCAAAACTTGTAGAACAGATAGAATATATAATGAAACAATACTGCGGTAGGATACAAAATTACCCCAGCCCTTTGCGAGTTGGGGTAATTCACTATAATTCACATGCGATTTTTGATAGATTGAAGTTTTTCACTCCATGGTGTCAGTTCTGCGAGCTGCTGAACACATGCCATGGGTGATTACGTAGATACATTTAAAGCCCATGGAAAAAGCAGTTCCGAAGCGGCGTGCTCCATATGGATGAATTTCGCATCCATCATAGGAAGGAGAGGGAAAAGACCGATAGTCAGCTTTCCCCGCCCCATGAACCGCAACTCCAAATTTAAATTTTCTACGGATTCTTTTCAAAAAATCCATCCACCCTGGCCTTGATTTCCGCATGGCCCAGGGTCTTTAACAGATATCCCGACGGCTTTAAGGACAACACCCCTTTGACACTGTCCGCATCGTCCCTGGCAGTCAGAAAAATAACCGGAATATCCTCCGAGTGAGTTTCCGAACGAAGCAGTTCCAGGGTTTGCTTCCCGTTGCAGGTAGGCATATCATAATCCAGCAGGATCAGGTCCGGCCGGTTGAGGGTGACGGTGCGGATTGCAGCCAGACCGTTGTCAACCGTGGAAACCTCATAATCCCAGCCCAGCAGATTCTTAAGCCCCTGCCGCATGGTGGCAGAATCATCTACCACCAGAACTTTCTTCTTCGGAGGCTGGGCCTCCAGCTCCTGTCGCTCCTTGAGATAATGGGCCACTTCATCCAGGGCATTCTCCTGGCTGATGGGGATCCCCGGGGACTCGCTGATCTGGTCCGGTGTCAGAATACAGCAGGCAAAATATCCCTCCCCAGTATCAAACAGCAGACTTGCCACACGCTTGCGCTCCTCAAATACCTTCTGGAACTGATCGTAGGAAAGAAGGTTCTCCTCTTTTAGCGTGGGGTTATCCCCTTTCAGGAAGACTTTAATAACCCGCCCCGCAAACCGCTGCATGGTATATCTGGCATTATGAAGCAGTGCCGTGCTCAGCTTGCCGGACTTGTTCCCCATCACCTCACCGATGGTCCGGAGCAGAAGCTTTTCCTCAAAGGCCAGCAGCATCTCCTGGGTCTTCCCGTTCTCCACTGTTTCATAGACCAGACGATAATAGATCCCGGTTCCGAACTTCTCTCCATTGTAAGCGTCGCTGATCATCTCCGGTTTCACCAGAAAGATCTGGTACATAACCTGGGTGATGGCCCGCTTCACAGAGTTAAGCTCTCCCTCCTCCAGAAGATCCACCCACATACTGCTCTGCCTGCCGGTAATGGCCTGGTCCTCCATGGTGGTATGTCCGATCAGCCATCCGGCACAGACTCCCAGGAAATGGTCAATAGTTTCCGGCGAATAATCTGCCTGCTCCAGCTCCCGTTCCAGGGCCGGAAGGGTCTTCTCCCGAAATCCCTTATGGATACGGCTGTGCTGCTCCAGCCCACCGTAATCAATGGAGGCCATATAGAGCTCTTCATCTGCAAAATGTTTCAGTGCATGCTGCTTGAATAACTCAATCCCCTTCCGGCAGGCCTTCCGGCTGTTCTTTCCGCCAATCCAGCCGCTTTTTTTCTGTGTCAGAAGAAAAAGACTGTTGATCCCCTCAAAAAGTTGCTGATGCTCTTTGTCAATGTTGTCTACTCCGATATTAAACTCTTCTTTCCACGTAAATTGAGTACTCATGTGGTCTTCTGCCGCCAGGAATACGGATAAGCACTCCTGCAGTGCCATCGTCCCATTCCCCTTTTTGTGATGCTATGTCCGGCAGGCTCTCCTTTCTTGTTTTTTGAACATTTTCCCAACGATTGTATCACTCTGTTTCTGGAATATGCAGGAATTTTTGTAATTATATAACACTTTTTCAAATAATTCAAGATGTTATCCCGGTAGATTCCCGGCAAATGGTGCGTGTGAGTTACTTTTCACGGCCTGGGGAAATAGGGCATGATTACAAGGGACTCCCGAGAGTCCCTCATCCTGCTTTAGTATGTCAACTGTTCAAAACTCCTCAGGGAAATAGCCTGGTTTATTTTTCCTTTCAGGATCCGGGCTTTCCGTTCGCACAGATTGTTATCAGGCTCCACCAGCGGATTTGACAGGAATAGAAGGTGGTTATGCCTGTATTCCGCCATCCGCCGGTACAGGTTATACCCGTCCCTGTAATACTCTGATGGAGGATCATCTTCATATTCCTCTGCGGCTGTCTGTACTATGGCATCATACCTTGCTTCAAATCCAGCGATCTTTTCTTCTGCCATTCCCTCTGCCGGGGCGATGTTGTTCTCATGTATCATTTCCTGTATAAGCTCTAACATCTGCCTGTTCCATGTAAGGCCTTTCTCATTTTCCATGCTGTCCCTGAGGTACCGCTCTATGTGCACCAGGCACTCCTGATGGTCCGAACCACAGCTGTAAAAGCATGCCTCGTGGTCATGGATCAGGATACCTCCAAAGGTCTCTACGGGCGTATCTGTGATCCCGGCATGCCCTTTGTGCTCTCTTGCAAAGTACATGGTCGCAGCGCCGTTGCTGCATACAACGACATTGTTATTGCTGCCGTTTACCCTTGCCGCCGTGCCGTCCACATGCATCACGGGTGCGTCAGGAAGTGCCTTGAACAGGTTATCCTGCTCCTGCCTGCTCTTTGATGAGAATTCCCGGCACAGACCGTTTATCATCCCTGTGCATGGCGAGAGTGCCCCGTCTGTGATGTCTGAAACGAACCGGGCCGTTTTCTCCAGGGATACATTGCACCTGCTGTTCAAAAGAAAAAGGAAAGCTTTCAGGGAACCATCGTAGTTCACGTCGTCTGTCACCTGGCCAGGGAATGCAGAATGGACATTCCGTCCTTTCTTCTTATCATAAAACTCCTCAGTGCGGTATTCGGTCACCACCGGAACGGCACAGATGCCGACCACCTGTCTGGAGACGGTATTTCCTGTAGGGACATATCCTGGATCTTCTTTAAATCTTTCTTCTGTCTGTATCTCCACCACTTTATCCGGCTTCATGGCTTTACGGGGATGATGGGGATGCCCTGCCTGGGCGCCCGGCTTCTTTCCGGACTTTTCCCTGTTGTTTGTGATCTTTTTGCGGTTGATGCATTTAGAGGAAGGCAGGGAAGAGTTCTCATAGTCATGGTTCACCTGTGCCGTGAGCTTCACGATAAGTCCCTTTGCATCTTCAGGCTCTGTGGCTGTTTCATAATAATCCTTCAGTGCTGCTTTCCTTTTTTCATCCAGTTCAGCATTCCGCTTCTTCAGGCTTGCGGTGATGTCCAGGAGTTCGGTAATGACCTTTTTAAGTCTGTGCACTTCTTTTTCGTGTTCCTTCTGGACATCCTCCAGCACATCCATCCACTGCCTTGTTATCTCTTTGCGGGAGAAGGAGACAGCATCCCGTTCCTGCCGCAGCTTTTTTATCGTAAGGTTCAGGCCACGGATAATGCCCTCGTAATCTGTGCGCAGCTTCACACAGGCATCACCTGACGGAAGGAAGACAGTTCCTGCTGTGCTGCCCTGAGCCGGTATGATAATGAAGTTGTCAGAAAATACTGCTGGTCGTTCACTGCTTTTTCCTCCTTCCGGCGCGTTATCACTCCGCTCTTATCAGAGACGGGAGAGTTCTTCTATCTTTGAGAGACGCCTTTTATACTCATTGACAGATAAGGTGAGCTCCATGACCTGCTTTTTGAGTGCAGATATCTCTGCCTCATCCTGCTGGATCTGTCCAGCCTGCTTTATGCAGAGGGCTTCCAGTTCCCTGGGATCAGAGATGTTTTCCTGGATACCGGACATCTCTTTTTTGTTACGGTTTCCTCTTCCGCTTGTTGGGATGATCTCGCCCGTTTCCTCATTGATCTTACCGATCAGCCTTCTCTTTGAGCGCGGCTGTTTCTTTTCCTTGTCCCAGTAAGATTCTGATTCATAAACATAGGTGATTCCTGTCTGTTTGTTGAGTTTTTTAATGATAGATGCCATTTTCGTACCTCCTGGTGATAAATTGATTATACCATACCACTATTATAATGCCAATATGATAGTGGTAAATATTTCAAAAAAATCCCACTATTCTACAAAAAAATACTGTGGCCTGATCGATTATCAAAGCCACAGTGCATATATATATTTAATTATATTTCCCCACCCCGTGAAAAGTAACGATGGGGAGCATACAGGAGGAAGATCCTGTAATGCTCCTCTTGTTTTGTTTTGAAAACGTGTGTATAATGGAGAACAGGATGCTGTGGATTTGAAGAATCCGAAGAAATGTAACGTGTGGTGCTGATCCGGATGTGAAAGATGCGCCGTATAAATTGAGATGCCTGATAAAAAGAAAGGATTCAGATTGCAGACAGAACTGGTTAAGATAGACAGGGAACAGATGTCCCATCACATTATGAAAAGGGCAGGAGAGATTCTGCAAAACGGCGGTCTGGTGGCGTTTCCGACGGAGACGGTCTATGGGCTCGGGGCGGATGCGCTGAACGAGGAAGCTGCACAGAAAATATATGCGGCAAAAGGCCGGCCGTCTGACAATCCGCTGATTGTACATATTGCGGATATGGAAGCGCTGGGTCGGATAGCAGAAAGCATTCCGAAGGAAGCGAAAGCTCTTGCGGAGGCTTTCTGGCCGGGGCCTTTGACGATGATTTTCCGAAAAAAAGAATGTGTTCCGTCTGGAACCACCGGAGGTCTGTCCACTGTGGCAGTCCGCATGCCCTCGGATGAGATCGCCCGGGAACTGATCCGTCAGGGCGGAGGGTATATTGCGGCGCCCAGTGCCAACGTATCCGGACGTCCCAGTCCAACGACGGCACAGCATGTATACGAGGATATGAAAGGGCGGATTCCCATGATTCTGGACGGAGGGCCGGTGCGGATCGGGTTGGAATCTACGATTGTGGATTTGACAGAGGAACATCCGGTCATCCTGCGCCCGGGTTATATTACCCTGTCCATGATCCGCAGTATTACAGGAGAGGCGGAAGTGGACCGGGGGCTGATTGCGGACAATTCCACGGTTCGCCCCAAAGCGCCGGGGATGAAATACCGCCACTATGCACCCAGGGCGGAACTCTGGATTGTGGAGGGCCCCATGGAACGGGTGGTTTCATATATCAATGAAAAATGTTCTGCTTTTCCGGGGACAGGCATTATCTGTACCGAGGAGACCCGGGAATATTATCCTGACGGAGTTGTAAAAAGTATTGGTTCCAGAAAGGATGAGCGATCCATCGCCAGCCATCTGTTTGCAGTTCTGCGGGAATTTGACGGGGAGCATGTGGAACGGATTTATTCGGAATCCTTTGACACCCAGGGACTTGGACAGGCAATCATGAACCGGTTGCTGAAAGCGGCAGGGCACCAGAAAATTGATGTTTCTGAAAAATAAAGCAGCGATAAAACTGACAGAAGCCCGGATGGCGCGCAGAACTGCGGACAGATCGGGAAAGCAGCCGGATGCCGGCTGCAGAACCGTGTACCGGAAAGGGCACAGCAGAACAGTAAGCAGGAGGAAAAGGATATGGCAAAGACAGTCATCATGGAGCACCCGTTGATACAGCACAAGATCGGCATTATTCGGCGTCAGGAGACCGGATCGAAGGATTTTCGCCAGATGATTGGTGAAATAGCCATGCTGATGTGTTATGAGGCGACCAGAAATCTGAAGCTTGTGGATGTGGAGATCGAGACGCCCATCTGCCGGACGACGGCGAAGGAGCTGGAGGGCAAGAAACTGGCCATTGTGCCGATTCTGCGGGCGGGTCTCGGCATGGTGGACGGGATGCTTACCATGATACCGGCCGCAAAGGTGGGGCATATCGGTTTATACCGGAACGAGGAGACGCTGGAGCCGGTGGAATATTACTGCAAACTTCCCAAAGACTGTGCGGAGCGTGCCGTATTTGTGGTAGACCCCATGCTGGCGACAGGGGGCTCTGCGTCAGCGGCGATTACGATGCTGAAGCAAAAGGGTGTGAAAAATATCCGTTTTATGTGTATCATTGCAGCGCCGGAGGGCGTGGAACGGATGCAGAAGGATCATCCGGATGTGGATATTTATATTGGAGCCATGGATGAAAAACTGAATGAGACCGGTTATATTGTGCCGGGGCTTGGAGATGCGGGGGATCGGATCTTTGGGACAAAATAAGAGGGAAAACGGGACTGCCGAAGAATGGGATTCTGCAGACGCTCTGATGGAATGATTGCTGCCGGACATGCGGACGGAAGCACAGCTTGCAGCAGCCCCTTATATTTTTTGAAACAGCAGAATGGAGGATATGTATGAAGGTAGTAGTTGCGATTGATTCTCTGAAAGGGAGTCTTACATCCATGGAAGCAGGTGGAGCGGTCAGGAGAGGGATTCTGAAGGTGCGCCCTGATACGGAGGTGATTGTGAAGCCTCTGGCGGACGGAGGTGAAGGAACAACAGAAGCTTTGGTAGAAGGACTGGGAGGGGAGATGATCCAGGTAGAAGTTCATGGACCTCTGGAGACGCAGGTTCAGGCTTCTTACGGGTTTATCCGGGAAACAGGAACAGCTGTTATGGAGATGGCTGCGGCGGCAGGGATTATTCTGGTCGGAAAAGATAAGAGGCCGCTGGATGCAACAACATATGGTGTGGGGGAAATGATCCGGGATGCAGTGAACAGAGGCTGCCGTAACTTTATCATAGGAATTGGCGGAAGCGCTACGAATGATGGAGGGACCGGCATGCTGGAGGCATTAGGCTATGAATTTCTCGATGAAAAAGACCGGCCGGTGGGACTGGGGGCAAAAGTTTTGAAAAACATTGTCCGGGTCAGAACGGACCGGGTAATGCCTGAGTTAAAGGAATGCCGCTTTCAGATTGTCTGTGACGTGACCAATCCGCTGTGCGGGACGAATGGTGCCACCTGGATCTACGGTCCTCAGAAAGGGGTGACGGAGTCATTGCGGGATGATCTGGATCAGGCGCTCGGGTCTTTTGCAGAGGTTACAAAAGTGTGTACGGGCACGGATTTTGCGCAGGCAGAAGGGGCCGGAGCAGCAGGAGGACTCGGATTTGCCTTTTTAAGTTATTTGAAGGGAGAGCTGAAGCCCGGGATTGAACTGGTACTGGAAGTGATAAAGATGGAAGAGGCGATGGAAGGCGCCGATCTTGTGTTTACCGGAGAGGGAAGGCTGGATGAACAAACCGCTATGGGAAAAGCTCCGACGGGCATTGGAAAGCTTGCAAAAAAGCACGGCGCAAAGGTTGTTGCCCTTGCAGGCTGTATAGATGACGGCGCGGAAAAATGCAATGAAGAAGGGATTGATGCATATTTTCCGATTCTCCGCCGGATTCTTACGCTGGATGAGGCTATGAAGTCCGAGGTTGCGGCAGAGAATATGGAGAAAACGGCAGAACAGGTCTTTCGGCTGGCTGTGGCAATGCGGTAAAGACTTCGGCAGGACTTGAGATGCTGTACTTGAGGATGAGCCGGGGGTTGAGGTGAGGAGGAGTCAGATGTCCGGGAAAAGAACCGATTACATATCATGGGATGAGTATTTTATGGGAATCGCATATCTGTCTGCCATGCGTTCCAAGGATCCGAACACACAGGTGGGAGCATGTATCGTCAGTCAGGAAAACAAGATACTGTCCATGGGATACAACGGATTTCCGACGGGATGCGACGATGATGAATTTCCCTGGTCCAGAGAAGGAGAACTGTGTGACAGTAAATATGCTTATGTAACCCACAGCGAGCTGAATGCGATTCTGAATTACCGGGGCGGAAGCCTGGAAGGGACGAAAATCTATGTGACACTGTTTCCCTGCAACGAATGTGCGAAAGCGATCATCCAGTCCGGTATTCGGGAACTGGTCTATGCAGATGACAAGTATGGCGGAACACCTGCCAGCATTGCGTCCAGACGGATGCTGAAGGCGGCGGGCGTGAAGATGACACCCTATCAGAAAAACGGGAAACAGGTGGTGCTGAATGTGTAGATCAGATGCAGAAAGATGAGGTGTGCTTTTCCGACCGAAGCAGAAGGTGGGATAGGAAGAGAAAGGGTGAGGGCGATATGAACAACAATTCCTGTCTGTTAAATATAAAAAGCAAGCTGAAGATCCTGACCGGATCGGAGAAAAAAGTCGGCAACTATGTGCTGGAGCAGGTGATTAGAAAGGCGAGAAGAGTCGTCTTTTTTGCGTTTTTGATGATTTGAAAAAAATATTTCAATATATTTTTGTGATTATATATTTTCGAAAGTATTTAAAAAAAATATAAAAGAATTGCAAGGAAAATAATGGAAAACAAAGGAAAATATGACATCCTGTAAAAATATATTAAAATAATATTTCGAAAGGAGTATAATACATGACATTAGATAAAACATAAATCGGATGTGATCTTCCTGCACTGCCCGCTGTTCCCGTCAACGGAAGGAATGATCAATAAAGAAAACATCGCGAAAATGAAAGACGGTGTGATCCTCATCAACAACAGCCGCGGACAGCTGGTGGTGGAACAGGATCTTGCAGATGCTCTGAACAGCGGCAAGGTATATGCTGCCGGCCTGGATGTAGTATCCACGGAGCCGATCAAAGGAGACAATCCGCTTCTGAAAGCAAAGAACTGCCTGATCACTCCGCATATCTCCTGGGCGGCACAGGCATCCCGCCAGAGGATCATGGATATTACGGTTGCGAATGTAAAGGCGTTTCTTGACGGCGAAGCTGTAAACGTTGTTAATAAATAACGGAAGGGTACCGAAAATCTATAATGGAACCTATAAAACATACAGGCTGCAGGTGTATTCCTGCAGCCCGGTGTGTTTTCAGGGACCAATATCAAAACACATGTGTTATGTAAATCATATTCGGAAAAAAGAAATAATAGCAGAAGGTAAAGGCATACTATTAAGAGAAATCAGAAAGAAAAAGTTGTAGAACTGTATAATTGGCAACGCCTTTTCTTGTTGAAATTAAAAAAAAAAGGTGTTACAATATGCTGGGAAATGTAAAGCCATGCAGCGCTGGAAAATACCGGATTTAAAAGAAACTGATGCATATCAGAGATATGGCCTTACAATTCAATCCATAAGAGTAAGGGGGTGAAAAGGTGTTAGAGGAGAGTTTAAAGTCAATAAAGGCTGCGGAGGCGAAAGCAGAAGATGTTATGAAAGAAGCAGACGCCAAAGCGGCTTCAGTTCTTGAAGAGGCAAAGGAAAAAGCCCGGGCGATGAAAGAGGAGACCGCACAGAAAATGAGGTCTTTAAGTCATGAGACCATGCAGACAGTTCAGGCAGAGGGCAGCAGGCAGCTTGATGAAGCGGTGAAAGACGCCAGGAAAGAGATCGATGCCCTGAAGGAACTGGTTATTTCGAAAAAACCGGAGGCAGTGGAGGAAGTTATTTCAGCGCTGGTTTAATCGGGAAGAAAGAAAAGAGAAAAGGAGGGATGTGGATATGGCAGTATTGCAGATGCAGCGGATCAGTATCTGTGCGATGAAAAAGAACAGGAAAGCGATCCTGGAACGTCTGCAGGAACTGGGTGCCATGGAGATCGATATCCGGCTTCCGGATGACATGGAATATAAGAAAAAGGATACCTCGAACTCCAAAGCCACATTTGAAAAGCAGGCGCAGACCGCAGACCATGCACTGGAGATTCTGCAGGAATATGTGCCTGAGAAGACCGGACTGCTGGAGTCTCTGAATGGGAAGCCGCTCATTGACCGCGGGCAGTTCGAGAAAGCGGCAAATGGGCAGGACAATTATATTGAGACCGCTCGCCGGATTGTAGCTCTTGACAAACAGATCGCGGAACAGAAGGCGAACATCCAGAAGCTCCAGAATCAGATGGAAGCGCTTGTTCCGTGGATGGGACTGACGGTGCCGGTAAGTTATACGGGGACCCGTAAGACTTCGGTTCTGATCGGGACGATCGCAGGAGCACAGGGACTGGAGGACCTCTATGGCCTTCTGGCGAAGTATGCGCCGGAAGCAGATGCGCTGGATATCCAGATCATATCTACAGACAAAGATTATACTTATCTTGCGGTTGTCTGCCTGAACAGAGATGTGCAGGCGGTAGAGGAAGCGCTTCGGGCGGGCGGATTTGCAAAGCCGGCCCAGTCTGTGAACAAGGTACCTGCGGAATACCAGAAAGAGCTTCAGGCTGAGATGGATGAAGCCCTCCGGCAGATTGGAGCTCTTGAAAAGGAAATTGTGGACAGCGCGGGCAGCAGGCAGGATCTGCGCATGGTATCAGATTATTATCGGATCCGTGCAGAGAAATACGAGATTCTCGGGAAACTTCCGCAGACGAAGAATACGTTTGCTCTGAGCGGTTATGTGCCGGCGTATCAGGCAGATAAGGTGGTCAGAGAATTTTCTGAGAAATACGATGCGGTCGTGGAAACCGAGCAGATTGAGGAAGAAGAAGTTCCGCCGGTGCTTCTGAAGAACAACAGCTTTTCAGAATCCGTGGAAGGCGTACTGGCATCTTTCGGTCTTCCGGGTAAGGGAGAGATGGATCCGACCTTTTTCACTTCTGTTTTTTATGTATTTCTGTTCGGACTGATGCTCAGTGACGCTGCATACGGGCTGATTGTGGCACTTGTATGCGGATTTGTACTTATAAAATGTCCGCGCATGGCGACGAATTTGAGAAAATCCATCAAGCTGTTTTTCTGGTGCGGTATTTCCACCCTGTTCTGGGGGGTTATGTTCGGCGGATATTTCGGTGACGCAGTGGATGTGGTATCAGAGACGTTCTTTGGGCATAAGGTGTCGATCCCGGCGCTGTGGTTTGTTCCGCTGAACGATCCCATGAGACTGCTTCTGTATTCCATGCTGTTCGGTGTGATTCATCTGCTCACAGGTCTGGCGCTGAAAGGTTATATGTGTATCAGGGACGGACGCTATATGGATTTCCTGTGTGACTGTGTCCTGTGGTTCCTGCTTCTTGTGGGACTGATCGGGATGCTGCTTCCGACGGATCTGTTTGCAGGAATTGCGGGAGGGCCGATTTATTTCCCGGAGGCATTAAAAGCAGCGGTGAAGTGGATGGCGATCATCGGCGCAGCAGGAATTGTACTCATGTCCGGAAGAGCCAACAAGAATTTCGGAATCCGTATCGCACTGGGAGCTTATGACCTGTATGGTATGACCAGCTGGTTAAGCGACGTGCTTTCCTATTCCCGTCTGCTGGCACTGGGTCTGGCAACCGGTGTGATCGCTTCTGTTGTCAATCAGATGGGAAGCATGGGCGGACGGAGCATCGTCGGCGTGATTCTGTATATTGTGGTGTTCCTGATCGGACATACGTTCAATCTGGCGATCAACCTTTTGGGTGCTTACGTGCACACCTGCCGTCTCCAGTATGTGGAGTTCTTCGGAAAATTCTATGAGGGCGGCGGAAAAGCGTTTGAACCGTTTATGTTAAAAACTAAATATGTAGATATTAAGGAGGAAAATTAACAATGGCAGCAATGTTAGAGATGATTGGTGGAAATGGATGGGCATTATTAGGTGCAGCGCTTGCAGTAATCCTTGCAGGCTGCGGTTCTGCTTATGGTGTAGGCGTTGCCGGTCAGGCAGCCTGCGGCGTAGTCACAGAAGATCCCGGTAAATTTGCACAGGTTCTGATCCTGCAGCTTCTCCCGGGTACCCAGGGTATCTATGGTCTGCTGATCGCATTCGTGGCTCTTTCCAGATATGGACTTCTCGGCGGCGCAGGCATGGAGCTGACCGTGGCACAGGGACTGATGGTTCTGGCAGCATGCCTTCCGATCGGTATCGTGGGTCTGATCTCTGCAAGACATCAGGGCAAGACCGCTGTGGCAGCAATCGGCATCGTAGCAAAGAAACCGGATCAGTTCGGTAAGGCTATGCTGTTCCCGGCAATGGTTGAGACCTATGCAATCCTTGCACTTCTGATCTCCATTCTTGCACTTCCGACGATCTAAGAGAAGGAAGCCTGTTGACAACGAACAAATTGTAAGAAGGAGAGCTTTAGAATGACCGGATTGGAAAAGATTACGGACCAGATTCAGGAAGAAGCAAAAGCCTCCGCAGCCAGAAGGCTGGAAGCGGCACAGAAGGAAGCGGATATGATTCTTGCGGAAGCAAAAGACGCATGTGCAGCGATGGAAGCCGAGGCAGCAGAGAAGAATGCTGCCATGAAGGTAAATTATGAAGGACGCGTGAAGTCCTCAGCAGAGCAGCAGAGAAGAACGGCTCTTCTGCGTGCAAAGCAGGAGATCATCGCGGATGTGATCGAGGAAGCGTATGTGACTCTGAAGAAAAAGGATGCACAGAGCTATTTCCTGACCCTGGAGAAAATATTGAAAACCTATGCACTGGCAGAGGACGGAGAGATCTGTTTCTCCGCGGAAGACCTGGCCAGGATGCCGGCTGATTTTGAAAAGAAGATCAAGGCGGCTGCAAAGGAAAAGGGCGGAAGCCTGGTTCTGAAGAAAGAGCCGAAAGCCATCGCAGACGGTTTTGTCCTTGTCTATGGCGGCGTGGAGGAGAACTGTACGCTGAAAGCGCTGTTTGACGCGAAGAAAGACGAACTTCAGGATAAAGTCAATGCGATCTTATTTTCATAGAAGCCGGTTCGCCGATAAAGGAGGGTTTTAATGTCTAAAACACAATATGCCTATGCGGTCGCGCGAATCCGTGCTCTGGAAGTGTCTCTGTTCTCGTCTTCCACCATCGAGCAGCTCATTGCCTGCAAAGATGAAGAAGCCGGGATCCGGTTCCTTCAGGAGAGAGGCTGGGGCGGTGCGGATGTGCCGGACAATGCGGATGCCATCCTGACGAGAGAACGGGAGAAGATCTGGGAGACCATCGGCGAGATGCATGTGGATATGGATGTGTTCGATGTCCTGTCCTATGCCAGCTGGTTCCATAACCTGAAAGCAGCAGTGAAGGAAGTCTGCACCGGAAAGAGCGGTGCGAACATCTTTTATGAGGGAACCCCCATTCCCAAAGAAGAGTTGCTTCGGATCATAAAAGAGAAGGACTTTAAGGCACTGCCTCAGAACATGCAGGCGGCAGCGGAGGAAGCAGTGGATGCACTGCTCCATTCGGGAGACGGACAGCTCTGCGATGTGATCATCGACCGGGCTACCATGGAAGCCATCAAGGAGGCCGGAAGGTCTGCAGAGGATGACATCATCCGCGATTATGCGGAGTCCACCGTGGCAGTGGCCAATATCAAAATTGCCGTGAGGGCTGCAAAGACCGCAAAGACACTGGAATTCATGAAACGTGCCATGGCACCCTGCGATACGCTGAACATTGACAGTCTGGCGCATGCGGCACTGGCGGGCATGGATTCGATCATCGAATATTTAAACGGAAACGGATATGCGGAAGGCGCAGCAGCGCTGAAGGAGTCTCCTTCGGCATTTGAGCGCTGGTGTGACAACCGGATTATCCAGACCATCAAACCCCAGAAGTCCAATCCATTTTCCGTCGGGCCTCTGGTGGCATATGTCATTGCAAGGGAAAATGAGATTAAGACGGTAAGGATCATACTTACCTGTAAGCAGAATGGCTTATCAGATGATTCCATCCGGGAAAGGGTAAGGGAAATGTATGTATAAGATCGCAGTAATGGGCGCTTATGACAGCATCTATGGTTTCGCAGCCCTGGGGCTGGATACATTTCCGGTATCCGACATCCAGGAGGGAGAGAAGCTGCTTCGCAGGATCGCAGAAGGCGACTATGCGGTGATCTACATCACCGAAGCGCTGGCGGCGGAACTGAAGCATGAGATCAGCAGATATCAGGAGCAGGTGGTTCCGGCCATCATCCAGATCCCGGGCGTGTCCGGGAATACGGGCGCCGGCATCACAGGCGTGAAGAAATCCGTGGAACAGGCAGTAGGATCTGATATTCTGTTCGGCAGCGATTAAGTCTGCAGCGTATTTTGCGCCGCATTTCTTTCCGCAGAAGATGCAGCGGTACTGCGCGCGCAGGGTACACGCCTGAAGGACCGGCGTCCTTTTATGAGTCTTTCGGGAACACATGCTTGTTGAACCTTCGTGTTCAATAAGATCAGCCTGCGGCAGGCTGAGAACAGGCGTCTGAAGCAGCAGACGATAAAAAAGAAGAAAGTGGGTGAATCCATTCAAATGAGTAAAGGCACGATTAAAAAAGTGGCGGGACCGCTGGTCATCGCTACCGGTATGCGTGATGCCAACATGTTTGACGTGGTACGCGTAAGTAAGCAGCGCCTGATCGGTGAGATCATCGAGATGCATGGCGATGAGGCATCCATCCAGGTGTATGAGGAGACGGCGGGACTTGGACCGGGCGAGCCGGTGGAATCCACCGAGATGCCGTTGTCCGTGGAACTTGGACCGGGTCTGATCACCAGCATTTATGATGGGATCCAGAGACCGCTGGACGATATCATGAAGGTATCCGGCGGCAACAGCTTAAAGCGCGGTGTGGAGGTTCCCTCCCTGAAACGTGAACTGAAATGGAATTTTGTACCGACCGCAAAGGCCGGCGATGCAGTAGAAGCCGGAGATATTATCGGTACCGTACAGGAGACCGCTGTGGTGGAGCAGCGGATTATGATCCCTTATGGAATCCAGGGTACGATCAAGGAGATCAAAGCCGGAGAATTTACGGTAGAAGATGTGGTTGCAGTGGTTACGACGCCGGACGGCGACAGGGATGTGACGCTGATGCAGAAGTGGCCGGTTCGTAAAGGCCGTCCGTACAAGGAGAAGCTTCCGCCCAGCATGCCGCTGATCACCGGACAGCGCGTGGTTGACATGTTCTTCCCCATCGCAAAAGGCGGTGTGGCAGCCGTACCGGGACCCTTCGGAAGCGGCAAGACGGTTATTCAGCATCAGCTGGCAAAATGGGCGGAGGCAGACATCGTGGTCTATATCGGCTGCGGCGAGCGCGGAAATGAGATGACCGACGTTCTGAACGAGTTTCCGGAACTGAAAGACCCGAAGACCGGTAAGTCCCTGATGGAGCGTACCGTTCTGATTGCCAATACATCCGATATGCCGGTGGCAGCCCGTGAGGCATCCATCTATACCGGTATTACGATCGCGGAGTATTTCCGTGACATGGGTTATTCCGTGGCGCTGATGGCAGACTCCACCTCCCGCTGGGCAGAGGCTCTGCGTGAGATGTCCGGACGTCTGGAGGAGATGCCCGGTGAGGAAGGTTACCCGGCATATCTGGGTTCCCGTCTGGCACAGTTCTACGAGCGTGCCGGCCATGTGATCAATCTCGGAAAAGACGGAAGAGAAGGAGCATTGTCTGTCATCGGCGCCGTATCCCCGCCCGGCGGTGATACTTCCGAGCCGGTATCCCAGGCGACCCTGCGGATTGTCAAGGTGTTCTGGGGCCTGGATTCCGCCCTTGCATACAAGAGACATTTTCCGGCCATCAACTGGCTGACCAGCTACTCCCTGTATCTGGACAATATCTCCGGATGGTTTGACAAGAACGTATCCGAAGAGTGGATGGCAGGACGCCAGTCCATGATGTCCCTTCTGCAGGAAGAGGCAGAGCTGAACGAGATCGTGCAGATGGTTGGTATGGATGCACTTTCCGCACCGGACCGTCTGAAGATGGAAGCAGCCCGCTCCATCCGTGAGGACTTCCTCCATCAGAACTCCTTCCATGAGGTCGACACCTATACCTCTCTGAAGAAGCAGCTTCTGATGATGAAGCTGGTACTGGCTTACTATGACCAGACGATGGAGGCTCTGAAGAATGGCGCAGGCGTCAAAGGTCTCATTGACCTTGCAGTCCGTGAGCAGATCGGACGTTATAAATATGTAACTGAAGAGAGTCTGGATGAAGAGTATGACAAGATCATGAAAGAACTCGCATCTCAGATCAAAGACGCATGCGGAAAGGAGGACTTCTAAATGCCGAAAGAGTATAGAACCATACAGGAAGTAGCCGGACCGCTGATGCTGGTGCAGGGCGTAGAAGGCGTTACTTATGATGAGCTGGGTGAAATCGAGCTGGCTAACGGTGAGATCCGCCGGTGCAAGGTGCTGGAAGTAAACGGAAGCGACGCCATGGTACAGCTCTATGAGAGTTCCACCGGTATCAACCTCTCCAACAGTAAAGTACGTTTCCTCGGAAGAGGCGTGGAGCTGGGTGCATCTGAGGATATGCTGGGCCGTGTCTTCGACGGTATGGGACGCCCCATCGACGGCGGTCCCGAGATCCTTCCGGACAAGAGAATGGATATCAACGGCCTGCCCATGAACCCGGCAGCCAGAAGCTACCCGAATGAGTTTATTCAGACCGGTGTGTCCGCCATTGACGGACTGAATACGCTGGTCCGCGGGCAGAAGCTTCCGATCTTCTCCATGTCCGGTCTGCCTCATGCACAGCTGGCGGCGCAGATCGCAAGACAGGCGAAGGTACGCGGAAAAGACGAGCGTTTTGCCGTGGTATTTGCAGCCATGGGTATTACTTTCGAGGAATCCAACTTCTTCGTAGAGAGTTTTAAGGAGACCGGCGCCATCGACCGTACCGTCCTCTTTGTCAATCTGGCAAATGACCCGGCTGTTGAGCGTATTGCAACGCCCCGTATGGCACTGACCGCAGCCGAGTATCTGGCATTTGAAAAAGACATGCACGTGCTGGTCATCCTGACGGATATCACCAACTATGCAGATGCGCTCCGTGAGATTTCCGCAGCGCGGAAAGAAGTTCCGGGACGCCGGGGTTATCCGGGATACATGTACACGGACCTGGCTCAGTTATACGAGCGCGCAGGCCGTCAGAAAGGAAAGGAAGGCTCCATCACCATGCTTCCGATCCTGACCATGCCCGAGGATGACAAGACCCACCCGATTCCTGACCTGACCGGTTACATCACCGAGGGCCAGGTGATCTTAAGCCGTGAGCTTTACCGTAAGGGTGTCAATCCGCCCATCGACGTACTGCCGTCTTTGTCCCGTCTGAAGGATAAGGGTATCGGCGAGGGCAAGACCCGTGGAGACCACTCCAACACGCTGAACCAGCTGTTTGCGGCTTATGCCCGTGGAAAAGACGCAAAAGAGCTGATGACCATTCTTGGTGAAGCTGCGCTTTCCGATATGGACCTGATCTATGCGAAATTTGCGGATGAGTTCGAGAAGGAGTATGTATCTCAGGGCTTCCAGGCGGACCGTGACATCGAAGAGACGCTGAACATCGGCTGGAAACTGCTGTCCATCCTTCCGAGGTCCGAGCTGAAACGTATCGACGATAAATATCTGGATCTGTATTATGGAAAACAGTAAGGGGGTGGGCTAGTTGGCAGCTACGCAGGTGAACCCAACCCGTATGGAGCTGACCCGCCAGAAGAAAAAGCTGGCGACGGCCAGAAAAGGTCACAAGCTCCTGAAGGATAAACGCGATGAGCTCATGCGGCAGTTCCTGGATCTGGTCCGGGAGAATATGGCGCTTCGTCAGAAGGTGGAGGCAGGTATTCAGGCGGCAAATAAGAATTTTGTCGTAGCGAAGGCCGGCATGTCGGAAGAGACGCTGCATACGGCTCTGATGGCGCCCAAGCAGGAGGTCTATCTGGAGACAGATAAGAAGAATGTCATGAGCGTGGATATCCCGGTTTTCGAATACAAGACCCGGACAGCAGACGAGAATGACATCTATTCCTACGGCTTTGCATTTACTTCCAGTGATCTGGACGACGCAGTCAAGTCCCTGGCAGATATTCTGCCGGAGATGCTTCGTCTGGCAGAAGCGGAAAAGGCGTGTCAGCTCATGGCGGCGGAGATCGAGAAGACCCGCCGGCGTGTAAACGCGCTGGAGCATGTCATCATTCCGCAGGCGCAGGCAAACATCAAATACATTACGATGAAGCTGGATGAGAATGAGCGTTCCTCTCAGATTCGTCTGATGAAGGTCAAGGATATGATGTTGGAAGATGCACATCATTATAAAGAAAAACAGGCGGCGAAGGCGCAGTAACGAAAGCCGGGACCGATCCTGGAAAGGAAATCCCTCTGTTCTGCATGTGAATATCACATGTCAGAGCGGAGGGATTTTTGATGGACTGAAATACCGAAAACCAGAAGACAGACATTGTGGATATGCCGATGTTATCTATTGACATTCTCTGGAAAGAGGGGGATGTGCAGGCAAAACATGTTGAAATGCTCTTACAAAAGAGCTGGGCTGGAATAAAAACACAACATATATTCCCAAAGAAGAAGTGCAGGAAGCCGAAACGAATGAACTGATTAATAAAATTTGTGATGACTTATAACGAAAACGGTTCGCCACGGAAGCTGTATTGGAATTTCCTTGACAACAGTAAAGACGGCACCATCTGGAATAACCCGGACTATGAAAAGTGGTTTGAGACATATGCGGGGAAAGAAACAGATACAGACAGGCCGCAAAACTATTATCCGCATAAATACAGGATAGAATCAGACTGAAAACCGGCATACCGATGTTTTTCAGTTCCAGGTATTCCATACCATAAAATGTAAACAATTACATTTTGAAATTTTGCAAGGCAGAGCTGACGTGCAAAAACATTGTATATATTGTATGAAATAAATAGAAAAATTTGTATAATAATTCCAATTCGGTCAAAATATACATAAAATAACATTGACAGAATATGATAATTATGGTATAAGAAAAGTAATCGATTACATTTTAGCAATGAGCGCGCTGGATAAGGAGGGATTATCATGCAGGATATCAAAATATCCTATAACACACTGGTTTATGCTGATGAAGATATCAGCGAAGGAATTGCCCGACTGGCCAGATTCGGGTACGACGGAGTGGACTTTGTCGGTGAGCCGTCCAACTATGATGCCAAAGAGATCAGGTCCCTGCTGGAGCAGCATAAGATCGAAGCATCTTCCATCTGTGCAGTGTTTAATGAGGAACGGAACTTCGTATCAAGTAATCCTCAGATCCGCAGACAGGCTGTTGACTACGTGAAAAAATGTGCAGATTTTGCTTTCGAGATTGGTGCAAAGGCAATTTCGGTACAGGCGACGACGTGCATGAAGACGAATGCGGAGGCAGGAGAGGAAGAGGAGTGGAGCTGGGGCGTAACCGGACTGCGGGAGGCAGGAATCTACGCGGCGGAAAAAGGAATCCGGCTTACGCTGGAAGCATGGAATCGTTATGAAACCTATCTGATTAACCGGTTGGATCAGGCACTTAAGATGGTTAATGATATTAACCTGCCTAATGTGGGTGTGATGGCGGATACCTATCACATGAATATTGAGGAGAGCGATATGGGAGCCGCGATTCGCAATGTGGGTGATAAACTGTTTTATGTACACATTGCAGACAGCAATCGTGCAGCACCTGGAAGAGGGCATATTGACTTTAAGGAGATTGCCGGAGCACTGCGTGATATTCACTATGACGGCTGGGTTTCAATGGAACTGCTTCCGGCAGCAGCAGATCCGTTTGGCGGAAAACGCTGTGACGAATTTTATGATCAGTATACGGAGGAATCCATCGTATATTTGAGGAAACTTTTTGCAGAAATAAAATAATAATTAAAACACGAAAAGGAGAAAACTGGAATGGCTATGAAAAAGCTGGGAAGAATGATGATGGCAACACTGCTGTGTGTAAGTCTGACAGCCTGCGGAGGCGGTACGGACAGTAATTCATCAGCGGACAATGCAGCGGAGAACACACCGGCGGATGCACCGGCAGACAGTTCTGAAGGAGAACAGGGATCGGGTACAGAACCTGGAGATAAGCTTCTGGTTGGATTCTCCGCAGGCTACAGCATGGTCCAGCACTGGGAACTTGAGATGAATGGGTGTCAGGCGGCAGCGGATGAACAGGGAGTGGAATTTATCTACAAATTTGCAGATGGTGATGAGGCACAGCAGGTTGCAGATATTGAGAACATGGTAGAAATGGGTATTGATATGCTGATCGTAGGCCCCTGTAATTCAGAAGGCATTGTACCAACTGTAGATGAACTTCAGAATACGAAGAATATTCCGGTTATGACAAGTGATATTGGCATCAGCGGAACAGAAGTAACTTCTCATGTGGCTTCGGATAATTATCAGATCGGTGTGATGGCAGCAGAATTTGTTGGAAAAGAACTGGATGGAAAAGGGAAGATTGCAATCGTCGGATGGGCGGCGGCATCTGCCACCAAAGACAGAGAAGACGGTTTCGTGGATACGATAGAAAAGGAGTATCCGGATATTGAAATCGTTGCGAATCAGGATGTGGGAGGAAGCCGCACCACCTCTCTGGAAACCAGTGAGAATCTGATTCAGTCCAATGGAGAGATCGAGCTGTTCTTTGGATGCAATGCAGAGTGTGCGCTTGGAGCATATTCAGCAACGCAGTCTGTAAACCGCCCGGATATTAAAGTGGTATCTGTCGATTCAGACAATGAGGTCATGGAAGCAATTCAGGCAGAAACGAATCTTGTGGCAACGGTTGCACAGAATCCTTATGAGATGGGATATCAGGCAATGTCCAATGCCGTCAAATGCCTGAACGGAGAAACGGTGGAAAATATTGCCATTGATGCAGAGGTAGTTACAAAAGACAATGTACAGGATATTATTGACAGAGATCAGGAACTGTTGAAATAGGAGAGGACTGACGGGCTGCTGTGAGCGGCAGCCCGCTTCTGGAAAGCTGGAGGGACAGTTATTTTGAGTGATGTAATATTACAGATGAGCAATATTACCAAACGATTTTCCGGCGTCACGGTATTGAATAAAGTGAACTTTAATCTGAGAAGAGGCGAAGTACATGTACTGATCGGAGAGAACGGCGCCGGCAAATCAACATTGATGAAGATTCTTACAGGGATTCATCAGAAAGATGAGGGGCGGATCTTACTGATGGATCAGGAAGGAGAGCTGAAGGAAGCAGAACTTGACAGTCCGGTAACGGCTCTGGAAAAAGGGATCAGCATGGTTTTTCAGGAATTTAATCTCATGGAGAACATGACCATAGCAGAAAATATCTGTATAGGATATGAGCCTGTGAAGGGGATTGTGCTGGATCGGAAGAAGATGATGCAGACAGCCAGAGAGCAGATGAGAAGGGTAAATATGGAAGATGTTTCTCCAACAGCTGTAGTAGAGACTTTGACAACTGCCCAGAAGCAGTGCGTGGAGATCGCGAAATGTCTTTCGCATGATGCGAAGATCATTATTCTGGATGAACCGACCTCGAGCCTTTCGGAAAAGGAAGTGGTAACCCTGTTCTCCCTGATCCGTTCTCTGAAAGCCAGTGGTGTGAGCATTGTCTATATTTCGCACCGGATGGAGGAGATCTTTGAGATCGGCGACCGGATTACTGTATTCCGGGACGGGGAGATGATCGATACCGTTCATGTGGCAGATACGACAGAAAACGACCTGGTAAAAATGATTATCGGCCGGGAATTTGTATCGGATGACGCCTGTGAAGGAGAGAGAAAACATGAGGAAGTCCGGCTGGAAGGCAGGAATATTTCCGTGGGGAAATTCGGAAAAAAGCTGGATTTTCGGATCTACAAAGGAGAGATTCTGGGTATTTTCGGACTGGTAGGTGCGGGAAGAACCGAGCTGGCCAGAATGATTTTCGGAATCGATCCCATGGGAGACGGTGTTTTATACAAGGATGGAAAGCAGATCCGGATCCGGAATCCCAGGGATGCCATCCGGCAGGGAATCGGAATGATACCTGAGGACCGGAAACATCTGGGACTGATTACAAAACTGGATGTAAGAGACAATCTTACACTGGCTGCACTGAAAAAGATGCCGGCAGTACTGAAGAACCGTACAATGGAAACCAGTCTGACAGAAGAATACATTGACAGGCTGGGCATAGTAACAGCAGGACAGCAGCAGATGATAGAACGTCTCAGCGGAGGAAATCAGCAGAAAGTGGTCATATCCAAATGGCTTGCTCTGGATCTGGATGTGGTGATTCTGGATGAACCGACCAGAGGTGTGGATGTGGGAGCCAAGGCGGAGATCTATGGAATCATGCGTCAGCTTGCAGAGGAAGGAAAGAGTATTCTTATGATTTCCTCTGATCTGCCGGAAGTTCTTCGGGTCAGTCACAGAATTCTGGTTATGCATGACGGTGAAATCAAGCTGAACAGACCTTCGAATGAGCTTGACCAGGAACAGATCATGCATGCGGCCATAAGTTAAACGGAGGATGAGAAGATGAATCTATCAAAGAATAAAGAGATAATCCGGCAGGGAACGCTGGTGGCAGTGCTTTTACTGGAGGTTGTTCTGTTTTCATACTTTTCCCGAAATTTCTTTACGTTTTCCAATCTGATCAATGTACTGCGCCAGATTTCAGTAACCGGCATTTCGGCAGTGGGGATGTTCATGATCATACTGCTTGGAGATATTGATCTTTCAGTTGGGGCGGTATATGCGTTTGTCGGAGTGATTTGTGCCTATATTTTCAGAGCGACACAAAGCACGGTGATTGTTTTTATCTCTGCAGTGGCGATTGGAACCTGCATCGGAATGATCAGCGGTTTTATTACGGCAAAGGGAAAAATACCTGCTTTTATCACAACGCTTGCTGTTACAAGCGTCTGTCGGGGAACGGCGTATATTCTTACCGGCGGTACTCCGATCGGAATATCCAATCCCAAATTTACGGTATTTGGTTCCGGATATGTATTTTCCATGGTTCCGATTCCGGTTGTTATTATGATTGTAATTGTAGCGGCAGGATTTTTTCTGGTTGGATATACGAGATTCGGAAGATATGTATATGCATGCGGAGGAAATGGACAGGCCAGCCGGTGGTCCGGTATCAATGTGGACAGGATCCGGATTCTGGTATTTACCATCTCCGGTTTTCTCTGCGGAATCAGCGGACTGATACTGGCAGGACGGCTGGGAGGAGGGCTTCCAGGTGCCGGGGACAGTGCGGAGATGGACGTCATCACCACAGTAGTTCTGGGAGGTACGAGCATGGCCGGCGGAAAAGGAAAACTGTGGGGTGTAATTCTCGGCGTATTTGTCATTGGCGTATTGAATAACGGACTGACGATGATGAATGTGTCTTCTTACTGGCAGCAGGTGGTAAAAGGCATCATCATTCTGATCGCTGTTCTGTTTGATATCCATGCATCAAAGACATCTTAAAGAAACAGCAGAAAAATCAAAACAAAGACTTCAGACAGGAGGAACGAGATGAGTAGAGAGATGACAGCAGTAACATTTAAAGATATTGCAACTTATGAGATTGGAAAGAGAGCGGTTCCGCAGATTCAAAAGCCGGACGATGTAAGGGTTTCCGTGGAAGCATGCAGTATCTGCGGAACGGATGTCCATCTGCTGAATGATCCGCCTGGATTTATCGGTACAAAAGGGATTGTGCTTGGACATGAGTGTGTGGGAAGAGTCGAGGAGACAGGAACCGGCGTCGGCGGGCTGAAACCGGGAGATCGTGTGGTTCTGGAACCCAATGTGGCATGCGGTTACTGTGCCTACTGCCGGAGCGGCGTACCCAATATGTGCCAGAACGATGTAATTCTGGGTGTTACCATTGACGGTGTTTTTGCAGAAGAGTTTGTTGCTCCGGAAAGGGCGCTTGTAAAGATTCCGGATGACATGCCGGCAGACATTGCAGTCTTTGCTGAACCGGTGAATTGTGTGATGGGAGCCATGAACAAACTTCGCCTGCTGCCGGGAGAAACTGCGCTTGTACTGGGAGCCGGTCCCATAGGACTGTATTTTACCATGCTCTTGAAAGCAAACGGAGCAGGTAAGGTGATTGTATCGGAGCCTTCTGCTTTCCGTGCAGAATATGCAAAAAAATGCGGAGCAGATGTGGTGATTGATCCCACCAGGGAAAATCTGGTGGAAGCGGTGAAATCTTTGACGCAGGGTCTTGGAACCGATGTGACGGTGGATGCAGTAGGCGTGCTGTCTCCGGATGCCATTGCGTGCACAAGAAGAGCAGGCAGGATCGTTCTCTTCGGACAGAACGGAGCTGTGCAGGAGACCATCTGTCAGAACGATATTACCAGAAACGGTCTGACGGTATTTGGAAATTATATTGGATTGTTCACACTGACTTCTACTGTGAAACTTCTGTCAGCAGGACTGATTCCCGTGGAAAAAATCATCACGCACAGACTGCCGCTGACAGAATTCGGAACGGGTCTGGAAGCTATGAGAAAAGGCGAGGCTCTGGAAGTAATCCTGTATCCTGAAAGATAAGAAAGGAAGGGAATATGTATCGATACAGTATGACGCAATGGATCGTTGGAGATGAGGAGATTGAATACAGTTTCCAGCGTCTGAAAAAGTATGGTTATGATGGAATTGAATTTGCAGCAGAACCCGCTTTGCTGGATGCAGACCGTCTGAACGAACTGATGAAGCAATACGGAATATCCTGTACTTCTCTGTGCGGGATCTTTCCGGAAGAGAGAGATCTGTCTTCCGGCGATCCGGGGATTGCCGGTGCAGCAGTTCAGTATCTGAAGGACAGTGTGGACTTTGCGGTTGCTGTTGGGGCACCTTATATCATTGTTGTGCCTTCTCCGGTTGGCAGGATAAAGCCACTGGATGCATGCCCTTATGAGGAGGCATGGAAAAACGCAGTCAATCATATAAGAATGGCAGCGGATTATGCGCGGGAAAAGGGAGTCCGTTTTGCCATAGAGGCTGTCAACCGGTATGAGACCTATCTGGTAAATCACCTTACAGGAGCGCTTGCATTTGTAAAAGAAATCAATCATCCGGCTGTGGGACTGATGGCGGACCTGTTTCATATGAGCCTTGAGGAGCGCAGTATTTCAGACAGCCTCTGTATGATATCGGATTATCTGATGCATGTACATGTTGCAGACAATACAAGGGAGGCAGCAGGTCTGGGAAGCACTGATTTCAAAACGGTGCTGCGGACACTTGACAGAATCGGGTATCAGGGTCCTCTTACCATGGAATTTCTGCCCAGAATTGCTGATCCATATGCGGCTTCCGACATGGGGACACATGCAAAACTGATGGATTTATATGCTGCGCAGGCAATAAATTATATGAAAATTCTGGAAAATAGTGTAGAATAGTTATGCTGAAAATTCAGTAATACACTATCAGGGGAGATGAAAGTATGGCAACGATTCAGGATGTCGCAGCAAAAGCGGGTGTTTCTGTTGCCACGGTATCAAGAGTTATTAATCAGAGCAACACCGTGGCACCTAAATCTGTAAACAAGGTGAGAAAAGCAATCCTGGAATTAGGATATCAGCCTAATTTTCTTGCAAGAGATCTGAGGAGAGCGGAAACAAACCGGGTACTGGTACTGCTGCAGTCCATATCAAACCCATACTATGCGACAATCGTAAAAGGTATTGAGGATGTTGCGCAAAAACATAATTACAGTATTATGCTGTGCAATACAGACTCTGAAATCACAAGGGAAAAAACCTATATTGACCTTCTGGGAAAAAAGGTGGTTCAGGGAGCCATTTTTCTGGACACGGAGATGACCAGTGAGGAGATCAATCTGCTGGTGAGGGACAACCATATTGTCTTCTGCTGTGAGTATCGTCCGGGAACGCAGGTTTCTCATGTGATGATTGATAATTACAGTGCGGCAAAAACCATGGTGCGCCACCTGATCGCACAGGGGCACAAGGAGATTGCCCTGATCGCCGGGGACCGGCATCTGGCCTCCACAGATCAGAGGTATCGGGGATATCTGGATGCACTGGAAGAAGCCGGACTTCAGGTGAGGAAACCATGGATCTTCTGGAGTGAGGAGAGCAGCTTTAAGATGGGTATAAGAGCAGTGGAGAATTTTCTCTATCTGAAAGAGCATCCCACAGCAGTCTTTGCCATGTCGGATATTCTGGCCATTGGCTCTATTCGGGCAATTCACAACCATGGACTGCGGGTACCGGATGACATTGCCGTGGCCGGATTTGACGGCATTGAGTATTCAGCAGCCAGTGTTCCCAGCCTGACTACGATGGTACAGCCTTCCTATGACATGGGCGGACTGGCCATGGAAATGCTGATACGCAAAATGAAAGACGGAGAAACACAGAATAAAGAAGTCGTTCTGGAACATGAACTGGTGATTCGTGAATCTACTTCTCAGACAGCAGGGCAGGGCCGGAACAGATGATGAAATGGAGGAACTATGATCAATATTGGAGTTATCGGCTGCGGAAAGATCGCGCAGGTCCGCCATCTGCCGGAATATGCAGCGCATCCGGAGGCAAGGATCGCCGGTGTTTTTGATCTGTGCCGGGAGCGTGCGGAAACGATTGCCGAAACATATCATACCAAAGTATATACTTCTTATAAGGATATGCTGGCGGATCCGGAGATTGAGGCGGTGAGTGTCTGCGTGGCAAACGCTGCTCACTGTGAAATTACAGTGGAAGCTTTAAAATCCGGTAAACATGTACTGTGTGAAAAACCAATGGCTGTCACGCTGGAACAGTGTGAACAGATGGCACAGACGGCAAAACAGGAAAACAGATTTCTGATGATCGGGCACAACCAGCGCCTGACAAAGGCTCATGCAAAGGCGAGAAAGCTGATTGAACAGGGAGAGATCGGGAAGATTCTTACCTTCCGGACCTCATTTGGGCACGGCGGTCCGGAAACATGGGCAATCGACAGCAGAAACGTGTGGTTTTTTGACAAAAAAACGGCAGCCTTCGGTGCAATGGCAGATCTGGGTATTCACAAGACAGATCTGATTCAATATCTGACAGGGCAGAGAGTAAGCGCTGTCACTGCTTATATGGGGACGCTGGACAAGAAGGACAGTGAAGGGAATCCGATTGGAGTGGATGACAATGCGATCTGTATCTATGAGATGGACGGCGGAGCAGTGGGGACGATGACCGCAAGCTGGACACATTACGGGCCGGAAGATAATTCTACCGTTCTCTATGGAACAAAGGGAATCATGTATATTTATACAGATCCGGAGTATGCAATTGTTATTGAATACAAGGACGGCACACGGGAACAGTGGAATCTGGATCAGATTCAGACCAATGACAGTCAGACCAGCTCCGGCGTCATTGATCTGTGGATGGAGAGTCTGGTTCAGCACTGTCCTCCGGAGATATCCGGAGAAGAGGCACTCAGCGCCATGAGAGCGGTCTTTGCAGCTCTGGAATCTGCAGGCACCGGTTCCAGAGTAATGGTATAAGGGGGAACAAAAGGATGATAAGACCAATTACTCTGGCCTCCGGCCAGTTTGGAGATATGGGTCTGGAAGAACTGTGTGCCATGGCATCTTCTATTGGATACCAGGGGTTGGAACTGGCAACTCATGCACATTTCAATGTAGAAAAGGCACTCAAAGAAGAAGGTTATGTGGAGCAGGTACAGAAAATGCTGAAAAAGTATAATCTTTCCTGCCATGCCATATCTGCGCATCTGACTGGTCAGTGTGTGGGAGACGTATGGGATCCGAGGCTTGATAATTTTGCACCATCTGCCTGTTCGGGGGATCCCGAAAAGATACGTACATGGGCGGTGGAAGAGATGAAGCGTACCGTAGAAGCAGCCGACAAAATGGGGGTGAAGGTGATTACGGGCTTTACCGGTTCGCCCATCTGGGCCTGGTGGTATTCCTACCCGCAGACAACACGTCAGATGGTGGATGAAGGTTATCAGAAAATTTATGATCTGTGGACGCCGATTCTAGACGTGTTTGACCAGTATGATATCCGGTTTGCTCTGGAGGTTCATCCCACAGAGATTGCTTTTGATTACTATTCAACGGAACGGCTTCTGGATACTTTTCATCATCGTCCTGCAATGGGTATTAACTATGATCCCAGCCATCTGGTATGGCAGGGGATAAATGAGCTGACATTCCTGCGTGATTTTGCTGACCGGATCTATCATGTACATATTAAAGACGTAAAGATAAACCGAAATGAAAGGTCGGGCATCCTCGGTTCTCATCTGGAGTTTGGAGATGTAAGAAGGGCATGGAATTTTGTATCGGCAGGACACGGGGACGTGGACTTTGACGGAATCATACGGGAACTGAACCGGATGGAATATCAGGGTCCTCTGTCTGTGGAATGGGAAGACTCCGGGATGGAACGTGAATTCGGGGCAGCGGAATCTTATGAATATATTCGGAAAATGAATTTTTCACCTTCAGATACGGCATTTGATGCAGCATTGAAAACGGAATAAATACAGGAAAAGAAAATCCCCTGATTCCCTCAGAACTGTAGTGAGGGACAGGGGATTTGAACGTTTTCAAAATGTATTTTATTTATGAAACAGCCGTTTGAAAAATCCTTTCTTCGGTTCCGGTTTCTCGATTCCGCCTCTTGCACCCTTGATGGCGGTGATGTAGATGCCGCTGACGACGACTTTAACTTCCTTCTTCACCGGAAGCAGTTCGAAGACCTTCTCGTCTGCAATCAGGTTCATGACTTTTGGTCCCACCTTTGCTTTTACAATGGGCATTTTTGACCGGCGTAGATACTTCGGCACCTGATCAATGACCATGGCGGGAAGGCCGGAATCCTTTACTCTCAATCGCTTCTTGTCAATAATCAGCATGCTGACGGTTTGTGCCATAGCATCCAGCTGCGCCTGATTTTCGGCCTGTTTTTTCTGCATCTTGTTGCCGAAATAATATAAGGCGACCAGAATAATGACAAGGATGATAAGGATGATAAGGATGATTATCAATACTTTCCACATCATTGTATTTCCTGCTCCTTCTGTTCTGTTTTCTTGTCCCATTGTAGCATCGTTTCCGGTAAAATGCAATATTTGGATTTTCTTACCTCCTTGAACAGCCGCAGATATGCTGCCTTTCGTCGGATAACGCTGGTACTGCTGCTTTTTGCAGTGCGTTGATTTTTCCGGCTCTGAGGTGTATGATAACAGGGAAGAGAGATCCTATATGGAGAAACGACTGTGAAAAAACTGAAAGAACGATACAACAACGCCCGTTTTCGTACAAAGCTTCTGCTGATTTTCGGCGTTACGTCCCTGCTTCCGCTTCTGATTATTCTGATCATCTCCTCCCGGCTGAATACCCGCAATATGACGGCCAAAGTAGATGAACTGATGCTTATGAACTTAAAACAGATTGCGGAGCGGGTGAATCTGAACCTGGAGGTCTATACCAATGTTCTGTACCAGATTTATCAGGATGAAGAGATTACGGAAAACATCAAGGTTCTGCTGGAGGACTTGGATACCGGATATGCGGCGGCCTATAACCGGATCAATGACCGGCTGAAGCAGTACAATACGACGGAATCCGGCGTCCGCTGCACCAGCGTAATCTGTGCGGACGGAACTTCCGTGGTCTACGATTTTGGCACGGGGTCCTCCATTGACCATCTGTGGAAAAATTATAAAGACCTGCGCATGACAGAGCCGTATCAGGAGGCTGAGGGACAGCCGGGGATGGTGATTACGTCTACCATGGCGTTTAAGGAGCGGGAGGGTTCCAGGCAGGAATGGTTCAGGCATTATTTTCATATTGCCAAACGGGTTTTCGATCTGGAAAACCTGGAGGCGGGAAGCATTGCCACCATCGTCATGTCGGTGGATGTGGAGGCGCTGAACCGGATCTGCAACGCCGGAGAGACGGAGACCGGTATCAATTTTATCATGGATCCGGACGGCAGGTGCATTTCTTATCCGGATGAGGATTTCTCGGGACTGAAAAAGAAGGACAGCCTTTCCATTGAAGAATTTGTGAATCTGTCCGGTTTTATGGAGAACCGGGACATCTCCGTGACCTCATATGAAGATCCGGTGACGGGATGGATTTTTTATAACGCTTATGATCGGGAGTACATCCTGCGGGACGTGGCCCGTTCCCAACGGCTGTATATTGCCATCGGCGCTCTGGCGATTCTGGCTTCTGCAGCGGCGATCCTGGGTCTGGTCCGTCAGATCAACCGTTCGGTGGATGAGGTGATGTGCGGGATCCGGCGGGTGCAGGGCGGCGACATGGACACGCAGGTCAGGGTGGTCTGCCGGGATGAGATCGGCAGGATCGCGGAAAACTTTAACCAGATGACCGTGCAGGTGAAGAACCTCATAAAGGAAGTGAAGTCGGCGACGGACCGGCAGAAGAATGCGGAGATCCGCGCGCTGGAGGCACAGATCAATCCGCATTTCCTGTACAATACACTGGATTCCATCAACTGGATGGCCATTGAGAAAGAAGAGTATGAGATCAGCCGGATGATCCGCAATCTGGGAATTATTCTCAGGTACAGCGTGGACAAGAGCAATTCCATTGTGGAGATCCGGATGGTGGAGGAATGGCTGGAACGCTACATCAGCCTTCACCAGATGCGGTTTGAACATGTATTTTCCTATCAGATCCATGTGGAGGAGGCGGCAAGAGACAAGAAGATCCATAAGCTTCTTCTGCAGCCGTTTGTGGAGAATGCCGTTCTGCATGGACTCAAAGACAAGGAGGGCGGCGGACTTCTCTATGTGGACATCGGGTTGTCAGAGGATGGAGAAACGCTGCATATCATCATAGAGGACAATGGAAAAGGGATGAGCAGGGAACTGCAGGAGCATTATAATGATCCGGAAAAAGCGGTTGCGGACGATGGGAGAAGCATCGGTCTGCACAACGTATTTTCCAGGATCCGGATGTACTATGGGGAACGGGCATCCTGGAACATCAAAAGTATCGAGGGCATGGGGATGGTCATTACCATCAAAGTGCCGGTGATCGGACAGGAAACAGTATGAGAATCTTGGTAGTGGAAGATGAAGTGAAGATCAGGAAGGGGATTGCCAGTCTGATCAACCGGCATACGGAACACACCGTGATCGGGGAAGCAAAAAACGGTGTGGAGGGATATGAGATGGCGCTCCGGCATCTGCCGGAGGTAGTGATCACGGATATCCGAATGCCGGAAATGGACGGGCTTCAGATGATGCAGAAGCTTCAGGAGAAGGGAGGCCCCTGGCACTTTGTGATACTGAGCGGTTATTCGGAGTTCGAGTATGCCAAGCAGGCACTGCGCTGCGGAGCGGAGGACTATCTTCTGAAGCCGCTGGCGCCGGAGGATGTGACAGGGCTTCTTTCGTCCATACAGGAGAAGATCGAGGCAGAGTCCAGGAAGACCCGGGGAATGCCGGAAAAAAAGCTTCGGGATTATCTGATCGAAAATGATCTGGGAAGCGCAGGAGAACTGGCGGCGGCATGCGGATGTGCAGAAGACGGGGCGTTCCGGCTTGTGTGTGCCTATACGGGAAATGCCGGACAGGAAGACAGAGAGGTCTGCCTGGACCGCTTTCAAAAACTGAAGCAGATGTTTCCGGAACAGAAGATTTATTTTTTCTTTACGGAGAGTACAGGAGAATTTATCTGTTTTCTGGAAGACCAAAACTGGGATCAGATCCGGAAGGAACTGGAAGAGAAACTGCTGGGGAGAAAACTGTCCGGCGGGCCCTGGGCGTGGACGGTCGGCCGTGCGGAGGGTCTGACAGAACTGAAAGAAGTATATGAGGATCTGAAAAACCGGTATGCATACGGACTGGTTCTCGGATATGGCGCATTTCTTACCCAAGAGCGTACAGAGGCCTTTTCGCCGGAGGACTGGCAGTATCCCAAGATTGAGGAGAGCAGGCTTCAGAAAGCGTTTTACAAAGAAGACCGGGAGGCGTTCAAAAAAGCGGCGGACCGGTTTTTCCAGGAGCTTTCCATGGCACGGATCCTGCCTGGACAGATCCGGGAAAGCTGTATGAAAATGGTGAATTTTCTCACAGGAATGGCGCAGGAACATCACAGGGGCATTTACGAGCAGCTCCAGAACCTGCATGTGGTCCGGCAGATCGGCAGGGCAGTGACCTTTCAGGAACTTACCAACATTTTCTCAGAAGTCGTGGATGCTTTCCTTCAGCATATGGGGCAGTGTGAGGATATCAGTAATTATACGATCAAGCGAACCATCGATTATATCCGGATGCACTATCCGGAGAGCATTTCCCTGGAAGGGGTTGCGGCCAGGCTGGACATTACGCCGGAATACTTAAGTACGCTGTTCAATCGGGAGATGGGAGAAAATTTTACCGTGTTTTTGAAAAAGTTCCGGATCAGCCATGCTAGGCGGCTGCTGAAAGGAACAGACAAAAAGATCTATGAGATCGCGCAGGATGTGGGCTATGCAGATCCGAAATATTTCAACAGAGTGTTTAAGGAAGTGGAGGGTGTTTCGCCCGGAGACTACAGAAGCCTGCATCGATGAAGAGGCAGAATGGGGGTACGGGGATGAAAAACAGCAGAAAGCGTGAGCTTGTATGGTGCCGGCAAAAACGGCGCGGGCGCAGTCTTTGGGGAAAGGCGGCTGTGATCGCATGTCTGCTTCTGGCAGGCTGCGGCAGGAACACGTCGGAAGTAAAGCCTGAGGAAAGCGAACGGGAGAAGATCGTCCTGTGGAGCTATTATGAGACGGAGGCGCAGCATGACGCTCTGGAGGAGCTGATTCAGGGCTTTAACCTGGATCAGGATCAGTATGAGGCCTCCTGGGAATATGTACCCATGACGGATTTCACAAAAAAGCTTATGATGGCGTATACGGAACAGGCGCTGCCGGATCTGGCGCTTATTGACAATCCGGATATGCCGGTCTGCATCAAGATGGGGTTGTTTGAAGATATTACGGAGTTTCTGGAGGAGCTCCAGGTACAGGAAAATTATTATCCGGACCTTCTGCAGACCGTTACGGTGGATGGACGCATGTATGGGATTCCGGCAGTATGCAACAATGTGGCGCTGATCTATAACCGGGAATATTTAAAAGAGGCAGGGGTCGAACCGCCTGAGAATCCGGAAGAACTGAAGGCAGCGGCAGAAAAGCTGACCACAGAGGAGCGGAAGGGCTTTCTCATGTCAGGAATCGGAGGAGAACAGGGAGCATTTCAAATCCTGCCATGGATTCTGTCCACCGGAGAACCGGTTGACAGAATGGGCGGAGAAGGGACGGTGGAAGCATTGACTTTTCTCCATGAACTGATGGAAAAAGGCTGCATGACTCACAACTGCATCAATCTGTCCCAGACAGATGTGGCGCGGGTATTTGCGAGCGGGGAAGTGGCGATGATGGAGAATGGACCATGGGTGTTTCCCGTGCTGAAAGAAGCGGGGATTGATTACGGCGTCAGCGCACTTCCCACCGGCGGACAGAGCAGCGTGATCGCAGGCGGAGAGAATCTGGGAATCCTGAGAGGAAAAAATATCGAGGGTGCAAAACTTTTTCTGGAATATTACAATCAGGATATGGTATTGCGGAAATTTTGCGAGAAAACCCATACGCTTCCGGCAAAAACAGGAGTCCGGATGCGGAATCAGTCGGACATGCAGGTGATAGAGGAGCAGATGAAAGGAGCTGTCATACGTTCACGGATCCCTTCCTGGAATACCATGTCAGGGGAGTTGACAGAAGCTTTTTATCGGATGGCCGTAGGAGAGATCACACCGGAGCAGGCGGCAGCCTGTCTCCGGTCCGAAGATGAAAACTGACCTGAAAATATTCCACCAACCTTAAATTATTAGAATTACGTGCAGAAGAAACCTCTTTTATAATAGAACTGTCAGTAACCGGTTGACAGGAAGGTTCTATTATGAAGGAGGTTTTTATGAACAGGAAAAAAATGATTGCTGCAGGCCTTGCTGCAGTAACGTCCATGACCATGCTTGCAGGCTGCGGAGGGAACAGCAACAGCAGCAGTGCAGGCGGCGACAGTGCGCCGGCGTCCGGGAGTCAGGCGGCTGATCCGGCAGGCGCACAGAGCAGCGGCGGCGGAAAGGAAGTTGTAATCTGGGATTATTTCGAGACCGATGCGCAAAAGGAAATGATGCAGAATCTGATTGACGGCTTTAATGCATCACAGAGTGAATATACGGCATCCCATATATACGTGCCCTTCTCCGACTATGAAAAACAGCTGACGCTGGGCGTTGCATCCGGAGAGCTCCCGGACCTGGTCATTATGGACGGCTGCGGCATGGCATCCTTTATCTCCATGGGGCTTTTTGGAGATATTTCCGACGCGGATGTGAAATGGGAGGAGTATATTGCAGGACCCATGGAATCCACGATGATGGACGGAAAACATTACGGTATTCCGTTTGCGACCAACTGTACCGCGCTGTTCTATAATAAAGACATGTTTGATGCTGCGGGTCTGGCCTATCCGGATGAGAATACCACCTGGGATGATTTCAAAGAGATGGCAAAGACGCTGACCAAAGACGGCGTGTACGGTTTCGGAAACGCTGCTACGAATACGGACGAGGGTACGTTCCAGTGTCTGCAGTGGCTGTATACGGCAGGCGGTTCCTATACGGATATTAAAGGAGGTACAGACGCTTATCAGCTCATGCAGGATATGATCAATGAAGGCTCCTGGACAAAAGAAGTGGTAAACTGGACGCAGTCAGACGTGAACAACAACTTTATGGCAGGAAACATTGCCATGCAGCAGAACGGTCCGTGGCAGATCCCGGGGATCGAGGCGAACGCACCGGATCTGAACTATGGAGTGACGGTCCTTCCGAAGCGTGATGCAGATTCCGGACAGGCAACTTCGATTCTGGGCGGCGAGAACATGGGAGCAGTCAAGAAAGACGACATGAGCGGTGCCGTTGCATTCATCCAGTACTACGACCAGACGGAAGTTATGGTGGAAGCCATGAAGATGTACGGCTCCTTCCCTCCGAAGACCGAGGCGGCAAAGGATGCGTACTGGACGGAAGATCCGATTCAGTCTGCATTCATCACACAGCTTGAGACTTCGATTCCGAGAGGACCGAGTGCGGCATGGCCGTCCTACTCTGCAGCAATTCAGAAGGGCTTCCAGGAGGTTATGACCTCGGCGAAAACACCGGAGCAGGCGGCGGAAGATACGCAGGCAGCTGTGGATGCTGTAAAATAAAGAACATGCTGATAAGGCCGTTGTAAAACATCTCTCCCGGTGCCGGTAAACAGGGCGCCGGGAGTTTTTACAAAAGTCCTGTATCAGAAAGGGGGAAATCATTTTAATGAAAAAAGGGAAATTGAAATCCGGTACGTATCTGGGCTTCATGTTTGCGCTTCCGGCGGTGATCTATATGCTGATCTTCATTGGCTATCCGATGATTGAAAATCTGATGCTAAGTCTGAAAAACGTGGATGTGTACACTTTTGCACAGCCGGATCAACAGCAGTTTGTGGGTATCGCCAACTATCTGGAACTGTTTACGGATACCGGCTCCATCATGACAAAATCCATTAGCAATACGCTGATCTTCACAGTGGGCTCCATCTTCTTCCAGTTCTTTATCGGATTCGGACTGGCGCTTTTATTCAGCAGAAAATTCAAAGGCTGTTCCTTCTTCCGGGGCGTGACCATGATCTCCTGGCTGCTTCCGGTGACAGTAGCCGGACTTTTATTCAAATTTATGTTTGCAAGCAGCGGAGGTATTATCAACCAGTTTCTGATGGCGCTGCATATACGGAATGCTCCACTGGACTGGCTTTTAGAGCCGGGATCCGCCATGGCGGCAATCATTGTGGCGAATATCTGGATCGGAATTCCGTTCAACATGATGCTGCTCATTACCGGACTTACCACGATTCCGGCGGAAGTGTATGAGAGCGCCAACCTGGACGGAGCAAATAAGATCCAGACTCTGTTCCGTATTACGATTCCCATGATCAGGCCGGCGATCATGTCCGTGCTGACGCTGGGCTTTGTCTACACGTTCAAAGTATTTGACCTGGTATGGGTCATGACCAAGGGCGGACCGGTCAATGCAACAGAGCTGGTATCCACCTATGCGTATCGTCTGTCCTTCGAAGAATTCCAGTTCAGCAAAGGCGCGGCGGCGGCCAACGTGCTGTTTTTGATTCTGCTTGCAGTAGGATGCTTCTATATTAAACTGATCAATGACGAAGAGGAGGCCATGTGATGAAAAAGGATACAAAGAACAATATCAAACTGTTTGTAATCGGGGCCTGCATCTTTGCGGTTTTTATCTTCCCGCTCTACTGGATGGTGGTGACGGCTCTGAAAACGCAGACGGAGATTTTCGAGATTCCCACGCCGCTCTGGCCGAGGAACCTGTATCTGGATGCGTTTAAAGAGCAGTTAAGCCTGTCCGGCGATACCCTGCGGGGCTTTAAAAACAGCGCCATTATCGCCTGCGGGGCGACACTGATCTCTACTGTTTTCTCCATCCCGGCCGCCTACGGGCTGGCAAGATTTCGTTTTAAGGCAAAGAAAGGGCTGATTCTGTTCTTCCTGATTACTCAGATGCTGCCGTCCACGCTGGTACTGACTCCTCTGTACATCATGTTCTCCAGAATGGGGCTTCTGAACACCTATGTGGCGCCGATTCTGGCGGATGCGACACTGGGAATTCCTTTCAGTATCATCATTCTTCGAACCTATTTTATCTCGATTCCGAAGGAACTGGATGAGGCAGCCAATATCGACGGGTGCGGACATGTGCAGTCTTTCTTCCGGATCATGCTTCCCATCGCCAAGCCGGGTGTCATTGTGGCGGCGGTTTTTTCCTTCGTCTATGCGTGGGGAGACCTGATCTACGGCATCACCTTTATCACGAACCCGACCATGCGGCCGATTACGTCCAGTATCTATAATTATGTACAGCAGTACCAGACGCTGTGGAACTCCACCATGGCATTTGGTATCATTGCCATCATGCCGGTGGTGCTGATTTTCATTTTCATGCAGAAATACATCGTCAGCGGACTGACCAACGGGGCGGTCAAGGCATAATTCGCTGCTGTCTGTTCCGGGGCGGTCCAAAGAGCCGTATCCGGCAGATGACATACAGCGGTCACATGATGTTCTGATATAGGCAGTATGAATCATAAACAGATGATAACAGGAGGGCATATGAGAAGCGAATCACTGGATTTAAAACAGGTTAAAATACAGGATACCTTCTGGTCCGCGCATGTGGACCTGGTGAAAAGTGCGATTATCCCCTATCAGTGGGATGTGATGAATGATCGGATCGAGGACGCCGAGTCCAGCCACTGTCTGGAAAATTTCCGGATTGCGGCAGGACTGAAAAAAGGGGAATTCTACGGGGCGGTCTTTCAGGATACGGACATTGCCAAATGGCTGGAGGCGGTGGGATTTTCTCTGGCATACTGTCCGGACGGGGAGCTGGAACGTACGGCGGATGAAGTCATCGACCTGATCGCCAGGGCGCAGCAGGAGGACGGCTATATTAATACTTATTTTACCATCAACGATCCAAAGAAAAGGTGGACCAACCTGTGTGAAGGCCATGAACTCTACACGGCGGGGCATCTGATGGAAGCGGCAGCGGCCTATTATCAGGGGACGGGGAAGCGGAAATTTCTGGACTGCATGTGCCGTTTTGCGGACCTGATCTGTGATACGTTCGGTACGGAGGACGGAAAAAATCATGGTTATCCGGGTCACCAGGAGGTAGAGATCGGTCTGATCAAGCTGTACCGTCTGACCGGCGAGCGGCGATATCTGGATCAGGCAAAATATTTTATCGATGCCAGAGGCGTGGGAGAGAACTGTTTCCTGAAAGAAATGGCGGCGCCGGGCTATCAGATGATCTTTCCGGAATTTCACGACTATGATCCGCGTTATTCCCAGTCCCATCTGCCGGTTAGAGAGCAGGACACGGCGGAAGGGCATGCGGTGCGTGCGGTCTACATGTACTGCGCCATGGCGGATTTGGCGTATGAATATAAGGATCATGAGCTCATGGCCGCCTGCGAGCGGATCTGGGACAATATTACGAAAAAGCGCATGTACATCACCGGGGGCATCGGCTCGTCCGGGATTCTGGAGCGCTTTACGACAGACTATGATCTTCCGAACGAATACAATTATTCAGAGACATGCGCCTCGATCGGTCTGGCGCTCTTTGGCCTTCGCATGGCGCAGATCACCGGACAGGCTTCGTACATGGATGTGGTGGAGCGCGCCCTGTACAATACGGTTCTGGCCGGTATCTCTCTGGACGGCAGGAGTTTCTTTTATGTGAACCCTTTGGAGGTATGGCCGGATGCCTGCATGGACCGGACATCCAAAGAACATGTAAAACCGGTTCGCCGGAAATGGTTCGGAGTCGCTTGCTGTCCGCCCAATATTGCAAGGACTCTGGCTTCCCTTGGGCAGTATATCTACAGCTGGAACCGGAAGGAAAAAGAATTTTATGTTAACCTTTTTGTATCCGGGGAGGCGGAGCCTGAGACGGAAGAGGGCTCCATGAAAATCCATATGAAGACGGAATTTCCGTGGCAAAACAGGATAACGCTTCAGGTATCCGGCGTTCCGAAGGGCGGAATCCGGCTTATGGTCCGTATTCCTGACTATGCGGAAGGATTCCGCATCCTGAAAGAAGGCGCGGGAGAAGTGCGTTATGAGAACCGGAAAGGCTATGCGTCTGTAACGGTGGAAGGAGACGGAACGTACGAGATCTCTTTTGAGGCGCCGCCGCAGTTTGTAAGGGCGGATCCGAGAGTCCGGGCGGATGCAGGCAGGACTGCCATGATTCGGGGACCGCTGGTCTACTGTCTGGAGGAGACGGATAATGGAGAAAATCTGTCTGCTCTCTGTGCAGATACGGATCAGGAAATCACGGAAGAAAAGAGCGATCTGTTCGGCGGCTCTGTGATCCTCCGCGCAAGGGGAGAACGTGTGGTGCAGGCATCCTGGAAGGGCGGACTCTACAGCACCGAAAAACCGGAGCGCGAACCGGTGACACTGACGGCCGTTCCCTATGCCTTCTGGAATAACCGCGGGCCCGGCGAGATGGCGGTGTGGATCAGAGAGATGTAAAAACCAAGTATGTGAAAATATATTAAGTAAATTGCAAATACATCCCTTTTCTGATGTTTAAGAGGAGGGGTGTATCTGTATTTGGAAGGAAGGTTTTCATCTTTAAAATGTGCGAAAGAGTTATGTTGAAAAAGCAAGGTAAAAGCAGTTTGGTGACTGTATTTTTATAGTATAATAAAAAACATGAACTGTAAAATTTAAAATGGTTGCAGTTAAAACATGATATGTGTTAGAATAAAATGTACCACATAAATGTGTCCGAAAGGACAGTAAAAGAAAGGAGAGTAATGTTATGAAACATTGCAGAACGGGTATTTTTAATACGTTTGCAGTAATATGTACTGCGACAATCTTAACCGTATGCCCTGTGAAGGCGGTAGAGTCCGAAGAAATTTTACAAGGGGGGGGGGTAATGACCAGACCATAATAGCACCGGAAGACAATTCTCTTTCAGATGCAACGAGTGTAGAGGATTTTCTGGGAAGTGATGCAGTTGAAGATGATATACGGGATGAAGAAGAGAGCGCTTTGATTCTGGATCAAAATGGATTGGAAAGCTCTGCGGATGATGAAGAAAGTATGGAAGATACATCGGTTTTTTCAGAGGAAGGAACAGATACATCTGTTTTGCATGAGGGGGAAGAACCAGAACAAGGAGAGAGTTCAGGCGAGTACAGTCCGGAAAGCCTGGAGGAAAACGAATTGGAAAATTCTGCAGATGATGAAGAAAGCATGGAAGATACATCGGCTTTTTCAGAGAAAGGAACAGAGATATCTGTGCTGCCTGGGGAAGAAAAACAGGAACAAGAAGAGGATTTATACGAGTACAATCAGGATGGTTTTTTAACAGATGGAGAGAAGATAACACTTCCAGAAGAAATAATAGAAGAAATGGACGCAACAGTGCTGGATGCATCTGGAGCTGAGAAAAATGTTACATCCGGGTTGATAGGGGATCTGTCATGGACATTCGATGAGGAAGTGGGGGTTCTCACTGTTTCGGGGAAAGGCGCAATACCCGGGTACGGTGATTCATCAAGATTTCCATGGGCCGATTATCGTAAATATATTAAAACAGTTGTGCTTGAAAAAGGAGTTACTCGTATAGGAACATTTTCTTTTGCATCTTGTAGTAATCTGAAAAATGTAACACTTCCAGATGGACTTTTAAGTATTGGTGATGGTGCATTTTCAAATTGTAGCAGTTTACAGAATATTACAATTCCGGACAGTGTTGGATTGATTGAAGATTTTGCATTCATGGATTGTGAAAGTCTGATGGGTATTACAATTCCCGAGAATGTAACAAGTATAGGAGCATATGCGTTTGGGGGCTGTTCAAGGATGACAGAGGTCATTCTTCCAGGAAATTTGACGGATCTTGGGAGCTATGCATTTTCAGGCTGTACCAGACTGCTTAGTGTGGAAATACCCGGAAGTCTCTCTAATATTAAAACATATACATTTAAAAACTGCACAAATTTAACTGGTGCTGTGATTCATAAAGGTGTAACAAACATTGAAGAGTATGCATTTTCAGGTTGCAGTAATCTGGATAATGTGGTAATTCCGGATACGATGAAAAGTATTGAAGCAAGTGCATTTTCGGGTTGTTCAAATTTGACAACCATAAATGTTCCTGACAGTGTAACGAGCATAGGAGAATACGCATTTTCAAATTGTAAAAGGCTTTCTTCCATAACAATCCCAAAGAGCCTGAAATATATTGACAGGTATACATTTCATGAATGTGACAGTCTGACAAATATAATAATTCCAGACAGCATGATACGGATAAAAGCAAGTGCATTTTCAGATTGTAACAGTTTGTCAAATGTAGTGATTCCAGGAAGTGTTACTGATATTGAGAGTGATGCATTTCGTGACTGTAATAATTTAACAAATGTTTCTCTTGGAGAAGGCATTACCAATATTGGTGATTATGCATTTTATAATTGCGAAAAAATGACTGGTGTGACTGTTCCAAAGAGTGTCAGTACAATTGGAAAAAAGGCAATAGGATATGAAGCAGGCGGCTATGGTGAGGGACGGGTTATCAAAGGATTTATGATTACAGGCGTTACCGGAAGCGCTGCTGAAATATATGCTTTGAATAATGGTTTGAGTTTTGCAGAAAAACTGGATTCGTCAAAAACCGGCTGGTTTAAGCATAATGGTAAATGGTATTATATAGATAAAGACGGTGCTGCCAGGACTGGCTGGTTAAAGTTGAAAAACACCTGGTATTACATGGATAAAAGCGGAGTCATGCAGACGGGGTGGCTGAAGCTTGGAAACACGTGGTACTATCTGGATGGAAGCGGGGCCATGCGTACGGGCTGGCTGAAGCTGGGAAATACCTGGTATTATCTGAATGAGAGCGGGTCTATGCGAACGGGTTGGCTGAAACGGGGAAATGCCTGGTATTATTTGAATGAAAGCGGGGCCATGCGTACGGGGTGGCTGAAACTGGGAAAGACCTGGTATTATCTGAAAAACAATGGAGCTATGCAGACAGGCTGGTTAAAACAGGGAAATAAGTGGTACTATTTAAACGGGAATGGCTCCATGAAAACCGGCTGGTTGAAATTAAGCGGTAAATGGTATTATTTAAATGGCAGTGGAGTTATGGCAAATTCGAATATGAAAATAAACGGAAAGATAAATCGGTTTAAAAACAACGGAGAATGGCTTGGGGTTTTATGACCAGACAGGGGATTTTATCTGGTTGTGTTTATGAATGTTTTCAGAAAGTAAAACAACATAATTCCTGACTGGTGCGGAATTGCATAATGCTTTCTTAAAAAAATCCCGGAAAACACCTTGTTGATTTCAGGAAAATGTAGTAATATAGGTGTATCGGCACGGACGTGCCAAATTTTGGGTAGAGAAAGGATGACCAACTATGCCATTAGTTACAACCAAAGAAATGTTCAAAAAGGCCTATGAAGGCGGTTATGCAATCGGCGCATTCAACGTGAACAACATGGAGATCGTTCAGGGTATCGCTGATGCTGCCATCGAACTGAATTCCCCGATTATCTTACAGGTATCCGCAGGCGCAAGAAAGTACGCAAAGCACAACTATTTAGTAAAACTGGTTGAGGCTGTTCTTGTGGAAGCTCCGGACCTTCCGATCGCTCTTCATCTGGACCACGGCGCTGATTTCGAGATCTGCAAGTCCTGTATCGACGGCGGATTTACTTCTGTTATGATCGACGGTTCTCATCATGATTTTGCAACCAATATCGAGCTGACAAAAAAGGTCGTAGAGTATGCGCATGAGAGAGGCGTTGTAGTAGAGGCAGAGCTTGGAAGACTGGCAGGAATTGAGGATGATGTAAAGGTATCCGCGGAGGATTCTTCCTATACACAGCCGGAAGAGGTTGAAGAGTTCGTGACAAAGACCAATGTGGATTCTCTGGCGATTGCGATTGGAACCAGCCATGGTGCATTTAAATTTAAACCGGGCAGCAAACCGCAGCTTCGTTTTGATATTCTTGAGGAGATCGAGAAGAGAATCCCGAACTTCCCGATTGTTCTTCACGGTGCATCTTCCGTTCCGCAGGAATATGTGAAGATCATCAATGAGCACGGCGGCGCACTGAAGGATGCCATCGGCGTTCCGGAAGAGCAGCTTCGTCAGGCAGCAAGATCTGCAGTCTGCAAGATCAACATTGACTCTGACCTTCGTCTGGGCATGACGGCAGGTATCCGCGAGGTTATGTGGACGGATCCGTCCAAGTTCGACCCGCGCGAGTATCTGAAAGTTGGACGTGCTAACGTCAAAGCGGTTGTTATGCATAAGATCAAAGACGTTCTCGGTTCCGAAGGAAAAGCCTGAGAATCATCGTATATGGAATGACAGACCAACAGCTCCTGAGCGTATATCAGGAGCTGTTTTTCTTTCTGCGGATAGTTGGGATGCTTTGCGGACAGAGGGAAAATTCCATCATCATCTATCGCAAAACCGGTGTTAAGCAGGTATAATATTACAAAAGCAAAAGGTATGCCGGTTTATGCCGCAGAGTATAACGTTTTGCGTTTTTTGACAGTATCTGTATTTTGGGCAAAGCAGGGATCCTTATGTAAGAACAGCAGGGGATTTCCGGGTCAGAATGGATAAAGGGGATTCCGGAGATTGCATAACAGCCTGTGCCGGAGGGCGGAACTGAGGCACTGGCTGTTTTTTCATACTGTGAAAAAAGTCTGGAACAGGCAGGAAAAATATGATATAGTAATCCCGTCAGCAGCCGGCAATACATAAGGAACTGTATACAGAAGAAAAACAGATATCCGTCAGCGGGAAGGTCTTTCCCGCGAAATCTGATGCACTGCCTGCATTCAGGCAGAAATACCCGATATGAACTTTATAAAATAGAACCGGAAGCAGAATACAGTTGCCCGATGCTGCAAAAAATCCTATAATAGGATCAGAACAGTTCCTTATATGGTTTTCTGCGAAAAGGAGGCTGTATGAGCGATAAAGAGAAACTGACTTCCTGGGAGACTGCAGGAAGTCAGCCCTTGGAGGACCGTGCGCTGAAAGGAGCGGCGAAACTCTTCGGGGCGGAACTGATGCCCCTGGTCGGCATCAGAGGAAAGGTGCGCCGTATCGCGCCCACGGAACAGGTACACCTGAATCCGAGAGACTTCATGGAAGACTTTAACTATGAGATGACGGACGGAAGCTGGACCCATCTGGAATTCGAGAGCAAAAGCATCCGGGCCGGGACCCTGCGGAGATTTCGTGCGTACGAAGCGGTAACCAGTGAGCAGTACGGCGTGGACGTGACCACCTGCGTGATCTGTACCTCAGGTGTCCGGAAACTGAAGCACAGTCTGGTAACGGGGATCAATACATACCGGGTAAAGGTCATACGCATGAAAGACCGGGATGCGGACCGGACGATTCGGAAGCTGGAACGGAAACAGGAGAAGGGGAGACTGAAACGCTCCGATCTCCTGGAAGTTCTGCTGACGCCCCTGATGTCCGGCCAGATGCCGCAGCAGGAGCGGATTACCAGAGGTATCCGGCTTCTGAAAAGCGAACGCGAACATGCAGAGCGGGAGGAACTGGCACATATGGAGGCCGTACTGTATACCTTCGCCATGAAATTCCTGGATGACCGGCAGCTGAGAGAGATAAAGGAGGAGATGGATATGACGATTTTGGGAGAGATGATCCTGAGAGACGGGATGGAGAAAGGGATGAAAGAAGGCGGGGCACGCATCAATCGTCTTAACAAAGTACTGATTAATGCGAATCGCTATGATGACCTGAAGCGTGCCACGGAGGACAGTGCCTTTCAGGAGCAGTTAATGAAAGAACTTTTTCCCGAAGAACCGTAGATGTGTCAAATGAGATACTTTTGCGGAAACAGATGATCAAAGACAGGTCGGCTCACAGCCGGTACCAGAGTAAAATACTCATGGTACCGGCTGTTTTTTGCATTGCTTATAAAAAACGGTCAATTATTCTTAAGCAGCATCGCGGGAGCAGTGACGGCAGCGGGGACCGGTGCAGCAGCGCCGATCGCACTGCCTGTACCGTGGCTGAAGAAGCGGAAGAAGGATCAGGAAGAAGCCGGGTCAGGAAAAGAATAGAAGATTAAGAAAGCCGGTGCACAGGTGCGTGTATCGGTTTTTTGGATGTTTGATAAGCAGAAGAAAGTATGGTATAATTTTATATCAGTCAAGCAGACGGCTGTGAATGAAACAGAAGGAGCTTTTCATGAAATATGCAAGTTATATCTCAGAGAGCATACATGCGCCGGAGGAACTTAAGACCTCATTGATAAGGCGGATTGAGAAAAAGAATTATGATTTTTACTGAATATATTATGGAAAGCGGTGGCATAATGTCCATCCTCTTGTTGTAAGTTTTTTTGAAGATCAGGAGTTCGTTCAGAATGTTGAAGAGTACTCGGGAAGGATACAGGACTCTGAGATGGATCAGAAAGAAATCGGTTCAGGGTCTGTATCTGGCAGTGGCCGATGAAACGATGCAGGCGGACATTTATGGTTGCCAGCTTTCATCTTGCCATACAGGATGAGGAACGTGTGAAAGGTCTGAATTTCAGCATGAAGATTTTACAGAGCCTTGACAATGATGTGAGGGCTCTTTTGCAACCTGCACAGGGGGGAATGAAAAGGTTCTGATCCCACTGGAAAACATGCAGAAAGTGACATTGCCATAAAGATTATGATAAAACGGAGGAAACACACATGAACCTGAAAGACGACCGTATGGAGAAGACTTTATCCGAAGCGCTGGATGCTCTGATGCTCTCACAGAAGAACCGAAGGCTTGCAGAAGAGTATCTGGAGCAGCCGGAAGGAACAGATGAGGGGTTATTAAAGGAGACAGAGTATCAGGAGTTCTCTCAGTTCACAGAGACGGAGCGGGCGGCATGTTTTGCCTGGTGCAAAGAGCTTCGGGAACTGGCGGGAGCGGAAGCGCTGGTCCTTCGGTATGCGAAGTTCGTGACGGCAGTGGGGAAGTCGTCGGCTTACTATGTGCTGGTGAAAAACGGAAACCGGGATATGGAGTGGCTTGCAAAAGCGCTTACCATTGAGCAGAGGACGGCTTTTCGGGCAGAAATGTATGCGTACGCATCTCATACGCTGGAGCAGGGGTCGCTGAGTGTTCTGGTAAGTACGGGGAAAAAGGACCCGGAGACGCTGCTTCGCGCAGGGGAGCTCTGCTGCGGGCCGGATGACGCGCCCCGGATGCTGCTGGAGGCGGAATATCTGTACTGTATGACGCTGGTTTCCGTGACAAATGAGCGCACGGAGGAGGTATCCGGTTATCTGGAGCAGAAGATCCTCAAGCGGCTTCCGGAGCTGTTCACAGGAAAGGTTTTATCGGAGACGGAGCTGTCGTTGCTTCGGGACTATGTCCGGAAAGCGGATGTGGACGGGGCGTTTCCTGCGGAAATTCTGACAGTTCTTCAGGGAACGAAGTGCCAGGAATATATGCTGGCGCTGCTGGCAGGCTGTGTGTATCTTGCACTGGAACAGAAAAAGACATTCGGAGCATTTCTCAGGCTGGCGGCGGCAGCGGCAGCGGAATCCGGAAGAAGCGGATACCAGATGGGACGGGACCGTTTCTTCACGGTCAGCCGGTATACGGCGGACCGGGACTGGTTTCACCGGCATATCCGGTTTCTGATCGAAAAGATGCCCATCGAGCAGGAATGGTGGGTGGAGTGGAGTCTGCGGACGCGGGAAGAGAGCGTCTGGCAGTACATGATGAAGGAATATCCGGAAGCGATAAAAAAAGCGGCAGAAAAGCTGGAGCTTTCGGATTATGAGCGTCTGCTGGAGCGGGTGCAGAAGATAAAACCGGCATGGCGCGGGGAGCTTTTTGATCAGGAGCAGTACCGGCAGAAGGTGGCGCAGGAGCTGGTCACAAATTTTAAGACGGAAGAGGAAACGGCAAAAAAATATTTTCTGGGAGAGGCCTCTCTTAAACAGGTGCTTCCTCTGGTTAAGGAGTGGCGCAAAACGGGCAGCGGTTATTATGGAAATAAAGACGTCCGGCTGAAGAAACTGCAGAAGGAGCCGCAGATGCGGCAGATGTACCGGCGGGCGCTGGTTATGGAAGGGCTTCTGATGCATGGTACATATTTCCGGTTTTATATGTTCGGGTATGATAGCGGGGCCCGTATTAATTCGAGTCCGTCTGCGGCGGAGATTGACGAGATTTTCAAGGTTTTTCAGGAAGAACAGATGCCGGCGCCCTGCCAGCTGGATGTGCTCTCATGTATCCATGAGAGCTGCTATCGATATGATTCCACAGATGCTCAGGATCATTTTACAGAGGAGTGCGTACAGGCGCTGGATGCCAGAATCGGGCAGTGGGGAGAGGCGTATAAGAAGGCGGCCGTAAACGGAGCCGCCATGACCCGGATCTTCTGCATCCGTACCATGGATCTGCATGGAGAGGAATATAAAGAAGCGCTTCTTTCCTGCGCCGGGGACGGTTCCAGACAGGTGCAGCAGGTCCTTGTGGAGATCTATAAAAATCACCCGGAATGGGAGCCGCAGATCAGGGCGATGCTGGCATCCAGAAAACAGAAGGAACGTCAGATGGCCGTGTGGGTGCTGAAACAGTGGGGCGTGGACCGGTACCGCTTGGAGCTTTCGCAGGCGCTGGAACAGGAAAAGAACGGAAAGCTTTCCGAATATCTCAAAAAGCTTCTGGGTTCGGAGCTGGATGTGGATCTGGAACAGCTTGTAAAAGAGCTGCTCAAAGGCAGCCGGAGACAGAAGGTTCAGTGGGCGTTTACAAAGCCCTTTGACATGATTCATATGAAAAACGGCGCAGAGGCGCCGGAGGATTATCTGCGGGCGATTCTGGTCGCTTACGCATATATGGAGCCCCTGGGAATTCATAAGGATGCCGTGCGGCTGGCAGATGCGCTTCAAAAAGCGGAGCTGTCTGCATGTATGACGGAGCTGTTCCAGCGGTGGCTGGATTACGGAGCAGAAGCAAAGAAACGATGGGTTCTGTATGCCGTTTCCATCCATGGAGGAGAGGCGGTGATCCCGCTTCTGCATCAGCAGATCAAAGAGTTGCCTGCAAAATTCCGGGGCGCTCTGGCAGTGGATGCGGTAAAGGCGCTGGCGCTGAACGGGTCGTCGCCGGCCCTTCTGCTGGTGGATCAGATCTCCAGAAAATGCAGATACCGTCAGGTGAAAAAGGGAGCGGCGGAAGCGCTTGCAGGTGCGGCGGCAGAGTTTGGCATCAGCCAGGAAGAGCTGGAGGACCGGATCGTGCCGGACCTGGGCTTTCATGGGGAGATGGAGCAGACTTTTGATTATGGAGCAAGAACCTTTACCGTCCGCCTGAGTCCGGCGCTGGAGACAGAGGTCTACGGGCCTGACGGGAAGCGTCTGAAAAATATGCCTGCGCCCGGAAAGCAGGACGACCCGGAGAAGGCAAAGGAAGCAAACCTTGCATTTAAGCAGATGAAAAAACAGCTGAAGACGGTTGCCGCCAGCCAGAAGCTTCGGTTTTCTCAGGCGCTTCTCACCGGCAGATTCTGGCAGGCGGGCCGCTGGCAGGAACTGTTTGTGAAAAATCCGGTCATGCACCAGTTTGCCGCAGGGCTGATCTGGGGCAGATATGAAGACGGGGTTTTGCAGGAAACGTTCCGGTACATGGAGGACGGAAGCTTTAATACGGTGAAGGAAGAGGAATATGCATTTCCGGAAGAAGGGACAATCGGGCTGATACATCCGACAGAGCTGTCAGAAGCAGATCTGGCAGCATGGAAAGAGCAGCTCTCAGACTATGAGATCACGCAGCCCATCGAGCAGCTGTCCCGCCCGGTCCATGCGGTGACCGATGAGGAAGCAGCAGAGACAACGCTGACCAGGTTCCGCGGCGTCACCTTAAACGGACTGTCCCTGTCAGGAAAGCTGCTCGCACAGGGCTGGAACCGGGGACCGGTGGGAGACGGCGGCGCATACCACGCTTTTTACCGGGAAGACGGGGACATGGGTGTGAACCTGTCCTTCTCCGGCTGCGGCATTACATATGAAAACGTGGATGTGACGGTGTACGAAGCGGCATTCTATCGGCCGTGCGCCGATACAGACGGCGGAGGCGGGAAAGAGAAATGTTTCTTGGGAGAAATCAGTCCGCGGTATTTCAGCGAGATCGTGCTTCAGATCGCGGCGGCGACAAAATCCGGGCAGGAGAAAGAATAAACAGGGAGGAGACAGAACCATGATGCTGTATGATTCAAAGGAAGACGCCATTCGGGAAGAATTTTTTCATACGATCCGACTGTCAAAAACAAACAGGGAAATTGCCGGGAAGTATCTGCATATGGACGACGCAGAAGCTCCGGAACTCTTAGAGAAGGCGGAGCATCAGGATCTGGCTTCTGCCGTTCACTGGATGGGGACGAAGGCGAACTATGTAAGATGGCTTCTGAAAAAGAACCGGACAGAGGAGTTGGGGCGGCTGGTCCGCCTGCTTGCGGCGGTGGGCGGTTCCACCGCCTGGAAGGCGCTGACAGGCTATGAGTATGGCGTCCATCCGGCGGCGCTTGAGAAATCGCTTGTCTGTCTGAAGGACCCTCATGCGGAGGCGCAGAAGATGGCGCTTCGGGCGGGACTGTGCTCCCTGTCCCTGCTGATTGGGAGACCGGAGGATGCAAAAGAGGTCTTGCGATCCGGGCAGAAGGATCCGGGCGTGTTCTTGGAAGCGGTGCGTTACTGTTATAACCGCGACCAGATATCCGGCTCCGAACAGGAGCGAAACGCCTGCATGCTTCTTCAGGCCATGTATCTGTACTATATGGAAGAGGGAACGGCGCTGGAGACGGTCCGTGATCTGGAAGAAAGACTGACGGCGTCTATTGCGGATGTTATGGCATTTGAACCAGGGGAGCTCTCCTGCATTCAGGAGTTTGCAAAAACAGCGGACCGGGAGACGCCGTTTCCCCATCGGATCCTGTCCATTTACAGCCAGAGACGCTCCGGAGCCAACACACCGGCGCTTCTTTCCACCTGCGCATTTCTGGCGCTTCGGCATTCGGTGCGTTTTGAGATCATCCTGCGTCTGATGGCGGCCATTGACCACCGGTACCAGGACAGAAATCTCATGCTGGCTACCTGCAGGGGAGTCTCGGAGGAGGAGTATTATGACACGCATATAGCAAAGCTGGAGGACATGCTGCCGATTCCGGATGAAAATTATATCATCTGGTGTCTGGAATACGGAGATACGAAAGCAGTGGAGCGTATGGCGGTCAAATGCCCGGACGGGATTCGCGCGGCAGCAGAGAAAACCGAATTTAAACGGTACCGGGAGCTGATGGAGATCCTGCAAAGATCAGACCTGGAACTGTACAGAGAGATGAAAGTGAATTTCCAGAAGACATGCCGCGAAAAAGCGGCGTCGGAGATCGTGTCCAGAGTCTGCCCGGGGAGAGCGGATGCGAAAGAATATCTCCTTGGCAACCGCCCGGTGGAGACGCTGGAGCCATATCTGAAAGAGTGGGGGTCTGATCTCTATGAAGAATGGGAGATCTATGAAAGGCTGAAGATTCTGAAAAAAATGGAACTTTCCATGTACCGGAGAGGAATTGTGCTGGAGGCGCTTCGGAAGATGGCGGGGTATTTTGCGCATTATCCGGTATTTGATCAGGAACCGGGAGTGCAGAATGCGTATGAACTCCTGATGGACACACGCCAGATGGAAGGGATTCTGCAGATCTTTGAGGAAGAAGGGATTTCGGTCCGTTTCCAGATAGAGGCGCTGGGCGGCATGGGAGACTGCCTGGACAAAAAGAGGAAAGTCAAGTATCTGGACCGGTGTGTGGAGCTGTTTGCCGGAAGAGGAAAAGGAGCAGATCCGAAGCAGTGGGAAGAGGACATGGCAAAGACCATCCGGGAAGGAAGCCCGTCCGCATGCTGTCTCTGTCTCAGGGTGCTGGAACAATCCGGCGGCGAAGCATACAGGGATCTCTTTCTCTCCTGCGCTGCGGCTGCGACAAAGCAGGTGCGTACGTTACTGCTTGAGATCTGCAGGGCATACCGGGAATGGATGCCGGAGATTCTGGCGTTGCTTGGCTCCGGAAAAGTAAAGGAGCGGGAGTTTGCTGTACGGCTTCTGGAAGAGTGGGGCGATCCGTCCTGTCTGGAAGAAGTCCACAAAGCGCTGGAGCGGGAGAAAAACAGGAAGCTGGCCCTCTCTCTTCAGGAACTGGCAAAAGAGCTGGAAAAAGAAGCGGACGGTGCAGACGCGGCGCAGTCCGGGCGGGCAAGGCGGACAGAGGAAAAGCTGGCAGCAGAGATCTATAAGGGAAGCAAAAAGAAGAAGGTGGAGTGGGTTTTGGGCCTTTCTCTGCCGGAGGTTCACCGGAAGGATGGAGAAGCTGCCGCGCCGGAATATTTGTTTGCCATACTGACCGCCTATGCGGATATGGAATTTCCGGGAATCAACAAAGATGCAGACCGGCTGGCAGCGGCGCTGGCTCCGGAAGAGCTTTCGGCATATATGCAGGCGCTGTATGAAGGGTGGCTGTCCAGAGGGGCGGAAGCAAAAAAGCGCTGGGTGCTTTATGCCGTCTCCATTCATGGAGGAAGCGCCATGGTGCCGGCGCTTCACAGTCAGATCAAAGACTGGGCAGAACATTCCCGGGGAGCCATGGCGGCGGAGACGGTTCATGCGCTGACGGCGGGCGGCAGTCCGGAGGCGCTGCGTCTGGTAGACCAGATGTCGAGAAAATTCAAATTTCGTCAGGTAAAGAATGCGGCAGGAGAAGCTTTAAAACACGCGGCGGCAGCTCTTGGCATCAGCCGGGAAGAACTGGAGGACCGGCTGGTGCCGGATCTTGGACTGAATGAATATGGAGAACGAACGTTCGATTATGGCTCCCGAAGCTTTCGCGTCCGGCTGAGTCCTGCACTGGAAGCAGAGGTCTATGACGAAAAAGGGAAGCGTCTGAAAAACCTGCCCGCGCCCGGCAGACAGGACGATCCGGAGAAGGCGGACAGGGCGGGCCATGAATTTAAACAGATGAAAAGGCAGCTGAAAGAAACCGTTTCGAGCCAGAAGCTCCGTCTGGAACAGACACTGCATACCGTTCGCTTCTGGGAGCCGCAGAAGTGGCGGGAACTGTTTGTGGATCATCCGGTCATGCATCCTTTTGCAGCGGGGCTGATCTGGGGCGTATACGAAGACGGGGTGCTGAGAAAGACCTTTCGGTACATGGAAGACGGCTCGTGCAATACGGCAGAGGAAGAGGAATATCTGTTCCCCAAGACCGGGCAGATCGGCCTTGTACATCCGCTGGAGCTGTCAGAAGAGGAGCTTGCGGCGTGGAAGGAACAGCTTTCCGATTATGAGATCACCCAGCCGCTGGAACAGCTCTCTCGTCCGGTCTTCCGCCTGAAAGAGGAAGAAAAAGAAGAACGGGCATTTGCGCGGTTTGAAGATCAGACGCTGAATGGACTGACCCTGTCCGGCCGGCTTCTCAAGATGGGATGGCTCCGGGGGGAGATTCTGGATGCGGGATTTTATGAAAGCTACTATCGGATTGACGGGGAGATCGGTGCAGAACTGACGTTCTCCGGCAGCACGGTGGGGCAGGAGAATGAAGAAGTGACAATCCGAAAGCTGTATTTCTTCCGGCTTACTCCGCCAGAGCCCGGCAGCAGTGCGCACCGGGCGTTCCGGAAAGAGAACCGGTGTCTGCTGAAAGAAGTAGATCCGCGGTATTTCAGTGAAACCGTGCTGCAGGCGGCGAAGGCGGCCGGGATGTGACCGGCGGTCTGCGGGCGCCAATACTATTCCAAATGCCTTTCATAATAATACTCCTCCATCCGCAGATAGGGTTCCACAAACAGCATATACAGATCCGTTACCGCTGTATTGATCTCCCGCATGGCGCGGACCGGCTGTTCCCTGGAGAGGCTCTTCTCCAAAAGCTCCCGCAGATCTCCAGAGGGCGATTTTTCAGCGAGCTTTCTTAACGCTTCGGGGCTGTAGTCCCGCTCAGAGAGGAAAATCTGGCTATGCAAAGTTCCCGGGGCGACGTTCCTGCTGCCGGGATCCGGCACATCCTCCGGATATTCACAGGCCAGAGAGAAATAATATCCGCGGGGGTCCGGATACCGCTTATCCTGCTCCACCAGCTCCCATCCTTCCAGATCGGAGCCATACTGACAGAGGGCCTTCCGGAAGCGGCGGATGCCTGCGGCCTCATCCTGCGGGAGGGTTCTTCCCGCCTCTTCCTGCTCCAGATAGCAGGAGAGGGCTCCCATGCAGCGGAGAATATGATCCAGATGGTCGAATTCCTGCCACGCGGCAATATAACGCCTGAGAATACTGGCCAGAGCCTCTTTCAGGGACCAGCCGCCGTCGTTGTTCTTTAAGAACGATTTCCGCCAGATCCAGAAGCTCTCTACCCGGTCCCAATCCGCCTCTTTGTCCTCCTGAAAATTCAGATCCACCAGGGCGTCCAGATACTGTTTCAGGGTCATCCGTGTACAGTGATAAATATGGCGGTATCTCATCTGGCCCTTTGCGTGATCCAGAAGGATCAGTCCCAGCAGAACCAGGGCATTGTTTACCCGGACGCCCCAGACGGGCCGGTACGGGCCGCAGGCTTCCTCCTCGGGTGTTTCAGATGAAATCGCCGTTGAAAAGTCGTTATCATACTCGATTGCCAGCCGGAAGCTGTGACAGAAACCGCCGTAATGAAGAAGCTCTTTCTCCAGGCAGCCCCAGAACTCACCGGTCAGCCCCTCCATGATGTTCATGTCCGCGCTTCCGCAGAAAAAATACGCCGTATGTACACCGGAAAGCCGCTGTACCAGCTTTGCGGCGGCCTCAGGCGAGGACGCCTGAGATTTTGCCGCCATTTCCAGCCGCTTCTCCAGCGGCAGGATCGTTCTTTCCCTGTCTCTCATAAAACCTCCTTTCCGGACTCCGTTCCGCTTTCCGGCGCATCCTGCGCCCTTGGCATCATCAGTTTCCGGTAATCGGTATCGTTATCCAGTTCGTACTTTCTGGCCTTTCTGGGTTCCCTGCCCCTCTCAAAGACGAACAGACCATCCAGCGGCAGGTTCAGGACTGTGGAGATCTGACAGTTGAACTTCTTGGAGAAATACTCCGCCGTCTGAGTGTCCGTTCCTCCCAGGTACAGACAGTGGTCACAGCCGTTGATGATGGTCTGGGCTCTGGCATGGCCATAGAGGCCTTCCAGCTGGGAGAGGCTCTGAATGATCACGCTGACATAGATCTCCCGGGAACGGATAACGGAAACGATTTTATCGAAATCCGGAATCACGGTGTTGGTGCTGAAGTCATCCAGAATGAAACGCACCGGAATCGGGAGACGGCTGTCCGGCTGTCTGTCCGCGGCGGCCATGAGATACTGCAGCGCCTGAGTGTAGAATAGATTGATCAGGGCGTCCTGGCTGCGGTCTGAGTCGCTGACGGACAAAAACAGGGCCGTTTTCCCTCTGAGAAAGGATCTCATATCTGCCTGCTTCTTCATACAGAACATCCGTTTTACGCCGGAACAGGCTACCACGTCCAGGTGCTGGGCCAGGATTCCCTTGATGCTGGCGTCCATTTTATCTGCTTTTGCGTTCTGCCGGATCATCTGCATTTTGCGTGTGAAAGCGCTGTCAGGGTGAGTGATACACTCTTCCTCGACCATATTTTCCAGTTCATCGGTTCCCATCTTCGAGAGAAAAGTGTACACTTCGTACAGATTGTGCTGCCACGGAGGCAGCAGGTTCATAACAAAGAGAATGATCGTCTCCAGATACATCTGGGCCGCCTGATCCCAGAAGGGTTCTTTGGAATTCAGGCACGGACAGATGGCCTGTGCGATCTTCTTGATATCCTGCTCGCTGTAGTAGTCGCCGTTCTTATTCGCCTCGCTGTCCCGGCATTCCCGGATATAAGCCAGGGGATTATAGCCCCAGGGGGTATTTTCCACATCCGTGAAATCCAGATGCATGACCGTGTAGCCCTTTTCTTTCAGGTATTCGCCGTACAGCCTGCACAGGTTTCCCTTGGTATCGGCGATAATCAGGCTGTCCTGCGTGTGGAGGATGTTGGGCACCACATAGCCCCTGGTCTTGCCGGTGCCCGGCGGCCCCACCAGCAGATCATTGTTGTTGATCCCTGTGGTCCAGGTGTCGTTGCTGGCAAAAACATTCTTTGCAAGGATACGTTTGGATCTGACATTGTTGTACATTCTTTTCCCTCCTGTTCTGGTTCCGCTCATGCCCCATACCAGAGCACGGCAGATACCGCTTCATGTGATTGACGGTTACTTTTCAGACCCGCCGCGGAGTCATTCGCCGTCTGAAAGACCTGTGATAATCTGGTCGGCGAGGCCGAATTCAATGGCCTCCTCTGCCCGGAAGTAGCTGTCGCTGGCGGTTTTGGCCAGCACCTCATCCATGCTTTTGCCGGAGTGTTCCGCGATGACTCTGGCGATGATCTGCCGGGTTTCCATCAGATCGTCGCTGACCGCTTTCAGCTTCAGGGCGCTGCCGCCGGTCTGAACAATCAGCGGGTCGTGAATCATGAGGCGACTGTGGGGCAGCATGCCGCGCTCTGCGCCTGACACGAAGAGCAGGGCCGCCATGGAGGCCGCCAGCCCCACGCAGACGGTCCGGATGGGGCAGCTCACCGCCTGCATCACGTCGTAGAGCGCCATACCGCTGTCCACGCTGCCGCCGGGGCTGTTGATGTACAGGGTGACCCAAGCCCCGGGATCCTCGCGCTGCAGATAGCGCAGCTGGCGGATGAGCGCGTTTGCCGAGTCCGCGTCCACCTCCCCGACCAGCTCCACTTCCCGGTGGGACAGCATCTCGTCGTGGATCGGAATGAGATGGTAGCCACAGGATGACTCCCTGATAATTTTTGCTTCGTTTGGGTTGTACATGCCGGTTCTCCTTTCTTTCAGGCGAAATGTTCGGTTTCTGTTGGTTATTCCGTGCCGTTCTCCCCGAAGCCGCCGCTGACGTTTCACGGCGTTTCCCCTTTCCCTTGACACGCTTGCCCGCTTCGGGCATGACAGCGTATTTCCCCGGGGAGGTTCTCCTTCGGACGGTCATTTGGTTGTCAATGTGCGCCTTACAGATATCATTATACCGGGTTCCTGAAAACAGTTTGTAAAAATTACAAACTGTTATATTCCTCGCCGCCCGGGAAAATAAGCCGTTGAAATGGCTCCTGCGCCCGTCAATAGCGTTCGATCCCGGGAACGGATTCGCCGTTCCATCTGCGGGACAATGCGTTATCCGGGCTGATAACCATCGTGTCCTGGGGAACACGCAGTGTTTCCAGGGATGCTGCCAGTCTTTTGGAACATGAAAACGCGAAGGAACTCATGCGTTTGCAGCTTCCGGGGATCGTGACTGCAGGCCCCAGAGTGACGCAGTCTGAAAATGCCCTGTCCCCGATATACTCCACGCTGCCCAGATCAATATGCGTCAGAGCCTCGCAGCCTGAGAATGTCCCATCTCCAATGTACTCCACGCTGCCCAGATCGATATGCGTCAGAGCCTTGCAGCCGGTGAACGCCTTATTCCCGATGTGTTTCACACCGCGCAGATCGATATGCGTCAGGGCGTTACAGAATGAGAACGCGCCGTTTCCGATGTGTTTCACGCTGCGCAGGTCGATATCCTGCAGGGACGAACAGCCTGAGAACGCATCGTCTTCAATATCTGTCACCGCGCGGCCTGCAAAGATGACCCGGATCAGCTTACTGCAGCTTCCGTACACGTTCATCCCAAACGCTTCTTTCCCGATCCGTACAACGGTTCCCGGGACGGTACAGACGCCGCTTTTCCACCGTGGACAGTAGATCAGTTCCGTCCTGTCCTTATTAAAGATCACGCTATTTTCCGAAGCAAACCGCTCGTTCCCGGCCTCAAATGTGATCGTGACATCCTGTTCGCTTTTGAATATCTCAGAAAAAAACTTTGGGGTGTACGGCTCAGTTATATACGGTACGCCCAACTTCCATGTTTTTGATGTGACAACTGGCTGTAGCCGGCACCGGGTGCCCAGGAAATTCACCCGTTCCAGATTGTCAGGGAAGAAGCCCGTTCCGTACCTGCTGCCGTAACGCCGCTCTGCAATGAGGCGCTCCAGGCTGTCGGGCAGACTGATTTTCCTCATCTCCTTGCAGCCCTTGAACGCGTCGGCGCCGATCTCCGCCAGCGCGGAGGACAGTTTTACAGATTTGAGGAAAATACAGTGATCGAACGCATTTTCCTCAATTACCGTCACCGTGTCGGGCATGATCACATGGCGCAGGTTTCTGTTGAACACGTATTTCACCACGGAAGCCGGCCTTCTCTCATATCCCGCATCCACATCGCCGTCTATGACATTGTTAAATACCCTGCGCCAGAGGCGTTCCACTCTGCTCCCGTCCTGCTTTCTCTTTGCGACAGTCGTCATATACCCTGCGAACGCCCGGTATCCGATTTTTGTGACGCCGTCGGGCACCCTGTAGGTCTCATCCTTTTTTCCGTAGGGATACCAGAGCAGCTCCGTCTGATCCTTATTAAAAAGCACGCCGTCCCGGACAGAGAGATAAGGATGATCTTCGTCCACAATAATCTCCATGGGAACCCTGCTGATCAGTCTGACCCCCATGGTCCTGTCCCATTCGGACTCACCGAAGCCGGCCTCCGATTCATCACACTGAACCATGTACGCTTCTGCGAAATCCGAAAAATCCCTGTACTCCACATCCGAATACCTGGGGCTGCTCAGATAGACGGCCTCGTGCAGTCCGGCATACCGAAGCCGGGCGGTCAGGTCTGAGACAAACCACATCCAGCTGAGTTCCCATCTCCGCTTTCCACTTGGTGTCACGTATCTTACGAAATGTACCTGTCATATTATCTGCCTCCGGTTTCGTGATTTTTTTATTTCGCATGGAATCTTTCCGACTGTTATGCCGGATTCCGGTGCGTTGCACAGTTATATTATGGAGGTTGACGAAATTTTGATTTGTAAATTTTACAAACTGTTTCTTGGCATGACGCCATTATTATGTTAGGATAGTTGTGCGGGAGAAATCCCGCGCGCCACCCTTATTTCAGGAAAGGAACGGTGAACATTTATGGAACTGTCAAAGGAAAAGCTGGAAATCTATGAAAAAAATCTCCAGAGCCTGCAGGAGGCGGCGGACGAGCTCATGCGCCGCATGAAAGGCTATGACTACTCTTACCGGCGGGAGATCACGGACAGGAAGGGGGAGTACTGCCCGGAAAAGCTCCACGGTCTGGTGGAGGAAATGCTGTCTCTCTGGGAAGAGAAGCTTCGGTCGAAGCCGTTTTTTAAGTGCGTGGCAAAGTCTTATCTCCAGGTGCGGCGGGAGCTGTACGGCCTGTATCTTTATCTGACCATGCGGTGCAGCCTGTGCCCGGAGGGCTACTTCTGTGTCCGGGGCAGCGGGCAAAAGGAGCGGACAGATTTCGCCTTTCTGCTGGAGCAGGCGAAACGGTTCTCCCGAAGCTGGTGCATCACGGATGGGCCGGACGGGACCAGCCAAAACGAGCCGCACGGGGGCTATGACGAACACTTCGGCTTCCATCTGTATTCTCCCATCAACCATTACCTTACCTTTATGGAACTGAGCGTAAGGAATCTGGATGATGACTGGGCCCTGACCCCTCCGCATCTGAGAGCCGGGAACCGGCAGTTCTATAGCCGGGCAGTGGAGCCTGAGGAGACGGAACAGTTGGAGGAAGCGGACGGGACGGATATGGACGATGAGGATCTTTTTTATGAGGACGATGACGGCGGCATGGCCGACGCCTTCTATGACTTCGAGGAAGACGATATCTGGACCCCCCTGGATGAGCTGGATGAAGAGGACCGCGCCGCATGGTGGGAAGCTGAGTGCGAGCAGCAGAGAGAGCTGGAGGAAAGAAACATGTATCTGCTGCAGCTGGTTCAGCGTTTTGAGGGTCTGGATGAGTACTGCTCGGCCTGCCGGCGCTTTGTGGAGCTTTTTAAAGAGGCGGGAACGGAGATTCCCAGGGATTTCTTCCAGGATCTGGAAGACATTGTAAATCTGTATCTGGCCCAGCGTAAGATTGCCCCCCTGGCGGATACGGACAAGGCACTGGATGTGTACAGCCGCATCTGTGAAGGACCCCTTCGGCAGGCGAGATCTTATGGAAGGGGATTGCAATGGAGAGCTCTGTGAATACGATCCGTGACAATTTCTACCGCGATCTGATTCTCGAATACACGAATGAGGGGGAGCAGTCCTTCCTGTACCGGTACTTTTGGGCGGACAGCGTATCCGGGCTTCTGGAAGAACATTTTCCCGGACTTTCGCTGAGGCGGATTCCGAGGCCAAAGGACGGGCGCCGGATCAGGGAAAAGCTGGCCAGGGTCCTGGAAAAGAACCCAGGACGGGCTGCAGACAAACTGCTGAAAAAGACATCGAAGGGGAACCGAAGGAATTTCTGGGAAGAGCTCTGGCTGAATGACGCAGGGTATCTGGCGGGACTGGTTGAGAACAGGGACTATTACCTGTGGCTGGTGGAATATCTGGAGGCACGCGACATCTATTATAAGGATACCAGCATGTGGGATCAGCGCGACTGTCTGGGTACTCTGCTGCAGGCAGGCCTGCGGGATGAAAAGAAGACGTTTGAGCCGGGCTGCCGGGAGCGAAAGAGCGATACAAAGAAAGGTACGGAGGGTGAGAGTCTGTTCACCACGGCACAGCTGAAGAGGGACCTGGCGGATCTGGCGGAAAAACTGCGCAGGGAGCATGAGGCAGGCGGGACGGAGATTTCCGACCGGCTGCGCGGCCTGAAACGCAGGGTCGGAACCAAAAAAGGCGAAAAGCCGGCAGACTATCTGCTCTGGCTGACCAGCAGGCTGGAGCGGATGGCGCTTCACATCAGGATCAAGACCTGGCTGCAGGACAGCGGATATCCCATGGTCAAGCCAAAGGACGGAGAGGAGGCGAAAGCGGAGCCTTTCAAAACGGGTCTCCGGAGGAAGCGGGACTTTTCCATGAGGCTGTTCGAGGCGTACTGCAGCAGTTCCAGAGGCTACGAGATCCGTAAAAAGGATCCGGGCGGCGCCGCTGCGCCCAATGGCTGGCGCCTGAACCACACCGGATTCTGCATGCTGGATCTGGACCAGATCCGTGCGCTGCAAACTGCCATGGAAGGGAACGAAGAGACGTTCTTTAATATCCCGCTGGCGGTGGACCTGTACAGCGGCTGCGTCTTTTTTCTGGCAGGGAAGGGGTTATACGAGGCGCTGTATCGTCAGGAGGAAGAGGAGCGGAAAAAGGCGTATGAAATCGCAAAAAACATTTATGATAACGCGAGGAGATCCAGAGAAGAGCTGGAACGCATCGTCCGCATGAAAGAGCTTAAAAAAGATTTTGAGGACGCAAGAAACGCTTACATCAACGCAAAGAGTTCCGGAGAAAAGCTGGAACGCCGCGTCCGCATGAGACTTAAAAAAGATTTCGAGGATGCAGGAAACGCTTATGAAAGTGCGAAGACGTCCAAAGAAGAGCAGCGCATGAGAAAACTTAAAAAAGATTTCGAGGACGCAAAAGAGGCTTATGAGACGGCAAAGACGGCAAAGGAGAAGTTTGATAAGACGCCAGAACGCTTCTGCTTTGACTATTCCCGCCTGGATGAAGCACATCTGGAGCAATTTCCCGGAGATGTGCGGGGGGCGTTCCGGATGCGACCCAATTTTCATGAAAATGCGGGAAAAAGCTGCGAGATTCTCCTGAATGAGTTCCTGTGGTACTGCGAACGCGGAGAAGACAGCCCCCGCGCGCGGGTCAGGGAGTTTAATCGGGAGCAGCCCGCCGGTATTCCGGATCCGTACATGTTCCTCTGGGCTTTTGACAGTCTGCCGCCCAAAGCCCAGAGACCGGTCAAAAATTGAAAAGTAAATACGATTCAGGAGGGACTGTTTCAGCAGAAACGGCCCCTCTTTTGTACATGTTGGCAGGGAAGTCGTATCTGCCATCTTCCGACAGCACAAAAGGGTGCGATTTTTTTCATATTCCTGCATCGAATTGCGCGTTATGATAATCTAATAAGTGTAAACAGAACAGACGGGACCCCGGCCGGGCTTCCAGGTGGAGGATAAAAGAGATGGGTATATTGGTGAAAAAGGCGCAGCAGGGTGATGCGGATGCCTTTATAGAATTGATCGAACGGAATAAAATGACGCTCCAGAAGGTTGCTTATGGATATTTCCGGGGAGAAGAAGACGTGGCGGATGTGATACAGGATACGATTCTGGACGCATTTGAACATATCCGGGAACTGAAGAAGCCGGAATATTTCCGTACCTGGCTGGTACGGATTCTTATGAATAACTGCAACCGGCTTTATAATCAGAATAAGAAAAACTGTGGGTTGGAGGAAATGCCGGAGACAGCCGGCGATGTTTCAGGAACAGCGGATGTGGAATTTCATGAGCTGCTTCGTTCACTTCCGGAAGACAGCCGGATGATCTTCCTGTTATATTATGGGGAGCAGTTCACGACCAGAGAGATCGGGCAGATGCTGAATATGAAGGAAGCGACGGTCAAAAGCCGCCTGCACAGAGGAAAGAAGAAGCTGCGGGTAGAGATTCAGGCAGTATAAACGATAGCTGGACAGATGCAAAACTCTGAAACAGCATCTGCCGAAGAAAGCCCGGAAGGATTTTCAGACAAGGATATGTCTGAAAATGCTTCCAGACAAAGGGGAATTCTTCGGGCAGATGCGGAACTCTAATAGGAGATGGAATATGAGACAGGGATATATGAAAAAAGATTATGAGAGAATATTGAAAATGGAGATTCAGGAGTCGGCGCTTATTCAGGAAAAGATGCAGGAGGCTTACCAGATGATCAGGAATGGAGGCCGTAAGCAAAAGGATGTGCGCCAGAGAAGCCGACTAAAGAGGCTGATCATGGGCATGTCCGCGGCAGCAGCAGCGCTGGTGCTGAGTGTGACAGTATGCGTGGCTGATCCGGCGCTGGCGGCAAAGCTGCCGTTTATCGGAAACATTTTCCAGACGGTGGGAGAGGATTCCGGCTTTGCCGGGGATTTTGAGGACGGCGCCGTGCAGCTGGTGACGCCGGATGCCGTGGAGGAAGACGGCACGGTAAACAGTCCGTATATACAGACAGATAACGGGATTACTTTTACCATTTCAGAATGTAACTATGAGAGCATGGCCATGTATCTGGCCGTCGGCATTGAGTCCGAGGAGGGTTTCAGCAAAGATCTGCGGACTTTCGCCCGTTATGGTTCTTATGAGGAGGCGGAGGAGTCAGAGATGGCGGTTTCCTACAGCAGTCTGTATATGGACAGCACATCCGAGGCGGATTTTTCTGCATCCGGGAAGGGCATTTATAAAGGCGATCCGGCGGCAGGTACGTCTTCCCCATATTGTATAGAAGGAAAATTCGTGGATGACCATACATTTGCAGGCATCATTCGGGTGGACCTGATGAATATGGGGATCCTTGACGAGGAAGGAAAATGGAATGAGATCGATAATGCAGAGCTTCCGGATGAATTTTCCTATGCCCTGCATGTAACGGAGCTTTTTGCCGATCCGGAAGGGGAACATCTGTCCGGCAGCTGGAACTTTGCACTGGATGTAAAGCTGAACCGTGCGGGCACCATCCGGAAAGAAATCAATGCCGCCAACGAGGACGGCATCGGGATCGGAACCGTCACAAAGACCGCTTATGAGCTGTATGCAGATCTGGTCGTTCCGGACGGAGTGGAGAGAGCGGATTATATGGTGGCAGTCTGTGATGCGGAGGGCAAACCGCTGGAATCCCAGGCAGAATATGCAGAGATTTATTCCGTCTCCGGCAGAGATGTAAGCAAAGTGTATATATATGTGGTGGATGAGATTACTTACATGAATGAATGCAAGGGAAACAATTACCCGAATCTGCCCAGGAAGGCAGTGTTCCAGACAGAAGTGGTATTTTAGGGGAACAAAAAGCCTGCTATCGGACGGCGGAGGAGATCATCGGAGCCATCAGGCTCTGAAAATCTTCGGTACGGGCGCTGCAGGTATTTCCCTGACACAGATAAAAGGCAGCGCCGCTGTCCGGAAGCGGATAATCTGCGGTAAAAGGAGCTATGCGGGCAAGCTGCTCCCGGTTTTCGGGATTCAGGAACAGTACCGTCAGCCCCGGCAGACAGTTTCGGCAGAGAAAATCCGTAAGCTCCTCCGGCACTTTCTGCTTTGCGGATACACAGATCAGCTGCGAGGACGGATAGAGCACGCGGCACATGGAAAGCAGGGCGAAACAGTGCCCGGACGGGTATGCCTTTGCTTCTCCGGCAAGATAATGCAGGATACGCTCCTGCTCCCTGCGCCAGTATTCCTCTGCGGTCAGTTCTGACAGAAGGGAGAAAACCAGCGCCGCGACAGCATTGCCGGAGGGGAGCGCGCCGTCCCAGCTCTCTCTGGGGCGGCTCAGCAATGCTTCTGCATCGCTGGCATACAGATAATATCCGCCGCGCTCCCGGTCGGAGAACCACCGGACCATCTGCCCGGCAATATGGACGGCTTTTTCCAGATAATCGGCGTTCCATGTGGCCTGATACAGCTCCAGAAGCGCCCAGCCGTAACAGGCGTAATCTTCCAGATTTCCGGTACCTGCGGCTTCGCCGTCCCGGTACCGGACATACAGCCGTCCGTGATGATCCGTCAGGCGATTTTCCAGAAACCGCTGCGCCCTTCTGGCTGCTTCAAGCCAGGCAGGTTCCCGGCAGAGAAGGGATGCTCTTGCCAGTGCGGCGATCATCAGGCCGTTCCATGCCGTCAGAATCTTGTCATCCTTATGCAGGGAAGTGCGCGAAAGGCGATAATCATACAGTTTTTCACACAGCGCCTTCATCCGTGCATCCTTCCATTCCTTCTGTTTCAGAAGATGCGGAATATTCTTTCCTTCAAAATTTCCCCTGTCTGTCATGCTGAAAAAACGGCAGAATTGCTCTGCGTCCTTTGTGCCCAGAACAGAACGGACCTCTTCTGGAGTCAGGGCATAATATTTTCCCTCGACGCCGTCGCTGTCCGCATCCTGTCCGCAGAAAAATCCGCCTTCTTCATCGGTCAGTTCCCGCAGCACGTAGGAGACGGTTTCCCGGACAACAGAGAGACAGAGCGGTTTTTGGGTGATCTGATAAGCCTCTGCATATGCATGGATCAGGAGCGCATTGTCATAGAGCATCTTTTCAAAATGCGGAATCAGCCACTGGCGGTCCGTGGAGTACCGGGAAAAACCGCCGCCGATCTGATCGTAGATGCCGCCCTTTGCCATACATTCCAGTGTCTGTTCTGCGATCTGCATGGACCGTTTGTCCTGCTCCAGAACTGCATGGCGCATCAGAAAGGTCAGGTTGTGGGGCATGGGAAATTTGGGGGCCTGCCCGAATCCGCCCCATGCAGAGTCAAAGCTTTTCGACAGTTCAGAGGCAGCGCGCCGGAGAAGCTCCCGGGAAGGCTCTGCATCGGAGTTTTCTTTTTGAGATTCCTGCGCCTGCAGCCAGGAGAGGACTTCTTCTCCTGTATGATACAGCTTTTCCCGCTGATTCTGCCACAGCTGTTCCACCTGTGCCAGCAGTTCCAGAAGTCCCGGATGCCCGTAACGGGAATGCTTTGGAAGATAGGTGCCTGCATAGAAGGGCTTTTGATCCGGAGCCATCAGGATGGTCAGCGGCCAGCCTCCGGAGCCGGTCATGGCCTGACAGACGGACATGTAGACGGCGTCCACGTCCGGCCGTTCCTCCCGGTCGACCTTGATGCAGATAAAGGAACGGTTCAGGATCTGCGCTGCCTCTTCATCTTCAAAGGATTCGTGTGCCATTACATGGCACCAGTGGCAGGTGGAATAGCCGATGCTTAAGAAAATGGGCTTATCCTCTTTTTCGGCGGTTTCAAAGGCGCTGCTGCACCAGGGATACCAGTTGACGGGATTGTCCGCGTGCTGCAGAAGATAGGGAGATTTCTGGTCTTTTAACTGATTTGGCATGGGGAACTCCTTTCCGGCGTTCATGGTATGATTAGTATGGCATGCCGGAGGAGTTTTATTCCTTTTTCCATGCAAGGATTCGTTCCAGCTGTTCTTTTACCTTCTTTTCCTGTCCTTCTTCGGTGGGCAGGTAATATCTGCGCCCTTCCAGACTCTCTGGCAGGCATTTCATTCTGGACAGCTTCTCCTCTGTATCATGGGCATATACATATCCCCGGCCATAGTCCAGTTCTTTCATAAGCCCGGTCGGCGCATTGCAGATTTGGAGGGGGACCGGTTCTGCCGGAAGCTCCCTTACGTCTTTTTTGCAGCTTTCGCAGGCCATATACAGCGCATTCGATTTGGGCGCCATGGACAGGCAGACCACGGCGTGGGTCAGATGGACGTCGCACTCGGGCATTCCGAGAAAATGGCAGGCCTGATAGACGCTGACGGCGGTCTGCAGCGCCTGAGGATCCGCCATTCCCACGTCCTCGCTGGCGAACCGGACGAGCCGTCTGGCGATATACAGAGGGTCCTCCCCGCCGTCCAGCATCCGGCACAGCCAGTAGACGGCTGCATCCGGATCGCTGTTCCGCATGGACTTGTGCAGCGCGGAGATCAGGTTGTAATGCTCCTCTCCGTTTTTATCGTAGAGCAGGGAACGGCGGTTCATGCACTGGGAGAGGACTTCTTCGTTTACATGGATCTTCCCGCATGCGTCCATCTCTCCGTTCAGCACCGCCATTTCCAGAGTATTCAGCGCCGTTCTCGCATCCCCGTTGGCAAAGCGGGCGATCGCCGCAAGATGGGCTTCTTCCATGGCAATGTCCATCTGCCCGAATCCCTTCGGGCTCGTGAGCGCATGGGAGAGGAGCTCGGACAGATCTGCTTCTTCCAGTGACTTCAGTACAAATACCTTGCACCGGGACAGCAGAGCGGAGTTGATCTCGAAGGATGGATTCTCTGTGGTTGCGCCCACCAGAATGATGCTTCCTTTTTCCACATAAGGCAGAAAGGCATCCTGCTGCGCCTTGTTAAACCGGTGGATTTCATCTGTAAACAGAAGGGTTCGAAGTCCCATTCTCCGGTTCTGTTCTGCCTGCGCCATAACTTCTTTGATCTCTTTAATCCCGCTGGTCACTGCGCTGAATTCCACAAAGGAGGCCTGCGTCCGCCCGGCGATGATCCTTGCCAGCGTGGTCTTGCCCACGCCGGGCGGCCCCCAGAAGATCATGGAGGAAATCTGGTCCCTGTCAATGAGCTGACGCAGAATCTTCCCCCTGCCCAGCAGGTGCTTCTGCCCCACATATTCGTCCAGCGTCTCCGGGCGCAGACGGCTTGCCAGAGGCGCGTTTGTCTTTCGGTCATCAAACAGGCTTAACTGTTCCATTTTATGTTCCTTTCCCTTCCTGTTTTGTGCGAATGTCTGTTCTGTTTCCATCATAACGCATTTTCTGAAAAAGTACAATCCATCTTATCGATCTTCTCTTTTTGGCCGAAATATTGTATACTGATAAAAAACAGAGTATACAGGAAACTCCGAAGCGTCTGCTCTGCGGGGGTTCTGAAAATACGGCAAGGAGATCTGACATGCTTCGGCGGCTGCCCATTTATTTTAAGGAAATGTATCCGATCCTGCCCCGGTTTGCTCTGGGACTGATCATTTTTGGAGAAATTCATTTTATTATTCTTCTGAATGCCGGTATCCGTACCTTCCATCTCGGATTTCAGGAGCTGATCGGCGGATTCACGGTATTCAGTTTTTTACTGTGGCTGCGGATCGCGGACGATTTTAAGGATTATGAGCTGGACTGCAGGCTTTTTGCCCATCGTCCGCTGCCGTCCGGCAGGGTACATAAAAAAGATCTGGCGGTCTTCGTGTCGGTTCTGATCACAGTGACCGTGCTTCTGAACCTCTTTTTTATGAATAACTTCGGATATTTTCTGTTTCTGTATATTTACGGGACACTGATGTCTTTGTGGTTTTTCAGTAAAAAGAAGATACAGAAGAGCCTTTTGCTGGCGCTTGTTACCCACAACCCGGTGCAGATGATCATGAATGTATACATCATTTCTTTCACCTGTCTGAAATATGAACTTCCTTTGCTTACATGGGTCAATTTTCTTGCGGCATGGACGCTGTATTTTCCGGCGCTGATCTGGGAGATCTCGCGAAAGATCCGCGCGCCCGGGGATGAGACCGAATACGTTACTTATTCCAGACTGTTCGGATACAAAAAGCCCGTGCAGTTTGTCCTGATTCTGACCTGGGTGGACATTGTGACCAACTTCCTTCTGGTGTGGAACCTGAACAGGTTCACGGTTGCGGCGCTGTTTCTGAATGTTTCCTGGATGACGGTAAAATTTCAGCAGTTTATCAAAGATCCGACCCGGTTTGCGGTTGTGGACAAGGTGGAGCGCTATACCTACATTCAGGAATCGCTGATGCTACTGACCATACCGGTCTTTCTGCTCTGGGGGAAGCTGTAATATGATCATTCATCTGGAAAATTATAAAGACCATGCGCCGGGCGCCAAGGCCGGAAACCTGTTTCGCCTCCTTGAGAACGGGTATCCGGTTCCGGCTTTTTTCTGTGTGGACGAATGCTTCCGGGAAGAGGAGGTCATGGAGGATCTGGAACGTCATTTTCCGGGAACGACTCTTTTCTCCGTGCGTTCTTCGGCATCGGCGGAAGACGGAACGGAATATTCCTTTGCAGGACAGTTCTGCACATTTCTCAGGGTCAAAAGAGAAGAGATCGTTCCCTGCATCCGGAAGGTACTAAAGGGGGCCGGGACCGATGAGGTACGGGAGTACTGCCGCCTTCACCATATGGAAGGGAAGAAGATCCGGATGCATGTGATCGTTCAGGAAATGGTGGAAGCGGACAAATCCGGCGTATTATTTACGGTCAACCCGCAGGGAATTCTGAATGAGTCCGTGATCGTTGTGGGAGCAGGGACCGGAGATCAGGTGGTGGAGGACCGGACGGATACAACTGCCTATTATTACAACCGGACGGATCATGCTTACTATTATGAACAGACCGGAGCATCGCCGCTGCTTCGGGAGGATGAGATTGAGAGCCTGCTCCTTGTGTCCGGGCAGATGCGGGAACTGTTCCGGACGGAATGCGATATGGAATATGCCATAAAGGACGGGAAGTTCTGGATTCTTCAGGTGCGTCCGGTCACTGCGCTGAAAGAGGATGCACCGGTGATTATTCTGGATAACAGCAATATCGTAGAAAGCTATCCCGGCATTACGCTTCCGCTGACACAGAGCTTTATCCGGGAAGCCTATTATCAGGTATTTCAGAATCTGCTGCTCCGTCTGACCGGGGAACCGGAGACGGTCCGGGGGATGGATGCAGTTTTAAGAAATATGGTGGATATGGCCAACGGGCGTGTCTATTACCGCATCAGCAGCTGGTACGATGTGCTCCTTTTACTGCCGTTTTCCAAAAAACTCATCCCGATCTGGCAGGAGATGATGGGTGTGGGGGAGCGGGCGGTAAGTACCGCCCGGCAGCAGAAGATCCGCAGGCGCACCAGAGGGAAGATTGCCGTCTCCTTCTTCCGGCTGCTTTTGACCTGCCCGAGGGAGATGGAGCGTCTGGACAGGTATTTTGCAGAGATTATCCGGCGCTTTGAATCGCTGGATACGAATACGGAGGATAATCAGGTATTGCTTGGGTATTACCGTGATCTGCAGGATATGACGGTGAAACGGTGGGATATGACGCTGGTCAATGATATGTATGCCTTTTTGTTTACCGGGCTTCTGAAATCCCGTCTGAAGGCCCGGCGCGTTCCGGAACCTGAGCTGGCGGCGAACCGTGCCATATCCGGTTTACATAAGTTGGAGAGCCTGGGTCCTGTTCAGGAACTGCACCGGCTGGCGGAGCAGGCTGCCAGGGAGGGCAGGCTGGAGGAACTTGGGAAGATCCGGACCAGGGAGGATTACGACAGATATACGGCGCATGCGGATCCGGCATTTGTCCGTCAGATGCAGACCTATATTCAGAAGTTTGGAGACCGGAATGTGGAAGAGCTGAAGCTGGAGAGCCGGACTTTCCGGACGGATCCGGTGCTGCTGGTCCGGCGTATGGTTCAGTATGCAGAAACCGTTTCTTCTTCCGCTGCAGACAGGCAGGAGCGCACAAAGGAGCGCCCGGCAGAACATCTGGACCGGCTCTCGCGTTTTCTGGCGGGCAGGGCGGCTCTTGGCATCTGCAACCGGGAAAAGTCCCGTCTGAACCGGAGTCGTTTATACGGGATGATGCGAACGCTTGTGCTGCAGATGGGAAACAACCTGTACGGCACAGGACAGATCGGGCAGCCGGATGATATTTTCTGGCTCGGCTGCGACGAGATTGAAAAAGCGTCTGCGGATCCCTCATGGAATCTGCAGGAGATGATTGCCGGGAGGAAAGAGGAGTACGAAGGTTTCCGTTCCCTGCCTGCCTGGTCCCGGCTGGTTTTTTCCGGAAAAGTGCAGGACCGGCATCCGAAAAGGGTTCAGAACCAAAAGTATGAGAGCGGACAGGGCATTTTTACCGGTACCTCCTGTTCGCAGGGCGTGGCAGAGGGCGAGGTGCTGGTGGTCCGGGAGCCGTCGCCGGAGACGGATACAAAGGACCGGGTTCTGGTCGCCCGAATGACCGATCCCGGGTGGGTCTTTCTGATTGCCGGAGCAAAAGCCGTCGTCTCTGAAAAGGGCTCGCTTCTGTCCCATACCGCCATTATCTCCAGAGAACTTGGGAAGCCTGCCGTTGTGGGGATCCCGCATATAACGGAATATCTGAAGGACGGGGACCGGGTGCGGGTCGACGGAGATTCCGGAACCGTGACGCTTCTGTAAAAGATCCGCAGGATAAATACGGTCCGGCCTGTTACGGAAGCAGACAACAGAAATGATCAAAGCTGGAGGGAAGACAGATGAAAACGATCAGTGAATATCTGGAAGAGGACTGTGAAAAATGGGCGGATCATCCATGGATCCGGACCAGGGGGAAAGAAGGCTGGGAGGATTGTACGTTTCGTGAGGCCGTAGATGCTGTCCGGAGCATTTCCAAATCTCTTTTAAAAAAGGGATTGCATCATAAGAACCTCATGCTGTGTTCGGAGAATTCCAGGGAATGGATCCTTCTCTATCTTGGGATTATGGGCTATGTGGGGACCTGTGTGCCGGTGGATCCGACGTGGACGGAATATGATCTTGAGCATACGATGTCGGTGATTCCCGTATCGGCTGTCTTTTATTCCCGCGCCCGGAAGGACTGCATGGAGCCTCTGAAGGACCGGTACCCGGACACGGTCTGGTTCTGCATCGAAGATGCGCTTCCTGACCTGATCCGTGAGGGAGAGGCCTCCCAGGCTTTGCTTGCCGGCAGAAACGATCTGGATCAGACGGCCATGATCCTGTTTACTTCCGGCACCACGGATCTTCCCAAGGCGATTCCGCTCACACAGAGAAACCTGTTCGCCAACTGGGATACACTGTACCGGCGGACTCCCATGACAGAACATGACGTTTCCTATGTGTTTCTGCCGCTTCATCATGTCTATACCGGGGTGGCGAATGTGCTGTATACGATCATCTCCGGCATGCAGCTCTGCCTCTGCCCGGATCTGAGCCAGCTGATCCCGGGGCTTTTGGAAGTGCGTCCAACCGTCGTCTGTATGGTGCCGCTGTTTTTATACCGTTTGTACGACGCCATGACGGATGAGCTTCTGGAAGTACTGCGCCATATCCGGTTTCTCTACTGCGGCGGAAGCTTTACGGATCCGGCGGTGAAGGAGTATTTTATCCGGCAGGGTGTCTGCCTTCTGGAGGCGTACGGGACAACGGAGACTTCTTCTGTGATTGCGCTTGCAGTTCCTCAGGATCCGGATCTTGCTTCGAATGGCGTCGTCTTTGAAAATCTGGAAGTCCGGATTCTGGATCCGGATGAAGAGGGGGTCGGCGAGATTGTCGTAAAGGGGGAGAGCGTATCCAGAGGTTATCTGGACCAGAATGGCGGCTGTTCGGGATTTGATGAGGACGGCGCCTACCATACCGGTGATCTGGGGCGGCTGTCCGATACCGGTCATCTGTACCTGAAGGGGAGGAAAAAACGCATGATTCTGACCGCTAACGGGAAAAACATCTATGTGGACGAGCTGGAGGAACTGATCCGGAAAAATCCGCAGATCAGGGCGGTAAAGGTCTATGAACAGGACCATCATCCTGCCGCAGCCATTGTCAGCGATCTGCCGGAGGAAGAAGTGCGGACTTATATGGAGAAGATCAACCGGTGTCTGCCCCGCTATAAGCAGATTCGGCAGATCTGCATAAAACCGGATGTTCCCGGAGGGCGGATCAAATGAGTTATACGGTATCTGAACTCTCCGGGGACAAAGAGCTTGTCCGTAAATTTCTGGAGCTTCCCGGCAGGCTTTATACAAAAAAAGAAATCATGCAGCAGCCGGAGGAAGAACGCAGGATTCTGGAGGGGACTCATGTGCTCAGCCATTATTTCACGGTGTTTCCCCTGCTGGTTCTGGATGAGAGAGGCACTGCCGTGAGCCGGGCGGTTCTGACGGTCTATCCGGAGGATCCGGAAGGCTATCTTGGCTTTTTTGAAAGCGAGGACTGCAAAGAAGCGGTGAAACTTCTGTTTGAAAAGGCAGAGTCTGTTGCCGCCGCTCATGGCTGCAGGAAGATTACGGGGCCGGTGGACGCTTCCTTCTGGATCCGCTATCGCTTCAAGAACAGCGGTTTTGACCGCTCCTATACCGGTGAGCCTTATAACCGGGAGTATTATGTAAGGCTTTGGCAGGAGGCGGGATATGAGATAGTGGAACGCTATTACTCCAATCATTACCGGATTGTCGGGCGCAGCTATGCGGATCCGGTATTTTCGTCAAGGCTGCATCAGAAGCTTCAGGAAGGTTATGAGATCAAAAGTCCTTCCAGTGCAGCCTTTGACCGGACGCTTCAGGAAGTCTACGGGCTGCTGATCGAACTCTATCGAAATTTTCCGGTATATAAACCGGTCAGCCAGGAGGAATTTTCTGCGCTTTACAGTTACCTGAAACCCCTGATACGTTATTCCATGGTGAAAATGGCATATGAGAAAGGGAAACCGGTGGGATTTTTTATCAGTATTCCGGATTATGGGAATACGGTCTATGGAAGGCTTACGCCTGCGGATTATGTGCGCATCCTGCTGACCCGTGCAAGGCCCCGTTCCTATGTCATGCTTTATATGGGGGTGGATGCCTCGCACCGGGGACTTGGCAAAGCCATGGCGGAAGCCATTAAGGAAGAACTGCAGGCGGCCGGGGTTCCTTCCGTCGGCGCGCTGATCCGTCAGGGAAATGTCAATCGGGATTATTTCCGGGAGCTGGTGGACTACGAATATGAATATGTGCTGCTTGGCAGGGCGATCCGATCAACCGAAAGCCGGCTGCATACCGCTGCAGCTTTGTGTCATATCCCGCGTCCGCAGTGAATATGGATGCTTCAGGCGCCCGGGCGACGACAGGGCAGAAGGAAGGAGCGAAAAATGAGTGATTATATAAAGATAGGCATTTTCATAATTACGGAGATTCTGATTGTCCGGGTGGTTAATCTGGTCTTCCGGTTCATGTCAAGGAAACACAATTCCGTTCATCTGCGCTTTACGAAGAGCGTGGTGAACGTTCTGTTCAGCGTGGTTCTTATCTACAGTCTCCTGCAGCAGTTTGAGGTGACAAGAGACATCAGCAAGGCGCTGCTCCAGAGCGGTTCTCTGATGGTGGCGATCGCTACTTTTGCGGCGCAGCAGGCGCTGGCGAATGTGATCAGCGGACTTTCCCTGTCCGTGTCAAGGCCTTACAATGTGGATGAAAAGATCCGGGTGGTTCAGGGCGGCAGCGTGATTGCGGAGGGAATTGTAAAGGACATCACGATCCGGCATACGATCATCCGTCAGTTTAACGGAGAGTGCTGCATTGTTCCGAATTCCGTCATGGATGCCGCCGTGATTACCAATACCAATTTTATTGAAAATGTCGGAAATTTCATAGAGATCGAGATTTCCTATGATGCGGATATCGATCAGGCCATGCAGGAGATGCAGCGGATCTGTATCGCGCATGCGCTGACACTGAATACGGAGGAAAACAAGGTGTTTATCAAGACCTATACTTCCAACGGCATTATTCTGAAGACGACGGTGTGGACCCGGAATCTGGATGACAGCTTTCAGGCGTGCAGTGATATCCGGGCAGCTCTTGTAAAGGGATTCCGTGAGAAGGAGATCACAATTCCCTATCAGACCGTGACGGTGCTGGATAAATGAGTTATTGTCCATACTTTGGCTGTCCCGGACGCCTGTTATGGGGAACTGTTCCTTCCAGACATGCGATCAGGACTCTCTCCACTGCGTGGGTCCCCTCTCATCGCAAATCCCGCCTTTGCTGAGTGAAGGCGATCAGAAATCCTCCCACTTCGTGGGTCCCTCCTTACCGCAAAGGCAGCAGCGGTACCAAGGCGCGAAAATACCGCGCCTGAGGACCGGCGCCCTTCCATGGGTCTTTCAGGAACAGATCCCCATGACAGGCTGAACACCGGCAGACATTTAAACAATAATAAAAATGAAAAGCGGGCTGGCGGAAAGCAAAACTGTGACTTGACAAACCCCTGGCTTCTTGTATATACTTTACCCGAAATACTTTGAAGATCAAAATAATATCGCGGAATAGAGGATGGAAAATGAACGCAAAAATTATCGGAACCGGCTGGGAACTTCCGGCATATGAAGCGGATAATGATTATTTGTCAACGATTATGGAGACCAGTGATGAGTGGATTACCGAGCGAACCGGGATCCGGAAAAGGCATCTGGCGAAGGAGGAGACTACCACGTCTCTGGCAGCAGGAGCGGCCGGGAAGGCGCTGAAAGCATCCGGACTTAAGGCGGAACAGATCGATCTTCTGATCGTGGCGACGATTACGTCTGATACGGAGACTCCAAGCACAGCCTGCCGGGTGCAGGCAGAGCTGGGCGCAGTGAATGCGGTTGCATTTGACATCAATGCCGCATGTTCCGGTTTTCTGTATGCCATACATACGGCGGATGCATTCATCAAAAGCGGCATTTATAAAAATGTTCTGCTGGTCGGAGCGGAGACTTTGTCAAAGCTGGTGGACTGGACGGACCGGAGCACCTGCGTTCTCTTCGGAGACGGAGCCGGGGCGGCAGTTCTTACTGCGGCAGAACAGGGCGGCTTGACTGCGCAGGCAATCGGAAGCGATGGAAGCAGGTGGGAGGTGCTCTCCTGCATGGGGCGCTCCAACCATAATCCCATATGTCAGGAGCAGGCGGAAGCCGGTTTTCTTCAGATGAATGGACAGGAAGTATTTAAATTCGCTATAAAGACAGTGCCGCAGTGTATCGAAGAGGCGCTTAAGCAGGCCGGGATTTCGCCGGAGGAAGTGACCTGTTTTCTCCTGCATCAGGCGAATAAACGGATTATCCAGTCAGTGGCAAAACGCCTGAAGCAGCCGGAGGACAAGTTTCCCATGAATATCGATCAGTGCGCCAATACATCGGCAGCGAGCCTTCCGATCCTTCTGGCACAGATGGATGAGCAGGGCAGGCTGCATCCCGGAGACAGGCTGGTTCTGTCCGGATTCGGGGCAGGACTGACCTGGGGGGCATGCGTACTGGAATGGTAATATAATATTTTTTGCTTTTCCCATTTCTTTTTTCCTGTATATTTGATAAGATAGCTATGAAACAGCCAAGGAGTCCTGGAATGTAAAACCGAAAATCCGTGTGAACGTGTTCACACAGGTGAGAGAAGGGAAGAATGATGGGGGCGGAAAATGGATCAGTTACCGTACAGAGACAATAACAGCAACAAAAAACAGAGAAGCCAGACCGTCACATATGCCATATGGGGCGGAGCCGTGGTTGCCATACTGCTTCTTCTCACTACAGTCTGGATATCCGGCAGTGCACAGGAGGGTGCGGACCAGGCAGTCAGCCGGGTCAGTGAATTTTATCTGGAGGAGCTGGCAGGACGGAGAGCTCACGTGGTCTCGGAAGAACTGAGGAATCAGTTTGCGTATATGGAGAGCGCTCTTGATATTCTGGATGATACCGATCTGGAATCAAAGGAAACACTGTCCCGTTTTCTGGAAAGAGTGGAAAAGCTGTGCCGTGCAGAGGAATTTGGCCTGGTGGATGAAAACGGACATGTGTATACAGGACATGGTGAGATTCCGGTATCCGGCAGATTCACGGATCTGTTCAGGGGGATGACGGAGCGCATGATCCATCTGTGCATGCCTGACGAAGAAAACTGGCAGGTGATTCTCGCAGTTCCCGTGGCGGATGTGACCTTTGAGGAAGTGCCGATGCAGGCATGCTATATCCAGTACAGCATGGAGGAGATGCTCAGTTCCCTGACGCTGCATGGCAGTGACAATGATACATACTGCAACCTGTATGACCGAAATGGCGAGAAGCTGACGGACGAAGATTTTGGCTGCCTTTCTTCGGAAGAAAATATCCTTTCTGCCCTTGCGGAGGCGGATATGGATGAAAATTCCGACTATACAAGGCTGGTGGAAGATTTTTCAGGCGGAAGATCCGGTAAGATTTCCTTCAACTGCTGGGGCATGGAGGAAGAACTCTGTTATATTCCGGTGGAGGGCACGGACTGGATGCTGGCCATACTGATTCAGGATGATGTCATCAGCGCCCAGATCAGTTCCGTCAGCGCCGGTATGATGAGACGGGGACTGATTCAGATTCTCATTACCGTAGCGGCAATGCTGGCGGTGTTCCTCATACTGATTCAGCAGTCGCGCAAGCACGCAAAGCTCCTTCTGGAGCAGGAAAAGGAGGATGGAAACCGGATTCGGGCCGCCTATGCCCAGATTGAGAGGCAGCAGCTGGCCATGGAAAATATTCAGGCGGCCATGGGTTCCGGCTACTGGAGCATGGAGTTTGATGAGCATGCGGAGATGACTTCCTGTACATGGAGCGATGTTTTCCGAAACATGCTGGGATACAAAAATGAACAGGATTTCCCGAACAGGCTGGAATCATGGTCGGATCTGCTGCATGACGAGGACCGGGAGCGGGTGATCAAAGAATACTGGGACACCGTCAGGGATTATTCCGGAGAGAAGACCTATGATGTGGAATACCATCTGCTCACAAAAAACGCCGGATGGAGGTGCTTCCATGCCGCCGGCCGGCTTTCCAGACGCGAAGACGGTTCTCCCATCACCTTTGTGGGACTGTTTGTGGATATCGATGATGAGAAAAAAATGGAAGAGCAGCTGGAGAGGCAGAAGATCGATCTGGAGGACGCGCTGGCAGCGGCACAGCATGCCAACCGGGCAAAGACGACATTCCTCAATAACATGTCTCATGATATCCGGACGCCGATGAATGCGATCATAGGCTTTACTTCTCTTGCCGCGGCGCACATCGACAATACGGAACAGGTGCAGGATTATCTGGCGAAGATCACGACCTCCAGCAATCATCTGCTCAGCCTGATCAATGATGTGCTGGATATGAGCCGCATCGAGAGCGGCAAGGTAAAGATCAACGAGAAGGAAACATCGCTTCCGGAGATCCTGCATGATCTGAAGACCATCGTGCAGGCGGATATTACGTCAAAGCAGCTGGATTTCTATATTGATACGGCAGATGTGATAAATGAACATATCATGTGCGACAGGCTCAGACTGAATCAGGTGCTTCTGAACCTCCTGAGTAATGCCATGAAGTTTACAAAGCCGGGAGGTATCGTAAGCGTCCGTATCCTGCAGAAGGGAAATGCGCCCGAGGGCCATGCATCCTATGAATTTCAGATAAAAGATACCGGAATCGGCATGAGCCCGGAGTTTCTGGAGCATGTTTTTGAACCTTTCGAGCGGGAGAGGACGAGCACAGTCAGCGGAATCCAGGGGACCGGGCTCGGCATGGCAATCACCAGAAACATTGTGGACATGATGGGCGGTACGATCTCCGTGACCAGCGAAGTGGGAAAAGGAACCACCTTTACGGTGGCGCTGCAGTTTCAGACCTGCTCGGATCCGGTAAGGCAGGAGATGATTCCGGAGCTTCAGGGACTGCGCTCGCTTGTGGTAGATGATGATTTTAACACCTGTTCCAGCGTGACCAAGATGCTGTCCACCATCGGCATGCGTCCGGACTGGACCACATCCGGCAAAGAAGCCGTGCTCCGGGTAAAACTTGCCGCAGAACAGGATGATGAATATGCGGTGTATATCATAGACTGGCTGATGCCGGATATGAACGGACTGGAAGTTGTCAGGCGGATCCGCGGAATCATCGGGGAAGAGAAGCCTATCATCATCCTGACCGCCTATGACTGGTCGGACATCGAAAAAGAAGCAAAAGAAGCGGGTGTTACCGCGTTCTGCTCCAAACCGATCTTTCTGTCAGAACTTCGGGAGATTCTGAAGTCGCCGTTTGCAGACGGGAATGGGGAAGCGGAGGATCCGGATGAGACGGCCGATTTCCATGGGAAGAAGATTTTTCTGGTGGAGGATAACGAACTGAATCAGGAGATCGCAGTGGAGATTCTGCAGGAAGCAGGATTTACCGTGGATGTTGCAGATGACGGCGCCGTTGCGGTGGAGCGGATGAGAGATGCGCAGGCCGGCCAGTATGACCTGATCCTGATGGATATTCAGATGCCGATCATGGACGGCTATGAAGCTGCCAGACAGATCCGGGCGCTGGAGAATCCGGAGCTTGCAGGACTTCCGATCATTGCCATGACAGCCAATGCATTTGATGAGGATAAGAAGGCGGCTCTGGATGCTGGGATGAACGGGCATATCGCAAAGCCGATCGATGTTCCGAAGCTTCTGGAGCTTCTGCGTGAGATATTAAAAGGAAGCTGACGGAGCCGTGCTGCCGGCAGGGGTTTGCTGCGGTTCATTCTTTGACCGCCCATGGCAGGCGGAATGCCGGCAGATGCCAAAACAGTAACGACGGTCTGGTTTCCTCAGGTGAAATTGAAAAAACATATTGACAAAACAGGTTGGCAACTATATACTTTGAGTGTCAAAGTAATTAAATGAAAAGCATATTATAAAAGGAGATCAATACAATGTTGGAGAAGATCAAAGAGATGGTAGCAGAGCAGCTGAATACAGAGGCGGCAGATTTGACCGCGGAGACTTCCTTTAAGGATGATCTGGGAGCAGATTCCCTGGACCTGTTCGAGCTGGTGACCAATCTGGAGGATGAGTATGAGATCGAGATTCCTTCTGAGGAACTTGAGAAACTTACAACCGTCGGCGCGGTTGCAGATTATCTGAAATCCAAGGGAATCGAAGAGTAAGAAGGCAGGTGTCTGTTATGAAGACAAGAGTTACGGAACTGTTGGGCATGGAGAAGCCGATCATTCAGGGCGGCATGGCATGGGTGGCAGAGTCCCATCTGGCGGCTGCAGTATCAGAGGCAGGCGGCTTCGGACTGATTGGCGCAGCCAATGCGCCGGCGGACGTGGTGAGGAACTATATCCGGGAGGCAAAGGAACTGACGGACAGGCCTTTTGGAGTGAATATCATGCTTCTCAGCCCCTTTGCGGATGATATCGCCCGGGTGGTAGTAGAGGAAGGGGTCGCTGCCGTGACAACCGGAGCCGGCAACCCGGAGAAATATATGGCACAGTGGAAAGAGGCGGATATCAAGGTCATTCCGGTGGTCGCATCCGTAGCTCTTGCAAAGCGTATGGAGCGCTGCGGTGCAGATGCAGTCGTTGCGGAAGGAACCGAGTCCGGCGGGCATATCGGACAGTCGACAACCATGACGCTGGTGCCTCAGGTAGTGGACGCTGTGTCCATTCCGGTCATCGCTGCAGGCGGGATCGCGGACGGAAGAGGCTTTGCCGCAGCCATGATGCTGGGCGCGGAGGCAGTGCAGATGGGTACGAGATTCTGCGTGTCCAATGAGTGTGTAATCCATGAAAACTATAAGGAGCGCATCCTGAAGGCGAAGGATATCGATTCCGAGGTGACGGGAAGAAGCCACGGACATCCGGTGCGCGGACTGCGCAACAAGATGACCCGTGAATATCTGAAGCTGGAGGCGGCAGGCGCTTCCTTTGAGGAGCTGGAGAAGCTGACGCTGGGCGGTCTCAGGAAAGCAGTGGTAGAGGGCGATACGGATCAGGGCTCTGTCCTTGCCGGACAGATCGCGGGAATGGTGAACAGGCGCCAGAGCTGCAGAGAGATCATAGATGAGATCATGGAACAGGCAGAGACATTATTGAAACTGAAATAAGACCGGGATATGCTATACGGTCCGTTCAGGACGGACCGTGTTCCGGCGGAGGAAGAGACCAGATGGGCTGCTGAGTCGAAGGGCGCGGCAGCCCCTGTTTTAAAATAGATACTTTGTATATCAAATTATTTTGCCGAAAGGACAGATGGGGAGAAGAAAGACATGAGTAAGATCGCATTCGTATTTCCGGGCCAGGGCGCACAGTATGTGGGCATGGGAAAGGATTTTTATGAGGCATATCCGGAATGCCGGGAAGTATTCGGGATTGCGTCCGAGGCATCCGGGCTGGATATTGCAAAGCTTTGTTTCGAAGAAAATGAACAGATCAACCAGACCGAATATACGCAGATCTGCATGCTGGCTGCAGAGATGGCAGTCCTGCGTGCAGTGGAGAAGCGCGGGATTGCTTCATCTGTCAATGCAGGCTTAAGCCTCGGCGAATACGGCGCACTGGTAGCATCCAGAGTCATGAGCCTCTCTGATGCGTGCCGGGTGGTGCGGCAGAGAGGGATTCTGATGCAGGAAGCGGTGCCTGTGGGCGGAGCCATGGCGGCCGTGCTTGCCATGGATGCAGCGAAGATCGAGGAAATCTGCGAAAAGACGGACGGAATCGTATCCATTGCAAATTACAACTGCCCGGGGCAGATCGTGATCACCGGCCAGGAGGCGGCCGTAGAGGCAGCCTGTGAGGCGCTGAAGGCGGCCGGGGCGAAGCGTACGATCCGGCTGAATGTCAGCGGGCCATTCCATTCGCCCATGCTTGCAGAAGCGGGCAGGAAGCTTTCCGAGGTGCTTGCAGATGTGGAGCTTGCTGCATTTGATACGCCCTATGTCACGAATGTGACAGCAGATTATGTGACTTCTGCAGACGGGGTGAAAGAACTGCTCTGCCGCCAGGTATCCTCCAGCGTGCGCTGGCAGCAGTCGGTGGAGCGTATGATTGCGGACGGCGTGGATACGTTTATCGAGATGGGACCGGGAAAGACGCTGTCCGGCTTTATGAGAAAGATCAGCCGGGATGTGAAGATGATGAATATTGAAAATATGGCGGACTATGAAAAGGTTCTGTCTGCCATGGACTGAGTGCTGACAGATATTTGAACGATTCTGAAAATTCAGAATTTACCTTGATGGAAAGATGCAGAATTTATATATAGGAGAATCAGAATGCTGAAAGGAAAGATTGCCCTGGTGACCGGGGCAGCAAAAGGGATCGGCCGTGCCATTGCTCTGGCTCTGGCAGAAGAGGGTGCAACGGTGATCGTAAATTATCATGGATCGAAAGAGCGCGCGGAACAGACGCTGGAAGAGATCCGGGCGCTTGGGGCAGACGGCCGTACCTGCCGGTGCAATGTGGCGGATACGGAAGCGGCGCTTGCCATGGTCAAAGAAGTGATTTCAGAATACGGCAGGCTGGATATTCTGGTCAATAATGCAGGGATCACAAGAGACAACCTGATCATGAAGATGTCGGAGGAAGACTTTGACGCAGTGATAAACGCCAACCTGAAAGGCTGTTTCAACACCATCAAGGCAGTGAGTCGCCAGATGTTAAAACAGCGGGCTGGGCGCATTATCAACATTACATCTGTCTCCGGCATTCTTGGAAATGCAGGACAGGCAAACTATGCTGCGTCCAAGGCAGGCATCATCGGCCTGACAAAGACCATGGCAAGGGAACTGGCCAGCCGCGGCATTACGGTCAACGCCGTGGCGCCCGGGTTTGTGGATACAGATATGACTCAGGTGCTGCCGGACAGTGTGAAAGAAGCGGCAACGGCGCAGATTCCGTTGGGACGTTTTGGGAAACCCGAAGATATTGCCAATATGGTGGCGTATCTGGCATCAGAAAAAGCGGCCTATATAACAGGGCAGATCATCAGTGTAGACGGAGGTATGGCGATCTAATGAGAAGAGTAGTTGTGACTGGAATGGGAGCGATCACTCCCCTTGGACTGAATGTGAAGGATTTTTTTGAAAATATCAAGGCAGGGAATCATGGATTCGGCACGATTTCAAAATTTGACGCTTCCGGATATAAAGCCCATGTGGCGGCTGAGGTCAAGGGTTTTTCGGCAAAAGAGTTCATGGATTTCAAGGCGGCAAAAAGGATGGAGCCATTTTCCCAGTATGCAGTGGCCGCGGCAAAAGAAGCCATGGAGCAGGCCGGGCTTGATATGGAGAAAGAGGATGCTTACCGGGTGGGCTGTTCCATCGGCTCCGGCATCGGCAGCCTGGAGGTGGTTGAGCGGGAGTATACCAGACTGACGCAGAAGGGACCCAACCGGGTGGCGCCTCTGATGGTGCCTCTGATGATCTCCAACATGGCAGCCGGAAATGTATCCATCGCATATGGTTTAAAAGGAAAGAGCCTGAATGTGGTAACTGCATGCGCTACAGGTACACATTCGATCGGAGAGGCATACCGGAGCATCCAGGCAGGAGATGCGGATGTGATGCTGGCGGGCGGCACGGAGAGCTGTATCTGCCCTACCGGCGTGGCAGGATTTGCGGCGCTGACCGCTCTTTCCGGAAGTGAGGATCCGGACCGCTGTTCCATCCCCTTTGATAAAGACCGCGACGGCTTTGTCATGGGCGAGGGCGCAGGTGTGGTCGTCCTGGAGGAGCTGGAACATGCACAGAACCGGGGAGCCAGGATTCTGGCGGAAGTAGCGGGCTACGGCGCCACCAGCGATGCGTACCATATCACTTCCCCGTCAGAGGACGGCATGGGTGCGGCAACGGCAATGAAATGGGCAGTAGAGGAATCCGGCGCTGCCATGGAAGACATCATGTATATCAATGCCCATGGAACCAGCACGCATCACAATGACCTGTTCGAGACCCGCGCCATCAAACTGGCGTTCGGGGAGCATGCCGGAAAGATGAAGATCAATTCCACCAAATCCATGATCGGGCATCTTCTGGGCGCCGCAGGCGCCGTGGAGTTCATTACCTGCGTCAAGGAGATGGAGGAGGGCTTCGTTCATGTGACCAGAGGGCTTCAGAACCCGGACGAGGAGCTGGATCTGGATTATGTACAGGGAAAAGGCGTGAACATGGAACTTACTTATGCCCTGTCCAATTCTCTTGGCTTCGGCGGACATAATGCAAGTATCCTGATTAAAAAATACGAGGCGTAACCGGAGGGAAAGACATGGTAATGGATATCAGGGAGATCATGGAGATTATTCCCCACAGGCAGCCGTTTCTGCTGATTGACCGGATTGAGGAGCTGGAGCCGGGGAAGAGAGCCGTGGGAAAAAAATGCGTCACTTATAACGAGCCGTTTTTTAACGGCCATTTCCCGCAGGAGCCGGTGATGCCGGGCGTGCTGATCCTGGAGGCGCTGGCGCAGGTGGGAGCCGTGGCGATCCTGAGCCAGCCGGAAAATAAGGGGAAGACTGCTTACTTCGGCGGTATTGACAAGGCGAAATTCAAGAAGAAGGTTGTTCCCGGAGATGTGCTGACGCTGGAACTTGAGATCATCAGACAGAAAGGTCCCATTGGCGTCGGAAAGGCTGTGGCGACCGTGGACGGCAAGGTGGCGGCAACGGCAGAGATGACCTTTGCAGTTGGCTGAGATTAAAAAAGCATAAATTGAAAAATTTGTCTGTTTTTGGGTTTTCATTGTCTGCAGGATGTGATATAATTTTTCTGTAACCGGAAATAAAATGGTTAAAAAGGTCGCAAAGGAGTGTGGCGCAATGACCCTGACGAATGAGGACCTGTCAACCATCGCCCAACTGTTGAATACAACGCTGGATTCAAAGTTGAAGGCGGAATTACAGCCGGTAGAAGACGGTATACGGGATATCAGCCAGCGTCTTGAGAAGGTGGATCAGCGTCTTGAGAAGGTGGAGAGCCGACTGGATGATGTGGAACAGCATCTTAAGAAGGTGGATCAGCGACTGGATGATGTGGAACAGCATCTTAAGAAGGT
>VSND01000002.1:4959-20898 GCA_009774145.1 Lachnospiraceae bacterium | reverse complement strand
CGACTGGATGATGTGGAACAGCATCTTAAGAAGGTGGATCAGCGACTGGATGATGTGGAACAGCATCTTAAGAAGGTGGATCAGCGTCTGGACGACATGGATCAGGATCTCAGAAATGTAAAACTGCATCTTGAGAATGTCACGGACAAAAATATCCAGTTGCTGTCTGAAAATTATATGCCGGCAGCGATGCGCTATCAATCAGCAACGGAGCAGATGGAAACAATGCAGGACAGAATCGATGTCCTCGAGAAAGTGGTTGCAGAACACAGCGTAAAATTACAGAAGATTTCATGAGATCATGAACTGATAAACAGAAGATAAAGAAGTGTAAAGCCTGTTGAAGCGTCAACGGTTTTACACTTTTTGTATTTTCTGCAACATTTTTGGTTTCCCGGGGCTCTGTATTATTAAGAAATGCATTTCCGTCATGGAACCTGAGGGGTGAGGTAGAAGAATGGAACGATTTATGGAGCTGTATCAGACGGTATACCGCGATCTGTATCGTCTGGCCTATTATTATATGGGAAATCCCGAAGATGCAGAGGATGCGGTGCAGGATACGGCGTTGTCTGCGTATGAGCATTTTGGCAGCCTGAAAAAGGAGGCTTCTTTCCGTTTCTGGATCTTCCGTATTCTGGTCAACTGCTGCAAAAAGAGCCTGAAAAAAAGAGGGCGCAGAGAGCTTCCGATGGAGGTACAGGAGGCAGACGGGGGCTGTCTGATGACACAGGCAGAGACGCTGGAGTTTCTGAAGATTCTGAGTGAAGAAGAGCGTCTGATTGTGGTACTGACCGTTTTTGGAGGTTATAAAGGGGACGAGATTGCCGGGCTTCTGCGCAGGAACCACAGCACCATCCGTTCCAAATACCGAAGAGCCCTGAAAAAGCTGGAGCAGGAACTGGTCCGGGAGGACGAAAGCGGCTCCAGGCGCCTGAAAAGCCGGAGAAAGGAAGTGCAGAGATGAAAGGCGGAAGAAAGATCGAAGAACTGCTTCAGAGAAAAGGAGAGGAGCTTGAGATCCCAAAGAAGCTGGAGCCGGAGCGGATGCAGAAGGTTTTGGAAGAATATGAAGGGAACCGGGGGGCAAAACAGCAGTTTTTTAAAAAGCGCCGGTATCCGGTGCTGGCATCCGCGGCCTGTTTTCTTCTGGCTGTGGGAATCCTGCTTCCGGTCTGGCAGGCAGGGTCCTTTTCGTCCGGGGAAGGCGCTGTGCAGACAGAGCCAGGGAAGCTGGAGACTGCACAGAACCGGATTCCGTCAGGAACTCCAAAAGAGGAACAGGAGCTTCTGGAACTGCCGAATCAATCTTATGAGGAGATCTATGCCTGCCTGTCCGAATACTGGAAAACCTGTGCTGACATGACAGGAGCTTCGGCAAGGGAAGATATGAATTTTACAGAAGCAATCAAAGAACCGGAGATGGAGGATGCGGCAGGTGCGGAGCAGAAGCTTCTGGCATCGGAATCTGCTTTCGGCAGGACCAATACACAGGTGGCTCAGGTGGACGAAGCGGACCGGATCAAAAATGACGGCAGATACCTGTATCAGATCGCCACAAAACAGCCGGATGGAGCGGACACTTCCAGTACCGGCATCCAGATTCTGGATACCGGAGACGGTCTTGCGGAGACGGCATTTGTGGACGGGTTTGAAAGCCTGGAGGAATTCTATGTGTGGAACGACCTGCTGCTTACCATTGAAAACAAATATTATGACGATGCGTCTCCGTTAACGGCTTCCAGGAAGGGCGCGTATGTGGAGGACGCGGCAGTCTGCGGCAGTCTGTCCCTGGAACAGGGATATCACGAGATCAGCATCTATCAGATAGCGGACAGGAGCCATCCCAGAAAGCTGAAGACCTTCACGCTGCAGGGAAGATATGAGAGCTCACGTATATCGGAGGGATATTTCTACGGGATCAGCCGTTTCACGGCAGAGCCGGGGGAAGGAGCGCAGGATTATGATGCCTATATTCCGTCCATAGATGGAAAACGCATGGAGGCAGACCGGATCTGTTGTCCGTCTGACGCGGACGGCGCCGATTATCTGGTTCTGGTGTCCATTGATCTGTCAGATCCTTCGTCCTTTACAGACAGCCGTGCCGTGCTGGCAGGCTCCGGCACGTATTATGTGAGTACAGGAAATATCTATGTGGCGCAGTACCGGCCGGTCTGGCAGACAGAGCTTCAGAAAGAAGGAAGCGTAAAGGATACCACGCAGCTTCTGCGCTTTTCTTACCGGAACGGCCGGTTTTATGCGCAGGCAGAGGGGGAAGTTCCGGGAAATGTGGAGAGCAGTTTTTCCATGGATGAGTATGAGGGAAATCTCAGGATGGCGGTAACGGTGCAGGAGTACAATGCGAAAGAGATCCGGGATGACCGGACCGGCGAGCGCCTGGGCTTTGACTACGGGGAAGCGAAGGAGACCAGCGCGCTGTATATTCTCAGTCCGTCCCTGACCGTCAAAGGAAAGATCGAAGGGCTGGCAGAAGGAGAGACGATCCGTTCTGCCCGGCTTCTTGGAAAGACCGGCTATTTTGTAACTTTTCGTCAGACAGACCCCCTTTTCGCAGTGGATCTGTCGGACCCGGAGCATCCGCAGGTGCTTGGAGAACTGAAAGTGAGCGGCTTTTCGGAATATCTGCATATTTATGGGGAAAACAGGCTGCTGGGGATCGGCATGGAGGCGGAGGAAGCGACCGGTCAGGAACAGGGGATGAAGCTGTCCATGTTCGATATCTCCGATCCGACGGAATTAAAGGAGGTATCCCGGCTTCGGCTGGAGGGGTATGACTACAGCGAAGCCCTGTGGGATCACCGGGCAGTGCTTGTTGACACTGAGGAAAATATCATAGGTTTTATGGCAGAAGGATGGCGGAAGAAGGAACATCAGATGGATTATTTTCTGTTTTCCTATGAAGAGGGAGCTTTTGTACAGACGCTGAAAGCGGATGCCCGTCTGGAGGATTCCGGTTATGTCAGGTCCCGCGGAACCTTTATCGGAAATGTTTTTTACCTTCTCTTTGAAAACGGGACGGTTCGTGCCTATGACCGGGAGACAGGGGAGCTTCTGGAAGAACTGCCGGCTTCATAGACGGGGCTGCATGAATACAGAAGGGACGCCGGCAGACATCGGGACCGTAACGTCCGGTCCGTTTATCGGGAAGAAAATGCAGGGATACTCTGGTAAAAAAGGGAAACCTCCGGTATACTGTATAAGAAGATACAGAGAAGGAAAGAGAGGTATATGGTATGATAAAGAAGATCGGCATCATCGGAGCCATGGAGGAAGAAGTGACGGCGCTTCGGGAAAAGCTGGCGGATGCAAAGCTGCTGCAGAAGGCATCCATGGATTTTTATTCGGGAACGCTGAACGGAGTGGAAGCAGTCATTGTGCGCAGCGGGATCGGAAAAGTCAATGCGGGGATCTGTACGCAGATCCTGGCGGATGTGTATCAGGTGGATGCAGTCATCAATACCGGAATTGCAGGCTCTCTGAAGGCGGAGATCAATATCGGCGATATTGTGATCTCCTCGGATACGCTGCAGCATGACATGGACGCGACCGGATTCGGCTATGAGCCGGGCGTAATTCCCCGGATGGAGACCAGCTGTTTTCCGGCGGATGAGGAACTTCTGAAAAAGGCAAAGGCTGCCTGCGAGGAGGCGGTGCCGGAGATTCAGGTCTTTACCGGGAGGGTGGTCAGCGGCGACCAGTTTATCTCGGACAGAGCCGTGAAGGAACGGATTGTAAAGCAGTTTGACGGGATGTGCACGGAGATGGAGGGAGCGGCGATTGCGCAGGCGGCATATCTGAACCATATTCCGTTTGTGGTGATCCGTGCCATTTCAGACAAGGCGGATGACAGCGCGACGATGGATTATCCGACGTTTGAACGTCAGGCGATTGCCCACAGCGTGGCGCTGGTGGAGAACCTTGTAGGCCGTCTGTAGAAGAGAAGTCCGGTATATCCGGCAAAGCTCCCGTCCTTTTGCAGAATGCCGGACCGGCTGCGTAAGACAGGATCAGACATGTCCTGTCGCAATTTACCGATAAGTCATGCCTCCCTTTGCAGGAAGTTCTGTTATAATGAGCTCAACCAAATGTTATGCAAGGGGAGGCGCTTTTTATGTATCAGGTATGGTCATTATACTACGGAGAATTTCTGGTGCTGGGAGTATGGGGAATCGTGCTGGCACTGGCAAGGAGGATACTGTTTGGAGAGCTCTGTAAGGATGCGGCGCTGGGAAGCGGAGGAAAAGGCAGGATGCTGAAAGCGATGACGCTGAAGTTTCAAAAGAGCCATGAGGTAAACGTGGGGATCTGCGACATGCAGGTATTTGTCCGGAAATATCTGTGCCAGGAAAAGAAGTTCGGCATTTCGCTGGGACAGTGGCGGCATCTTCCGGAGCGGTGGACAGGCATTCTGTTCGGAATCGGGTTTGTGGAGGCGGCAGCCCTGCATTATCTGGGATATGAGGAAACGTTCTGCCTGAACCGGCTTCTGGCGGCGGCGACGGCGGCGGCAGTGGTTCGGGTTGCCGCGCTCTGGTTTGAATCGGACAGCCTGTGGGAGCAGGCCCGGGTATATCTTCTGGATTATGTCTCGAATACCCTGTATCCAAGGCAGATGCATGTATACGAAGGATTTGAAAAAGAAGAGCCCAAAGAGGGGAAGAAGCCTCTGAAAAAGGATGCAGAGGAGCCTTTGGAAGAGCCGGAGACAGGATTGGTCCTTGAAAAAGAGGAGGAACGGATCTTTCAGGAAGTTCTTTCCGATTTTTTAGGCACATCTACTTGATTTTTAGTATGCCGGGATGCTACAATGTCTGTAATATATGCGGGGGAACTCGTGCAGAAAAGGAGTGTAGGAACACATGGGAAAAGTTACATTTGACTATTCAAAGGCAGCGCCGTTTATCGGTGCGGATGAAGTGAAGTTCATGGAAGCACAGGCAGCGGCTGTGAAGGATGTTCTTCTGAAGAGAACCGGAGCAGGCAATGATTTTCTGGGCTGGATCGACCTTCCGGTGAACTATGACAGGGAAGAGTTTGCGAGAATACAGAAGGCGGCTGCGAAGATCCAGGAGGATTCCCAGGTTCTGATTGTGATCGGTATCGGCGGTTCTTATCTGGGCGCCCGTGCGGCAGTGGAGTTCTTAAGACACAGCTTCTACAATATTGTATCAAAAGAAGTACGTAAAACACCGGAGATTTATTTTGTTGGAAACAGCATCTCCACCCGTTATCTGAGCCATCTGATGGACGTGATCGGTGATCGTGACTTTTCCGTGAATGTGATCTCCAAGTCCGGAACGACGACGGAGCCGGCGATTGCATTCCGCGTGTTTAAGAAAAAGCTGGAGGACAAGTACGGCAAGGAAGGCGCAGCGAAGAGGATCTATGCGACTACGGATAAAGCAAGAGGGGCGCTGAAGGGCCTGGCTGCCGAGGAAGGCTATGAGACCTTTGTGGTACCGGATGATGTAGGAGGACGTTTCTCCGTACTGACCGCAGTCGGCCTGCTTCCGATCGCAGTCAGCGGCGCGGATATCCAGAAGCTGATGGAGGGTGCGGCAAGCGGACGCGAGGCTGCCCTGAATACGCCGTATGAAGAAAATGATGCGGTTCTGTATGCGGTGGTCCGGAACATCCTTCACAGAAAGGGAAAATCCACCGAAGTTCTGGCAAATTATGAGCCAAGCCTTCATTATGTTTCCGAATGGTGGAAGCAGCTCTACGGCGAGTCCGAGGGCAAGGACAGGAAGGGAATCTTCCCGGCATCGGTTGACCTGACCACGGATCTGCACTCCATGGGACAGTTCATTCAGGACGGCGCAAGAATCATGTTTGAGACGGTTCTCTCCGTAGAGGAGTGCGAGCAGGAGATCATCATGAATGAGGAACCGGTGGATCTGGACGGCCTGAACTATCTGGCAGGAAAGAATGTTGATTTCATCAATAAGAATGCCATGAACGGAACGATCCTGGCGCATACGGACGGCGATGTGCCGAACCTGATGGTGAAGATTCCGAGACAGGACGAGTTCTCTCTGGGACAGCTGTTCTATTTCTTTGAGTTTGCATGCGGCATCAGCGGATACCTGCTGGGTGTGAATCCGTTCAACCAGCCGGGTGTGGAGAGCTATAAGAAGAACATGTTTGCACTGCTTGGGAAACCGGGATATGAGGCAGAGCGTGAGGAGCTTTTGAAGAGACTGTAAGATTTGTTTGATGGAAATCTATGTGAGGGGCTGCTGCAGGATATGGAACTGCAGCGGCTCCTTTTGCATAAAGGCATCCGGATATTCTGTCTGAGAACCGGCGCCGGTGGAGCTCTCAGGAATCTCCGCTTATGAACTGGCGGACGATGAAGAGGCCCCGTGACAGCATGCCGGGCTCTGGCAAATGTCTGAGCCGCAGACGGACAGGAGCTGCAAAAGAGGGGAACGTAAAAATGGAAAAATATCGTGTCCTGTATGAGGACAGGGAACTGTATGTCTTATGGAAAGCGTCCGGGACTGCAGTGCAGAGCGCGCGGGCGTCTGTACCGGACATCATGAGTATGCTGCGCAATGAGCGGTTGGAACGAGGGGACAGGAATCCTTATCTGGGACTTGTGAACCGTCTGGACCAGCCGGTGGAAGGGCTCTTCCTTGTGGCGAAGACGGAGCAGGCGGCAGCGGATCTGAGCAGGCAGATCCGCGATCATGTCCACACGGAGAAGTGGTATGAGGCGGCGGTATGTGGAAAACTTCCAAAGAAAAAGGGTACACTGGTGGATAACCTTCTGAAGGACGGCAGAACCAACAGCTCCAGGGTGGTTCCGGCAGGGACGAAGGGCGCCAAAAGGTGTGCACTTGCCTATGAGGTGCTGGAAGAGCGGGAAGACAGGAGTTTTCTGCGGATCCGGCTTCTGACCGGCCGGCATCACCAGATTCGGGTCCAGCTGGCTCATGCGGGGGCGCCGATTGCAGGCGACCGGAAATACGGAGAGGCAGAACCGGGATGCAGGCAGCTCTGCCTGTGTGCCTGTGAGCTCCGGTTTGTGCATCCGAAGACAAAGAAAAAGATGGATTTTCGGGTAGAACCGACATTTTTTGACGCCGGATAGAGACAGCAGGGGCTGAGGATGCCGCAGGCCCCTGCTTAAAGATTCAGGTTATTTTTCTGAGAGAAGGACAGTTCCAGCTCCACCCACAGTTCCCGTATGAGGAGCACGCCAAAGGGACCGGAGAAAAAGCCCAGAGGCCCGAAGAGCTTCAGTCCGGCGATGACGGACATAAGGAAACAGACGGGCAAAAGACCCAGCCCGTCTCCCAGGAGTTTCGGTTCCAGAAGTTCCCGGGTCAGCCAGGTCGTCAGATAGAGAAGTCCCAGCCACAGGGCAAGCGTATAATCTCCCTGCAGGGCAACAATCACGATCCATGGGAAGAAGACCGTTCCGGTGCCGAAGACCGGCAGGGCATCGATGATGCCGGTGAGTACGGCCCAGAAGGGAAATCCGGGGATGTGAAGGAAATAATAGCCGATCATGCACTCCAGAGATATGGCAGCCATGATGCGAAACTGGGCGCGGATCCAGCTCTTTACACACTGCAGGATCCGTCTGCCGGCGTTGGAGACCGGGATGGCGAACGGGAGCCGGTATAACAGAGAATGGAATCGTTCCCAGTCTTTGGAGAAGAGCAGGATCGAGATCAGATACAGGAAGATACTGAACATGCAGGATAATGCGGAGGGCATCAGATCTGCAAAAAAACCGGACAGGGAGCCGGGGAGCCATGTAAGATATCCGGCGAACTGCGCCCAGTAATCCCGGCAGACCGGCAGCAGACGGCAGCAGGGCTCATAGAGCAGCCAGCAGCCGCAGAAGACCGAGGCGCCGGAAAGCAGGAGAAACAGGACAAGATACAAAACGCTCAGAGACATCAGCTTCATATGGCTCCGCTTCTGGAAAAAAGTCAGACAGCCGACCGTCACCCATGCCAGAAAAAAAGGCAGGACAATGGGGAGCAGAAAACGGAGCACCAGATAAACGGCCATCAGGATGCCTGTTTTTTGAAAATAAAGCCGGGTCTGTAATTTCATGGGTTCACCTCCTCCGTATGCGGCAGACAGTTCTGGAAATCAGATAAAGTACGTGTTTTGCGACTACTTACAGTATCTGCAAAACAGGAAAGAATATGGCAGCTAAGTATTGGTAAGACTTCCAGATTTATATAAAAGGCGCCGGATTGGAAGACTTTTATGGAAAAATGCAGGCCGGGCCGGGCAGCCGCCAAAGATACTTGACAAACCCTTCAATCCTTTTTACAATGAAAACCAGTATAAGACTGCGTATGATTTATAGAAGGAGAATTGACGGATATGGCAAAAGACAAGAAGCTGGTGGAGGGCATCACCTCCATGGATGTGGACTTCGCCCAGTGGTATACCGATGTGGTGAAGAAAGCGGAACTGATCGATTATACAAGTGTAAAGGGCTGCATGGTCATCAAGCCGGCAGGTTATGCGATCTGGGAAAATATCCAGAAGGAGCTGAACCAAAGATTTAAGGAGACCGGCGTGGAGAATGTGTATCTGCCCATGTTCATCCCGGAGAGCCTGCTCCAGAAGGAGAAGGATCATGTGGAAGGCTTTGCGCCGGAGGTTGCGTGGGTAACCCAGGGAGGGCTGGAGCCTCTGCAGGAGCGCATGTGCGTGCGCCCCACTTCCGAGACGCTGTTCTGTGATTTTTATGCAAATGAGATCCATTCCTATCGGGATCTGCCGAAGAATTATAACCAGTGGTGTTCCGTGGTCCGCTGGGAAAAGACCACGAGGCCTTTCCTCCGTTCCAGAGAATTTCTCTGGCAGGAAGGACATACGGCTCATGCGACGGCGGAGGAAGCCGAGGAGCGGACCGTCCGGATGCTGAACGTCTATGCGGATTTCTGCGAGGAAGTGCTGGCGATTCCGGTCATCAAGGGACAGAAGACGGATAAGGAAAAGTTTGCCGGTGCGGAGGCGACTTATACCATCGAATCCCTGATGCATGACGGCAAGGCGCTGCAGTCCGGTACCAGTCATAATTTCGGCGACGGTTTTGCAAAAGCCTTCGGTATCCAGTATACGGATAAGGATAATCAGCTGAAATACGTACATCAGACTTCCTGGGGCATGACCACCCGTATGATCGGAGCCATTATCATGGTTCACGGAGACGACTCCGGCCTGGTGCTGCCGCCCAGGATCGCGCCCGTTCAGACCATGATCGTGCCCGTCGCCCAGCATAAGGAGGGCGTCCTTGACAAGGCGTATGAACTCCGCGACCGTCTGGCCGGGACTTTTCAGGTGAAAGTGGACGACTCAGACAAGAGCCCGGGCTGGAAATTTGCGGAGCAGGAGATTCGGGGGATTCCCACCCGGATCGAGATCGGGCCGAAGGATATAGAGGCGAATCAGGCAGTGATCGTGCGCAGGGATACAAGAGAGAAGATCATCGTGTCTTTCGAGGAGCTGGAGACGAAGCTTTCCGAAGTTCTTGAAACCATGCAGAAAGAAATGCTGGAGCGTGCCCGCGCGCACAGAGACGCGCACACCTATGATGCGCTGACCTATGAAGAGTTTACTGACACTGTCAACAACAAACCCGGATTTATAAGGGCCATGTGGTGCGGCGATCAGGCGTGCGAAGACAGGATCAAGGAAGACACCACCGCCACCAGCCGCTGTATGCCCTTTGAGCAGCGCCGTATATCGGACAGATGCGTCTGCTGCGGAAAACCGGCGAAGAAGCTGGTCTACTGGGGGAAAGCATATTAAAGACGAAGAGATCATGACTCAGATACAGATACAGATTCCGGAAAAAGTAAATAAGATTATCCGTACACTCGCCGCGGCAGGGCACGAAGCCTATGCCGTCGGCGGGTGTGTTCGTGATGCGGTTCTTGGAAGAGAGCCTGCAGACTGGGATATTACCACATCGGCGCTTCCCATGGAGGTAAAAGCGCTCTTTGGCAGAACCATTGATACCGGGCTACAGCACGGGACCGTAACCGTCATGCTGGAGCAGGAGGGGTTTGAAGTGACGACTTACCGGGTGGACGGAGAGTATGAGGACTGCCGCCATCCAAAAGAGGTGCGGTTTACCAGAAGCCTGCCGGAAGATCTGAAGCGGCGGGATTTTACCATCAACGCCATGGCGTATAACGAAGCGGAAGGCCTGGTGGATGCCTTTGACGGCATCGGGGATCTGCGCAGGGGAATCATCCGGTGTGTGGGCAGGGCGGAGGAACGCTTTACGGAGGATGCGCTCCGGATGCTGCGCGCCATCCGGTTCAGCGCTCAGCTGGGATTTGTGCTGGAGGAGGGGACCCGCTCTGCCATCGAAAGTCTGTGCGGAAATCTGAAGAAGGTCAGTGCGGAACGGATTCAGGCAGAGCTGGTGAAACTTTTAACCTCTCCTCATCCGGAGCGGCTTCGGGAGGCGTGGGAAACCGGTATCACCCGGGTGGTGCTGCCGGAGTTTGACGCCTGCATGGCGTGCGGGCAGAACAATCCCCATCACATCTATTCCGTGGGGGAGCATACGCTCCATGCGCTGCAGCGGATCGAAGCGGACAAGACCCTGCGCCTGGCCGTGCTGCTCCATGATTTTGGCAAGCCGGAAGTGAAAACCACCGATGAGGCCGGAGTCGATCATTTCAAGAGGCATCAGGAAGCCGGCGGGAAGCTGGCGGAGAAGATACTGAGACGGCTGAAGTTCGATAACGAGACGATCCGTACGGTGACAAAGCTGGTCTGGTGCCATGATTACCGTCCGGCGCTGACTCCGGCGAGGGTGCGCCGCGCCGTGAACCGGATCGGGGAGGATCTGTTTCCCCTGTATCTGAAAGTACAGCGGGCGGATATTCTGGCGCAGAATCCAAAGACACAGGAGCCGAAGCTTGAGGCGCTTCAGGAAGTCGGGCGGATTTATGAAAAGATTCTTAAGGAAAAGGACTGCATCACCTTAAAACAGCTGGCAGTAAGCGGCAGAGACCTGATGGAAGCAGGCTTCTCTCCGGGGCCGAAGCTGGGGGAGATTCTTCAGGAGCTGCTGGAACGGGTGCTTGAGGATCCGGAGAAGAATCAGAAGGAATGGCTGCTGCAGGAGGCAGTGCGAAAGTACGGAGAATCGGGTGAATGCGGATGGAAGACTGCGGATCCCGAATCGGTGTCCGACGTACAGGGAGATGAGAATGGATTTCTATAAAAGAATGCGTCTGGTCTGCCTTCGGATCCCGGAAGGGAATGTGGCGACCTACGGGCAGATCGCGCTGCTCTGCGGCAGGCCGAGTCACGCCAGACAGACAGGACACGGACTGAAGCTCGGCCTTGCCGGGAATGATATCCCGGCCCACCGGGTGGTGAACGCAAAAGGGGAGTTAAGCGGGGCCGGTTACTTTGAAACGCCGGATCTGCAGAAGCTGCTCCTGCAAAAGGAAGGCGTGGAGACGGTCCGGACCGGAAACGGCTGGAAAGTGGACCTGAAGAAATACAGGTGGAAGAATACCATGGAAGAGGCGGAAGCGCTGGAACGGATCTATGAGGAGCAGCGCATATGAGTCTGATGGAGAAGGCGGGGCAGTCGGGCCCCGCCTTCTCATGAGTTCTCGTTCAGGATGCGGACATGCCGTCTCTGACATACCGGATCAATGCTTCCGCCGCATGGCTCAGATTCTGATTCTTCTTCCAGATCAGGGCATAGGAAACGGTAACAGAAGGGTCTGTGATCCGGCGGATACAGATGGAATCCGGAGTCCGGATATCATTGGCGAAGGCAGGATAGATGGCGATGCCCACGCCCTGTTCCACCAGCATATAGGCGTTCAGCGTATTGGAGATGCGGCAGAGAATATGGGGACGGTTTCCGGAGAGTTCAAACCATCCGGTAATCTCCTGGAGCCTGGAGCGGCGGGAAGGAATGATCAGTTCAAAGGGGGACAGCTTTTCCAGCCGGATGGTGTCACCGTCTTCCAGAGCCAGCGGATGGTCTTTCGGCAGGATGGCTACCCACGGTTCGTCATACACCGGTAAGACGCTCAGTCCTTCCGTGCTGTAGGGCGATGTGATGATTCCGAGGTCACAGAGCCCTTTTGTGACCCGGTCGGTCACTTCGTCGGAACTTCCGTTCCACAGGTCGTACTGTACATGGGGATGAAGTTTGTGAAAGCCGGCGATCCATTCGGAAATCAGGCGCGGCGCATGTCCTTCCACGGAAGCCAGGTACAGCGTTCCCGTAAGTCCGGTATGGAGTTCCCGGATTCCTTCCGCAGAGCGTCTTGCCAGTTCCAGAATCTGGACGGCGTACTGGGAAAACAGCACGCCCTCCTCTGTGAGTTTCAGCATATGGGGCGTCCGGTGAAAAAGCCGGGCGCCCAGTTCTTTTTCCAGATCCTGGATCTGCCGGCTCAGAGGCGGCTGTGCCATGTGCAGCTTTTCCGCCGCTTTTGTAAAATTCAATTCTTCTGCCACCGCCATAAAATATCGGATATGCCGCAGTTCCATGCCATTTTCCTCCTCTGGCGGGCTGCCTGTAAAAGTGTTTCTGTTCACGGGGTGGGCGGCGGCCTGCGCCCTGGGCCTGTGTGCTCTGCGCTCGTATGGAGTGTATCGGACACCGAAGTCTTTCTGTCTGTCTCATTCGGACAGGTTTGTTCGCCTGAGACAGACAGAAAGGCTCCGCTGTCCGCTCCAGTCCACACAGCGCTGCAGAGCACACAGGCCCAGGCCGCAGACTACCCACCCCGTGAACAATAATGTAAAAGTTATACTAACTATACTAAAAAAGTATCGTTACTATTTCATTATATGTATTTTACAATATTCTGTCAATCTGCTAAACTGTACATAACAAAATAACGAAACTCAGTCAGGAGGGAGAATATGTTAAGTTTTTTTCTGTGTCTTGCACTGCTGATCGGCGGCTATTTCGTATATGGAAAGATCGTCGACAACACCTTTGCCCCGGATGACAGGGAAACGCCGGCAGTACGGATCAACGACGGCGTGGACTATGTAGTCATGCCGCAGTGGAAGCTGTTTCTTGTACAGCTTTTGAATATTGCGGGTCTTGGTCCCATCTTCGGCGCCATGCAGGGAGCTTTGTGGGGGCCCATTGTATTTCTGTGGATCACCTTTGGTACGATCCTGGCAGGCGGCGTCCACGATTATTTTTCCGGCATGCTGAGCGCCCGCAACGAAGGCGTGTCCATTGCGGAGGTAACCGGTATCTACATGGGCGGCATTATGAAAAATGTCATGCGCGTGTTCAGCGTGGTCCTTCTGGTCATGGTCGGAACGGTGTTCGCAGTAGGGCCGGCAGGTCTGATCACGACGCTGATCGGCAATTCCGGCGGAGCGGGAATGCTCATCAATGTGAAAATGTGGACCTTTATCATTCTGGCCTATTATTTTGTGGCGACCTTTATCTCTATTGACAAGATCATCGGCAAGATCTATCCGGTGTTCGGTATCTGTCTGATCGTCATGGCCATCGGTGTGGGCATCGGAATCTTTACCCATGCGGAGTACCAGATTCCGGAGATCTGGAGCCATTTCTACAACATGCATCCTAAGAGCACGCCGGTGTGGAGCTTCATGTTCATTACCGTCGCCTGCGGGGCCATCTCCGGCTTTCACTCTACGCAGAGTCCGCTGATGGCGAGATGCTTAAAAAGCGAGCGGCAGGGGCGGTTCGTATTCTACGGCGCCATGACTGCCGAGGGCGTGATCGCTCTGATCTGGGCGGCAGCAGGCTGCGCCATCTATGAGGTATCCGGCGGACTTTCTACCGGACTTTCCGAGGCTCTCGGCGCAGGACAGTCCGCGGCCATCTACGATGTGTGTGCGAAGACCATGGGCGGCATCGGCATTGCACTGGCCATGGTGGGCGTGATCGTGTGCCCCATCACCTCCGGCGATACGGCGTTTCGTTCCGCGCGTCTGACGCTGGCCGACTGGTTCGGCATGGATCAACAGGCATGGAAAAACCGTCTGGTGCTCTGCGTGCCGCTGCTGGCGGTGGGCGCTTTTGTCAGCCAGCTGGATTATTCCATCGTATGGCGTTATTTCAGCTGGACGAACCAGACGCTGGCCATGATTGTTCTGTGGACTGCCAGCATGTATCTCTTTATGGAGAAGAAAAACTACTGGATTACGGCGGTACCGGCCACTTTTATGAGCGCCGTGTCCATGACCTATTTCTTTGCAGCGCCTGAGTGCCTGAATCTGGGGACGGGTATTGCCTATCCGGTGGGCATCGTATGCGCAGTGGTCTTCCTGGGAGCGTTCCTGTTCGTGATTAAGACCAGGGATCCGAAGCCGGATTACGGAAATCTGAAAAAGTAGGCAGTCATTGTTTTCATTTCAATTGTACATACCCCGGGCAGCCGGAAGTGCGCAGTGCGCTTTCTGGCTGCCCGGGGCAGATTTGTATAAATATATGTTCCGGACAGGCGGCGCGCCGTCCGGAACATGCAGATTCATGCAGGAAAGGAAGTTTTTCATGGTATTTTATACAAAACCTCTGGGGCGGGAAAAGCTGGCGGAGGATGTTTTAAAGGCGGATCGTGCACACTGCCGGAAATACGGTCCCTGCGGCGTGGGGGAGCAGGCGCTGTATCTGAGCAGTTTTTATCTGGACCGCCGGTATTATGTGCCTTTTTCCTGCGTCGAACGCGTCTTTAAAAGGGTTGCCATGAGCCGGGGCGGTTTTACGGGAAAAGGAATGTTTGCGTCGCTGCCTTATCTGGTGGTGGTGTGCAGGGACGGCAGTGAGAAGCAGTGTCTTTTTAAACGGGAGGAGCAGGTGGACGAGCTGTTGTCCGATATCCGGAAGCATTATCCGGATATCCGGCTCCAGAGCCTGGCCGTGGAAGAGAGGCTGCGCAGGCGGGCAGAGGAAGAGGCGGCCAGAGTCCGTCCGAAGATCAGTGAAAAGGCGGAGAGCCAGATCCGGGGGCTTTTAAAAGCACGGGAGTATCTGGAGGAACGGCCGGCGCTCTACGAGGCTCTCAGCCGCAGCGCCAGGGCAAAACGGGTCAATGAGCGTTCCAATCCCGCCTATCGCTGGGCGGCGCTCGCCATCGTGCTGCTGGGGATTTTGGCAAGTCTCTATGGGCTCTGGGCGGTCGTCACCAGGGCGGGTTACGGGATCTATTTTACTCTGTTCGGGCTGGCGGCAGTCTTCCTGTTTGCGGGAGCCAATGTGCTGCCCACCGGAAAGAATAACCGTGCTTATGTGGATCGCGGGTGGCGGGAAGCCTGCGAAGCCATGGAACATCATCTGCATGGATACAGCGGCTTTCCGCTTCCCGCCCGGTATGCGCACCCGGTGGTGCTGACCCGCATGATACGGGCCATTGAGGATGCCCGGGCGGTGACGGCAGAGGAGGCCTTCGAAGTGATCAAAGAGGATCTGAAGCGTCTGAACGCCTCCGTCCAGGTGGATCAGGAGGAGTATGATGAGATCATGGCAGTGAAACCCATGTTTCTGGTGGAAGGGTACCGGTAAAAGCGGTTTCCTAATATTTGCACTGCCTGTAAGTCCGGCCCATATCGAAATAAGAATTGACCCGGATCTTCCGCTCCGTGAAGTGCGGCGGCTGCGGAGAGGTCGCCGCGGAGAATCATATCCATCTAAAAAACCTGCATTTCATTTAGGAGTGCAGGTATTTTTGTCTGTCTTTACCAGGCTGAACATTGGCTGATGTATGAAAAGTAACGAGAGAAGTAGTATGAAATTACTGAATTATACCTGTTTTTATGGTATACTGAAAAAGGTAGCCTGAGCGCTTCAGGATGTTCGGGAAAGAAATACGAAACCAGGAAATGATAATTTGAAGGATAAAAGATTAATGAAATACATAATCAGCCAAAGAAACAATCTGTATACGGAAGATAACAAAG
>VSND01000002.1:0-4949 GCA_009774145.1 Lachnospiraceae bacterium | reverse complement strand
GTATATTATAATGGGAAAATGATAGAATATGAAGGTGATTTTGAAGAGGCTGTGTTAAATAAAAAGGTGGAAATTTTATAGAAGCTTTTTATCAAGGCATTTTGATAATACGATTGTTCTTACCGGAGCGGGTTCATCTTTTGGCATAGGTAAAACAGAAATTAAAGGAATGACAATGAAAAAGCTGTGGGAGGAGATTGTAAATAAATGCGGAAAGGAATCCATAGAAAAGCTTGGAAAGAAAATTAATTATAAAATTGATGATATTACCCGTGTTAATCTGGAAGAATTTCTGTCCCATGCCAGTTTATACTTATTGTTATATCATGATACAGATTCAGAAGTGAAAGAGATTGTTAATAAAATTAAACAGATTATTATAAGTAACTGTACTATTATTATGCCGGAGGATGCACCACACAAGGAGTTCTTGAAGAGAATTACAGCCAGAAAATTAAAACACAATAGATTAAAACTTTTTACGACAAATTATGATATGCTCTTTGAACAGGCTGCGAATGAGTGTGGATTTACAATGATTGATGGATTTACGTTTACATTTCCCAGAGTGTTTAATGGAAATAATTATGATTATGATATCGTAATAAGAAAGAACAGCAGAATAACTGCACAGGAGAACTATGCAGGTAAAGTATTTCATCTTTATAAACTGCATGGATCACTCGACTGGGAAAAAGATGAAGAATCCGGTCAAATTCGGAAATGTGATTTTGCAAATAATAAAATGCCAGTCATGATTTTTCCAAGCAGTATAAAATATGAGACATCATATGAACAGCCTTTTTTTGAAATGATGTCAAGATTTCAGACAGAATTGCGAATGGACAATGCTTTACTGATTATCATAGGATATAGTTTTGGAGATAAACATATTAATTCGATGATATTTGAGGCATTGGAATTAAATCACAGTTTGCAATTGGTAATTGTGGATCCATATATAGATAACTTTGAAGAAATTATTAAAAGAACAGAGAGATCGGCAAATATTATGCTCATAAAATGTGATTTTAATGAATTGGCGTTAAATTATCCATATTCATATGCATATAGCCAGGAAGAGATGGGAGAAGAATAATGCAGCCGTTTAACTATCATTATTTTATTGGATATGTGTCGCAGGTAACTCCTCAATATGTAAAAATACATTTTCCATCGTCTACGTTATTAAGTAAATTTGTTTTTTCGGGAGAGGAGTTCAATGGTGGTTTAGTAGGTACATACATATCTATAGAAGGTGAGAATTATGGATTTGTTGGTCAATTGCAGGAAATAGAGGTTCCGGAAAAAGAAAGACTTTCTCTTTCGGAAACAGCTTTTAAAAATCAGGAGTTTCATCCAACGGCAAAAGCTGAAATTCTTTTATCATTTGATTTGTTTGACATGGGAAAAGTTACAAAGGGAGCCAATACATATCCTACAATAGGAGCAAAGGTTTTTGTTTGTACGAGGGAGTTTGTGCAAAAATATGTTCGGGGATTTGGTCAGAAAGAAAGCGAAGAGATTTTGATGGATATTGGATATTTGAATTCCGATAACCAAACAGAAGTGACAGCTTCACAACAATCTTTTTTTGGCAGACATTGTGCAGTAGTCGGAACAACCGGGGGAGGAAAGAGCTGGTCGTTGTCAAAATTAATTGAAGAAGCAAGAAAAAATAATACAAAGTGTATTTTACTGGATCCCACTGGCGAATACGCAGAATTACAAGGGCAGCATTGTATACTTGCGCAGAATGCTTACTTCAGTTATAAGAAATTAACCATATCAGATCTGTTCTTTTTGCTTAAGCCATCGGAGAGAGCACAGGCCCCTAAATTGTTAGAGGCGATTAAAACGCTGAAAACACTGGAAATTGCCAAAGTAAAGGGTGGATTGGATAGTTATTTTGAAAATGGGAGAGATAAAAATCTTTTGCCAAAAGCAAACAGAAATAAGGTTGAGTTTGTACAGTTTCAACGCAAGTATTATGAAGAGATTGATTCCGATGAACTGGATTTTGAAATAAGATATTTGGCCAGGCAAATACAATATGAATGTATATGGGAGATTGATAATAAGGATTCCAATTCATGGGGCGGCAGATCAGAGCAGGATTCAGCTAATTGTATTTCCCTTGTTACAAGAACTAATGCATTTGTTAATGATAGAAATTACAAAAAAATACTTGGTATTGGTGATGTGGATGATAAACAGGATTTGGCGGATATGATTGTAAAATTCTTTGATCCGGATAATAAAAATACATTATTACGAATTGGCTTTGAAAAAGTGGGTTATGATTTTAATGTACGAGAGATAATTGCCAATGCTTTGGCAAAATATCTGCTTAACATGGCAAGAGATAAGATATTTAAACAAAAACCAACAATATTTTTTCTGGATGAAGCGCATCAGTTTTTAAACAAACGAATAACCGATGACAGTTTTACGGCGTATTCCCTGAATGCTTTTGATCAAATAGCCAAGGAGTGCCGCAAATATGGTCTGTTTCTATGTATTGCGACACAAATGCCCAGGGATATTCCCGTAGGAACATTGAGTCAAATGGGAACATTTTTAGTACATAGACTTATTAATTTTCATGATAAGGAGGCTATTAAGCAGTCCTGTGCAACTGCTAATAGTAGTACACTGGCATATTTGCCTGTGTTAGGTGAAGGTGAGGCAATTTTAACAGGGGTGGATTTTCCCATGCCTTTATTATTAAAGGTGAGCCCGCCAAAAGAAAAACCGGATTCAGGAACACCTCAATTTAAATTGTAGGGTTCTACAGTTGCAAAGCTTAATGAGAAACTTGTTAAACTGCTGAATGGAGTGGGCGGAATGAACCTCGGAGATGTCAAAGACCATTCTATTGACGCTTTTGGCGATGCGTATGAATATCTTATGATGATGTATGCATCGAATACGGGAAAATCCGGCGGAGAATTCTTCATTCCGGCAGATGTATCCGAACTGCTCACACGGCTTGGAACTGTGGGTAAAACAGAAATCAATAAAGTTTATGTATCGCGGCGGTGCGGAGCAGAAAATTCGTAAGTATCTGATTGATAACAACTATGTGGATTGCGTGATTCGGTTGCCAGGTAATCTGTTTTTTGGCACTTCAATTGCGACCAGCATCATGGTAATGAAGAAAAATAAAGCAGATAACAAGACTCTGTTTATCGATGCAACAGGTGAATACATCAAGGTTACGAATAACAATAAATTGACGCAGGAAAATATAGAGCGTATTGTGGATGTGTTTATAAAACGTATAGAAGTTGAGCATTTTACACATCCCGCATCTTATGAGGAAGTTTCAGGGAATGATTATAACCTGTCTGTGTCCACATATGTGGAAGCGAGGGATACCAGAGAGAAAATAGATATTGTGAAGCTGAATGCGGAAATTAAGGAAATCGTGGCTCGTGAACAAGTGCTTCGTGATGAAATTGATAAGATCATTGCGGAAATAGAGGTATGATAATGGAAAAAGAGAATATGATAGCTGCTTATCAGTTGATGATTACAGATATTAGACAGATCATAATATCTGGTCAGGAGTATGCCTATAATGCTGCCAGCAAAGCAATGGTACTTACATACTGGCAAGTGGGAAGAAGGATTGTAGAGCAGGAACAAGAAGGGAAAGAAAGAGCAGAATATGGTAAAGCGTTGATTGAAACTCTGTCAGGAGAATTGACCAGAGAGTTTGGAAAAAGCTATTCTAAAAGAAATTTGCAGTATTTTCGTAAATTTTATTTGGCTTTTCCAGACAGAGAAATTGTGAACGCATGCGTTCACAATTTAAACTGGACGCATTTTCGCAGCCTTTTGCGGGTGTCTGATGAAGATGCTAGAATTTGGTATTTGCATGAAGCGACAAGTGAGGGATGGAGCGCAAGAACACTGGATAGAAATATAGGAACACAATATTATTACCGACTTTTACAGGCGCCGCAAAAAGAAAAAGTGATTGCAGAAATGCGGCAAAAAACGGAAAAATATCAGGAAAATAAGTTTGAATTAATTAAGAATCCTGTTGTTGCAGAATTTTTGGGTTATAGAGCGGAAGATGCTTTTGCTGAAACAGATTTGGAATCGGCTATTTTATCGCATATCCGGGATTTTCTGATGGAAATGGGGAAAGGGTTTGCTTTTGTGGCAAGACAACAGCATATTGTAACGGATACTCAGGAGTACTACATTGATTTGGTTTTTTATAATATTGAATTGAAATGCTATGTGCTGGTCGATTTGAAAATGGGTACAATTACACATCAGGACGTAGGACAGATTGATATGTATGTTCGTATGTATGACGAACTGAAGCGTAAGGAAGGGGATAATCCGACTCTTGGGATACTGCTCTGCAGTGAAACCAGCGAAGATATTGCGAGATATTCGGTATTGCATGATAACGAAAGACTTTTTATGTCAAAGTATCTAACTTATCTGCCTACAAAGGAACAGTTGCGCACAGAGATAGAGAGGCAGAAAGAAATATTTTATATGCAGCATCCAACGCTACAGGAGAGAGGCGGTGCGCGGGATGAGTAAATTAAATGAATTGGTTACGGAATTTTGTCCGGACAGTGTGAAATATGCAGGGCATAGTGATATCATTATGGCAGTCACAAACGAGAATGATGATGATGTGTGCAAATGTGTTGCGTGGCTTGGAAATGAGAGTATTACAGTTAGTGGACATGCAGCGATTATTCATCATAATCAAAACGCAAAAGAGGTACAATGTGAAATAGTCCGTATATTGGACTTTCTTACATTATTTACGGTTGAACTTACAGCCGAACTTGCGGTTCGGAAGAAGCAGTATGAATTTTATCGGGATAAATTACTTTGTCACCAGTTTACAACTTTTGAATATTTTTAAAGCCTGACAATATATAGCCCTCAATGATTTTGATTAGGGAGCATGA
>VSND01000199.1 GCA_009774145.1 Lachnospiraceae bacterium | reverse complement strand
GATACGATTTATAATACATTATTTGCTAAAGATAAACAAGATACTTGGGCTTGAAAGAAGAATTTTGATGCAATTGTTAAACATCATTTTTCGGTAAAATGAAGATTTAAAATAATTTTATGTATTGGTAGTATAGTTTTCGGAGTTTTAACAAAATAAATGTTCTGTTATTGATTGGGACTGGAGAAAAATATTCCATATTTGTTATTTGTTCGAGAATTATGACAGTGCTGGAAAGATCACGGGTCCCGCAGGCGTGACAACGCATTACGAATACGATATCCTCGGGCACACCAGCAGGATCAGCAGCCCGGGAGGAATGGAAGTCCGGTACCACTACGACTGTCTGGACCGTCTGGAACAGATCCGCTATGGGAACGGAATCAGAACATCGTACTGGTATGACGCAGACGGCAACGTGTCGCATCTGGAAACCTGTATGGGAAGCGACATTCTGCTGTCCTTCCAGTATCAGTATGACGGCAACGGCAACCGCCTGATGAAGACAGGTATACAGGGATCGGCAACCGACGGAAGCAGCGTGCTGGATATCACGTATCAGTATGGCGTGCGAGGACAGCTTCTGGAAGAGAACCGGAAGGACGCGGTGTTCCATTATACTTATGATGCAGCCGGTAATCGGATCCGGACCGAATACGCCTATAATGAAAAGAACCAGCTCATCAACACGGAAGAGATTCGGACAGACGGAATCCGCAGAAGAAATACCTTTACCTACAGCAGACAGGGAAGTATACTGAAAGAGGAAACCGAGTCCGGAACCTGCAGGTATTTCTACAACAGCAAAAACCAGCAGATCCGGATAGAGCGCGCAGACGGTCAGATACAGGAAAACCGCTACGATGCGGAAGGCCTGCGCCATGAGATGAGAGAAAACGGGAAGCTGCTCGGGTTCGTGTATCAGAACGGAGAACTTCTGTATGAAGAAGGAGGGGATAAGGAAACAGCCAGCTGCCACCTGGGAGCGGGGATCGAGGCAGTCCGGAGAGGACAGCGAACGTATTACTACCATCCGGACGAACAGCTCAGCACGGCGCTGATCACGGACGAGACGGGAACGATAAAAAATCAGTACCGCTACGATGCGTTCGGAGCCGGACTGGAAGTCTCGGAAGAACTTCCCAACCGCATCCGCTATACCGGCCAGCAGTATGATGAGATAACGGAACAGTATTATCTGCGTGCAAGATACTATAACCCAATACTGGGAAGATTTTTACAGGAGGATGTCTATCAGGGAGACGGGCTGAATCTGTATGCTTACTGTCGGAATAATCCGGTGGTTTATTGGGATCCGAGCGGGTATAAAGAAGTAAGTAATGCATCATCTGAAGTAATGGATATAATGCAGAGGACTACTCAAAACACCACTTTACAACTTTTTGAAAAATAAAATAACGCACAAGGTACTTTCTAATGTATAATAAGTTTGCATAACAATCTATACGAAAGAGAGTGACCCTGTACGTCAGACTTATTATACAACGAAAATAATCTAATTGGTAGACTGTACCGTTATTTTTATATATATTTTAAAACTTTTTCCGCACCGACTATAGAAACGCTTTTTTTATTGGTTTTATCTATATTGGTTATGGAGTCTGCGGTTTCCATCCGCTCATTGTACAGGCATTTTTTATCAGGAATTACTGAAAAGTCCCTGAATGCATTTTACTATGCATGTTCCTGTGCAAAGGCGGATTATTCCAGGTTTATGAATGTCACAGCGGGCATGGCACTGAAACCTGTGCCAGACGGGCTGCAATCCCAGCCTGTCTTTCTGTGTATTGATGACACAATGGTTGCAAAGTCAGGTACAAAATTTGAGAATGTCTCAAAACTGTTTGATCACGCTTCACACAATGGGGCAAACTGTTTGAATGGGCATTGTTTTGTAAGCGTAATGCTTTGCGTGCCAGTATGGAATAAAAGCAAAATCCGCTGTCTTTCCATCCCTCCTGGATACCGCATGTGGGAGAAAACGGAATCCAAACTGGAACTGGCCGCATCCATGGTGCGACAGGCTATGCCTGCATTCAGTGAAAAGAAAAATGTCATTATACTTTGTGACAGCTGGTATGTAAAAAAGAATCTTGTCTCCATCGTAGACGAATATGAAAACCTTGATATTATAGGGAATGCCAGATCTGATTCCGTCATATATGACCTGCCGCCACAGCGGACAGGGAAACGGGGACGGCCTGCATCGCATGGGAAAAAGCTTTCCATCCATGATGATTTTACACTGTCCGAAGAAAAAATCGGAGACTGTTACATAGCTGTGCGTCATGTTCTTACAAACATTTTTGGTAAAAGAAAAGTGCTTGCTTATGTGACGTCCCCGGAAAAGGGTTCCGGAAGCAGGCGCCTGTTTTTCAGCACAGTTTTTCCGGAACAGCTGCAGATATTCTGCGTCTGGCAGGAAAAATCTCCGCTGAACCAGACGGGAAGCAGCCGCATGTTGTTCATTCCTTTGATGCTTTATGCATTTCGATGGAACATTGAGGTTAGTTATTACGAACAGAAAGTTTTCTGGTCATTATGCAGCTATATGGTGCGAAGCCGTAAAGGGATTGAAATGCTGGTGAACCTGATCAATATAGCATACTGTGCAATGAAGCTGCTGCCATATCAGGATGAATCATTTGCAAAATATCGTGCGGAAAGTGCGCAGGAGTTTCGGTTTGCGCTAAGCGAACAGATCCGCCAGCAGATATTTTATGTTATGTTCGTGGAAAAAGTCGAAACCAACATAAAATCAAATGCCATTATTAATGCTATAAAACAAATGGTTCATAAACAAGGATATTATTTATAAAGTTGTAAAGTGGTGTAAATGGATTAAAAGTGGAATAAGTGAAGAGGAGGCATTAAAATATTTACAAAAATTTGGAAGCAGGCCGGATATTGAACACCTGCCATATATAGATCAGTTAGCAGCTCAGGCATATCGAAATGTTCTTTCACGGGAGAATTATGGATTACCTCCAAGTATGTATGAACTGTTAGATGAAAAGCCATACTTGAAAGATGCGTTCATTGGCACAACAGTAGATTGGGAATTCAAAAAACTGGTAAAAGAAAGTGCCTTTATACCAGAAGAAATATATACAATTACAAAACAGGGCGTATATGGTGCGGATTTAATTTATGCAGGTGATATGAAAGGGTTTGAAGATCAGGTTTGGGTGGACCTTACAACAAAAAATCAAGCTGACAGGCATTTTGGTCATTATAAGGGTAATGGTTATGTAACAGCATATCGATAAACTGATATTTTGAAAGTAATTTCTGCTATAATATATGGCAAAGATTACTTTCAAAAAACTCTGGTCTTAATGAGATATAATATTGCAGGAGTAAAGGCTATGAAGAAAATAACAGGTACAAATTTAATAAAAAGGTGGGAAAATGATACTGTATGGAAATGCAGGTGGGAACATATTGTCTCCTGGCTATTCGGGAAAAATGAAGAAAATAATTGGTTGAATGAACTGGAGTATACGTCCGATGGATATTGGGATTTAAGAGGTTTTTCAATTAATTTTGATGTAGACTTTAAAAAGTACACGGATAGAAAAAAAGAAGATTTGATGAAGGATTCAAGAAATCTTATCTCTAATAAAGAATTTGAAAAAATAGATTTTTCATTTGCTGATTTTACAGGAAGATGTATAAAGAACTGTAAGTTTTATAACTGTATCTTTAATAATACTATAATGTGTGATATTACTGAATCGCAAAGCGAATTTGTTGATTGTGTATTTAAGAGAGGAATTTATGGAGGAACATTAGGGCTTGGTGGAGGAAAATATAAAAACGTACAATTTCAGTCAGTTAAAATGCATAGAACTCAAATGTTTTGGCCTGATTTTGAGGACTGTCTTTTTCAAAACTGTAATTTAAATGGTACGGACTTTGGAGGAAGTCATTTTAAAAATGTGAAATTTGTAGGCGATATTAAAAATGTGTGGTTCAGAGGTAAATTAGAAGCGTCAAAGTCTGGAAGATATTGGGAATCAAAATATGAACGTTGGAACAGGATACTTCCCATGGAAGTGGATTTTTCGGAAGCCTCTTTAAGATATATAGCTATTTCTGATTTTTGCGATCTGTCAAAAGTGATTCTGCCAAAGGATGGAAGTTGTTATTTGATTCCTGATATGGAAAGAATGAGAGATGATATTAGAAAGAGAAAAAGTGAAAAGAAC
>VSND01000198.1 GCA_009774145.1 Lachnospiraceae bacterium | reverse complement strand
CGGGAAAGAGATTTTGCCATAGAATCCAAGGTTCGATTCCCTTATGAATCGGACACTGCAAAGTTAGTGACTTTTCCCGAATAGTCACTACAATAGTCACTATAATTTCTAAAATAGCCGCTATCTACCTAAATTGAGAATTGTTTAATTCGGCTTAATATCAGTATATTAGTATATATTTGAATTTAATCCGATTGATAATAGTTTAACATTTATATTGCTGGTGGCACCACAACCTAAAGCCGAAAGGCGATGCAAAACACTGAATATCAGAGATATTCGGTGTTTTGTGCGTTTATAAGGGCTGTGCAGAATATTCAATCTCCACCAATCCATCGGATGAGCAATCGCGAACCGAGTGGAGGTGATGGTTACAATGGGTGACTGATAATATTCAATACCTTGATATTGTGTGCATTGCCTTCTTCTCAAATAGACCTCTCTGTGAAGAGATAATCAACAAGAACATTGACAAGGCTGGAGTTTTCTGATGAGTTTAAAGGATAGACAGATTGAGACGCTGGTGGAGTAATCGGTGGAGCAGACAACACCGATGAACTATCTCCACCAGAATGGCGTTTAGATGTTATGTTTCAACTGTTTATCCACTAAAACACATATCAGATTTGCTCCACCACGTCACCAACCTCAAAAACAGAAGATTTTGGCTATGAGAAGTAAAACCAATTTCCGAGTGTCTTTCTTCCTGAAGAAGACCAAGCTGCTGAAAAATGGCGAGGCATCGGTCGCCATGCGAATCACCGTTGATGGTCAACGTGTGGAAAACAATATCCGCAAGAGTATTCTTCCGTCATTGTGGGACCAGGCGAAGGAGCGAGCCAAAGGTACGAGCGCATCCGCCGTTGACCTTAACCGATTCATTGAGGAGGCACGAATCCGTATCCATCAGATAGTCACAGAACTCCAGCAAGAGGGAGCGGAAATAAATCCGCTGATTGTTCAGCAACGATTCTACGGTGTCGGACAGGTTCGCAAACAGGAGCGGACAATCCTGCAAGTTATTCGGGAGCATAACGACGAAGCAAAGCAGCTTATCGGCAAAGACTTTGTGGAGATAACGTGGAGAAGGTATGAAACGATGAAGCGTTACCTCGGGGAACTCATCAAGCAGAAGTACGATGTTGACGACCTCCCATTGTCGGATTTCACCGGCGAGGTCATACGCGCATACGAAGTCTATCTCAAGACAGAGAAAGACCTCTGCCAGAATACCCTCATCCGCTATATGAAGGCGTTGAAAAAGATAACCAACCGATGCCTCGCCAATGACTGGATTCATAAAGACCCATTCGCCGGAATAAAGTTCCGCGAGGATCCGACCGACCCGGAATTTCTCACGCTGGAGGAAGTTGACCGAATCTACAACTGCAATCCCGGAAGCAAGCGTCTGGAAGTGATACGCGACATGTTTCTGATGTCGGCTTTTACCGGACTTGCCTTCTCCGACGTGTCACAGCTGACCGAAGACCATATCGTGACCGACAACGACGGCAACAAGTGGATACGCAAGCCCCGTCAAAAGACAAAGCAGATGAGCAACATCCCCCTGCTTGACATTCCCCTCGCCATCATTGAAAAATATCAGGGCGACAAGAAAGCCGCAAAGAAAGGTACGCTACTCCCCATACCCTGCAATCAGGTGATGAACCGCTACCTGAAAGAGATAGCCACCATCTGCAAGATAAACAAGCATCTGACGATGCATACCGCCCGGCATACCTACGCCACCCTCTGTCTCTCGCAAGGCGTAAGCCTGAAAAACGTATCAAAGATGCTCGGCCACGCCAGCGTCAAGATGACCGAGCGTTACGCCCGCGTCCTCGACTCCTCCATCCTCCGCGACATGAACGCCATCCGCGACACCCTCAACCTCAGGAACCGTGCTGAGGTCGTTGATTCTGAATAAGCGAATCGTATATAATCCTTATATAGTCGAGTTAAATCTTTCTCATTTGACACAACAACAGCTGATTATATTTTTTACATCCGCATTTGTCAATGGAGTCAAAAGAGTTGATTATTCAATTTTTAAATTCGATAATATAATATTAGAGAGATAACCGGAGCAAAATCAGCTTCAATTATCTCTCTTTATTTTGTGTTAGTTATTCTTTACCAGGTTGTAAAGGTCATTATAGCTATTTACTACGTCGTACTTAACGGCCGAATTAGACAAAGATGCGAAGTGGCGACGGGCGCAGGCAATTTTTGATTTCTCGGTTTCGCGCAGATCAACCTCACGCATAGAGCCTTTGGTTTCGGCAATGAAATAGACGTGTTTCACACTTCCCTCTCGAAAGACGATAGCCCAGTCAGGATTATATTGTCCCATAGGTGTGTTAATATAAAATCCGCGAGGAAGTTTCGTATAAACTTCGACATCAGTATTGCTTTCAAGCTGTTTGGCAAAATCCATTTCGGTGCCCTTACTGTCGATAACGACAAGGTCGTAGAGCGACTTTTCGCTTTCCATTGCATTATCCCCGACAACACCCCTGACTTCATCAACCGTGAACAGGTCCGTATCGAAAGTCTGGTCGGTTGGAGAATATGTTATTCTCTTTATAACGGCAATAGCCTTGCAGTCATTTATTATTGATGCGACCTTGATAATAAATTCTTCAGGATTAACTCGGAAAAGCAAGAATTTTCCCGGAGATATACCTTTTAATATCCGAATGATAGTGCTTCGGGTGAGGTGCATCTAACATTTGAAAAGGGACCCAGGTACAGCAATTGAAAAGGGACCCACCCCATGGGTAAGTTTAACCCG
>VSND01000197.1 GCA_009774145.1 Lachnospiraceae bacterium | reverse complement strand
TTCCTCCGACAGGCAATACTTTTCCTCTCAGTGTTATTTCACCTGTCATGGCCGTATTCTTTCTTACTTTGCGTTGGGTAAGTGCCGATGCTATAGATGTTGCAATGGTTATTCCGGCAGAAGGCCCGTCTTTGGGAGTGGCGCCTTCTGGGACATGAATGTGAATGTTCCAATTATCGAAAATCCTGTAATCGATATTCAATTTGTCAGCATGTGCTTTTACGTATTCCAGTGCGAGTACAGCCGACTCTTTCATTACGTCTCCCAGATTTCCGGTAAGTGTAAGCTTGGTTCCTTTTCCTTTGCTCATGCTTGTCTCTATGAACAATATCTCTCCGCCCACACTTGTCCATGCCAAACCGGTTACGACTCCCGCATAGGAGTTGCCCTGATAAATATCCCGATAGTAGGGAGGCTTTCCGAGAAGGCTTTCAATTTCAGTAGGAGAAATCTTATTATATGGCAATAAGCCTTCTTTGGCTTTTGTGAAAGCGAGTTTTCTCAAAGCCTTGTTTATTTGCTTTTCAAGTTGACGAACTCCGCTTTCTCTTGTGTATTGCTCTATTATTTTTTCAATCGCAGACTTATTGAAAGCCAATTTTTTTTCATCCAACAGGCCGGTACTGTCTTTTTCTTTTGGAATAAGATGCCTTTTGGCAATCTCAATCTTCTCTTCTGTGATATAACCGCTTACCTCTATAATTTCCATGCGGTCAAGCAATGGTCTTGGTATTGTATTAAGTTCATTTGCCGTAGCAATGAAGAGTACTTTCGACAGATCATAGTCCACATCGAGATAATTATCGTGAAAAGGTGTATTTTGTTCGGGATCGAGAAATTCGAGCAATGCTGAACCCGGATCACCATAGACAGTATATTGTGTTACTTTGTCAATTTCATCAAGAATGAAAACCGGATTGGAAGAGCCAGCTTTTTGTATGTTCTTTATTATTCTTCCGGCCATGGCACCGATATATGTACGCCTGTGACCTCTTATTTCGGCTTCATCGTGTAATCCGCCAAGAGACATACGCACATATTTCCTGTTCATTGCATCGGCGATACTTTTTCCAAGACTGGTTTTTCCGACTCCCGGAGGGCCATAGAGGCACAAAATGGGTGATTTCAGGTCTCCGCGCAGACTCAAAACGGCAATGTATTCAAGGATTCTTTCCTTTACTTTCTCCATTCCATAATGGTCTTTATCAAGGACTTTCTGTGCTTTTGTTATGTTTAGGTCGTCTTCTGTATATTCATTCCAAGGAAGTGAGACAAATGTCTGGAGATAAGTGAGTTGTATGTTATACTCCGGACTTTGTGGATTTAATTGGTCGAGTTTGTCCAGTTCCTTCATGAATATAGTCTCGACGTCCTCTTTCCAAAGTTTTGTTGCAGCTTTATCCAATAACTCTTTTCTTTCCGGTGAGCCGTCACCGTTACCTATCTCAGCCTGGATATTCTTTATCTGTTGTTGTAAAAAGTAGTTTTTCTGTTGCTCGTCAATGTCATCACGAGTCTTATTTCTTATATCCTGTTTAAGACTCTGAAGCGCAAGTTCTCTGTTTATTATTCTCAAAGTATAGAAGAGCCTGTCTTTGATGGAGTCCATTTCCAATAATTCCATCTTTTCTTTTATCGAGAATAGCATATTGGAACATATAAAGTTCAATGCCATGACATCGTTGTTCACATTCTTGATGGCAAAGGTTGCCTCTTCTGGAATATCGTCGTTGATTTTTACGTATTCGGCAGTAGTGTTACGTAAATCTTCTATTGCGGTTGTAAACTCACTGTCGTTATTATCAGGAAAAGTTTCATGCGCAACTTCAACCTTACCTGTAAGATAAGGTTTTTTGCGTATGATAGAAGTTAGTTTCAGTCTGCCTAACCCTTGTATAATTGCAGTGATATTATTATTTGGTAGGCTGACAATCTTTCCTACTTTTGCAAAAACTCCGTATTCTTAAAGGTCATTTTTGGAGGGTTCGGCTATATCCGGATCTTTTTGG
>VSND01000196.1 GCA_009774145.1 Lachnospiraceae bacterium | reverse complement strand
AATTATCACTTCGCTTTCAGCCCGGATAGAAGAAAAGGGACATTTATACCGGAACGGTATATAAATCGGAGTATGGTGTTTGGTACGCAGTCAGTTGTTTGGGCGTCATACCGCTGAACTGGCGGAAGTCGCGAATGAAATGCGACTGGTCGGAGTATCCGTTGGAGTATGCTATGTCGGCATAATCGCGTGAGCCGAGCTGCATCATCCTCAATGCCCGCTGGAACCGGGCTATGCGCCCATATTCTTTCGGGTTCATGCCGACATATTCACTGAACAGTCTGCCGAACTGTTTCTTGCCCAGACAGGCGATTCCGGCGAGATTGCCAACCGAAGTTGACGGCGAACGGAGCAACGCGGAGAGCGAAGTTCCGATTCTTTTGATGTTCAGCGATGGGATGATCCGAGCAGTCAGCCATTGTTCTATCAGCGATATAGCCTTTTCGGAATCCGCACAATCAAAAATCCGGTCGGCAAGCAGATTCAGTTGCTTGTTCCCAATATCGTAGCCGGAAATCTCCTGATTGTAGAATGCCGACGGTGGGGTGTCAATGAACATCCCGATAGTGTGAGGGTAGAAAACGGCGACAATCATCTCCGTGTCGCCGTCAGAGGCAATGTGTGCCGGGAAATTTACCTGCCCGCTGATGGTAAACTTATCCTGACGGGAGGATAATTCGGGGATAAACAGCGGCGAGCGTCCGTGAAAAATCATCTGCGGGCAACCGATAGGAAATGTCAGGACACTGAAAGGCTCATCGCTTTCCAGCACCCAATAGTAGCGCACATACGGCCGCAATTCCTCCCTCGGTTGATAGATTCTCATAGCCATCAATAATTAAGCAGTCTGCCGCAATCGTGCCAGTTGCCTATCATTTCGCTCCGCTCACTCGCTTCAATCAGTTTTGTCAGGCGGCTCTTGAACAGGTCCGGTTTTGTGGCGACTCTCTGGATATTGTCAATTCTTATTCTTTGATAAAGCGATGGAAATTTTTGGAAATTCTGCCAGGCCACCGGACGAGCTTTGAAAGCGGCGACGATTTCCGGATTGATTACAAATGCAGCATCAAGATTAGGGCATGCGGCACGTCCTCCGTCTGTCATCAGCCCGAGGCGTTCAAGCCTTCGGCATCGCTCCTTATTCAGTTCAGTCCATCTGCCGTTTTTTGTTCGTGGCCCGAAACGTTGCAATGTCACACCATCCACTTTCTTGACTGTGGAATCAATCCAGCCGAAACATAGGGCCTCCTCCACGGCATCAAGATACCACAAGGCCTCCTCCGGTGGAGTCTTGCCCCTCTTCACGACTATCCAGCATTCCTTTTCACAAGAGCTGTTCTCCATGAGCCATTGTCGGAATTTCTCGCGGCGTGTTATGTCAAGAATGTTCTTCGGTGTCATTTTTAATGAAATATTTGTATAGATATACCATATCGCGAAGCGTGACGCCTTCCTCGACAATAGGATTGGGATAGTTGTCAGTGAAGAAATTGGGGATTCTATGTGAGTACCGATAGCCGCAAGACAGGTAGAAACGTAGTGTCGAGGGTGTTTCGCCTGTGCCGAGGATTATCTTATTGCCAGGATACAATTTCTCCACATATTCAAGCATCTTACGGCCTATGCCTCTGAGACGGAATGCGGCATCAACAGCCAGATTCTTTATCTCAACCGAGCCGTTGTCTTTCTCAACCGTCACAATCACAGCCACATCTTTATTATCCATCGAACCGACATAAAGGTTTCCCCGGTCGAGATATTTCATGATCATATCTTCGGATTCATCGCCAATGAGCAACAAGTCAATGAAATCTCGCTTGCCATCATCAACTTTTCTTATAGCCAAAGAAGAAAGACTGAGTCGGAATGCTTTCGACGGTGTCCCATTATTGTCATAGTCGGTGAAGTTGACGAATCCGCATTTCTCAGCTACCCGCTGAGAGGCTTTATTGGCTGCATCAGTCGTAATCAGCAGTGAGTCAAGGCGAATATTATTGCGGCAAAATTCAATCATGGCTTTCAATGCTTCCGAGGTCAATCCTTTGCCCCAGTACGGAAAACCTATCCAATATCCGACTTCCCGCTCGTTTGCCAATGGCTTGTAATGCTCGGCTCCAGCCGGCACAAGTCCTATGCAACCAATAGGTTCGTTGGTTTCTTTCAAGACCATCGCCAGAGTGAACGGATTGGGCTGAAAGAAATCTTTTATAACTTCGCGACTCATGTCAACCGAGGTATGCCTGGGCCACAGCGCCATCTCACTAACGCGACCGTCAGAGGCATATTTATATAATGCTTCGGC
>VSND01000195.1 GCA_009774145.1 Lachnospiraceae bacterium | reverse complement strand
TAACCTCTCTTTCAAATGATAATACCATTATACACCATAATGCTATTTGTGTCAGTTATTTATTTTCTTTTATACTAGTATAATCCAACTTTATTAAGATTATGTTTTATGCTTGCTGAATGCCTGACTGCCTGTGCTTCTTTCGAGTACGCAGCTTAGGCGCACGCTTATCTTTGTCAGCCTCTTTTGCCGCTTTGTGGTTTACAACTTCATAAATGATCTGGCTCAGGTCTTCCTTTTCCATATCAATATCGTCAAGCCTGTATGACCAGTGGTATGGTATGGGAACCTCGTTAATCTCATCAAAGTACTTGTATATTCTTTTTTCAAGTTCTTCTTTGCCTGAGACCCGGAGCCCATTCAGCATCTGTCTGGTCATCTTACTGAAAAAACCTTCAACCATGTTTAACCAGGAACCATGTGTCGGGGTGAAGACAAATTCAAACCTCCCGGGGACTGTATTCAGATATTCCTGCGTCTCCTGCGATGTGTGGGCTGAATGGTTATCAAGTATAAGGCGGATCTTATCGCCCTGTGGATATTTTGTATTCAGCATTTTTAAGAAACGGACAAAATCTGAACTTTTATGCGTGTCACTTACCAATGGAATGGCTTCACCTGTAAGCAGGTCGATCGCTGCCAGTAAGGAAAGCGTACCAAGGCGCACATATTCATAATCCCGGTATATGGTGCTGTTTTTATCAGTATCCGGAACCGGCGGTTTGTCCTCAGCTGTTGTATCAAGCGCCTGCATCCCTGGTTTTTCATCATAGGATAAAGTATGGACAGGCACGCCTTCAAAAGGCTTCAAATTCCCGCTTTCATCAAACTGTAAGGAAACCTGTTTATAAATGACAAGAACATCATGCATTTTGGAATCAAAATCCGGGTCGCGTTTTTCGCAATAATAAGAGACTTTAAAAGGACGTATTTTAGCGTTTGCAAGGATTTTCCTCAATGTTGTTTCTGCCACCGTTGCCATACGCGGGTGGCCTTCCTGCTCAGCGATTGAATTGATGAAGCGTGTAAAGCTGGCCGGATACCATAATTCAGCGGAATAGCCAAAGTCCTTTGGCTTCTGGCAGGCTTTGTTTATGACCCATGTGATATCAGAATCCGTAATCTCCGCTTTACGGCCGCGTCCCCTTTTATCGTGCAGGGCAGATTCAATGCCGCCGGCATTATATTTTTCAATACATAACCTTACAACAGAAATACAGACATCGAGTTTATCCGCAATATACTCATTAGAATTATTTTCTGATTTCAAAAGCAGTATTTTCGCCCTGATATAGGTTCTTGCCTCAACAGTACTCTGGCGAAGAATACTTTCCAAAGCTTCTTTATCATCCTGTGTAAGGTTAATGGATTTTACTAAATTTGGCATAATACGACCTCCTCTGATGAGGTTATTATACCACAAAATAAAACATAAGTTTAATTAAAGTGGATTATACTAGTGCCTCTTTTGGTATGATTTAGATATCAAACTCTTTCAACTCACGACCTCACGCAGAGGTCGACAGGCATCTGATCTTTACCTCCTCCCTGATCGTTTCCTTTCAACTCACGACCTCACGCAGAGGTCGACACGACCCGGTCCCCTTTCACCTGGATCACATCATCTTTCAACTCACGACCTCACGCAGAGGTCGACCAATAATCGGATTCCGTGCGGTATCATACAGGCCCTTTCAACTCACGACCTCACGCAGAGGTCGACACACCGAAGAATTAGAAGAAGACGAAACAGCAGAACTTTCAACTCACGACCTCACGCAGAGGTCGACCACAAAAGCATCCGTATCCTCCTCATCCGTATAATCTTTCAACTCACGACCTCACGCAGAGGTCGACGATCTGGAACTGATTCAACAGTTCCATCAAGCATCTTTCAACTCACGACCTCACGCAGAGGTCGACCAGAGAACCAGCGTAACTCGACCAAGCAATTTGTATCTTTCAACTCACGACCTCACGCAGAGGTCGACCTGGAACTTTCGCTCCTTCTCCGCTGTAATCTTCCTTTCAACTCACGACCTCACGCAGAGGTCGACTCCCTGCGCCTTTCCCGCCACCACCATTGCCTGCAGCTTTCAACTCACGACCTCACGCAGAGGTCGACGGTATGCATGTTACATCCCAATTTGTTTAAATACCTTTCAACTCACGACCTCACGCAGAGGTCGACAATACCGTCTGATCTTCTGTTGAAAAGATTTAACACTTTCAACTCACGACCTCACGCAGAGGTCGACCCTTGTTTTCTGTCCGTATTGCATCCGGAAGATCTTTCAACTCACGACCTCACGCAGAGGTCGACTTGTATACGTTAAAATTGTTTACAGCTTCCGGTCTTTCAACTCACGACCTCACGCAGAGGTCGACATCTGCATTTACAACGCAGTCTTCAAGGCGATACCTTTCAACTCACGACCTCACGCAGAGGTCGACACCATACTTTGGCCTGTTATTCCGGCTGGAAGAACTTTCAACTCACGACCTCACGCAGAGGTCGACACCGCAATGGTGGCCAATGTGGAGCGCCTGGCTGCTTTCAACTCACGACCTCACGCAGAGGTCGACGGCAATACCGGAGCAACGGGCCCACAGGGACCTCTTTCAACTCACGACCTCACGCAGAGGTCGACCACATCCGATTCCATCAGCGTCGGATCCATGCGTACTTTCAACTCACGACCTCACGCAGAGGTCGACTCTCTGGCGTATCCCATTGCACAGAATCCAAAATCTTTCAACTCACGACCTCACGCAGAGGTCGACGTGCTTCCTACAGCATATCTGCCTTTTGACTGATCTTTCAACTCACGACCTCACGCAGAGGTCGACCCATTTTGTAATACATGCGGTTATTTGCGACGATCTTTCAACTCACGACCTCACGCAGAGGTCGACCATCCTGTACTTCCCGGACATCACGCACATGATTTCCTTTCAACTCACGACCTCACGCAGAGGTCGACAAGCGGTGACGGATGAATCCTATGAGCTGAAGATCTTTCAACTCACGACCTCACGCAGAGGTCGACACCACGATTTTACACTTTCTATAACATCCGTAATCTTTCAACTCACGACCTCACGCAGAGGTCGACTATTGTCCGCCTGTAGAAAAGACTCTGAACGACCTTTCAACTCACGACCTCACGCAGAGGTCGACCACACTTCAGTTTCCCGTTTTCCTCCACCGCAGACTTTCAACTCACGACCTCACGCAGAGGTCGACGAGTGTCTCTGCTTTTTTATGGAAGGTAGAAGACCTTTCAACTCACGACCTCACGCAGAGGTCGACTTTCAACGATGCATGTCTGAAATTTCGGACAGAGCTTTCAACTCACGACCTCACGCAGAGGTCGACCATGGCACGGTTCAACCATGCGACAAGAGGCTTCTTTCAACTCACGACCTCACGCAGAGGTCGACCCATGCCGCCGAGCCGGTCCACAACACCTTTGATCTTTCAACTCACGACCTCACGCAGAGGTCGACTATATTAACCTGGCCTAGAGCGTACTTTAAAATGTCTTTCAACTCACGACCTCACGCAGAGGTCGACGATCTACGAAACCAGAGACGGAAGCAACCACAGCCTTTCAACTCACGACCTCACGCAGAGGTCGACCATTGAAAGATGAGATCGTGAAGGACCTGAAAACTTTCAACTCACGACCTCACGCAGAGGTCGACAGCTCCGCAGTCTGCGCCTGCTGGTTTGCCGTAATCTTTCAACTCACGACCTCACGCAGAGGTCGACTGATCGGGATCGGGAGCACGGTTACGGCTGCGGTCTTTCAACTCACGACCTCACGCAGAGGTCGACTTGAAATTCAGCCGGATCACGTGCCAGCACAGGACCTTTCAACTCACGACCTCACGCAGAGGTCGACAGTTCCGGCCGGGTGTTGCACGCAGTTATCCGTCTTTCAACTCACGACCTCACGCAGAGGTCGACCTTACACGACTGCGAAAGACTGTTAGGGAGAAAGATCTTTCAACTCACGACCTCACGCAGAGGTCGACTCACCTCGATCTAATCATCAGAGAACATTCCTATCTTTCAACTCACGACCTCACGCAGAGGTCGACAGATCATGGAACTGATCTGGATGGGGTTACAGATCTTTCAACTCACGACCTCACGCAGAGGTCGACCTTTTTCTTCCGGTTACTGTCTCGGTGAACCTCTTCTTTCAACTCACGACCTCACGCAGAGGTCGACCCGACACCCGAAATTCAGCGTATTTACAGTGAACTTTCAACTCACGACCTCACGCAGAGGTCGACGTTGTTCAGCGCATAGGGAAAAATACAGAAAAAGGCTTTCAACTCACGACCTCACGCAGAGGTCGACATGATCTCAACGCTCGATTTCGAGATGTTTTCTCTTTCAACTCACGACCTCACGCAGAGGTCGACTACAGATATATGGCAGATAATTCTTTGCAGAAAGCTTTCAACTCACGACCTCACGCAGAGGTCGACTGATTGCCATGTATGACAAGCCGATCACGGTGATCTTTCAACTCACGACCTCACGCAGAGGTCGACATGGTCTTTTTGATATGCTTTTACTGCGGATGTCTTTCAACTCACGACCTCACGCAGAGGTCGACTTCAGCACTGGCAGGCATGCAAGGCGGAAGGGATCTTTCAACTCACGACCTCACGCAGAGGTCGACGATATTGACAGATACATGGTATAATGATATTCTCTTTCAACTCACGACCTCACGCAGAGGTCGACCTTGTCTAAAGCCGCCCGTTCCACACATATAATCTTTCAACTCACGACCTCACGCAGAGGTCGACTTCCCATTGCTGTACCGCTCAACGTCGGTGTTTTCTTTCAACTCACGACCTCACGCAGAGGTCGACTTGCAGCCGCCATAAAGGATGAAGGTTACGAGGTTCTTTCAACTCACGACCTCACGCAGAGGTCGACCTACCTTCTGGTGCGAGGGTACCCTGGAGGAGATACTTTCAACTCACGACCTCACGCAGAGGTCGACCGGGGAATTGAAACGCGAGTTGTCAAATGTGAAGCTTTCAACTCACGACCTCACGCAGAGGTCGACCCTCCGCCTGGAGAGAAAAAAGGGATTCCAGAAAACTTTCAACTCACGACCTCACGCAGAGGTCGACGGCGGCATATCCCCCCTATCCGAAAATCAAAATTCTTTCAACTCACGACCTCACGCAGAGGTCGACGCCCTGCTTTTCGCGTTCATAATATCCGTAATACCCTTTCAACTCACGACCTCACGCAGAGGTCGACGCTCTCCGCATCATATCTACCGTATGCCTTGCTTCTTTCAACTCACGACCTCACGCAGAGGTCGACGTAACCAGAACGCCCAGCAGACGCAGCGCCGGGTTCTTTCAACTCACGACCTCACGCAGAGGTCGACATCAATATTTCACATATTTTATGCAAAATTTCGATCCTATTTCTTATATTTTTCACAAAAACCACTTTAAATAAAGCTCAAAAATATGAATATTACTTCATTTTTGCTAAAATAAACTGCTAAAATAGGTGCGAATCTCCTGGCATTTCATGTGCACTTCACATTCGCACTAAAAGATCAGCGGCTCTGTCACATCAAAACCCGGTTTGGCCCCCATGTGTTCTACTTTATTCTTGTATTTATCACCAAGATTATAGAACCTTAAACTGTCTTTCTCTTTATCTATGATGCTTTCCAGAATTGCCTTTATCTGCCGATACTGTACAGAATCTACCTGACATTCAAAAACAGAATTTTGGACTCTTTGTCCATAATTTACGCATTGTTTTGCCACCTTCCTCAGCCGCGTACGCCCGGCAGAATCTTCTGTATTTACATCATATGTAATTAAAACAAGCATCGCTCACCTACTTCCAGAAAAACGGAGGATATTCATCCAGATCACCCCGCAGATATCTGGCCAGAAGCATTGCCTGCACATGAGGAACCATACCCCATTCTATTTTTTCATTCAGAAAGGGATGTCGGATAACTTCCTGTTTTCGTTCCTGCCATAATTTCAAAAATATTTTTCTGCCTGCATCATCCAGAATAACTGCGCCGCTTTCTTTTTTTATAAAATTCCGCTCTTTTATGATTCGCTTATTGATCAATGTCAAAACAAATCGATCTGCCATCACCCCTCTGAACTCTTCCATCAGATCCAGTGCAAGTGAAATCCGTCCCGGACGGTCTGTGTGATAAAACCCTACATACGCATCCAGTCCAACTGCTTCCAACGCTGCTCCGCACATTCCTGCCAGTAAACTGTATGCGAAAGAAAGCATGGCGTTCACCGGGTCCAGCGGAGGCCGTTTGTTCCGACCATGAAAATAAAATTCTTCTTTCTGCTGTAAGATTAAATCGTCAAAAACAGAAAAATATACGGATGCCGCTTCTCCTTCCAGTCCAAGAAGCCGGCCACTTGTTTCACATGTTCTTATGTTCTTCAGGCTTTGATATAAAATTTCTGATTTTGCCTTTATATTCTCCGCATCCAGCCTCAGAGAATAATCCCGTACAGCTCTCTCAAGAATCCATCTGGAATTATACACTTTCCCCAGAATAAAATTCCGTGCCAGTTTCAGACTTTCTTCCGCATTCTCGCTGACTCTGTACTGTTCTTTTCTCAGAGTGACATTCCCTTTTACTTTTCCGGTCACACGGGCCAGAAAACGACCGTTTCCGGACATAAATGTAAGTTCTATATTCCGCTCTGCGCAGGCTCCCATCAAAGCAGGACTCGCTCCGGTATAACCGAACGTCACGATCCCCTGAAGATTATGCAGCGGCACACGTCCGATTTCCTCCTGCTTTTCAGATACAACGACATTTTCCCCATCCAGAGAAAGATATCTGTTTTTTCCTGTTATATACAATGTATTCAACAACCTTTTCATCCGGGATCCCCGCTTTCCAGAAGTCTGTTCTCTATATAACTGGTTACTGAAAGATTTTTGTTTAACACCGGCATACACAGGTCTTTCAAAGAACATGCGTTGCAACTCTTACTCCACTTCACCTTCGGAGTATATCTCTGATCATAATATTTGTGCATCTCCAGGAACATGTCTCTCACTTTTGCCCGCAGATCCGGCTGAAACTCTATCTTCTTCCTGTGCCTTGTCTCTCCATAATAAATATACCCGTATGGAATATCACAACAAAGCATTTCCTCCAGACATAACGCCTGAGCGGCCAGCTGCAATGCATCCACATCCGTTGCCTTTGGACTTCCCCGCTTATATTCGACAGGAACCGGCTGGTATCTCCCCTCCTTTCCGGAAAGGGAGACTCCCTTCTCCGATCTGTAAAATTCTACTACATCGCATTCTCCGCTGATCCCAATCTCGCGGGAATGGACCGGCAATGCTCTGACAATGATCCGGTCTCCCCGCTTTTCTTTTACAGATGCGTCATGTGCTTTTTCATGGAGCAGTTTTCCTTCCACGGTTCTTACATTTTCCTGCCACTGCAGTTCAATATAAGCCAGCGCCCACTGTCTTCTGCAGAAAGCAAAATGCTGAATCCCTGACAACTGAAGAAAATCTTCTTCCTCATACACCGTCAAATACCTCCGGAGCTATACAGCCGTCCAGATTCCAGTCAATCTCATATTCTTCAAAACTTTTGGGACGGTCAACCTGCCTGATATGAAATCCCCGCTGAATTCTCCCGCTGGAAACCGGTGGAATCTTCTCTTCATGCTGCCACCAGTACATCCGGCACAGCTCCATGCTTCCTTCCGGTCTTGCAGAGGACGCATCATTCTCAAAAAGTGTTTTTAAGGATTCTTTAAGTATTTCTGCGTCCTCCTGTGAAAATCCGGTCTTTTCTGCCAGCTGCACATTGACGCTTCCCATAACTTTATACACGGCAAATCCGATACGATGTTTTGTCCCCATCGTATCCGATGCTTTGCTTTCTTTTCCGGCTTCACTGTTTACACTTTTTGTGATCTGCATACTGATCACATCCACCGGCGACAGGCTCACCGCCTGATGGATAGAAACCGGCCCTCTCACTCCAAAGGAAACCTCCTCCCCTTTAAAAGCAAACACCTGCCCAAAAGCTCTTACATCCAGCCATTCTTCACAGGCAATCCGGGCACAGGCATCTCTGTCCGCACTCTTTTTCTTCCCGGCTTTTCCAAACTCATCTTTCAGTTTCTGGCATCCTTCCGCACGGTCTTTCAGACTTTTGAATCCATCGTTCGAACGGTCATCCGACTGTACAAATACTTTCTGGCCCAGATCCTGAAAACGATTCCGGATCTTTCTCTTAATACACACATCTGATATCTCCCCGTAACCGTCCAGATCAATTCTGGGACGGTTTCCGTTCAGCGGATCTCCATTGGGATTCGCATTATGTACGCTGATAAATAATGTAAAATCAATCTTGCCTTTCAGTTCACTCATCCTTATTTCCTCCATCCGTTTCTTCTTTCTTATAGTTCTTCAGTTGAAAAGACTGGCTGTGAAATCCCAGAAGATACAGCCCGTCCAGCTTTGTATTTTCCCGAAAACCTTCGACTTCAAAAAGCTGGCAGATCTGATCGATCAGATTTTCATAATATTTTCTCTCCGTCAGTTTCAACTTACCCAAATAGGGCTGCAGGTTTTCTTCAATCACTTTCCAGGTACTGAACGGCCGCTGTGCAAAAGCGCTCATATATCTTTTCGCGTTGGTCACACGTCCAGAATCTTTCTCTGTGTCAAAAGTCCGATACTCAATCCGGTCCGCCACCGCCAAAAGCCTCCCGTACAGATAATTTTTGTCCCTGCAATTTTCATCCAGTGCCACTTCCCATTCCTCCTTATCCGTTTCAAATCTGTGTTTTTTTACAAAAGAGCACGCCAGCGCCAGGACCTTTTCCCAGTTATAACGTTCTTTATAAGACTGCGGAGCAGACGCCTTGTTTACGGCAGTTCTTACCAGATCATACGGAATGCTCCGTCCGTCCCATATGCATGGCATCAGACGTTTTCCCGTCTCTGCATAAAGCCGTTTCCCATTTTTATCATTGATGGTCAGTATTCCTTTAGAATCCGAACCATATAAAATATCTGCGATCTCTTTTATTCCCGGGATTCCCAGATAGCACTGCCTTCCTCCATTTTTATATTTTGTATGCAGCCATGCGCACTGACTGTGCCATTTCTCTATATTTTTCAGGTATCTTCCGGTCTCCAGAGCTTTATATTCTGCCAGTGCCAGCCTTCCCGTGGTCGCTGCGTCAAATGCCATCAGCACCATTCTGGACGTATGATCGATATGTTTTCGATATCCGTTCAAAGCCTGATAGAATTGTTTGGCCGTGTTCAGATTTCCGTCAGAAATCTTCTCCGATTCCCTCTCTTCTTCGCTCTTCTTAATATAGTCTTCTGAAAACAGATCCTCGTCTATTGTAAAATCAGAATCGAGCATCCCACTGTCCGCACCCTGTCCGGATATATCCTGTTGTGCTTCCTCCATAATCGTGTCTGTGTCTGCGTCCCATACAGGCATCTGCAGCATATTGGATTCCCAGGTCACCATCGTTAATGTATCATAATGGTGTCCCTGTTTCCGGATGATCCATTTCAGCGCATTATGGATCTTCTGTGACGTCTCGCTTCCGATCACAAAGGCCTGTTCTTTATTTAGAAAACGTCCCCGGAACGTATAGTTTGCCTCATCATTAGAAGAGATCAGCTTGGCCCCGTCTCCTTCATTTCGTATCTTTTTGGAATGAAGATACGTGGGGGCCTCCCAGTGTCCGGTCACATAATCCAGTTCGGATTCTTTCTGACAGGAACGATAGTATGCAAGAAAACATTCCTGCAAAGACTGATCTTTCCAGCACGCTTCTTCCGTGATCTGCTCCGACATTTTCTGCCTGACAATAAACCGTACAAAAGCTTTACTCTGCGGAATATTCTGAATCTTGACTGTTTCGTCCAAATATCCATGTTCGTCGGCTTCCAGAACCTTCACCTGTATCAGATCCTGTATCAATCTCTGTTTTTTCAGAAAATGACAGACAGCGTCTACTTTTTTATGATTATATTCAGAGAGACGCCATTGTTCCAGTCCTTGCATATACAGATCGTAATACTCTGACGCATTCTCTTTCCCATCTTTTACATATTTGCTGTAGTCGCCTGCAAGATATTTCAGATTATCACACAGCGGATGCGGCTCCTTTCCCGCCGTGCGGCTTCCGGATTTTTCCGTAACCGGTATCATCGTCATCTTATCCTCATTTGCAACCTTGGAAGCGCCCAGAAAATTACCGTCTTCATCAATCACAACCTCAATCTGAGCCGCCATGGTAGTGTGAAACAGCGGAAGCAGGACATATGGAACTTTCTCTGTTCCATTCTTTTTCTGATATTCTTTATATCGTATAATTCCTGCCTCCCTGTTGTTTTTCTCGTACAGATCCAGCAGTTCTTCCTCCCAGTTCAATCAGCCACCTCCTCATTTGTAAATTCCTGCAGACCGGAAAACTTTCCTTCGCCAAACGTTCTGACGCTCATCTCTTTGATAAAACGCCTGTCCTGACATTCTTCCGGCCGAATGAATTCAATCAACCCCCTCCGTTTCATCACCGGGCGCCAAAAATGGACCGTCATCTTATTCTTCTCTTCCGGCAGAATCGCTTCATCCGCATAGGTGATCCCATGGTACATGAATCCGTAGGCCAGTTCCCCCTGCATGGTATCGTAACAGCCTTCTCCCTCATCAAATACACAGGGTTCCACAAATGCCTGACATTCCCTCGCCCCCAGGAACACATCTCTTCTTCCGCCCCGCTGCACCATACGTCTCGCGATATTATGATGTTTATGCTCATTCCAGTCTTCTTTCAGCTCCGGATGATTGGGATTGAACTCAAAATGAGCACGTACCTGATAGCATACATCTTTGAGATAAGTATAATATGCAAGTTCGTTGCCGCCGTTATAACTGATCGGACGTACCCCTTTGGTCTCTGTCTGAATGGGCTTCATGATGCGGACCGCATCTACATACCATATGATTGTAGGTTTCCAGTAGACGCTTTCCACGATCCCTTTCAGAGCTTCGTAGGTTGGTATATGGTAACTCGACTTTTCGCCCCCTGCCCGCGTAACAGGATCCGAAAATAACGCATACTTCCCATATACTTCAAATTCGATGGTATTTCGGTATTTTTTCACTTATACACCTCCCAGTCTTAAAAATCCAGAAACCGGCTTACCGGCGCTTCCATAACCCCGGTCTTCTCATTATAGTAGTCTTTACTCAGTATAAGCACGCCTGTGCTGCCGGCGCTGTAAACGGCATTATTCAGTTGATCTCTCATATATTTTGAAATTCCCACTGTATAGCGCTGCAGTTTCCGCAGAATCTTTTTCTGCCCGAATACAGTCAGATCCGGACGTTCCAGTTCTGTGATCCATGCCTCTGCGTTTTCATCATATGGGACAATAACCGGTATTTTTTCATCCTCCGGTATGACTTCAAATGCATTCCCTGCAGTCTGAAATGCCTGATTCAGCGGGAATTCCGGATATTTTCCGCCATGCTGACGGGCATACTGATTTCTGCCCGGACGATTTCTTCCAAGCAATTCCGTCAGGCAGGTTCCAGCCGAAGACACCGGATACTTTGTCAGCTCGTCTCCCAGCTCATGATAATACAGACGGTAATATCTCCTGATCGCTTTCTCTGAATCCAGCGCACGATCAAAAGCTTCCGGTTCCTGCCGGAACTCATATAGCAGCCTTTCGCAGCTTCTCCGTGCCGCTTTCATCTCATAAAACCGGTCAATCCGCTCCGCTTCAGGTGCCATTTTTACAATGTAGACCTCTCCTTCCGTCTCTTTTTCCCTATGCCTGTTGCAGCGCCCCGCTGCCTGTATGATACTGTCCATACCCGCCAGAGAACGGATCACACAGCCAAAAGAAAAATCAACGCCTGCCTCTACCAGCTGTGTGCTGACGCAGATGATTTTCTTCTTTTCTTTTAATGCGGCCTTTATTGCTTCCAGTTCCCTTCTCCGGTTCTCCGGACACATACTGGTACTTAGATGATACAGTTCATATTCATCACTGCCGGAACTTTTTAATGCCTGATAGACTTCCCGGGCCGCCGCTTTGGTATTTACAATCGCCAGTATGCTGTCGGATCTCCCAGCAGCATCCAGGATAAAGTCTCTGAGATCTTCCACACGCATTCCTCCCGGCACACGAGCGGTCTGATCTATGATCCTGGTCCTGCGGAATTTTTCTGTATAATGATCTGCATTCCCCACCATTTCTTCACATTCCAGAAGATTATTTTCCGCAAGCTGCGCGATCGAAGGCTGCGTGGCCGAACAGAGCACAACGGTCGTATTACAGAACTGTACCAGAAAATTAACAGCCAGATGAAACAGTTCCGTACACCGGACCGGAAATGCCTGTACTTCATCAAAAATGATAATGCTGTTGCACAAACTGTACATTCTCCGTATGCTGCTCTTCTGTCCGGAAAATAAAGTGTTCAGCATCTGCACCGCTGTGGTAACAATGATCGGACTGTCCCAGCTTTCCGTAAGTTTTTTATAGGTCTCTTCTTTTTCTGTATCATCATGGCAGACATTGCAGTGATGCTCCAGGACATCGCTTTCTTCTCCAACTGCTTTTCGGATTTCCGCTGCATTCTGTTCCAGTATGGAATTGAAAGGTGCCACATACAGGATACGCCTTTTCTTAAATTTTTTTGCATGGTACAGTGCAAACCGAAGGCTGCTGAATGTCTTTCCTGCCCCGGTCGGCACCGTCAGCCGATACAATCTTTTTTCGCTCTGAGATGCCTGATAACAGGATTTTGAAATCTCCCTTCGGCATTGATTCAGTCTTCCGGTCGGATCAGTCGATTTTACCTTTTTCATATAAGCTTCAAAATGAGAAATCGCCCTGTTCCAGACCGCAAGCGTATCCTTTTCTGAAAGCCTTTCCGGAAGCGGCTGCTCTTCAGAAAAACCGGCGGCGTCACTCCAGTCACTGTCGATCAATACGGACAGCAGAAGACGTTCATACATTCCCAGAAAAAACTCACGATCTCCATACTTTCCTTCTTCCGACCGGGAGAGCACATCATCGATGTGTCTGCAAAGTACCTGTATATCATGATGTGCACGCAATACATATTGTTTCAGTTCCGACGTACCAAAGACCTGCGCATATCTCTTTTTCACGGTTGCAAAATCAATCTCTTTTTCTCTGCGCTTTTCTGTCAAATCCCTGCCTGTCTCCAGATCAATACAGTCCTGCAGACCATGATGGGAATAGATTGCCGTCCCCACCATTCTGGATACAAAATGCCCTCCCGCCATATCCTCCAGCAGCCGTCCGCCTGCAGATGCATGATCAATACTCCGGCGTTTTACATTTTCACCAGAGCTTTGTATTTCCTGCATATATTCCTGAAAATCTTCGCTCAGCTTGCCTGCATCATGCAAAAGCGCGGCGACGCAGACCAGATGATTCAGAATGTCCAGAGGACAGTTTTTCTCCGCCAGATTACACACATTTTTCAGGTGTTCCTGTATACTCTGGGTTCGGCCTGTTTTTGGTTCCACATGTGCCAGAAATTCCATAATTCCCCCATATTTATCTGTCAGTTATTTCCTGAATAATTGTATCATATTTATCCTGTGGTGAACACCCCATTTTATCTGACTGAAACTGTAATTATCACAGTTCTTCCATGGTGATCGGCGCGGGAAACGCTTTAATCAGCGTTTCCCTGATGATTATGCCTGTCGCAGGAAGTCAGATTCTCATCGTACCGGTCGCAGGCGCTGCAGAACAAATCTAAAATGTTCCCTTTGCAAGAAACCTGTCCTCGCTAAAAAATGATCTCCATCATGGTTCCGTTCCTCCATTTCCTGTATGCGGTACAGCATTCTGTCTTATGGTTATTAAATCTTTTTCTTTCCTGCCGGACAATCTGTTTTTGGCAAGTTACTTTTCATGGGGCTGGTCTGCGTCCCGCTCCGTGAAAAGAAACCCATTATGAAGAGATTCACCTTCATTTCGCGCAAATTTCATAGTATAATCGTACGGACAGGCAACGCCTGCCTGTCCACGCTGCCGGAAGGATATGAGCCCGCTTTCACAAATTTTCAGGCCATGTCTCTATCGGTAAAGAAAACCTGCACGCGGGCATATTTTGATGCAAAGACAGAAGCCGGACGGGAAAAACGAATGACCTGGATCGTGGAACGGCTCCATAAAAATCTGAAACCAATGCAGGAAATATTTTCCTGAAAGGGAAAACAACCGCAAGAATCATGAAAAAACAGGCGGAAGATTCTGTTATCCTTTCCTGGTAGTTTCATCGAAAAACAGCAACGAGCATCAAAAAAACAACAGGAGAGTACACATGAACTGTCATACGACCAACCCTATAGCAGAAGCAATCGCCTACATCGAGTCCCACCTGGACCAGAACCTGAATCTGGAGCGGGTGGCCGATGCGGTTCACTATTCCAGATACCATCTGCACCGCATGTTCACCGCCGCGGCGGGCATGACCCTTCACGACTATATCCGGCGCAGGAAGCTGACGGAAGCGGCAAGGCTGCTGGTCTTTTCCGATCTGCCCGTGATCCAGATCGCGCTGGCCGCCGGCTATGGAAGCCAGCAGGCTTTTACGGATATTTTCAAGGCCATGTACAAGCAAAGCCCTGCCGCCTACCGGAAGAAGCAGCGATTCTATCCCCTGCAGTCTGCGTTTTTGCTGTGCAGGCCGCTTTCCTCCCCAAGAGGTCCTCTCTCTCCGGTCGCCTGTGCTTCCTTCCATGACATTCCGGACTGGATGGAACTGGCCGCCTTGACGGTGGACGGTTTCCCCTGCTTTGAGGAAGCGGACCATCTGGAAAGGCTCAGGGAATCGATCCGCCGGCAGCAGGCGCTGATCATCCGGGACGAAGGCCGCATCGTGGGAGCGCTTGCATTTTCCAGACGAACCGGAAATATCGATTTCTTAACCGTTCACCCTCAGTACCGGGAACGGAGGATCGAAGAGACGCTGCTTGACCATCTCGCCCGAAACCTCCCGGCGGGCCGACAGATCAGCATCACCACGTTCCGGGAAGGGGACCGGGCCGACACGGGACAGCGAAAAGCATACCAAAGGCTTGGCTTCCGGGAAGCAGAACTGCTGATCGAGTTCGGCTATCCCACCCAGCGGCTCCTCCTGCAGCCGGAAGCATGCGGGGTGATCTTATGAGTGAACATATATTCGATCAGAAATGGAGTGCTGCATCTCTCCTGCGCTTTGCCTTCCCCACCATCGTCATGATGGTGTTTATGGGCCTTTATACCATCGTGGATACGATCTTTGTGGTCCGTTTTGTCAGCACCGACGCCCTCTCCGCCATCAACATCGTATGCCCTGTCATCAACCTCACCGTAGGCCTGGGGACCATGATCGCTGCCGGAGGGAGCGCGGTGGTATCCCGGAAAATGGGGGCCGGACTGGAGCAGGAGGCGAAGGAGGATTTCACCCTGCTCGTCCTGGCCGCCGCCGGCATCGGCGCAGCGATCCTGATCTGCGGAACCCTCTGGCTGAACCCCATCCTCCTTGCCCTGGGCGCCAGCGAGCGTCTGCTCCCCTTCTGCCGGGATTATCTGGGCCTTTTGCTCCTCTTTCTTCCCGCCAATGTGATACAGACCGTTTACGCAAATCTGTTTGTGACCGCCGGAAAACCGGGGCTGGGATTCGGCCTGTCCGTGCTGGCGGGCCTCGCCAACATCCTTCTGGATTACGTCTTCATCGTCCTTGGCGGCATGGAGATCCGGGGCGCCGCCCTTGGGACCGGACTTGGATATCTGATCCCGGCCGCCGCCGGAACAGTCTTTTTCTTCCGGAACCGGGGTGCTCTGTTCTTTGTAAAGCCCCGTTGGAGAGGGGCTCTGCTGACCGAAAGCTGCCTGAACGGTTCCTCCGAGATGGTCGGCCAGCTGGCCGCCGCCCTCACGACCTTTTTGTTCAACCTCACCATGATGGAGCGGCTGGGAGAGGACGGGGTGGCGGCAGTCACGATCATGATCTACTCGCAGTTTCTACTGAACACCCTGTTCATCGGCTTTTCCATGGGCGTGGCGCCGGTGATCGGATTCCACTACGGGAGCGGCAACCGAAAGCAGCAGCGGAAAATCCTTTCCATCTGCATCCGCTTTCTCGCGGCAGCTTCTCTGCTGATCTTTGCACTTTCCATCTCCGGCGGCTCCCTGGTCGTACGTATGTTCACCCCGGACGCCTCCCGGGTTTATGAGATCGCGGCAGCGGGCTTTCCGGTCTTCTCCGTAAGCTTTCTCTTCTGCGGCTTCAACATCTTCATCTCCGCCCTGTTTACCGCCCTCTCCAACGGCAAGATCTCCGCCGTCCTGTCCTTCCTTCGGACCTTCGGCCTGCTCTGCGGCGGTATCCTGCTGCTGCCGCGGCTCTTTGGAATCACCGGGGTATGGATGGCCGTGCCGATGGCGGAAGGGATCATGTTCTTCGTATCTCTTGGGTGCCTGATTTATTACCGGGAGTGATATCATTACAGATCACTTTGCCCCGACGACACAGATCGCCGGGGCTTTTTTCATTTAGACAGGAGGCTTTGTGTAAAGAGTGGAATATTCCTGGGGCCGCATGGCAATGTTCAGGCTCAGGAACACCACCGGAAGAATCCAGAATACATACCATGTCCCCAGCATTTCAATTTCATCCAGAAGCCATCTTGCGGCATGGGTGGTACTCTGTCCTTAAAGGTTTTGTCAGTGTCTTTGCTGAAACGCACTTTGACGGTGTAAGTGGTATTCCCCAACTTTCTCTTGAAACTGTGGGGCTGTTGCTCGTTTTTGGTTTCTGCCATATTCTCTGCTCCTTTACCTAAAAACAGAGCGCATAGACTGGTTTCTATACGCTCTGGCGCTGTGTTACCTGTTCAGTTGTAATTGTGGTAATAGTTGACAGTTATTCTAATATTTAACCCAACTCCTTAAATTCTCCCTCCTGAATAGAAATTTCAATATCAAATTTTGTGTTCTTGCCCGCAACTATCTTAATCCTATTGTTTCCACTTTCTACATTCAAAGTGCTTTGAACAGGCTCTGACATTTCGGTGTCACATTCAGCAATGATTGA
>VSND01000194.1 GCA_009774145.1 Lachnospiraceae bacterium | reverse complement strand
TGCTGCAAAAAGAAAGTGACGCTAAAGCTCTACCGCCTGAAAGGCGGTGGATTTAACCTAAGGCTTGGAAATTAAATTTTAATTATCATATAATTATTTATCAATGGATGAAACCAGATAGGGATAAAACATAAAAATTATGTTTACAATTTATGATATTGTCCATAGAAATAGCGAGCATCGGATTATGTCAGCCATAATCCTGGTTTACAACCAAACGATAAGAAAGCTTCCGCGAAATATGCATTACATGATTTTCAAAAGAATTTCTGTTGGGGTAAACATGGGAATATCCATGCCATCAAAATCTCTTTTGTTTCGGGTGACAATACAATCACAATGTATAGATTTGGCGCAAGTAGCTACAAGGCAATCCTCAAAATCTTTTGCCTTTTTCTGAAATGCAATCAGAACATCATTGTTAGTAACACTGCATACTTTGACAATCTCCAAAAGTTTTCCGACTGCCTTATATGCCATATCAATGCTGTGGGTATATTTTCTTACAAGATAATAGATGTCGGTAACAGAAGATGCTGATACAAAACCGTCTATTTTGTGTTCTTCACAAAACTTTAAAACTTTGTAAGAATCTTCTATAAAAGGCTCCCTTTCCAATAACACATCAATGATTACATTTGTATCACACATTATTTTCATATTTTAACAGACGCTCCTCTCGCAAAGAATCCATATCTATATCAGAAGAAATACCACCAAGCATCCCGCGCAAGGAATCCACAGCAGAAATTTGGGGATTTACAACTTTAGCAACCGTTTTTCCATTACGAGTAATAAAGACATCTTCCTTGGTAATTAATTCAAGGTACTTACCGAAATTAGCTTTAAATTCTGTCGCTGTAACAACCATGGCTGAATCCTCCTTTTATTTAGGTCATTCTTATTATATGCGATTTTAGAAAGAAAATCAATAAAATCGTGCGAAACCAGAAGAAACGATATCAAAATTCGTTCGATAGGAAAGAAAAAACTTTTTTCTATATTTTTATCCTATCTGGTTTCATCCATGTCTGAATAAAAAATATTTGCTGAAAATCCAATGCAACAGCCACAATCCGGACATACATCATAAAAAGAGTCTGTAAAAAATCCCGGTGATTACGAATTCTTTTACAGACTCTGTCCTGTACTTTCCGATGATTTCTGCATCTATGTGCACATCCATAGTGCTCTGTGTTGGGCTTCTCCCCCAATTTTCCGAACAAAACTGTGCATGTTTACAATTTGTTCATAATTAAGCACATTTTTATTCTACATCGCATATTACAAAAATGCAAGCAAAATCTGCTTCTCTTTATCAATTTATAATCTTGTGATTATATATTTTTTCCTTTTTCGGAAAAATGTTCCCGCGCCTGTCCGCGGAATTTTGACGAATACGCCTGCCTTCCTTAATTCCTCATTCAGATTCTTCTCTGTATTCAAAGATAAACCATTTTTCATTCATAAAAATCTCTATTGTATCGTCCGTTCCATACTGGTATCCAAAGCCGCTTCCGAAGTTGGACTGATTATCTTCCACTGGAATTTCGGTTCCCTCAACCGTCGATGTGATCTCCCCATCCAGGTTGCCGCAGCGCCCGCTGACCGTACTTTCTCTTCCGGTATCACAGTACAATCTGCCGTCTATTCTTACCATGGAGATCCTGTCCTGCATGGCATCCGCCTTTATCTGTTCCTGCAGCGTAATTTTATATACCTCTCCCAATTGTGCCGGATAAGATTCCAATATCTCTCCATTGTAAACAATTTCTACAATATCGCCCGTTTGCAGAGCAAGTTTCTCTGTATTAGGAACGCTGAACTTATCGGATGAATCAAGTTCCAAAGAATCATCAACAGGCTCTACTAAAATGGAACTGTCTGTTATTTCGATCACGGTTGCCTGAAATGTTGTCGCCTGTGTATGATCTGCAAAAGAAAGCGTTTCTGCCTGTTCGAGCAGTATATTTGCATACTGATTCAGTGCTTCGCATGGCTCATATTTAGTCCTGTAACCAACACCGTCAATTACAAGAAATGGATTATACGCCATGATGCTTGTCTGAGTTCCGTCCGCCATGGTTAATGTAAAGACAACACCCTGTCCGCTATATTCTGTATAAGAATTATCTTCATTATAGATAACCACCTCTTTTAATAAATCCACCAGTTCCGTAATTTCCGTAATCTGAATGGTTTTATCCGGCGGTGTTAATCGAACTGTGGCAGACACTATTTGGGAGGGATTCAAATTTTTCCAGGGTTTCCTGCCGCTGAAAACAGCAATTGCCGACACAATGGCAGCTACAGACAGTATACATATCAACGATATAATAATTGTCCTTTTTTTCATAATCATCCTCCGCTTAAAAATCATTTGCATGATATTCTGCTTACTGAAAACTTTTACACATTACAAATATATATCTACAGACTATTTTTCTATGGGTACCTAATTCCGAAAAGGGAGTTATTTTTGGCGTATCAGGGCTGAAGTTCCTGTGTTTCAGTTAAATATGTTACTATAAGCATCGAAACGCTCAAAGCGTCTGACCAAATGGAATGGGTGCGCCGTATCAATAACATCCGCAACCGTGCGGAAGAAATTATTTTGACCGAACTTGTATATGCTTAATCGAATGCCCATTATCGGCTGTATGGCTGATAACGGGCATCAACTTTTTGTGCAGTTAGTCGTTATTGATTTTCCAATAGCCTTTACGGTCTGAGCCAATACGCTCAATAATGTCTTTTTCTTTCATTTCTTTCAATCTTTGTGATACCGTTTTCCTGCTAATGGAAAGTTTCTCTGCTATTGCAGTTGAGGTATATGCCGGATCTTCAGAAATAAGTGCAAGAATCTGCATGGATTTTTTATCCAAATTATCTGTCACCTTTTCTGTCACCCGATCTGTCACCTTACGGGTGACAGATCGAATAACTCTATCATGTACATTTTCGAGGATCTTGCGGACATCAGGCAATCCTACAACATTTCCATCATCATCCTTATTTTTCCCACGGCTCCTGTAAACATTATGCATATTCTTGTACTGCGGACTGCAAAATACGGCACCTGGTCTGCTTTCGACAAAGATTCTGGTACAGTGTCTGCAAAACCGGATCGGGTTTCCAATCGCTTATACCGTACTTGGATAAAAGCTCTTTTGCCTGCTCCATACCGCTTTCCGTAATATATACCGACTTGGAACGGGACGAATGTTTTCCCTGCCGGATATAGTCTGCATCGTCCAGTTCATTCAGTATATCAAAATCATAGCCTTTCCACGCATAAAAATCGGTTGCTTCGTGAAACCTTTCTCCCTGAAAGAGTTATCCTGCTTATGAGTTTACCATACTTTTCAGTGGTTGACCATATGCCATGTTCGATTTTATTGATAAAATCCTGTCTTCCTTTGAGTCCTGCTTCTCCAGAAAGGCGGCTTTTCGCTGGTTTGTGATTCTTATCATCGGTTTGATGCTTCGCTCCGATAAACTCGGAGTTACTTCCGTCATCCGTGACCTCGCCCTGAAGCCAGACTGTTATCTGTCCATGCTCCATTTCTTCCGTGCCTCCTCCTGGTCCCTGGACCGGATACGGCAGTGCTGGTTTCAGACGGTTCTCCGGTTCTTTCCTCTGTATCAGGAAAACGGTTTTCATGTTCTCGTCGGAGACGGCGTGAAGCAGTCCAAAGAGGGACGTCGCATTCCCGGAGTGAAAAAACTCTGCCAGGAATCTGAACACTCTGCAAAACCGCAGTTCATTCACGGGCATATGTTCGGCGGGCTGGGAATTCTGGCCGGAAGTATCCGCAGCATGTCATGCGTGCCCTTAAACATCCGGAAGGCATAAAAGAAGATGTGTATGTGCGATATTTTGGAGACCCTGAAGACTTATAGAGCCTGCGGCGATATCGAAGTCGTGAGGGCATGAAAAAGCCAAAAATGAAAGAACGAAGCAAAGACAAACCAAAGGAGGGTGAGATACTGGCGGAGAATCCGGTCGGGAAAAGAAAATCCCGAAAAGGGAAGTACCTCTCCGGGATAAGTGCTCTTAAAAATCCAGACTGGTAAAGTCGATTTCCAAATCTGTGTAAATGCCTGCCGGGATGCTGTCTTGAAATGTGTATGTTTCCACCCCAAAACGTTCCTGCTCCAGTCGGTAAACAAAAATGCGCTCTTTGTAAGGGTCCACAATCCAGTATTCCCGAACACCTGCATCTGCGTACAGATTCAGCTTTAAAATGTAGTCATGGCTGGAATTACTGGGAGAAACAATTTCAATGATCCAGTCAGGGGCTCCGGTACAACCACGATCCGTAAGCTTGTTACGGTCACAGATAACGCTTATGTCCGGCTCGACGATGGTTTTCCGGTCCTTTCTTAACTTGACAGCGAACGGTGCGGGATAGACACGGCAGGAACCGCCCTTTGACTTGAGATAGTCCCGGATAGTTCCGGAAAGCTCCATGAGTATTGTCTGATGGATTCTGGACGGTGCCGCCTGGTTATAAATCAGGTTGCCCTCAATCAGCTCTGCCCGGACATTTTCCGGCAGATTGTAATAGTCATCTTCTGTATACAGTTTTGCCTGTGCCAATGCCATAATAAATTCCTCCTTGCTCTGGGTTATGAATGGTTATCAGTTGAGTTTAGGGCTTTCGGGAAGATGTCGGGATCCGGTACTGCAGGAAAAGAAGGCGCATCCGCAGAGTCGTCCGGTATTCCTGTGTTCATATGTATAATACCTCCGAAATAAGTTTTGATAAAAGTATTATACACCATTTCTGTGGAAGATGAACATATTAGTAACAAATAATCACGTTATATATAACAGCCACCAGTTTACAACTTTTTTAAAAATAAAGATACAAACCCATGTTCTTTATTGTATAATTAAAGCGTCAAACCAAAA
>VSND01000193.1 GCA_009774145.1 Lachnospiraceae bacterium | reverse complement strand
CATATGTATCATACCTCCGAAACAAATTTTGATAAAAGTATTATACACTATTTTACGGAACAGGAACAGTTTGGCGGCAAATAATCACGTTATATATGGTGAGAGAATCAGTTGTTGCAAATTTTGCAACAACTGCGGCAGATGGTAAAACCTATCAGGTTGACTATTATAATTTGGATGTTATTATTTCTGTAGGTTACCGTGTGAAATCCAGGCGCGGTACCCAGTTTAGAATTTGGGCAATCAATATCCTGAAAGAGTATATGCGAAAAGGTTTTGCGCTAGATGATGAACGATTGAAAAATCTGGGTGGCGGTGGTTATTTTAAAGAATTACTTGAAAGAATCAGAGATATTCGGGCTTCTGAAAAAGTGTTTTATAGACAGGTTCTGGAAATTTACGCTACCAGTATTGATTATGGCCCAAAAGCAGAAATATCTATTCTTTTCTTTAAAAAGGTGCAGAATAAAATTCATTATGCCATTCATGGTCAGACGGCAGCTGAGGTTATTTATACGCGGGCAGATGCTAAAAAAGAGTTCATGGGGCTTACAACATTTGTGGGAAATTAACCAACCTTAAAAGAAGCTGTTGTTGCTAAAAATTATTTGAGTGAAAAGGAACTTCGGGCAATGGGACAGCTTGTGTCTGGATATTTGGATTTTGCAGAGCGTCAGGTTTATCTGATGAACAGCAAGAATAAGATTTATATTCTTGAACGCTTTGAGAACTTTGGTACATCGGAGGATAAGGATGTATATCGTCATTGCGATGACGGTACCTGTTCGATTGAGCACATTATGCCTCAGCATCTTACGCCAGTATGGCAGAAGGAGCTGGGAGATGATTACGAGCAGATCCATGAACAATGGCTACACAGTATGTCCAATCTGACACTGACCGCCTATAACTCGAAATACAGCAAAAGCTCTTTCGCTGAACCTTTTAAGGTTTCCCTACACAATTTAAGGATTGCCCTTTAGGGGTTTCGGAAAGGAGGCGTAGCCGGAATGAGCACAGCAACAGCAAGAGCATATCGGAGTAATTTCACAGGCCGGATTGCACCGGCCAGAAGCCGCAAAAGCCCTGAAATCAAGCCTTTTCATGGGCATTGGAGTACTTTTGCTGGGAAAGCACATGGTATCAAAGATAGAGTCTTGTTAGACGATACCTGTGGAAGTGGTGGGTTTCTTGTGAGAACAAAAAAGCAGCGAGGTGATATGGAGTGAATAAAGATCCATTTAAGGAATACATCAAAGAGTCTGAGCCTGACAAGCGTGACAAGGGTTATGCGTGGCATACGGCCATTGGCCTGCAGGCTGTGGACGGACTGAAAACATCGGAATATCTGGTGCAGACGGCGGTTCGCAATATCGAGGGTGAGATTTCCTTTGAGGAGGCCAATGCGCTCCTGCAAAGCTATTATGAGGAGAATCCTGCCCGTGACGCGGATGACCGCACCGAGGAGGCGGATAAAGTCTCGGCCAGAATCGCGACACTTCTTTCAGAGAAGGCTTTCAGCTTTACTCCAAACGAGTATCTTTCCATTCACAGGAAGCTGTTTAACGGCATTTATTCTCATGCCGGGTGCATTCGGGATTACAACATCACGAAGAAGGAATGGGTGTTGAACGGAGCGACCGTGCTATATGGCAGCGCCACGGAGTTGCGGGCGACGCTTGACTATGATTTTTCAGAGGAGAAGAAGTTTTCCTATAAGAATCTCACGATGGATGACATCATCCACCATCTTGCCGTATTCGTATCCAGACTGTGGCAGATTCATGTGTTCGGAGAGGGCAACACCAGAACGACGGCGGTGTTCTTCATCAAGTACCTGCGGACGCTTGGATTTGATGTGACAAATGATATTTTTGCCGAGAACGCCTGGTATTTTCGGAATTCACTCGTCAGGGCAAACTATAATGATCTGAAAAATGGTGTTCATGAAACGACAGAGTTCCTTGAACTGTTCCTTCGCAATTTCCTCTTGAATGAGAGCAATCCTCTTCATAACCGGACATTGCATATTAGTGGAACATTCAAAGAAGCAGGAAAACCGGACATTGAAACGGCAAAACCGGACATTGAAGCATTAAAACCAGACATTGAAAAATCATTTCAGCCGAAAACAGCAAGTCACATTTTGAAACTTCATGAAGCATTTCCGGGTCAGACGATCTTTGGACGGTCAGACGTCATGAAGGTGATTGATATTAAAACATCCAGAGCCTCTGACCTGTTAAAGGAAATGGCAGAGCACAGAATCATTGAGCCGGTGTCTGGACACGGGAAAGGAAAGTATCGATTCCGGAATCAGAAGAGTTGAGGCGATGGGATTTCAGACATATTCCCTCGGAGCGAAGTCTTGAGGCGGTCGGCAAATCTGTGCGCTTGCATATTATAGGTAGGGGCATGGCCTTTGACCTGTTTCCGAGAACGTACAAGGGTAAAAATCGGTGTGTTTTATGGTAAAAATTCGCTTTGATAAATTCCCGCGAACGACAGCAGAAATCTTACATCAATCTGGAGCAATCGAGCCATGTGGAGGCTGTGGTGTTGATACAAAAGAAAAACTCGTAGGCTTGTTTATGTTTAGCGATGAAGCATCAGGCTTTCCGTTTTTCCTGCCAAAAGGTACGGCATTAAAGAATGCCCTGATTGATGATTGGCGGGATATTAATAATCCGTGAAAATTATGTTGAAGTATCCACTCCTATGATTATGAATAGGAAGCTTTGGGAAACAAGCGGTCATTGGGAGCATTACAAGAACAATATGTATTCTACGGTTATTGATGAAAAAGGAGAAAAACAACGTCCGATAATGATACACCGTGTTTGTTTCTGGTCAATTGGATAGCCGTAATGAAAAAACTGGTTATATGATTAGGGAAGCACAGTTAGTTGACCGTGTACCGTATATGCTTATTGTCGGTCAAAAGGAAGTTGAAGATGGTACTGTTTCTATTCGTAGCAGGGATACTGCCAAAACCGAAACAATGACGTTAGATAATTTTACTTTAAAATCACAAATGAAATCCAAAATCGTATATAAAAAAGAGCCAGACACACAGACGCAGAGCCTATGAATTTGTGAGGTATCGCAGCCATCGGCTCTGTTCTTTATATAACAATAGACAGGACATTCTCACTAAAAAAACAGTGTTTTGTAAGCTGTATTTTTTACAGATGTAACTTCTGATTGAACTATATAGAATCTTCAATTATAAGGGATAAAGGGTCTGAAAATTTCATGAAACAGGATTTGACAAACGGCTGATTTTTGTGTTAAAATAATTTGCACTAATTTAAAGGAGAACAGTTTCATGAGCTTTTATATAACAAATGAACTTCCACCTAAAAAGAAAATCAGCTCTGTACAATCAAATCCGATGAAACATTGTACAGAGTATAGCGTAATATAACACGTTA
>VSND01000192.1 GCA_009774145.1 Lachnospiraceae bacterium | reverse complement strand
TTTTGGTTTGACGCTTTAATTATACAATAAAGAACATGGGTTTGTATCTTTATTTTTAAAAAAGTTGTAAACTGGTGCTTTGATAATATAGATGATATAAAATCGCAGTTGGAAAGTGTACAAATTAGTCTGTTTTATTCGGAAGAAGATAAAAAAACTTATAAAATACTACGGAGATATATTTCATCATTTATTGAGAAAAAAATGGGGATATATATGTCAAAAAGAGCCGAAGATGAAATTAAAAAAATGATGGACGAAAGAAAGACGTTTCCAATATTTTCAGATGATGTTTATGGGAAGATGAGAAAACAAAATTTAGTAAGAGTCACAAAAGAAATATATAAACTGGAACCTAAAATTTTCTATAAACTAAAACCTGTACAAGAAAAATCCTTACTTGGTTTTTTGAATCTGCTTTTAAACTCTGAAGAAAGAGAAAATGTTCTGTCTATTATAGAGCAGATAGTTGAATTATCTCCAAAACAAAGGGAAGATTTTTCTGATATACTAAAAAAGACACGATTGGAAAATATTATTGATTCAATTAAATTTATAGAAAACAGATATAAGGTCATTGAACTGTTGAAAACGATTGTGTATGATTTGTCTAAGTTTGCAAATGAGAGAGACCATATACAGAAGATAATTGAACAGCATTTCTGGCTTTTTGGAGAACAATATAATCTTGCCTGTGCGGATCAGAGGATGCAGAAAGCTTTGGAAAAGTATACCAATATTCTCTATGGAGAAAATAATATTAATGCTGTATTGCGTCCGGATGCGGAACAGGATCGAAGAATGGATATATTTATGTGTCATTCACGTGAGGTGGAAACGCCTTATGAAACTTCATTGGAAGAAAATATCATTGTTGAATTAAAAGCACCAAAAGTTCTTTTGTCTAAAAAGATTTTGAGGCAGATTGAAGATTATATGGATTTTATAAGAAGACAACCGGATTTTAACAGTGCATTTCGCAGGTGGAAATTTATTGCTGTATGTAAAGAAGTAGATCAAGATGTGAAAAGTCGTTATGATTTTTGTAAGGATAAAGGCAAAACAGGTTTGGTAATACAGGTTGAAAATTATGAAGTGTATGCATATACCTGGGATGATGTGTTTAAACGTTTTGAACTTCAGCATGCAGCGTTGTTAAAGCGTTTGAATTATGACAGAGAATATCTTGCGAAAGGACTTTTAGAGGAGGCAAAGGATCATGAGGGAAGAGAGAAAGTAGATAAAATGACAAAGATTGCGATGATAGCAGGAAGTGAAGCAAATTAAGTAAAAAATTTCAGGAGGAACATACATATGAAGGACATGATTGCATACTGCGGGCTGGACTGTGAAAAATGCGATGCCTATCTTGCGACAATCAACAATGATCAGACGCTGCGTGAGAAAACTGCGAAACTGTGGGCTGAGTTAAATAACGCGCCCATTCTGCCCGAGCATATCAATTGTGAGGGTTGCCGTGTTGACGGAATGAAGACCATATACTGCGACAGCCTTTGCGCGGTTCGCCGGTGTGCGGTCCAAAAAGGTGTGACAACGTGCGGAGACTGTCAGGGGTTTGAAACCTGCCAGGTGGTTGGAATGATTCTGGCAGATGCGCCCGACGCCCTGAGTAATCTGCATCTGGCCTCGGAAGAGACAGGATATGAGCAGCAGTAAAACCGCCTGTGCTTTCGGTGAAACATAAAACAGCATTGAAAAAGGATTTTATTTATGGAAGAAACAAAGACTGTATTTTTATCTGATAAAAGAAAAGTTGTTTTGGAAGACGATGATGATCTCATTCTGTCTCTCGTTTCCGATGATAAAGCAGAGAGCAGATTCGAGGTTCCCTATCATTCCAGCGGTTATGGCGGAGGGTGGCTTACGCTTTCTCCATCCAGGAACTATCTGGTCTTTTCTTATTTTTCAGGTCAATGTGAAGAAGGATTCTGTCTGATTAAAATTGAGGGTAATCAGTTAAAGCTGGTATACGATTCTGGATATTTATATGGAGAGGAAGCCAGTTACAGCTTTGTAAATGATGAGAGAATTTTGGTTCAAACCTTCCGCACCGGCGCATGGTATGAGGAAAATGCAGAAGCAGACGAAAATGGAGATCTGTACTATGAATTTGGGGAGCTGAATCTGTTTCATATCAAAACGCAGGAACTGAGCAGGCATACAATTCATGTTTATCCTTCTGATGACTGGGAAGAAGAGGTGACCGATGTGGGCACATTTGCATTTTCTGATCTGAACGGCAGTGAATTTCATGTCATTGTACCATGGGGGAAAGCAACGTTTTATGCGCCGCTGGAAAACGTTCTCGTTATCAGGCCGGAGAAAAATTCTGGCTTGTCAAAACAGTGCCAAATCATCACAAACGTATTGACTTAGCATTGTCTGTTTGCTATTCTATTATAACAACAGCAGAGCAGATGCAGGAGGTGACACAAATGGCAAGCACGATTCAAGTAAGAGTAGACGATGATTTAAAAGCAAAGTCAGATGCTTTGTTTAAAGATTTAGGAACAGATACAACAACTGCAATCCGTATGTTTTTAATACAGGCACTGGCAGTAAATGGTTTTCCGTTTGAAATAAAAAGGGTAAATGCAAATCCATATGGAGCATTAACGGAACATGAAATATTAGATAAACTGGAAAAATCGCGCGAACACGCAGCACAGGGGATGTATAAAGATGCGACAGAAGTTTCCCGCAATCTGAGGACAAAATATGGATTATAAAGTAATCATTACAGAAGATGCAGAAGAGGATCTGGAGCGTTTTATTAAATACCTGATTGTCGGGAAAAAGAGTATGCAGGCGGCAGAAAATGTGTTGAATGATTTTGATGCAACAATTGAAATTTTAAAGCATGTGGCAGGAAGTCTAAAGCTGTGTGATAACCCAAGATTATACCGATTAGAATATCGTCGTATTAACTTTTTAAATCACAGATATTTTATGCTGTACCGCATCCTGGATGACGTTGTATTTGTGGACAATATTTTTCATGAGCTGCAGGATTATGAAAATAAGATGTGTTAGTCGCAGTACAGAGAGACAGTCTTTGGCTGAACGGACAGTCAAAGAACGAAAAATCACGATAGAAGGAGAAGCAGATATGCCGGTTTACGAACCGAAGGAATATGAAAAAGTAATCAGACGGATTCAGGAGAAGGTAAAAACACTTCCTGCTAAAATGGGAGAATGCCTTTCGGAAGAAGCGATTGCGGCGTTTGAAGAATGCCATAAAATCAAACTGCCGCAGGCGTACCGTATGTTTTTGAAAGAGGTTGGAAATGGATGTGAACATATGTTTGAAGGCTGCCGCCTGAATGATCTGGAAAGCAGTCCGTGTCAGGAACCTGCCGAACCCTTTCTGCTTGACCGGTTCTGGCTCTGGGAGGACGACGAAAGAGATGTCGATATCATTGAGACTGAAAGGGACCATAAAGTTTACCGGGGGAATATGGAACTGATCCATTTGGGGTGCTGCATGAGTTATCGTTTGGTTATCACCGGGAAATGCCGGGGCGAGGTCTGGAACTTTACGGATGTGGGCGTCCAGCCCTGCTGTGAGCGGCAGGATTTCCTGGGATGGTTTGAATTATGGCTGGATCATCAGGAGGAAACAGACTATTTCAAGGACTATTATAACATAAATTAAGTTGTTGATAGTTTCAAAATCTGGTATAATGGACTTAATCAATACATTTTGTGGAGGTCAATTATGCCAGCATTACCTTATAGTATAACAATATCAGATGAGGAACGTGCCTATCTGAAATCATTGATTAAAACCAGAACGATTCAGGCACAGGTTGTTGACCGTGCCCGTATGTTGTTATGGAAGTCTGAAGCCAAAACAGACAAAGCTATTGCAGATGGTCTTGGCGTTAGCGTGAATACTGTCCGCCGTTGTATTGACCGTTATCTCAACAGTGGAATTAACCTTGCTGTATTTGATAATGAACGTTCCGGCCGTCCAGTTGAGATTACCGACGATGCAAAATCATGGATTGTCAGTATAGCCTGCCAAAAACCCTGTGATCTTGGCTATGCCGCAGAATTATGGACACTGGCAGCACTGCATAAACACATACAGGCACATGCTGAAGAAGCCGGTTATCCACGCTTAAAAACAGTTACAAAACCATGGCTTCAAAAATATCTCAAAAAGATGGAGATTAAGCCGTTCAAAATTAAATATTATCTTGAACGTAAAGATCCAGATTTTGAGAACAAAATGCATGATGTCCTCCTGGTTTATAAACAAGTGGAGATGCAGTTTGATGATAATGGAACTATCACCATACCGGACAACGGGCATTTGACACATACGATTTCATATGATGAAAAACCCGGCATTCAGGCTGTTGCCAACAAATATCCTGACCATAATCCAACCGTGGAAAACGGCTATATCCGTCGGGATTATGAGTATGTGCGGCTTGGCACTCTGTCACTGCTTGCAGGTATTGATCTCCTGACAGGAGAGGCAATTCCATTGGTTAGCCAGACACACAAAAGTTCTGATTTTATTAAGTTTTTAAAGATTCTCGATGCAAAATATCCAGAAGGTGACACAATCCGGTTGATACTGGACAATCACTCCGCCCATACTTCAAAGGAAACACGTCAGTTTCTTGCAACATTACCAGAAAATCGCTTTGTGTTTGTATTTACTCCGACACACACCTCATGGCTGAACATGATTGAAAGCTTCTTTAGCAAAATGACAAAGCAGATGTTAAAGGGCATTCGTGTCAATTCAAAGGAGGAACTGTCAGAACGGATATACCGCTACTTCGATGAGATCAATGTTGATCCGATCGTTTATCATTGGACATATAAAATGGATGAAATTGATCCAGACGAAGCAACAACTATTTAAACTATCAACTATTTAATATTCGTTATACTA
>VSND01000191.1 GCA_009774145.1 Lachnospiraceae bacterium | reverse complement strand
TAAAAAGTCCTTGATTTATGCGGCTTTCAGAGCATGGAAAACACTTAGACGATATTTTATATCCCTACCCTCAAAAATGACGTTCTACTGCGTAACAAAAAGCAGAGAACCGACCACTAATGAAAGTGATATGTTCTCTGCTCTTGCTTGCACCCTGTTTGTCAGCGTTGATAATAAGTTGTTGTAAATACTTCCTTATCAACGTAAAACTAATGAATTTCTGGATTTTGCAGTGATAACAGGATGTTTGAGGATTGCCAAAGAAAGTATATTTACCGGGACAAATAATTTTATCTCCAATTCTGTCTCGCAAACTGAATACAGCGATTGTTTTGGATTCACAGAAGCCGAGGTGTGGAAGATGCTTCAGGATGCCGGTCTGGAAGAACATGCTGACAGTGTCAAAAGCTGGTATAATGGATATCGATTTGGAAAAAGTCATATGTATTGTCCATGGGATGTGTTGAATTATGTTAGAGCATTACAGAATGATCCGTCGGCAAAGCCGGAAAATTACTGGAGAAATACAAGTCATAATGGGATTATACGCAGTTTCATAGAACGGACGGATCTGGCTGTTCATGACAAGATTGAACGACTGTTGTCCGGTGAATGCATTCAGGAGCAGATTCTGGAAGATATGACTTATGATACGCTTCATTCTTCGGAAACGAATCTGTGGAGTGTTTTGTATCTGACAGGATATTTGACGCAGGCAGAGTCAGAAACCGGAATGAGATATCTGAAAATTCCAAATGAAGAGATTAAAACAATATTTGCGGATACGATAGCCTCATGGTTTGAGGATGTGGTTGGCAGAATGGATCGCAGGCCGCTTTTTGATGCGTTATGGAGTGGAAACGATAAAGAAGCAACCAGATTGATCACTGATATTCTTTTTGATACAATCAGTTACTTTGATTACAGAGAGGATTACTATCATGCTTTTCTGGCCGGCCTTTTCGCAGGCGCCGGGTATATGGTTGAATCAAATCGCGAATATGGTCTGGGAAGGCCGGATCTTGTAGTTCGGGACAGAAGAAACCGCAGAATTATTATGATAGAAAGTAAATATTCCAGGTCAGAAAATCAAATGCTGCATGATTGTGAGACGGCAATGCGTCAGATAAACATCAGGCAGTATGCACACCAGTTTCTGAACGGTTATCAGCAGATTTTCTGCTACGGCATTGCTTTTTATGGGAAACAGTGTCTGGTGAAAAATATACAGATGGATGAAATCATACAGCAGGCGAAGTTATAGTGACTGGGCAAATATGTACAGGTTCGCCTGAAAAAAACTGCATTTTAGCTGAAGTTTTCAATTTTACTGGAGATTTCAGCCAGGAAACAGTCCGCCCTTAAGCTATTTTGTGATGTGACCGTAAAAATTTACAAAATGTAGCGGTCACGTCCCGCGAGGGGCGTGTGAGTAGAAATCTATATTCTTTTTTCCCAGGAACTGCATAGGCAGGGTCACGTCCCGCGAGGGGCGTGTGAGTAGAAATCGCGATGTTGCCGCCGTGATGTAGACAGATGGTTGTCACGTCCCGCGAGGGGCGTGTGAGTAGAAATTTGCATACGCAATCTGTGTAAGACGGGCTGCTGCGTCACGTCCCGCGAGGGGCGTGTGAGTAGAAATTTGCATTATATGCCATTGTGTTCACTTCCTTTTTTGTCACGTCCCGCGAGGGGCGTGTGAGTAGAAATGACTGTGATCTACAAGTTGTAACCAGAGATAGTGTCACGTCCCGCGAGGGGCGTGTGAGTAGAAATAACATAACTGTTTGCACTTTGTCCTGTGCTCTGGTCACGTCCCGCGAGGGGCGTGTGAGTAGAAATTTCAGCAGCGCAGACTTGCGGTCCACGGTCTTCTGTCACGTCCCGCGAGGGGCGTGTGAGTAGAAATATTATGATATGGTATGTTACTACCTATATTATAGTCACGTCCCGCGAGGGGCGTGTGAGTAGAAATTTAGATACGCTCACCCGGTTCCCGTGGACGTCCGGTCACGTCCCGCGAGGGGCGTGTGAGTAGAAATATGCGGTTTTAACGGTTAAAATTCAAGTTCTGAATGTCACGTCCCGCGAGGGGCGTGTGAGTAGAAATAACATAACTGTTTGCACTTTGTCCTGTGCTCTGGTCACGTCCCGCGAGGGGCGTGTGAGTAGAAATGCCGACAATGAAGTTTGCACACTGCGCCATACTTTGCCATGACTTCCTCTATCTGTTTTGTATCGTCCTGTACTTTAACACCCTGATTTCTAAAAATCTGTGACATAAGATACGATATATCCTGTTCCTGCCACATTTCAATTATACAGAAAAAGCTTGTCTTTACAATAAAATTCACATTAAATTTCTTCCTCGAAAAATGAAATTTTAAATTCCACTCTGCATAAACATTGTGGAATTTAGTCTTACACAAACAGAATTCTCTCTTTCATAAGTATGATATCCTTCTGTTAATGATCAGACAGCAGAAACAGGAGGTACCATTATGTCCAGTATCATTCCAGGTAATCAGAAACATCTTACTCCCACTGCCATCTCCAAAGAAGTCAAACTCCACAGGATAGATGACGTGCACCCCAAACGGATCTTCAACAACCCTCATAACTTTTGTACCAGATGATTCCGCTGCCGTAAGACCAATGTCTGCGGTAAGATTATTCTCTGTGACACAAAATGCGCTTCCTGCATTAAATATAATCAGGTGTGTCCTTCTTTTGTCAAAGAGCAGTGCAGACATCTCGACAGGGCTCCCTGCGTCTGCAACGGCTGTGGGAAACCCCTCAGCCGCTGTACCGTTCCCCATAAATATATTTACAATGCCCGCTTTGCACATCGTAAGTATGAGGAGCTTCGCTCTTCTTCCGGACAGGGCGCCAATCTCTCCCGCCATGAGGCTCTGCAGATTAAACAGGTCGCCCCGAAGGATGAGAAATGCTAATAAGCATTCTCGGGAATATTATCTTCTAAAATCTGAAGAAACTCGAGCATACTTTCTGCACGTAAAAGCAGATTGGTCAATGACGGGTTATTTGTTATGGCAACGAATGTATCATACAGAGCTTTTATATTTTTCTTTTTGTCGTCTGCAAGGCTGAGCATCAGAATAATCTGCGCATTTTCTTTTTCAGACCATTTGACAGGATGTTCTAATATTGCAACGGCAATCTGACTTTTAGTGGAGCAGATTGTCATGGGATGGGGAAGCGCAAGAACCCCATCCATAGCGGTGGAAATTTTAGATTCCCGCTCCAGCACACTTTTCTCAAAAGAATCTGATATGTTTCCGCTTTTTTTAAGAAGCATACATAAAATATGAATGATTTCATCCCTGGATTTTGCAGAGGAACGGATAAACAGGGAAGGATCAAACAAATCCGAAAATTTGCTGACCGGGTGCTGCCGTTCTTTTGTAATTGCTCTCGAGATATTTTCAATATTCTTTCTGAGAAGCGGAATCTCCACGACAAGAACAGGAATGGATACATGCAATTGCTTTAACGGGACAGTTGAAATAATCAAGTCAATATCATTACAGATTTTGCCATCTAATTCATGGGAAGGATATCTGCCTGCAATTTCCAGAACGTTTTTGAAAAGGGATGTAATTTTTGCAGCAAGGAAACTGCCTTCTGCATATCCGTTGCCGTAAACAATCAGTACCTTTTTAAGATGCTGATAGCGGGAGTCAAAATATCGTTCAATGGCCGCTCCCACATGCAGAGCAATATAACCGATATCGTCTTCAGACAGATGGAAAGGTTCATTTTCAAATGCCTGATAAACAGCAGTTTCAGTTACTTCATAAGCAAAAATATAATTGTTCTTAATCGTATGCAACAAAGGATTCTTGTTGCGAAGTTGATAATATTTAGCGTTAAGGATAGCCTGCAGATGCTGACTCAGGTCATTGAGAAGAACCCTGTCCGTTCTAAGATCGATATGGTAAGACTCATAGATACAATTCAGGATATCCATAACCAGTTTGTGCATATAATCCGTTGTGTGTTCCTGATTCAGCAATTCGCCGGCACTGGTAACATAATGCGAAAAAATATAATTTTTCTCAGCTGTTGTAAAGATTACCTGGAATATTTCTTCTATATAAGAAATCAGTGGATGCAGCAGTTGGTCTAATTGTGAATTTTGCGGCCTGGGATAAGACACAATTGGCTTATCTGCCTGGAGCCTGGAAATAGAAAGAGCAATATGCAAGATGAGATTCTTCAGATTATAGTCTGTAAAATGAAGATCATATTTTCGGTTAAAGTCCATAACGGTTTCTTTGATTTTTTCAAGGTTCACATGATTTAACAACGCTTTTTGTTCATTGGAAAACTGGAAAGCATATGGTTGAGCATTGGATGTAAGCAGGTCAACAATACAGGTTCGCTTGTCCAGTTCTTCTCCGACGACCAGGTAACCAAGATTGGCTTTGTTCTGTAATGTGAGGTGGTAGCGGTTAAGTATGGCACGGATAGTTTTCAGATAATTAATAATGGTATTAACACTGACAAACACCTCATCAGCAAGATCATCCTGATTTAGATAATCATTTGCATATAGCAGCTTTATAATTAGATGATTGATTCTGCGATCTACGGAATCCAGTGGATCCTGCTTAAGATTTACAGATTCTTCCAGCTGAGATACAAAGGAAGGATCTTTTGAATCCAGGTAATAACCGGCGCCTCTTTTCATCAGAATCTGCACATGATTCTTTTTGATTTCTTTATTTACCTCGCGTATGTCATTGCGCAGAGTTCGTTCTGATATCTGAAAATGTTTTACCAGATTAGAAGGACTGGTATACTCTTTATGGCTCAGAAAATACTTTAATAATTCATTTAATCGAGAATTCTGAAACATATCACCATAAATTCCTTTCCTGGTTTTTCTTTAAATATAATATACTTTATAAAGAATTGATTTGACAATATATTCCTTTGCCAGTTTTAATTGGCAAAATGACCGGAAAAGTAATTGGCACGGTTTGCCATTTTACCTGGAAATTTATTGTCTTTCGTTTGGGTTCTGCGCAATCTATAATAGGGCTCATAAAGAAACACTGAACAACGTAGCAAACAATAAAATGAGAGGAGGAATTACGTTGGGAAAGATTAAAGCAGGAGTTATTGGGGTAGGACAGATGGGAACGTATCATGCACAGATTTATCGGAAGCTGCCGCAGGTAGAACTGATTGCATTGTGCGAATACAATGAGGTTCGCAGAAAACAACTGGAGACGGAATTTGAAGGTGTGAGGCTCTACAGGGATTACAAAGAGATGCTGGAAAATGCAGATGTCGAGGCAGTGAGTATTGTACTTCCGGATAATATGCATCGGGAGGCAGTAGAGCTGGCAGTAAAGGCTGGAAAACATATCCTGCTCGAGAAACCTTTGGCAAAAGAGCTGGAAGATGGAAAAGCACTGTATGAAATTACCAAAGATTATGATAAAGTATTTACAACAGGTTTTCTCCTTCGTTTTGATCCGCGCTTTGCAATGATCAAGGAACGGCTGGACAGTGGTGAACTGGGAGACATTATCCATTGTTATGTGAGAAGAAACAGTCCGATTGTTGGCCCGAGACGTTATATTGGAGCTTCCGATCTGAGCATGCATGTGATGATTCACGATATCGATTATATTAACTGGTGGATGGGATGTCAGCCAGTGAAAGTATTCGCCAGAAATCGGAGTGTACTGCTGAAAGAAAACGGAATGAACGATGTGATCTATGCAATTGTAACTTATGAAAACGATGCGATTGCATGTATGGAAGCATGCTGGACGCTGCCGGAGAATTCCCCCACAATTATTGATGACAAGGTAGAACTTGTAGGCACAAAGGGGGTTGCTTATGTGGATTCCTGTGATCATGGCGTGCGGTTTGTATCAGCAAAAGGGGTACAGTATCCGGACTCCAGACACTGGTATTATGTGAATGGGGAAGTCTGCGGGGATTTGGCAGAAGAGGTTATGGCTTTTGTCAATAATGTAGCAACACAGACCAAATCGGTTATTACGCCGAAGCAGTCGTATGATGCACTTCGCGTAGTGGATGCAATTGAACGGTCAATGAAAGAGGAAAAGGAAGTTGAACTTTCATAAAAAAGGGGGTACAGATATGTCGAATGATGTTTCATGGCGTATAAAAGCACAACGGTTTGGCAGTAAGCTGAGCGGAATGGTACTTCCGAATTTGGGAGCTTTTATGGGATGGGGGATCCTGACTGCACTGGGGATCTGGCTGTCAAGTGATATGTTAAAAAGCTTTATTTCGCCAATGTTGACTTACATGCTTCCTGTGCTGATTGGTACAGCAGGCGGAAAAATGGTTTATGGAGATAAAGGTGCGGTCATAGGAGCATTTACCACCATGGGCGTTGTTATCGGAAGTGATATCACAATGCTTTTGGGAGCAATGATTATAGCTCCATTTGCAGCATGGGTATTGAAAAAGGCAGATGCAGTGATTGAGCCTCATATTCCAGTTGGATTTGAGCTGCTGATCGGGAATCTTACAACGGCGGTTCTTGGTGCTGTAATAGCGATTGTCGGATGTCGATGCCTTGCTCCGGCGATTACCGCTCTATCTGGCGTGTTTGCAGAAGGGGTCGCTGTTTTGGAAAACAATAATCTGCTGCCACTTACCGCAGTATTTATTGAGCCGGCCAAAGTACTCTTTTTGAACAATGCGATTGGACAGGGAATACTTACTCCTCTTGGAACCACACAATTGGCTGAGTATGGGAAATCCGTGCTTTTTCTGCTGGAATCTAATCCGGGTCCAGGACTTGGAATCTTGCTGGCATACTGTCTTTTTGGAAAAGGCAGAGCAAAGGCAAACGCATATGGTGCAACACTTATTCATGCGATTGGAGGAATTCACGAGATTTATTTTCCGTTTATTCTGATGAATCCGATGGTGGCAGTGGCGGCGATTGCAGGTGGTATCACAGGTACCTTTCTGTTCTCACTGTTCGGAGTGGGACTTGTGGGTGTAAGCTCGCCAGGAAGTATCATTACTATTATGATGATGGCAGCAGCGGGAGATCAGATTATGATTCTGCTTGCAATCCTGGCCTCTGCCGCTGTATCTTTTGCAGTGGCCTCTGTTATCGTTAAAAACACAAAGCAGAATGAGGAAGAAGGAGATCAGAGTCTTAGGGAAGCTGCAAAACAGATGGAAGCATTAAAAGGTAAGAAATCTCGTATTTCTTCTGTTTTTGAGGATGATCAAAAAACATTTCATTACAGCAAAGTGAAAAAAATTCTGTATGTGTGCGATGCCGGACTTGGTTCCAGTGCAATGGGAGCTTCTGTAATTGGTAAAAAATTGAAAAAAGCTGGCATTACAGATATTGATGTTCAGCATGCATCGGTGATGGAACTGCCGGAAGAAGCTGATGTAATCGTAACACATGTTGCCTTGAGTGAAGTTGTGAAAGAAAAACAGCCGGATACAATGCTCATTACCATTCAGGATTATCTGAATGATCCTCAATATGAAGAACTCGTGGTAAATATCAGTAAAGGACGAACCTGACGTATCAGGACTTAAGGTAAAAGGGGAATTTGTTTGAAAAAATAAATTCCCTTTTATTGTTAGGGCATGGCCCTGTTCTCCATTGAGGAGTTTTTCGCTGATCCGAAAAATGGAACTTTGGAGAACAAAAAAACCACCTGCTCTGCGGGTGGTTGAAATAGCTTTAGCGTTGTGTAAAAAACCTCCCCTGATATAATAAAAACAGGTTCGCCAACCGTTTTGTTAATCAAAGGAGGTAGTCCAAATGGACAACAATAGTTTATCACATACAAAGTGGAATTGTAAGTACCATATTGTTTTTGCACCGAAATATAGAAGAAAGATTATATACGGCGAGTTGAAACGGGACATCGCAAATATCTTGAGTATGTTGTGCAGACGCAAAGAAGTAAATATTGTGGAAGCAGAAATCTGTCCGGATCATGTCCATATGCTGGTAGAAATACCGCCGAAGATGAGTGTGTCAGATTTTGTGGGGTATTTAAAAGGAAAAAGTACCCTGATGATATTTGAGAGACACGCGAATCTCAAATACAAGTATGGCAATCGACATTTTTGGTGCAGAGGATACTATGTGGACACGGTAGGAAAAAATGCAAAAAAGATAGAAGAGTATATTCGGAATCAACTAAAAGAAGATTTAGAATATGACCAGATGTCATTGAAGGAGTATATTGACCCGTTTACGGGTGAGCCGGTAAACAAAAGCAACAAGAAAAGATGAGCCCGAAGGGCTTAGCAGGTAACTGACGTTGCGGCTGGCGGACCATTCGATGAGTCTTTAGACTCCAGCGCCGGGAACGAGCCCTTATAGGGCGGACAACAAACCACCGGCTAAGCCGGTGGTGCTGATT
>VSND01000190.1 GCA_009774145.1 Lachnospiraceae bacterium | reverse complement strand
CTTCGTCCCGTTCGGATTTTTCAATCAGGTTATGATATGGTCTTGTCAGGTCCAGAAGGTATTCCACTTCCCGCACAGGATCGGCGCATGTGATGGCATCTGCGGAGAACGGCGTCTCCGGAGCAAATCCGGTCAGCGTGTATTCCTGGATGCCGGTCCGCTGGCCGAGGCCGTTATACTGGTATCTTGCCACTCTTCCTTCTGCGTTCATCGAAAGAGACAGCCGACCAGTTGCATCATAAGCATACTGATGCTCCACGGAAGTTCCATGAAGAACAGCAGTCAGATTGCCCCGGGCGTCATACTGGTAAGTGCGTTCTGCGAAGTCTCCTTCTTCCCGGATCAGCTGATCCGCCGCATTGTAGAAATAACAGGTCTGCTGATTCTCTTCCACCTTCCGGGTCCGGTTGCCGAAGGCGTCGTATTCGTACTGCCGGATACAGACGCCGTCCTTCCGGACTTCGATCAGACGATACAGATCATCATACTGATACCGATACATCCCATTGTCTCTGTACACCTGTTCTTTGACGTCTGCCGGAATGCCGTCGGATACCAGCGGAGAGACTCTGCGCTCCCGGCGGACTGCCGTCCGATTTCCTGACAGATCGTATTCGTATTCATATTTTTCCAGAATACTTCCGTCCCTCTGGTGTACGAGGCTCTCCAGATATCCCATGGAGTTGTAACGATAACTGGTGCAGATATGATCCGGACCGGTCTTTTCTGTCAGACGGCCTTCCGGATCATAGGCATACCTCACCTCCTGCTCTCCGTCCGACAGGCGGGAAAGACGGGACCGTTCATCGTATTCATAAGACACTCTGCGGCCGTCCGGGTACGTGATCTGTTCCCGTTCGCCCATGGTTCCCCACCGGTAAGAGACTTCTCTTCCCATGGCATCCGTCACTTTTCTGACCCGCCCTGCCAGGTCCGGCTCTATCCTGGTTATGCCGAGCCAGTCCTGGATCTGAATCAGCTGCCGCAGAGCATTATAAGTAAACGAGACACTCCGCCCGTCTGCGTAGGTGATCCGCTCCATATCCCCGGAGGGATTGTAGGCATAGCGGGTGACGTACCCGTCCCGGTCTGTTCTGGCGGATATTCTTCCGGAAAGGTCGACGGTGTAGTGTTCTTTCTGCCCCAGCGGATCGATCATGGTTTCCACCGCTCCGGACGGGCCGCGTTCATACCGGGTCAGCCGCACCTGGTCTTCCGGATATCCATCCGGAAGAGACAGCCGTCCTTCGCTGTTCAGAAACCTGTTCATGCCTTCATGCCGGCAGACCGCGGTCAGTCCGCCCATGGTGTCGTATGCATATTCTGTCCGGTTGCCGCCGGCGTCCAGCACCGATGTCAGCCTGCCGCCGGGAGAATATTCATACCGGGTTACATGACCCGGTGCATCCGTCACGGAAATCACGTTTCCAACAGCGTCATAGGTATATCTTTTTTCCTGACCGGCGTGGTTCTGTACCGATACCAGACGGTTCAGGCAGTCGTAAGTATACTTTAACTGCCTGCCGCCCGGATCTTTCTGAAGGATCAGATTCCCGTTCCGGTCATACTCGTAGCAGGTCACGGTTCCATCCGCAGCGCTTTTTCTCGACAGCTTTCCGTTTTTTCCATATTCGCAGAGGGTTCGGCGGCCTTTGGGATCTGTGACGCACGCAATCCTTCCCATGGCGTCATACTCATACCGGGTGGTATTCCCAAGAACATCTGTCCCGGATATCAGCTGCCCGGCGGCATCATATTCATACCGGCAGCTGTTTCCGGCAGCATCCGTCACACGGATCCGGTTGCCTTCTGTATCGTATCCGTATTCTGTGACGGCTCCCGACGGATCGGTCGTACGGATGAGATGGTTTCTTTCATCATATTCCATAACCGTCCGGTTTCCCTCCGGATCAGTGATCCCGGTACGGTTCCCGTTTGGATCATATTCATAACATATGGTTCCGCCTGTGGGAAGCACAATCTGTTCCAGACGGTTCCGGCGGTCGTACAGATACAGCAGCTGTGCACCGTTTGGAAGAAGTATTTTTGAAAGGTTCTGCATTCGGTCATATTCCATGCGGACCGTCTCTTTGTCCGGCAGGGTCCGGGATTCCACCTGATTCATGGCGTTATAGGTGCTCTCCATAACGGCTCCGTTAAAATCAACCACTTTTTCAAGCTTTCCGCTTTGGGTATAGGTATAGAGCCGCCTGTTTCCTTCCGCGTTCGTCACGGAGGTAATCCGGTTGGCGGCGTCATAGGTAAAGACGGTCTGATTTCCGTTGCCGTCCGTCGTACGGATGACCCGGCTGCAGGCGTCGTATTCGTATCCGGTATGACTGCCTTCCCCGTCGGTAATGCCGCAGATATTTCCCCGGCCGTCATACTCCAGCAGGACCGTGCTTTTGTCCGGCATCCGGAATTTCACCGCGTTTCCTTTTTCATCGTATTCGATCTCCACGCTGCGGCCAAGTGCATCCGCAGACCGGATCAGGTTTCCTTTACCGTCGTAGAGATTTTTCCTTTTTTGTACTCCGTTTACGGACAGAGTGAGCAGATGGCCTTCGGCATCATAGGTCAT
>VSND01000019.1 GCA_009774145.1 Lachnospiraceae bacterium | reverse complement strand
AAATGCTTGCGGGTCTTAAAGTTGATGGTGTGGCCTAAATACTCACGCTTTTTCAGGATATTGACGATAGTGGAAGAGCCCCAGCCATAAGGGTCTTTAAACGTCTTGGATTGATTCACGCCCTCTCCGTAATGGGACAGGTGCAGGGATGGTATCTCAATCTTTTCCTGTGACAGCCGATTCGCAATCTGGTAAGGGCCATATCCCTCCAAAGTCATAGCGAATATCCGGCGCACCACATCAGCGGCTTCTTCGTCCACAATCCAGTGTTCCCGTTTTTCGTCCCACAAGTAGCCGTAAATGACCGTACCGGTCAGGTGCTTGCCGCTCATGCCTTTTGCCTTGAATACGGACTTAATCTTGCGGCTGGTATCTCTGGCATAAAATTCATACATGATGTTCAGGAACGGGGTAAAATCATTCTCTCCGTTGGCGCTGTCCACTCCGTCATTGATGGCGATCAGCCGGACACCTCTCTGCCGCAGGATTTCCATGACCTGGCCGACTTTGAGATAATCACGCCCCAGGCGGCTCATGTCTTTGATGATAATTGCCTCCACGTTCCCGGCCTCCACTTCCTCCATCATGGCGGTGAATCCGGGTCGGTCGAACCGGGTTCCGGAGATTCCATCGTCCGTGAAATGGGTCGGGTTGGGGAAACCGTTGCGGCGGGCGTAATCTTCCAGCATGGATTTCTGGTTGCTGATGGAGTTGGATTCCCCATTCAATTCATCGTCACGGCTCAACCTCTCGTATAATGGAGTGATTTTGGTTTTTGTCATAGCGTCTGCCTCCTTACATGAAATATGCTCTAAATGGGTTCTTCACTAACCATGAGAAAATCTCGTGATTAAGAAGTCATTTAGAGCATATATCACCCGCCGCCAGCTTATATTTTTTGTACTGCCGCACCGCAAAATGGTTGGGCTTCTCGGATTCCAGCGCGTCAAACATCAGGTGCAGGACGAAGTGGAAAGCAAAACCCTAACGCTCATTGTCAGCGGCACAAAGTTCACCGGCAGGCTGTTCAAAGCGGCAATTATGAAGTATCTGGCGCACCTGAAAGAGCAAAAGATGCAGAAACAGCGGGAAAAGGGCGCGGAGGTCAAGCCCCAGGGAAAGCAGACGGTGAAGCAGCTCATCGGGCAGAACCAGGGCGTGTCCAATCTTGAGATCACAGACCCCTCCATCAAGGCGTTTGAACGGGTTGCCCGGAAGTACGGCGTGGATTACGCGGTAAAGAAGGACCGCAGCTGCTCCCCGCCCAAGTACCTGGTCTTTTTCAAGGCCCGCGACGCGGACGCGCTGACCTCGGCATTTACCGAGTACACCCAGAAGAAGGTCCGCAAGGCGTCCCGCCCGTCTGTGCTGGCGAAGCTGAACCAGTTCAAGGAGCTGGTGAAAAACGCGGTGGTGGACCGCACAAAGCGAAAGGAGCTGGAACGATGAAAAAGCCCCTGAACATCAAGAAGCTCGTTTTGCTGAACCTGCCCTATATCCTGATGGGGCTGTTCGCCACCAACTTCGGGGAGGCGTGGCGGATGGCCCAGGGCGCGGACGCATCGGAAAAGGCGCTGTCGCTAATCTCCGTCCTTCCGGCGGCGCTTGGAAGTTTCTGGCCCAGCTTTCACCCGCTGGACCTGCTGGTCGGGCTGTGCTGCGGCGCGGCGCTCCGGCTGGCTGTTTACCTGAAAGGCAAAAACGCCAAGAAGTACCGCCCGAATATCGAGTACGGTTCCGCGAGATGGGGAAATTCCCAGGACATCGCCCCTTATGTCGATCCGGTATTCCAGAACAATGTGATCCTTACCCAGACGGAACGCCTTACCATGAGCAGCCGCCCCAAGGACCCCAAGACCGCCCGCAACAAAAATGTGCTGGTCATCGGCGGTTCCGGCTCCGGCAAGACCCGCTTCTGGCTCAAGCCCAACCTGATGCAGCTCCATAGCTCGTATGTGGTTACTGACCCAAAAGGTACAATCCTGATCGAATGTGGAAAGCTGCTCCAACGGGGCGCGCCCAGGCTGGATAAGGACGGAAAGCCCATGAAGGACAAGAACGGCAAAACCATCTATGAACCGTACCGGATCAAGGTGCTGAATACCATCAACTTCAAAAAATCCATGAAATACAATCCTTTCGCCTATATCCACAGCGAAAAGGACATCTTGAAGCTGGTGACAACCTTAATCGCCAACACCAAGGGCGAGGGGAAAGCCAGTGACGATTTCTGGGTCAAAGCGGAAACGCTGCTGTACTGCGCCCTGATTGGATATATCCACTACGAGGCCCCGGTGGAGGAACAGAACTTCTCCACCCTGATTGAGTTTATTAACGCGATGGAGGTCCGGGAGGACGATGAGGAATACAAAAACCCTGTTGACGCCAAACTGTTCTCGTATAAATTGAGGGGTGAGAGGGAGTAAAAATCGCCTCTGAAATACCCCGAAATCAGGGCTGTGGTTGTCCTATTTTTTAACCACTAAGCCCGTTTTTTACCTCCATTTTTGCCGGTTGTCCTATTTTTAACCACTAAAAATTGGGTGAAAATGGCTCTCGTTGTGTCAAATCAGGTCAAACTATATCAGCTTGTTTGGGTATAAGAAAACCCCGGAAAACCTTGATTTTCCGGGGTTTTTGAGCAATTTTGATACAGTTTGAACAGCCGATTATCGCTTGCTGAACTGGGGCGCGCGACGAGCCGCTTTGAGACCGTACTTCTTACGCTCTTTCATTCTCGGGTCACGGGTCAGGAAGCCTGCCTTCTTCAGAAGCGGTCTGTAATCCGGATCCGCCTGTACCAGTGCACGTGCAATCCCATGTCTGACTGCGCCTGCCTGGCCGGTATAGCCGCCGCCATGTACATTTACCAGTACATCAAACTTGTCAACATTCTCTGTTGCTACCAGCGGCTGGCGTACGATCACCTTCAGGGTCTCCAGCCCAAAATAATCATCGATGCTTCTTTTATTTACTGTAATATTACCGGTTCCCGGTACCAGATATACTCTGGCGATGGATTTTTTTCTTCTTCCAGTTCCATAGAATTTTGTCTTAGCCATGATCTCTACCTCCTGTTAAAATGTCAGTGCTTCTGGTTTCTGAGCTGCATGCGGATGCTCCGGACCAGCATACACATGAAGTTTGGTGAACATCTGTCTTCCCAAAGGTCCTTTCGGAAGCATGCCTTTTACTGCAAGTTCAACAACCTTCTCCGGTTTCTTTGCAAGCATCTCTCTCAGAGTCGTCTCTTTCATACCGCCGACATACTCGGAATGATGGTAGTAAATCTTCTGATCCAGCTTCTTGCCGGTTACTTTGATCTTCTCTGCATTTACAATCACTACATAATCACCTGTATCAATGTGAGGAGTGAATACAGGTTTATTCTTTCCTCTCAGCACTTTTGCTACTTCAGAAGCCAGACGGCCTAATGTATATCCGGTAGCGTCAACTACGTACCATTTTCTTTCCACTTTCGCTGGATTAGCCATGAAACTGTTCATAGGTGTACCTCCTGTTAAAATTAAATCGACTGAATCATATATAAACGGCATGGAATTCTTCCCTGCGGAACAACGTCGGTTTTATGCCGTTTATCAGACTTTCCGGGCAATGAATGCCGGAAATATATATACGTAAAAATGTCTTACCGGGGCTTTGGATCGGACATTTTCTCGCGTCGTCACAGTTTTATATTATATGACACAAGGCCGTGTGTGTCAAGCGGAAAATATGCAATTTTCGGCTGTTTTTCAAGGTTTTTCCGTTATTCCGAAGAACTTCCGGACAGTCCTGCCAGACGGCTCTCTCCTTGAAACAGAATCTCCATCAGCGTCAGGCCCTTTGCCGGCGCTGTCGGCCCTGCCATCCTCCGGTCTTTTGCATCCAGTATCTCTTCCACATACTCCGGTTCCCATTCTCCATTTCCGACTTTCATCAGGGTACCTGCAATAATCCGTACCATATTGTATAAGAAGCCGTTCCCTGTGATCCGGATTGTAATCAGATCGCCGTTCTTCTGCACCTGCAGATCATAAACGGTCCGGACCGTTGTCTTTACCTGAGCGCCCGACGCACAGAAGCTTTTAAAATCATGCTCACCGGTCAGATATGCAGCCGCCCGGCGCATACGGTCCGCATCCAGTGTATAATAGGTAAAGTATGTGTTCAGCCGATATGCCGGCAGCGGAAACTGCCGGTTCAGAATCCGGTATTCATAGGTCTTCACCGTCTCCTGATAACGGGGGTGAAAATCCGGCGCCACCTCGCAGGAGTGCTGTACCCGGATATCCTCCGGAAGACGCTGGTTCAGTGCATAAACAAATTTATCCGCCGACATCTTTGCCTCTGTATCAAAGACCGCCACATTCCCCATGGCATGGACTCCCGAATCCGTCCTGCTCGCTCCCATGACATGAATCTCTTCACCGGTCAGCTCCTTCAACGCCCGGTTCAGCATGGATTCGATCGTATCGCCATTTTTCTGAATCTGCCATCCGCGGTAATTCGTGCCGTCGTAGGCAACGACCAGTTTCACACGTTTCATTCCGGAAATCCTTTCTACAGCCACATGACCGCATAAAAAGACGCAGCCCATCCGGCGGCGGCCATCAGCAGAAAATATCCCCACACAACGGCATAAGCGATCCTGTCCCGGCTTTCATAGTGAAGCGGCTTCATCTTTGTTCTGCCGTCTCCGCCGTGGTAGCAGCGGGCCTCCATGGCCATGGCAAGGTCATTGGCCCGGCGAAAAGCAGAGATAAACAGCGGCACCAGAAGCGGCACCATGGCCTTCGCTTTCTGAAGCAGGTTTCCCGTCTCAAAATCTGCTCCGCGGGCAATCTGCGCCTTCATGATCTTATCTGTTTCTTCCAGAAGGATCGGGATAAAGCGGAGAGCAATCGACATCATCATGGCGATCTCATGGACCGGTACATGAAGCTTTTTCAGCGGTCCCAGCAGCTTCTCCAGACCGTCTGTCAGATCATTCGGCGTTGTAGTCAGCGTCATGATCGAAGAGCCCAGGATCAGATAGATCAGACGGACCGCCATAAAGACCGCCGTTTTCAGACCTTTATCCGTAATCCGGAGAAATCCGAACCGCCACAGTACAAAATCCCCGTCTATCAAAAACAGGTTGAACAGGACGGTCAGCATCAGAATCATAATAATGGCTTTCAGCCCTTTGGTCATATAGCTGAACGGAACTCTGGACATCCGGATCACCATGGCAAGAAACAGGCTGGCTATCGCATACCCCACGACTCCTTTCGCCACAAAAAGCGAGATGATAAAGACAATGGTAGTTACCAGCTTTACTCTCGGGTCCAGCTTATGAATCGTGGATTTTGCGGGATAATATTGTCCCAGTGTAATATCTCGAATCATGAAATCACTCCTGTTTGCTCTTCAGCCACTGTACAATGGCATCCGCTGCTTCTTCTATGGTTGTCGCATCCGTATCCACATCTGCGCCTTTTTCCTTTAACCCCTGCATCAGATAGGTCATCTGCGGGGCCGCCAGTCCGATCTCTTCCAGTTCTCTGTAATGCCGGAAAACCTCCCTGGGCGTTCCGTCAAAACGCACCTCCCCATGGTTCATGACGATGATACGGTCCACATAACGGGCCACATCTTCCATGCTGTGGGAAACAAGGACTACCGTAATCCCCCGCTCTCTCTGGAGAAGTCCGATCTGGTCAAGGATCTCATCCCTTCCTTTGGGGTCCAGTCCCGCAGTCGGTTCATCCAGAATCAGCACCTGCGGATCCATGGCAAGAACTCCGGCGATCGCCACCCGGCGCTTCTGTCCGCCGGACAGATCAAACGGGGAACGCTTCTCATATTCCTCTCCCATTCCCACCATCCGCAGGGCTTCTCTCGCCTTTTTCTCTGCTTCCTCCTGGGAACAGCCCAGATTCTTCGGACCAAAGCACACATCCGAAAGCACATCGATCTCAAACAGCTGATGCTCCGGATACTGGAATACAAGCCCGACCTGACTCCTCAAGTCCTTCATGGAGAAATTTTCTCCATAAATATCCCTTCCATTAAAATAGATCCTTCCGCTGGTCGCTTTCACAAGCCCGTTCAGATGCTGGACCAGCGTGGACTTGCCGGATCCCGTGTGTCCGATCAGTCCCACAAACTGTCCGTCCGGAATCTCCAGATTGATATCCTTCAGCGCATGAATCTCATAGGCTGTGCCTTCTGCATATATATAATTTACATCTTTGACTTTAATTGACATAATTCATCCACCAGTTCTTCATTACTCAGGATTCCGTCCGGAAGCGGAAGTCCTCTTTTCTGAAGTTCAAAGGCAAGCAGCGTCGCCTGAGGCACATCCAGGCGCAGTCTCTTTAATGCTTCCACCTGCGAAAACACCTCTCTTGGGCTTCCCTGCATGACCAGTCTTCCGTCATCCATCACAAATACATGATCCGCTTCCACCACTTCTTCCATATAATGGGTGATCAGAATGATCGTGATTCCTTCTTCCCGGTTCAGCTTCTGCGCTGTCCGGATCACGCTCTTTCGGCCGTTGGGGTCCAGCATGGCGGTAGGCTCGTCCAGCACGATACATCTGGGATGCATCGCCATGACGCCTGCAATCGCCACCCGCTGCTTCTGTCCGCCGGACAGCTTATTAGGCGAATGATGACGGTATTTCAGCATGCCTACCGCACTGAGGCTTTCCTCCACCCGTGTCCAGATCTCATCTGTGGGCACGCCCAGATTCTCCGGGCCGAATCCCACGTCCTCCTCCACCACGGTGCCGATGATCTGGTTATCCGGATTCTGGAACACCATGCCCGCATCCTGACGGATATCCCACAGCTTTTGTTCATCCTTCGTATCCATGCCGTCCACCCACAGCGTCCCCTCCGTAGGCGTCAGGATGGCATTGATATGCTTGGCAAGCGTGGACTTGCCGGAACCGTTATGCCCCAGAATCGCAATAAATTTCCCCGGACGGATATGCAGGCTTACATGATCCACCGCCCGCTTTTTCGACTCGACCTTTCCTTCCTCGTCCAACCGCTCATAATCGAACGTCAGTTCTTCTGTCCGTACCATAGACTGCTCTCCTCTTATCTGTGCCCTGCGGACACCTTCTGAAAACTATGTAGAATTATACCATGTCCCCGCAAAATATCAAGGAATTATTTCAAATGTGCTTTTTCTCACATTCCGCTCCATAATCCAGCAGATTCTTTTCATTGTGTTCTTCAGGCGCAAAAAAGCAGAAATCTCCGGAATTGTCCTCAATGATCATTCTTCCGCAAAAAGGACACTGGTACATTTCCTTTAACCGAATATACTTTTCGCCAACGCCAACATTTCTGCGGAACGTCATTGCCAGAGCTTCTCTCCCCGGATCGCCGGACTCAATCATTTCATCCGCAAAATCAAACAGATCGAAAATTTCCCTGTCAGAAATGATATATCCCTTATACCGGATTTGATCTGTAATATCTGGTAATATATTTCCGCATCTGCATTTAATTTTTGACATATCGACCTCCTCACAGCTGCACATTTACTGCTCATATAACACATTGATATACGGGAAATCTTCCAGGGGACGCTTCCTGTTGGGACCATTCTTTTGCATCTCTGTACGGATCCGCGTATTCTCTATAACAACCGGATAATCTGCACCATGAATATTTCCTCTGGCCAGCCCCAGGCAGAAAAACTCCGGACAGGGCATTTGAACAATACCAACATCTGCATTTAAAAAGAAATCCATGATTTCCTTAAATGCCGTCGGGCAGACTGCTGTCCCGTCAGAAAAGCAGTTCCCTTTTTATGTTCAGTTGCTCCAGATGCACAGTTTTTCCAGACCAATCAGTTTTTCCAAACCTTCCAGGTCATTGAGGAACACCTCGCCTATCTCCAGGATGCGCAATTCAGGCAGGTCCTCCAGAAATCTGAGACTGTGAATCTCCGTCTGACAGCTCATCAGGCGGAGCACCTCCAGACTGGTCAGACGGGAAATATCTTCTGGAACCAGAATACCATAATCGCAGGTTACCTCGTCTTCCTCCAGACCGTCAAAGTCACAGTCCTGGGTACCATATTTTCTGACGCTCTTTTTAAAATCTTTCATTACCCTGTAGGACTCCATGGAAAGATCGGCTTCAAAACGCTCAATCTCTTCTTTGAGCCTGATTGTACGCACCTGGTGGTCAATCTTCAGATTTAAGGTGCCGAATTTCAGGAATTCATCGGCAGTCCGGTATTTTCCGGTATCCTCGATACACTCCGTTTCCCATTCATCTCCTGCATCCTGGAACGCACAGGTCAGGAACAGCTCAGGAGGCAGGGATTTGGCAAAGCCCAGCTCATAGCTGTGCGTTGTGGAGACAAAGAGATATTTAATTTCCCGAACGTCCTCACTCGTAATGCTCCGCTCCCTGATCCCCAGAAAATCTTTGAGACACCGTTCAAACCACCTGGACTGAAATTTGATCCCGCTCATGTCTTCTTTCAGTGACATCATAATCTACCTCCCATTTTTGTACACCATTTCAATTCATCTTTAATCCCAGCATCCACAGTCGACCACCAGTAAAAGATTGTGTTTTACTGCCCAGTAAGAAGCGTCACTTTCGTAAAGCCCCCCCAGTTCGATCACTGCCGCATTTTCAAACAGGTCCAGATACTGTTTTTGCTCGGAAAAAGGAACTTTATTTTCATCTGCAAAAAATCGAATTTCTTTTGCAAGAAAAGCCCAGTCCCTTTTCACCAGGCGCAGCTCTTTGAAAGTTGCATAATTATCATACAGATGCCGCATAATGTGACCTTCCAGACACTCTCTTCTCTCCTTCTGCGATATGTTGTCCCAGAATCCCGGTTCCCACTCTTCATAATGTGCCATCTCAGACAGAACCACCTGTACATACACATCCTCCATATGGTTCCATATCCTGTAATCCTGAGGAAATGTAAAAGCCTCCAGTTGAATGCAAATCGGATGGGACCTGTGCCAGTATTCATATCGTTCCTCCATATCCAGCCATTTCAGTTTTTCCGCTGTACATGAAAAAGAACCATAATCCAGTATCATTTTTTTCAGCTGCTCCAATGGCTGTTTCATAAAATCCGATGATGATTCTGTACTTTGCAAATTTATTTCCTTCATCAGTCTCACACAACTTCGTCTTCTGTTTTTCTCAGTGCATGAAAATTCCATATCATATGCCGGTATTCCATACGATTCTTCTGTATGATTTCGTACTCTGTAAATCCAAGCCTTCCAGCTGTCCGGATGGAAGCCCGGTTTCTGATATGAATCAGCACATGGACTTCCGGCAGATCCAGTACATCTGAGGCATAATCAAGAATCGCCCGCCCGCATTCCAGAGCATAGCCTCTTCTCTGCCGTTCTGCTGCAACCATATAGCCAAGCTCCACACCCTCATCCAGGAACTTTGACGGAAATAATCCCGCCCGGCCGACGATCCTGCCGTTTTCCCTTTCCAGCACTGTCCACAGGCCAAAATCGTAAAAGGCATACATATGATGGATGTATGCCTCCATAAATTCCATTTCTTTCTGAAGCGTTGGCTGCATGGGTTCCACATAATCGCTCATTCCCGGCTGCTGCCGGATCTCATAAAGTTTCGGCACATCCTCCAGCACCGTCTCGCGAATCAGGAGCCGCTTTGTCTCTGCAATCCTTACCGGAAGCCCCGCTTTCCTGCATCGATCGCGCTCTGCAAATGCAGGATCCAGATCCGCTTCGTTCCACATTTTTTGCAACACGCTCACTATAACGTCCCTTTCTCATTCTCCTGCCTACTTCTACCCTTGTTCCATCACTGTTTTCCTGATAGATAATCTGTGACTTTCCATCATAAATAATTGCCGGAACATCCATGGCTTTCTTCTTTTCCAGTTCAAGCCTTACCGCTTCATTTACCCGTTTCACAACCATCTCATCAGAAATATATTCTTCCCGTTTCACAGTCCGCCCTCCTTTCTCATTCTCCTGCCTGTTCGATCACGGTAATTTTATAGACCTCGCCTAATTGTGCAGGATAGGATTCCATTATTTCTCCATTATAACTGATTTCTACCAAATCTCCAATTTGCAATTCAGGATTTTCTTCGTTTGATATATAAAACTGATCTGCTGAATCAAGCTCCGGGGAACCATCTGCCGGTTTTACTGTGACTGCATCATTGGTTTTTTCAATTACGGACGCCTGAAACGTTATCATGAGCGGTGTATTGTCTGCCGAAGCAAGCATTTCCTTTATACAATTGCCTAAAGCAGGCGCCGGTTTATAAATTCCCTGATACGGCTGTTCCACGTATTCGGTTCCTTTATCTACGTAGTAAAAAAGAGTCGTTCCCGCCACCCCATCGCAATTTATATGGATCGTAATAAAATCTTTATTGACTGGTACATCATTGATCGACTCCCGACCGGTTATTTCCATATCCTTGAGAATGGATAAAAATTCGCCAATAAATTCTGCAGCTTCCGCTTCTGAATCAGGTGACACAGCATATTTTTCACCGTCCGAAACACCAACAGATACAATATCCTCTTCAGCCGGCAGTCTGACCGGATTCCCCTGTTCTTTTTTTCCACATGCACACAACATCAACGAAACAATGCTGCACAGACAAACAATACCATATAATTTCTTTTTCACGGCTATTCTCCTCCAAAAGATATCTTTTATATCATACTATATTTGACGGTACAGATCAAGGCACGAAAAACCGTTGAAGTTTTCCGAAAAGGGAGCATATTTATTGAACATAATACCCTCTTTACGAATCGCCTTTTATCAGTTAGAATAAGTAACAAAATTCACATCAAAAAGGAGAAATACAGATGGCACAGAATCCAGTGATCACAATCGAGATGGAAGACGGAGACATCATCCGGGCAGAGCTCTACCCGGATATCGCCCCCAATACGGTCCACAACTTTTTAAGCCTGGTACAAAAGGGGTTCTACAACGGCCTGATCTTCCATCGGGTCATTGAGGACTTCATGATTCAGGGCGGATGTCCGGAAGGAAACGGTACGGGCGGCCCCGGCTACTCCATCAAGGGGGAGTTCACACAGAACCGGTTTAAAAATGAACTGAAGCACACGGAAGGCGTCCTGTCCATGGCAAGAGCCATGAATCCCAACAGCGCAGGAAGCCAGTTTTTCATCATGCACAAAAATTCCCCGCATCTGGACGGCAGTTATGCGGCTTTCGGAAAAGTAACCGGGGGAATGGATGTGGTAAATAAAATCGCAGAAGTCGATGTGGACTACAACGACCGCCCCATCGTACCGCAGGTGATCAAATCCATAACCGCGGACACCTTCGGCGTCGAATATCCGGAACCGGAAAAAATCTGAACAGAAAAATTCCATGCAGAAAACTCCCACAAACATGGGAGTTTTTTTATGCCGGTTACTCTGCCGTCGGGTAATTGACCGTGTATTCATTTGCAGTCGGATCATCAAACATGAGATCATCCAGTGCATTCATTATCTGAGACCGCATCCATCTGGCGCCCAGTTTCGACTCTGATGCTTCTTTGGAGAGAAGAGCCGCAGAGTGGTCGTCGATTCGGATCCTGCAGTGCCCCATGGACTGCAGATCCTCCATGATCGGGCCGGTCAAAAGCGCCCGGTAATCGGATACCGACAAAGAATGCAGCAAAACAATCCGGTTGATACGGCCGGCGATCTCCCGGCGCATCCCGGCGGCAATGAGATCCTCATAGGATATCTTCGTATTGCTGTAATCGCATCGGATGCGGGAAGCGGAACCAAAACCGAGCCCTCCTCTGTTCTCGCTTTTCTTCTTCAGGAGGTATTCAAATGCGCCCAGAAGCACAACCGACACATGCGAACAGTCCACCTTAAATGCTTTTCTACTGTTGTCTTCATTGCCAAATTCGATGATATCTCCGTCCAGCATCTTCAGCAGATTGTTCTGAACCAGAGAATTGTAGTTGGTGCCTCCTGCCCCCATGGCCGTCTCGCAGCAGATCTTGTCCGCCTCATCAAGTACGATGATCCGGCCGCGGGCTTCGATATCGCCGGCCGGAATTCCTTCGAAAATGTCCCGCAGATGAAAGCTTCCCTTCCAGCCCTCTGCGCTCAGGCGGCTGGCGTCCACGATCCGGACGATCCCCGGAAAATCTTTCGCCAGCTGACGCCAGAGCTCCGACTTTCCGCATCCTGACGGACCGCAGAATACCGCGTTGGAACGGCGTCCCTTCATGTGATGGTACGTGATCATGGCAGCTGCTCTTTTTGCCTCCTCCTGTCCATGGATTCTCCTGCAGAGCGCATTGTAGATCTCCCGTGGTGACAGACTGCGCAAGTCTTCCATATGGTCAGCGTCAGATCTGCTCCCTGCAGGCCGGGCACTGCTGACAGAGGACTCTGTTTTCGAAAGATAATCCGTATGCAAAGAACAGGCTGCCAGCAGTTCCGCAAGCTTTTCGCGGTATTCTCTGCTGATGTTTGTCATCTGCAGCGCATCAAGAAAAATATCCCCCGCCTCCCGCCGGGCTTCTTTGCGCCATATGGCCGAAAACTGTTCGCAGTCTTTCAGCATCACATCGTACTCTTTGTCCGATATCTCGTCATATTCTCCCGCCTTCGCTTCCACGACAAAACTCAGGCTCGGATTTTCCACATACTGCGAAGACGCTCCATTACACACAAGTCCAAGATATCTCCGCCAAAAGTTACGTGCTGTTTCTTTTTTCATCCGGCATCTCCTTATCCTGTTTTCCATTCCGTTTTTGTATCCTGCACTGCATCAATTTTTTTGTGTACTCTATTATGCCATGATTCCGGCAGCATGGCAACGGAACGTTTGCTCCGTTACCTTGTTACCTTTTTAAAGATATCATTGAATATTTCCCATAATTATGTTACTGTCTTAGTAACAGAAAACAGGCAGGAGGTACCAATGGGATTTCATTATATCAACGACCAGCAGAAAATCCGGATATCCATGAGCAGACGGGCTTCTATCGTGATGTCCGATGACATGCGTGCTTTTTCCGTTACGAAGCAGGCAGGCTTCATCAACACGATCATCCGGAATTTTCATGACAGCGCAAAAGCTTCCCTGTCGCTGTATCTTTTAAAGAAACGGTATGAAGCAGAGCGTCTCTTCGCCGGTTCGCAGCTGGATGAACGGTCGAAAAGGATTGCCATTGAACACATGCTCCGGAATGAAAGAGAAAAAACAGTCCTGGAGCTGCAGGATTATTTAAAAGAAAAACATGTCAGTAAACTGTATCATATCAACAATGCCAATTATGAGTATCTGTGTTACGACTGTAAAGAAGAAGCATTTTACCATGAAAAAGCAGGCGCCTATATCAAGTGCCTGCTGGAAGAATATGCCGCCCTTCCTTTTATAAAGAGGGAACGGATCTTCAAAAAAGAAGTGTATGAAATGGTGGAGTATGCATGCAGGATGAACCGCCTCATGCAGGTCCGGACATACGTATACAAAGAACGGCTGACCTTTTTTGTATATCCGTATAAAATCATCCCGGACCCGCTCTGCACGCAGGAATATCTGGCCTGTTTTACCCGGACGGCAGAGGAAGCCTCCAGCCAGAAGAGAGACGCTTCTTTTTCCATGGCGCGGCTGGAGAAGCCCGTCGTCTTAAAACAGCAGGCTTTTCTGAGCAAAGACGACATCGCAAAGATCGAGGAGGATCTGGAAAAGCTGTCCGTCGCCTATCTCCTGGGCGAACCGGAGGAGATCCGGGTACGGCTTACGGACCGCGGAAAAAAATCCTATCAGACACGACTGTATTCCAGACCGGATAAAGACGAGACCCGGTCCACGGATGAAGTATACGTATTTTACTGTTCAGAACATCAGGCTTATAATTACTTTTTCGCCTTCGGCCCGGAGGCAGAGGTCTTAAGCCCGCCGTCTCTGCGGGACAGAATGATAAAAAATTATCAAAGTGCGCTGCAGCCGTACAGGCAGGAGGATCAGCCTTCGTTTTTTTCTTCGTGAATACACCCGGATTCCGGAATGATTTTTCGGATGTCCACGAATACTTTCCGCTCTTATCTCTGCTCCTGATATTCCTTCATGATCTCTGCAAATACCGGCAGCGCGTCTTTGATCGTCTGCTCCGACACACAGTAGGACACCCGCACGTACCCGGTACAGCCGAAGCTGTCGCCCGGAACCACCAGTACGTCATATTTTTTCGCACGTTCTGAAAAAGCTTTCGCATCTGGCTCCGGAGATTTCACAAAGAGATAAAATGCCCCCTGGGGACGGACGCATTCGTACCCAAGATCCGTCAGTCCATGGTAGAGCAGATCCCGGTTCTTTTTATATGCGGACACGTCGCATGGCACGTCCACGCAGCAGGCAATGGCTTTCTGAAACAGCACCGGGGCGCACACATAACCAAGGGCGCGCCCTGCGCCCGCCACAGCCGCCATGACCTTCTTTCCGTCATCTGCTTCATCCGGCACGATGATATAGCCGATGCGCTCTCCCGGAAGAGACAGAGACTTGCTGTAGGAGTAGCACACCAGCGTATTTTTGTAATAGTTCGGCACAAAGGGAACTTCCATGCCGTCATAGACGATCTCCCGATAAGGCTCATCCGTAATCAGATAGATCGACGTCCCGTATTCCTTCTGCTTCTTCGCAAGCAGCTCTGACAGCCTCTGAATCGTCTCCTCTGAATAGACCACACCGCTGGGATTGTTGGGAGAATTGAGGATGATTCCCTTCGTCTTCGGACTGAGCAGTTTTTCAAAAGCTTCAAAATCAATCTGGAAATCTGCCGTATCCGCCGGAGTAACTACAAGCTTTGCATCTGCCGTCTCCACCCACACCGCGTACTCCGGAAAAAACGGAGCAAAGGTGATATATTCATCCCCCGGTCTTGTTAAAGCTTTCACAATGATGCTCAGCGATGCTGCAGCCCCAACAGTCATATAAAAGTTGTCCGCCGTATAGCGCGTGCCGAATTTCCGGTTCACAGAGTCCGCCAGCGTCTTTCTCACCTCCGGGTCGCCTGCCGCCGGAGAATATCCGTGAAGCGCTTCTGCCGGCTCCTCCAGAAGTTCCAGAAGCGCCTCCTTGACTTCTGCCGGCGCCGGGATGCTGGGATTTCCGATGCTGAAATCATACACCTTATCCTCTCCCACGATTTTCCTGCGCTCCAGCCCATAGGCGAACAGCTCCCGAATCACCGAGCTTTTGCTTCCATATTCATACATCTGTTCATTCAGCATGTCTACTGTCCTCCAATTATGATACATTTTATAAAGAAAATCCCCACAGCGGACCGCATCGTCCGTCTGTGAGGATTTTTTTCCTCCGGTTTATACCAGCTCCAGCAGTACTTCCATCGCTGCGTCGCCTTTTCTCTGTCCGATCTTCACGATTCTGGTGTAACCGCCATTCCGGTTCACGTATTTCGGCGCGATCTCATCAAAAATCTTTGCAACCATGTCCACTTCCTGCGTTTTCTTCTTCTTGCCCTCTACCGGAGTTTTCACCGGATAGAGCACTTTCAGCATCTGTCTTCTTGCATGAAGTCTGGACGGAAGATCCTTCTTGATCTCCTTCTCTACTTCATCATAAACAGTCACTTTTTTGCCGTTAACGACTTCCTTGACTCTCTTGCCGTCCTTGTCCTTGCGGGCAACCTTCGCAGTAACCTTTACCATCTCGAAGTTATCTTTCTCCTTCACGCCCATAGCGATCAGATGCTCAGCAATTTTGCGTACTTCCTTCGCTTTTGCTTCGGTTGTAATGATCTTTCCGTTAAACAGCAGAGCGGTCACCTGGCCTCTCAATAAAGCTTTTCTCTGAGAAGAGGTTCTGCTCAGTTTTCTATATCCTGCCATTTGATTTCCTCCATTCGTTGCGCCCCATGTCATGCTTCTTCGGTCTTACTGACAGAGGGTCTGGCTTCCAACTTTTCTCATTCATCCTGGCCCGCCTGCGGGCACAGAATCATCGGTCAGCCTGATATGACCCGGTCCTGTGCGCTTTCCAAGGTTCACTGCATGAACCGGAACGTGCCGGCCGGCTTTCGGCTGCCTTTTACTCCTCGCTCTGGCTCAGTTCCAGATCAAGTTCTTTCAGCTTTGCAAGGACTTCCTCCAAGGACTTGCGGCCCAGATTACGGACCTTCATCATATCCTCAGGCGTCCGGTTGCACAGCTCCTGTACGGTATTGATACCTGCCCTCTTCAGACAGTTGAAGGAGCGGACAGAAAGTTCCAGCTCATCGATATTCATCTCAAGAACCTTTTCCTTCTCATCGCTCTCTGTCTCCACCATAATCTCTGCAGACTTGGCGTTTTCCGACAGGTCAATAAACAGGCTCAGATGTTCACTTAAGACTTTGGCAGCCAGGCTGACTGCCTCATCCGGGGCAAGCGTCCCGTTCGTGATCACATCCAGTGTCAGTTTATCGTAATCGGTAATCTGACCCACACGGGTGTTCTCTACGGTCAGATTCACACGTTCTACCGGAGTATAGATAGAATCTACTGCGATCACACCGATCGGCAGCTCATCATTCTTGTTCTTGTCAGCACTCACATATCCCCTGCCTTTGGTAATGGTCAGCTCCATGTAAAGCTTGCTGTCCGCACCTCCGTTCAGATGGGCGATCACCACATCCGGATTCAGAATCTCAATATCCGGATCACACTGGATCTCTGCTGCTGTAACGACACCCTCACCTTCGAAATCAATATATGCCGTCTTTGCTTCCTCGGAATCGCTGGTATTCCGAAGTGCAAGGCTCTTGATGTTCATAATGATTTCCGTTACATCTTCTTTTACACCCGGGATGGAGCTGAATTCGTGAAGTACACCGTCAATCTTCACCTGGCTTACTGCTGCGCCCGGCAAAGAAGAAAGCATAATTCTTCTCAGGGAGTTGCCAAGGGTCGTGCCATAGCCTCTTTCCAATGGTTCCACTACGAATTTGCCATATTTTTTATCTTCTGAAATCTCTGCAATTTCAATCTTGGGTTTATTAAATACTACCACTAAAAAGCCCCTCCTGTTCTATGCTGGGTGACAAAACTGCCGGTTTTCAATTATTTGGAATACAACTCGACGATAAGCATCTCGTTTACCGGAACGTCGATCATATCTCTGGTCGGAAGCTCTTTTACAAGGCCTTTCAGATTCTCAAGGTCCGCATCCAGCCACTCCGGCACCAGTCTGCCGCCGGTTGCCTCTGCAATCGCTTTATAGCGGTCAGAACTCTTGCATTTTTCCTTGATCTCAACCGTGTCTCCTGCTTTTACAAGATAAGACGGAATATTTACCTGTTTTCCATTTACCAGTACATGTTTGTGGTCAACAATCTGTCTTGCCTCCTGGCGGGTTCTTGCAAAGCCAAGGCGGAAGATCACATTGTCCAGTCTGGTCTCCAGCATGATCATCAGGTTCTCACCGGTCATGCCTTTCATGCGGTCCGCCTTCTCGTAATAATTGCGGAAAGGCTTCTCCAGCACGCCGTAGATGAATTTTGCCTTCTGCTTCTCTTTCAGCTGCAGGCCATACTCTGAGACTTTTTTATTTCCTCTCTGAGAATTTCTCTTGGATTTTTTATCAATTCCCAAATAAACCGGATCCAGACCAAGGGACCGGCATCTTTTAAGGACTGGTGTTCTGTTAATTGCCATCTTTCATACCCTCCTGATTAAACTCTTCTACGTTTTGGCGGACGACAGCCGTTATGCGGTACCGGGGTCACATCCGTAATACTGATCACCTCAAGGCCGCATGCCTGCAATGCACGGATTGCAGCTTCTCTTCCCGAACCAGGTCCCTTTACGAATACATCTACTGTCTTTAAGCCGTGAACCAGTGCTGCCTTTGTAGCAGTCTCTGCAGCCATCTGTGCTGCATACGGAGTAGATTTCCTTGAACCTCTAAAACCAAGACCACCGGCACTTGCCCAGCTCAGCGCATTACCCTCTGCATCGGTCAGGGTAACGATCGTGTTATTGAAAGATGACTGGATATGTGCCTGTCCGCGTTCAACGTTTTTCTTAATACGCTTTTTTGTCACTTTTTTCGTAACTCTAGCCATTTCTAAACTAACCTACTTTCTTCTACTTTCTAATCGTCAATTATTATCTGTTATTTCTTCTTATTTGCCACGGTCTTCTTCGGGCCTTTTCTGGTTCTTGCGTTGGTCTTTGTCTTCTGACCGCGAACCGGCAGACTCTTACGATGACGAACGCCCCTGTAGCATCCGATCTCCTGCAGTCTCTTGATATCCATGGCGATCTGTCTTCTCAGTTCCCCCTCCACGGTCTGCGTCTGATCAATCACAGAGCTGATTCTTTTCACCTCATCATCCGTCAGATCTCTGACACGGGTATCCGGATTCACGCCTGCTTCCTTCAGAATGCGGTTAGAGCTTACTCTGCCGATTCCGTAGATATAGGTCAGGCCGATCTCCACGCGCTTCTCTCTTGGTAAATCTACACCAGCAATACGAGCCATTGTGATTATTCCTCCATCTTCTTCTACTACAATATTTTCCTAAATGAGGCAGCGAATGACGGATTCCACCCGTCTGCCCAAATGGGTAAGGACCCACTCTTTCCGGTACTTACGGCATGCGCCGTCCATCCTTCCCGGTTTCAGGTAACATCTCTCTAATGAATAATCGTCCACTTTCAGTCTTTTATATATATCAGTTGTCCCACGCTTCCGTGTGTTTCAACTGCAGCCGCCATATGAAAAACCAGCAAGTGCTAACATTCACAGAAAACGATTGAAGTTCCTCTGCCGGAGCTCCAACTGTTACAAATTAGCCTTGTCTCTGTTTGTGTTTTGGATTTTCACAGATTACTCTGATACTACCTTTTCTCTTGATGATTTTGCACTTTTCGCAAATAGGTTTCACCGATGATCTAACCTTCACAGTAAAGTCCTCCTTTCATCGTTTCCTTCCTGAGGGCATACTGCCCCCTCAAATCATGCCTGTATATTATAGCAAAGACATAACCGGAATGCAAGTAAAATCTGTAAATTTTTCGCCGGTTTTTCCCGGTTTCGTTACTTTCACGGGGTGGGTGGCCTGCACCCTGGACCTCTGTGTTCTGCAGCGCTGTGCGGACTGGAGCGGACAGCGGAGCCGTTTTATCCGTCACAGGCGAACATACCGGTCCGAATGGGACGGACAAAACGGCTTCGATGTCCGATACATTCCATACGAGCGCAGAGCACAGAGGTCCAGGGCGCAGACCGCTACCCGCCCCTTGAACAGCCCCCATCTTATTTGTCGCGCCAGATGATCCTGCCCTTGGACAGATCATAGGGTGACAGCTCAATGGTCACTTTATCCCCCGGCAGGATGCGGATGAAATTCATCCGAAGCTTCCCGCTGATATGGGCCAGCACTTTGTGCCCGTTCTCCAGTTCCACCTGGAACATGGCATTCGGCAGTTTTTCTACTACGGTTCCTTCAATTTCAATTACATCTGCTTTCGACATGTTTATCCTCCCGCCGTTTACGGCTCTCTGATTGAATTATCTGTTTGATCGGTTCATTTTGAAGCGGCTCCTTCTCTTTCAGAGCCTTCCTTACGGGTTCTGCATACTGATGGATCACCTGAATATGTCTGATCCTTTTCTTCTTGGGCTTATCCACGGTCCGCAGAATACCATCCACTAACCATACATATTCTGTCTCCACACGGATTATGACATAGAGCCTGCCCCTGTCATGTCCGGCAATGGATCTTGCCAGCATGCCCTGTTCCATCCTTACCATACGGGTTCCTCCTGCATCATGTATGAAGGGTCAGGATCTCCGGTTCCCCGTCTGTGATCAGGATCGTGTTCTCATAATGGGCGGAGGGCTTGTGGTCCTTCGTCACCACAGTCCATTTATCCTCCAGCCAGACCACCTTCCAGGTTCCCATGTTGATCATGGGCTCAATGGCCAGCGTCATGCCCGGCACCAGCTTCATGCCCTTGCGCTTTTCCCGGAAATTCGGCACCTGCGGATCCTCATGCAGGCTGGTACCGATTCCGTGCCCCACCAGATCACGCACAATTCCGTATCCAAACCGGCTGACATAATCATCAATGGCGGCCGAGATGTCAAAAAGATGGTTTCCCGCCTTCGCCATCTTGATTCCTTCAAAAAAGCTTCTCTTTGTGACGTCCATCAGGTTCTGCACCCTGGAATCGATCTTCCCGACTGCATGGGTTCTGGCTGCATCCGAATGATATCCTTTATAGATCAGTCCGGCATCCAGGCTGACGATATCGCCTTCCTGAAGAATCCGGTCCCTTCTGGGTATGCCGTGCACCACTTCTTCGTTGACCGACACGCAGATCGACGCAGGAAATCCCCCGTAATTCAGGAAGTTGGGAACGCATCCCAGCTTCCTGATCAGTTTGTCTCCGAATTCATTGATATCCATGGTGGAGATGCCCGGACGGATCCTGTTGCCCATCTCGTCATGTACGATCTCCAGAAGGCGTCCCGCCTCCCGCATCAATTCGATCTCTTTCGCAGATTTAATCGTGACTGCCATGTTCTATGCTCCCAATATGCCTGTAATCGCCTGGAAAACGACTTCCATATCCATCGTTCCGTCCACATTCTTCAGGATGCCCTTTTTGCTGTAAAAATCGATCAGCGGCTGTGTCTGCTCATGATAGACCCCCAGACGTTTCTGAACCGTCTCCGGTTTGTCGTCGTCTCTTAAGATCAACTCTGCCCCGCAGGTATCGCAGATCCCCTCTTTTTTCGTGGGCGCATATGCCAGATGATACGTAGCCCCGCATCCCACGCATGCTCTGCGTCCGCCCATACGGTTTACGATATTCTCATCCGGAACTTCCACATTGATGGCATAATCCACGGATTCGCCCAGTGCCGCCAGCGCCCTGTCCAGACTTTCCGCCTGAGGGATCGTTCTTGGAAATCCGTCCAGGATATAACCTTTTTTGCAGTCCTCCTGCTGTACCCGGTCCACGACCAGGTCGCATACCAGCTCATCCGGTACCAGAAGTCCCTGATCCATATAGGTCTTTGCCTTTTTCCCCAGTTCCGTTCCGTTCTTGATATTCGCCCGGAAGATATCTCCGGTGGAAATGTGCGGAATCTGATATTTTTCAGCGATCTTTTTCGCCTGCGTCCCTTTGCCGGCACCCGGCGCCCCTAACATAATGATCTTCATAATAGTCTTCTCCATTTTTTACCAAATTTATACCGTTTTATGTAAAGTTCCAAAAAGCCTGTACGAAACAACCACGGGGGATGCTTCCATACAGGCTCTTTCCTCTGCACTGATTTAATCGTTCAGGAAGCCTTTATAGTAGCGTACCAGCATCTGGGATTCGATCTGCTTCAATGTCTCCAGAACAACACCCACGATAATGATAATCGAGGTTCCCCCAAAAGATACATTGGCGCCGAAGATGCCGTTGAAGACGATGGGGATCACACATACTATGATCAGTCCTACTGCTCCGATAAATACAATGTAATTTAAAATCTTGCTGAGATATTCCGTCGTTGGCCTGCCTGGCCGGATACCAGGGATAAATCCACCCTGCCGCTTCATATTATTGGCGATTTCAATCGGGTTAAAGGTAATGGACGTGTAGAAATATGCAAAAAACACAACCAGAACGATATATACCAGAAGGCCGATGGAATAAACCGGCTGATGCGGATTGCACCAGCTGGACTGGCTTAAGCCGGTCAGAATCTTTCCACCGATGCCTGTACCGCCTGTCTTGCCGAGCAGGGATGCAATGACGCCGGGAAAACTCATCAGGGAAGAAGCAAAGATCACAGGAATTACGCCTGCTGTATTCACTTTCAGCGGAATATTGGTGGACTGTCCGCCTACCATCTTTCGTCCCTGCATCTTCTTGGCATACTGCACCGGAATCCGGCGCTCTCCCCCCTGAAGGACGATGACAAATACGACGGTTACGAGAACAACCGCCAGAATGATCACTGCCGCCAGTACCCCGTTCAGAATTGTCTTTCCTTTCACAAACTGGGTATACAGATCAATAAAATCATCCGGAATCCGGGATACGATGTTGATCAGAAGCACAATCGAGATTCCATTTCCCACACCGTGCTCTGTAATCTCCTCACCGATCCACATCAGAAAGGCGCTTCCGGCGGTCATGGCAGCCACAACCACGATCATGTTGGGGACCGTAGCAGACTGAAGCAGTCCTCTCCCCCCAAATCCGATGGTCATGGCCGTCGCCTCAATGAGCGCCAGCACCACCGTCAGATAACGGGAAAAGGTCTGGATCTTCTTTCTTCCATCCTCGCCTTCCTTCTGCATCTCCTCCAGCTTGGGAATCGCAATCGTCAGAAGCTGCATGATAATGGAAGACGTGATGTAAGGTGTGATGCCGAGCGCAAAAAGCGACATGCTGGTAAAGGAACCGCCGGTGAACGCATCAAAAAAATTGAATGCATCACCGGTCTGTGCCGCAAACCACTGCGCAAAATAATCCCTGTTCACTCCGGGAATCGGCATCTGGGAACCAAACCTTACGACCACGAGCATTAAAAATGTGAAGATCAGTTTTTTCCGCATATCTTCAATTTTAAATGCGTTCCGTAATGTTTTAAACATCAAATCACCTCGGCTTTTCCACCAAGAGCTTCAATTTTGGCAGCTGCACCTGCTGAAAATGCATTTGCCTGAACTGTAAGTTTCTTAGTTAATTCTCCATTTCCAAGAATCTTCACTCCGTCTCTCGGATTCTTTACGATTCCTTCCGCAATCAGAGTCTCAACAGAAACTACACTGTCATTGTCAAATCTTTCGAGAGCGCTTACATTGATACCAACGATCTCTTTGGTATTGCGGTTTGTAAAGCCTCTCTTCGGAATTCTTCTGTATAATGGCATCTGGCCGCCTTCAAAGCCCGGTCTTGGAGCTCCTGAACGGGCTTTCTGGCCTTTGTGGCCCTTGCCGGCTGTCTTACCGTTACCTGAACCGTGTCCACGGCCTCTTCTGAAGTTATCGCTCTTTTTCGAGCCTTCTGCATAGGTTAAATTCGATAAATCCATTGTGGCACCTCCTTAACTGTAAAATATTAGATTTCTTCCACCTTTACCAGGTGTCTTACATGCCAGATCATGCCACGGACCGCTTCATTGTCCGGCATCTCTACGGTCTTGTTCAGTTTCCTGAGACCAAGGGCTTCTACGGTTGCTTTCTGCTTTGGAACCGCTCCGATCGGAGATTTTACTAACGTGATCTTTAACTTCTCTGCCATGTTCATTCTCCTTTCTTACGCCATAATCTCATCTATGGACTTCCCGCGCTTTTTCGCAACTGCCTCCGGGGAAACCACTCCCTTAAGTCCTTCGATGGTCGCCAGCACAACGTTCTGCTTGTTGTTGGAACCAAGAGACTTGGTACGGATATTTTTCACGCCTGCCAGCTCCACAACGGCACGTGCCGGGCCGCCTGCGATGATACCGGTACCTTCCGGGGACCTCTTCAGGAGCACGGAAGAGCTTCCGAACTTTCCTGTATTGTCATGCGGGATACTGTTGTTCTCATCCAGCGCAACGGTTACCAGTTTCTTCACAGCGTCTTCTTTTCCCTTGCGGATCGCTTCCGGAATTTCAGTGGCTTTTCCAAGACCAGCGCCTACGTGACCATTGCCGTCACCTACGACTACCAGAGCTGTGAAACGCATGCTGCGGCCGCCTTTGACGGTCTTGCTTACACGCTTAATTGACACTACTTTTTCAGTTAATTCAAACTGACTTGCATCAATGATCTCATGTCTCATGTCTTTTTCCTCCTCCTCTAAAATTCCAGTCCAGCCTCACGGGCTGCCTCTGCGAGCGCTGCGACCTTACCCTGATAGATGAAACCGCCGCGGTCAAATACGACCACCTTGATGCCCTTTTCCAGCGCTCTCTCGGCGATCACTTTTCCAAGATATGCTGCTGCATCCACGTTGTTGGTCTTCTCAAGCTCTGCTTTTACTTCCTTCTGTACGGTAGAAGCGGATACCAGAGTGTTTCCCACGGTATCGTCGATAATCTGAGCATACATATGATTATTGCTTCTGAACACTGCCAGACGCGGTCTGTCTGCTGTACCGCTGATGTGATGACGCAGTCTGTAGTGTTTCTTGGCGCGTACTTCGCTTCTTGATTTCTTACTGACCATCTTTACACTCTCCTTACTTATTTCTTACCAGTCTTACCAACTTTACGTCTGATGACTTCGGTCTCATACTTGATTCCCTTGCCCTTGTACGGTTCCGGTCTTCTCTTGTCGCGAATCTCAGCCGCATACTGTCCGACTTTCTCTTTGTCAATACCTTTCACGGTAATCTTGTTGCCTTCCACAACTGCTTCCACGCCTTCCGGGTCCTCCATCTCGACCGGATGGGAGTAGCCCAGATTCAGGGTCAGTTTCCTGCCGGATTTGGAGCAGCGGTAACCTACGCCGTTGACCTCCAGAACCTTTGTGAAACCAGTATGAACGCCGGTTACCATGTTGGAGACCAGGGTCCTTGTCAGACCGTGTAAAGATTTCATTTTCTTTAAATCATTGGGTCTTGTTACGACCACATGGCCGTCTTCTACCTTGATTGTCATCTCTGTGGGCAGCACTCTTTCCAGTGTTCCCCTGGGACCTTTTACGGTCACTTTATTTCCCTCAGCAACTGTCACGGTTACACCTTCCGGGATAGCTACCGGTAATCTTCCGATACGGGACATAGTCTAAAATCCTCCTTACTTAGATTTTCGGAAGGGACGTCTGCGTCCCTTCTGTTTTCAGCACTCTGGAAAAATTACCAGACGAATGCCAGCACCTCTCCGCCTACATTCAGTTCTCTTGCCTTTTTGTCAGTCATAACACCCTTGTTGGTGGACACAATGGCAATGCCAAGTCCGCCAAGCACCTTCGGCATATCCTCCTTGCCTGCGTATACGCGCAAACCGGGCTTGGAGATTCTCTTAATGCCTGCAATGATCTTCTCGTTCTTGTCTTTTCCGTATTTTAAGGTGATATGGATATCTTTGAAATTTCCGTTATCCACCAGATCATACTTTGCAATGTAACCTTCGTCTACCAGAATGTCCGCGATTGCCAGCTTCATCTTTGATACCGGAATATCCACCGTATCATGCTTTGCAGTATTTGCATTACGGATTCTTGTAAGCATATCTGCGATTGGATCGTTCGTTGTCATAGCAAATGCCTCCTCTCTCTATATTTACCAGCTTGCTTTCTTCACACCCGGGATCTGGCCTGCATATGCCAGCTCACGGAAGCAAATTCTGCAGATTCCGTATTTTCTCAGGTAAGCATGTGGACGACCACAGATTCTGCAGCGGCTGTATTCTCTGGTGGAGAATTTCTGTCTGCGCTGCTGTTTTACTTTCATCGATGTCTTAGCCATGAAATTCCCTCCTATTTTGCAAATGGCATATTGAATAAGCTTAACAGATAACGTGCTTCCTCGTCTGTCTTGGCGGTGGTTACGAAGATGATATCCATACCTCTTATCTTATCCACCTTGTCATATTCAATCTCGGGGAAGATCAGCTGCTCTTTAATGCCAAGCGCATAATTTCCTCTGCCGTCAAAAGCATTGGGATTCACACCGCGGAAGTCACGCACACGCGGCAGCGCCAGGTTCACCAGACGGTCAACAAACTCATACATCTTCTCCCCGCGCAGAGTTACTTTACAGCCAATGGCCATACCCTCGCGGATCTTGAAGTTTGCGACAGAATTCTTTGCCTTTGTGACAACCGCCTTCTGTCCTGCGATGATCTCCATATCTTTCACTGCGGAATCCAGAATCTTCGCATTCTCCTTTGCTTCACCAACGCCCATGTTGATGACAACCTTGTTGAGCTTCGGCACTTCCATCGCATTTTTATAGCCAAATTTTTTCATCATGGCATCCATAATCTCATTCTTATACAGTTCACTGAGTCTACTCAACTTCTTATGCCCTCCTCTCTTCCATATTAATCAATCACTTTGCCGGTTGCCTTCGCAACGCGGACCTTCTTGTCTCCGTCCATCCGGTAACCGATTCTGGAGACTTTTCCGTCACTGATATACATTACATTGGAAGCGTTAATCGGGCCTTCCTGATGAATGATCCCGCCCTGCTGATTTGCCATAGACGGTTTTGTATGCTTGGTAATCATATTTACGCCTTCCACAAGAACCGTATTGTTCTTATGGTTTACCGCGATCACCTTGCCTTCGCTGCCTTTATCAGTACCGGCAATGACTCTCACGGTGTCGCCTTTTTTGATTTTCATTGTAGACATATTCCGATACCTCCTATAATACTTCCGGAGCGAGGGATACGATCTTCATGAACTGTTTCTCACGAAGCTCTCTTGCCACCGGTCCAAAAATACGGGTTCCTCTCGGATTTTTATCCTCCTTGATGATCACGGCTGCGTTCTCATCGAAACGGATATAGGAACCGTCTTTACGGCGCGCACCTTTTACCGTACGTACCACTACTGCTTTCACCACATCGCCTTTTTTGACAACACCGCCTGGTGTTGCATCTTTCACGGTGGCAACGATGATATCACCGATGTTTGCATATCTTCTGGTCGAGCCGCCCATCACGCGGATGCAGAGCAGTTCTTTTGCACCGGTGTTATCAGCAACTCTGAGTCTTGTTTCCTGCTGTACCATTCTTGCATCCTCCTATTTGGCTTTCTCGATAATGCTGACCAGTCTCCATCTCTTGTCTTTGGACAGCGGTCTGGTCTCCATGACTTTTACGGTGTCACCGATTCCGCACTCGTTGTTCTCATCGTGCGCTTTTAATTTATAGGTCTTCTTGACAATCTTTCCATAGAGCGGATGTTTTACATGGTTCTCTACCGCAACTACAATTGTCTTATCCATCTTATCGCTGACCACTTTGCCAACGCGGGTTTTTCTCAGATTTCTTTCCACGATTCTTTGTCTCCTTTCTCAAACTGATATCACAGAATCTTATGCGTTCTTTTCAACCATAACAGTCTGAATCCGGGCAATGTTTCTGCGAACCTCTTTGATCCTTGCAGTATTGTCCAGCTGGTTGGTCGCATTCTGGAATCTCAGGTTGAAAAGTTCCTGCTTCGCAGCTACTAATTCCGTATTTAATTCAGAAGCTGATTTTGCCTTTAAATCTTCTACATACTTATTCATTTTCACTGTTATCACCGCCTTCTAAGTCTGCACGGGAGACGACTTTGCATTTGCAGGGCAACTTGTAGGTAGCCAGACGCAGTGCTTCTCTTGCGACCTCTTCGGACACACCGGAGATCTCAAACATCACGCGTCCCGGTTTTACAACTGCCACCCAGTATTCCAGTGTTCCTTTACCGGAACCCATACGAGTCTCAGCCGGTTTGTTGGTTACAGGTTTGTCCGGGAAAATCTTGATCCAGACTTTACCGCCACGCTTGATATAACGGGTCATGGCAATACGGGCTGCCTCGATCTGGTTGGATTTGATCCAGCACGGCTCCGTAGCGACAATGCCGTATTCACCATTTGTAATCTTATTACCTCTAAGCGCCTTGCCCGCCATGGAACCACGGAACTGTTTGCGGCGTTTTACTCTCTTTGGCATTAACATTATTTATCGCTCCCTTCCTTTGCTGCCTTTGTTGGAAGAATCTCGCCCTTGTAGACCCATACCTTGACACCGATCTTGCCGTAGGTGGTATCTGCCTCAGCGAACCCATAGTCAATATCTGCTCTTAACGTATGCAGCGGGATCGTTCCGTCGGAGTAGGTCTCCGTACGGGCCATATCTGCTCCTCCAAGACGTCCGGAACAGGAGGCCTTGATTCCCTTTGCGCCGGATTTCATCGCTCTGCCCATGCAGGACTTCATGGCGCGGCGGAAGGAAATACGGTTCTCCAGCTGCTGTGCGATATTCTCGGCAACCAGCTGTGCTTCCCGGTCTGCTCTCTTGACTTCCTTGATGTCAACAACGACCTTCTTCGTTGTCATCTTCTGAAGCTCTTTTCTTACCTTCTCGATCTCAACGCCGCCCTTACCGATGATCATACCCGGTTTTGCTGCGGAAATGATGATCTTTACGCGGTCAGAAGTTCTCTCGATCTCAATCCTGGAAACTCCTGCATTGTATAATTTTTTCTTCAGGAACTTTCTGAGCTGATAATCTTCCACCAGGCAGTCTGCAAAATCAGCTTCCGCGTACCATTTCGAATCCCAGTCTTTGATTACACCGACCCTGAGGCCGTGCGGGTTTACTTTCTGTCCCATGATTGCCCTCCTTATTTCTTCTCGTCAAGCACGATCGTAATGTGGCTCATCCTCTTCTCGATGCGATAAGCGCGGCCCTGTGCCCTTGGTCTGATTCTCTTCATGGTCGGTCCTTTATTTGCATAGCACTCTGCAACATAAAGATTGTCAGCACTTATTCCGTTGTTGTTCTCCGCATTTGCGATGGCGGATTTTAATAATTTCTCTATCAGTGTAGACGCATATCTCGGATTGTAAGCAACGATTCCGAGTGCGGTCTGCACATCTTTACCTCTGATGGCATCTAATACGAAACATGCCTTCTGGACAGAAACACGTGCATAGGATAACTTTGCAGATGGTCTGGTGTCCTTCCGGGCATTTCTCTCTCTCTTGAACTGACTTCTGGATCCCTTTGCCATTAGATGAAACCTCCTTCCAAAAATTGACTGTAATTAACGTCTGGACTTCTTCTCGTCTTTGCCATGGCCTCTGTAGGTTCTGGTGGGCACGAACTCGCCGAGCTTGTGGCCTACCATATCCTCGGTAACGTATACCGGCACATGTTTTCTTCCATCATGCACTGCAAATGTATGGGAAACCATCTGCGGGAAAATGGTGGAACGGCGGGACCAGGTCTTGATCACGGCCTTGTTTCCGCTTGCGTTCATGGCGTCTACTTTTTTCAGTAAGCTAGCATCTGCAAATGGTCCTTTTTTTAATGAACGAGCCATTGGTGAAACCTCCTCTTAATTATTTAAACGTTCTGCCGTCTCTTCTTCTTACGATCAGCTTGTTGGACTTCTTGTTCTTCTTCCTTGTCTTCAGTCCAAGCGCCGGCTTGCCCCACGGTGTGGACGGACCCGGACGGCCGATACCGGTCTTGCCCTCACCACCGCCGTGCGGATGGTCATTGGGGTTCATAACAGAACCGCGGACAGTCGGACGGATACCCATGTGACGTTTACGGCCCGCTTTACCAATGTTGATCAGGTTGTGCTCGCCGTTGCCCACAACACCGATGGTTGCACGGCAGTTAATCGGTACCATTCTCATTTCACCAGACGGCATACGGAGGGTCGCATATTTTCCTTCCTTTGCCATAAGCTGTGCGCTGTTGCCTGCGGAACGAACCAGCTGTCCGCCCTTTCCTGCATACAGCTCCACGTTGTGGACAAGCGTACCAACCGGAATGTTCTCCAGCGGCAGGCAGTTGCCCATATGCACCTCTGCCTCCGGTCCGTTCATGACGGTCATGCCGTCGGTCAGACCCTGGGGTGCAAGGATATATGCTTTCTCACCATCTGCATAGCAGATCAGTGCGATATTGGCTGTTCTGTTCGGATCGTACTCGATTCCGATGACCTTTGCCGGGATCCCGTCTTTCCTTCTCTTGAAATCGATGATCCTGTATTTTCTCTTATGACCGCCTCCGCGGTGTCTCACAGTAATTTTTCCCTGTGCGTTACGTCCGGCATGCTTCTTCAGAGAAGTTGTCAGAGATTTCTCCGGAGTGTTCTTGGTGATCTCCGCGAAATCATATCCGGACATGTGTCTTCTGGACGGTGTATATGGGCGATAGGTTTTGATTCCCATTACTTTGTCTCCTTTCGATCTACTTTACTTATCATGTTTGTAGTAAACATATAGGCCGGCAACCTGCCCGGGCTTTTACAGCCCCTCAAAGATCTCAATATCCTTGCTGTCAGCGGTGAGCTGTACGATTGCCTTTTTGGTCTTTGCAGTTCTGCCGTATACCATGCCGCGTCTTTTTTTCTTGCCTTCGCAGTTCATGGTATTGACACTCTTTACCTTCGTTCCGGCGAACATCTTCTCAACTGCTTCCTTCACCTGAGACCTGGTTGCGTCTGTGTGCACGAGGAAGGTGTACTTCTTCTCGCCCATGGCAGCCATGCTCTTTTCGGTGATCACCGGCTTGAGGATTACATCATAGTATTTAATATCAGCCATTACGCATATACCTCCTCGATGGTTGCGACAGCAGCTTTCGTCACGATCACGGTATTGTATTTCAGAATATCGTATACGTTGATGGTATTGGTCAGAGCTGTCTGGACATTTTCAATGTTTCTTGCAGACTTTACCACGTTCTGGTCATTCTCATTCAGAACCACCAGCGCCTTATTCACATTCAGCGCATCCAGAACTGCCTGCATCTTCTTTGTCTTGATCTCATCAAATTTCAGCTCATCCAGAACGATGAACTTCTGCTCCTGCACTCTGCTGGTCAGAGCGGATTTGAGCGCCAGTCTCTTCTCCTTCCGGTTGAGACGGATGCTGTAATCTCTCGGCGTCGGAGCGAAGACCACGCCGCCGCCGGTCCACTGAGGAGCTCTTGTGGAACCCTGACGGGCATGTCCGGTTCCCTTCTGTCTCCACGGCTTTCTTCCGCCGCCGGAAACCTCGGAACGGGTCTTTGCTTTCTGAGTTCCCTGTCTTTTATTCGCAAGCTGTGCAACGACTGCCATGTGTACCAGATGCTCATTCACATCCACACCGAATACCGCATCGCTTAATTCCATCGTGCCAACTTCTTTGCCTTCCATATTATAAACAGATACGTTTGCCATTTGTGTGTTCCTCCTTTCCCTTCAAACCTTACTTACCGGATTTGACCGTTTCTTTGATGGTAACTAAAGCTTTCTTAGGTCCTGGTACCGCACCTTTTACCAACAATAAATTGTTCTCTGCATCTACTTTTACGATCTCCAGATTCTGAATGGTGATCTGTTTGGCCCCCATGTGGCCCGGCATTCCTTTTCCCTTGAACACCTTGCTCGGGTCGGAACATGCGCCGTTGGAACCCTGATGACGATGGAACTTGGAACCGTGGGTCATGGGTCCTCTGTGCTGTCCCAGTCTCTTGATCGCGCCCTGGAAACCTTTTCCCTTGGAAATCGCTGTCGCATCAATCTTGTCGCCTGCTGCGAAGATGTCTGCTTTGATCTCCTGTTTCACTGCATATTCAGCAGCATTCTCTAATTTCAGCTCTCTGACAAATCTCTTATAAGCAACGCCTGCTTTGTCAAAGTGGCCTTTCTTCGGTTTGTTCACCAGCTTCTCTCTGATGTCAACGAAGCCCACCTGTACGGCGCTGTATCCGTCGTTCTCTTCCGTTTTGACCTGAGTCACGACACACGGACCGGCCTGCAATACAGTCACCGGGGTTAATACACCGTCTTCGTTGAAGATCTGCGTCATTCCGACTTTTGTCGCTAAAATAGCTTTCTTCATTCTTTCTTTCCTCCTGTTTTCTCTACAGCGGAATACCTTATCATAAGGAATTCATTCTAGCCGCAGGATTATCTGGTTTTCATTTTAATATCAACATACACACCTGCAGGCATCTCAAGGCGGGACAGAGCGTCTACCGTCTTCTGCGTCGGTGCAATGATATCAATCAGTCTCTTATGAGTTCTCTGCTCGAACTGCTCGCGGGAATCCTTGTACTTGTGTACCGCACGGATGATCGTGATGACTTCCTTCTTCGTCGGAAGGGGGACCGGTCCGCTCACTTTGGATCCTGTTTTCTTCACCGTCTCGATGATCTTCTTTGCGGATGCATCGATCAGCTGGTGATCGTAAGCCTTCATTGTGATTCTCATTACCTGACTTGCCATAAAAAAAGTCGCCTCCTTATTCGTACTTCTGACTACCAGTACGACAAGCGGTGACTGTACACTCTCCCGTGTGTATCCTGAAGATTCACACACGTCGTTTCCTTCTTTTCTGAAGGACAGTTTTAATTGGTACAGTGACTTGTCGCCAGTTTGCTAACTTGACATTCGCTCCACGGAAAACCCTCGCATCTGCGCGGCAACCTCACGCTTCTTCGCTATCAATGTCACAACAAGAGATAGTATAGCGGAAAGTTCTGTATTTTGCAAGTACTTTTTTCATTTTCTTCCGCTTTTTTCAAATCCTTGAAAAAGGCCGGCGCAAAATACGTTTTGCGCCGGCCCCTTTCCCTAATCAGACCATGCTTCCTGCAGAATCTCCTGCAGCGCCGGAATATCCCTTATAAAGCTGTATCGAAAATGAATGGTGCCGCCCACCTGTACATTTTCTTTACAGGACTTCATCTGCGCCGCAATCTCTTTTCCTTCATACCACGGACTGTCTGCTTCTGCATCTGCTGCTTTGCTGTCTGCCAGCCCCACATACAGCTCCACATCCCCGTCGGTGCCCGCCACCAGGTCTGACCACCAGGCCAGCAGACTTGTAAAGTCATGTTCCGCGTCTCCTGCCTGCCAGTACAGCTGCGGAGCGATATAATCCACCCAGCCTGATTCCACCCATTTTTTACTGTCTGCGTATATCTCAAAATAGGAAGAAAACCCGGTCGTATTTTCACTGCCTTCCGGATGCATGGTCTTATTTGCCCAGATCGCCGTCGGGCTGATTCCAAATTCGATCCCGGGATCTGCCCGGTGCACCGCTTCATCCATCCCCTGCACCAGAAGATTGGTATTCTCGCGGCGCCAGTCCCCAATATCCGGAAAATCCGCTCCATAAGCAGCATAGGAAGCAGCATCGCCAACCTCGGAGCCCGGATAAAAATAATCATCCATATGGATCCCGTCAATATCGTAATGCTCAACCAGTTCCACCGCGCCGTCGATCACCATCTGACGTACTTCCGGCAGCGCTGGATCAAAATAGTATCTGCCTCCATATTCGATCAGCCATTCCGGATGCAGTACGGCCGGCGAACGGTCCGCCAGATTTTCCAGCTCATTTTCTGATCTGGTCGCCTGGTATGGATTGATCCATGCATGAAGTTCCAGTCCGCGCTCATGGGCCTCCTCCACCCAGTAGGCCAGCGGATCAAAATCCGAATCCGGCGCCGCCCCATACTGTCCGGTCAGGTATTTACTCCATGGGTAGATGTCGGACTTGTACAGGGCATCCGAGCATGGCCGCACCTGCAGAAAGACCGTATTAAAACCATATTCGTCCGCCCCGTCCAGAATCTCATCTGCCTGTCTGCGCAGTTCTTCCGCCGAAACGGACGGCTCGGCAGGATAATCCAGCCCCCATACAGTAGTTACCCACACTCCGCGCATCTCCTGATCCACGTCTCTTTTCATCCTGACTTTCGCATGACTGCAGCCGGACACCCATACTGCCAGAATCAACAGTCCAAATACGGATATCCGTCCTGCCCTCCAAAATCTCTGATTCAATCTTTCCATTTTCCCATCCTTTCAACGACCAATGCGGTTCATGATCCTTTTATAATGCTCCCGGCAGTCCCTCCAGTGCAGTTCCACCAGCTGCCGCTCCATTTTCCTGATCTCTGTATAATGCCGCACATATAACCACAGCATAATTGCAAAATACGGAGAACAGAACCTCAGAAGTCTTACAAAATAGCTGGAATGCGCCCTTACTCCCGCTGATTTCTCCTGCAGGTACAGCATTGCCCGAAAAAACACCGACTTTTCATGCACTCTTTCAGCTCTTAGCAGCTGTGCGATTTCCCTGCAGTGCAGCTGCCTGCCCGGACTGTTGAAATTTGAAATGGAGCCTGTGGATATCCGGTACAGAATCAACGGCTGATTTACATAACACGTCCTGATCTGTTCATTCTGACCCAGTATTTTCTGAAAGCATGCCCTGTCATTGACCGTCCGGAAACGCAGGATAAAATCCAGCACCTCATCGGACAGCAGAGATTTTCTGTATACTGCAGTACCCATGATCGGGCAGCCCAGCCGGACCGCACGATGCAGCGTCCGCCCTCTGATAAAATGCTGCAGCACGACTTCCAGATAGGTATGACAAGTCTTTACCATCTCCCCGTTTCCTGTGAATTTCAGAAAGGCCGTACATACAATGTCGTATTCCTCCAGTTTTGCCGTGACTGCAAACAGATCATAAGGGGCCAGCAGATCATCCCCGTTCAGCACGACAAAGCGCTCCCCGTCAACAGCCCGAAGAGCATCCACGTAGTTTTGGCAGATTCCGGCATTCTTTTTCCGGAACAGCCGGTTGACCCGTTCGAACAGCGCCTGATTCTCCTCCAGCCACTTTTCCATGACTTCACAGCTGTGATCCTCCGAACCGTCATCCGTGATGATCAGCTGAAACTTCTCCCCATTTCCGAACTGTCTGATCTGATATTTGATGCTCTCCAGGGCGTATGGCACCACCTCTGCCTGATTATAGCATGTCACCACAAATGTAAACATCCCGCTGCCTCCATTTCCTTTTCACTCTATGATACATCCTGTCCGGTACCGCACAGCCATCCCGCCGGACTGGCCTGAAAAAAGTTGCATTTCACCTGCGAATATACTATATTGTATATGGTGCCGCCCCATGGCAGGCATGGAAACTTCATGATAAAGAGGGAACTGCATCCATGATTTCAGTCATCATACCTGTTTACAATACCGAACAGTATCTGCCTCGCTGCATTGATTCTGTACTGGCTTCTGCATACCAGGAGTTCGAGATCCTGCTGGTCAATGACGGATCCACCGATCACAGCCCTGACATATGCAGACAATATGCCGGGAAGGACAGCCGCATCCGGCTGATCAATCAGAAAAACCAGGGAGTGTCGGCCGCACGGAACAGAGGGATCGACGCCAGCACAGGAGACTGGATCGTCTTTCTGGATTCCGACGACCGGATCTCCCCTGATTTTCTGCACATGGTTGCGCAGGAAGAATATCAGGAGCTGGATTTTCTTCTGTTCGACTTTATCCGTTCCGCACAGGGAACCCTTTCTGCCGGACATCCGCCCGAAACCATCCGCTATACTGCCGATACCATGCAGCAGCTGATCAGGAGAATCCTTGTACCGCAGCCCCTGACCCCGGACGGCAGCACCGATTTTCGCACTCCCTGTGCACGGGCCTATAAAAGATCGGTTCTGAACCGTTTTTCCATACGGTTTTCCCCGGATCTGTCCATTGGAGAAGATCTGCTTTTTAATCTGGAATATCAGCTGAGGGCCGCCTCCGCTGCCTACCTGTCCAGCCCTGTATATTTCTATGATATTCATATGGGTTCCTCGTCGCGCCGCTACCATCCAGGCCTTCAGACGAACCATGCCAGTCTGCAGAGATTTATAAAGACGGCTTTAGAAAACTGCGGCATGTTTTCTGCGCTGGAAGATGACTTTTACTCATACGCGCTGGAAAACCTGTCCTATGTCCTGATCCGGGATATATTCAGTCCGCTCAACCCAAAGACCTGTCTTAAAAAACGCCGTCTGTGTTCCGAAATGCGGAAAAATGAAATCTACCGGCAGGCAATGAAGTATAACCGCAAAAGCGGCATCCTTCCAAGAAGAATCCTGATCTTTTTCTTCCGTATAAGATGTTACTTTATTACCGGTCTGATCTCCAGAATCAGTTACTGGTATCTGGGGCGGAAGGAATTTTCCTGAACGGCCCTGTGCTCCCGCTCAGGAAAACCTGCCCGAGATTTTCCGGTATACCGGATACAGATGTTCTTCTACCCACCCGTTTACAAAATATGCCCAGATCAGTTCTTTTAACGCTTCACGGGTACTGAAACCGCCGCAGCTGCGAAGACGACGCAATGCCTGAAACGCTTCTTTCCTGCGTCTGTATTTGAGCGAGATCCGGTACCGGCGCGCCGCTTTCCAGCATGCGATGCGGTCTCTGTCGGACGGATCCGTAATCCGGCAGTTTTCTGCAATCTCATCGATGAGATTTTCATAGTCTCTGTATTTCTTCTCTTCCTGCGCCTGTGTCAGCGCGGTTCTGGAATGGCTGCCGCTTCTGATGGCAACGCCATACAGCTCTTCCTGAAGCGTCGGACATTTATGGCGGTACATAAACGGCAGCAGCATCTGAAAGTTCTGGCCCACATCATACTCCGGTATCCGGCGGTTCGGATAGACCGCAAAAAAACTTTCGGTTCTCAGCATATAGCAGCCGCAGCAGACAAACGTTCTGGATTCCAGAATATCCCAGAACAGCTCTTCCTTCGACAGGTCCCCTCTTTGTTCATCTGCTTTTTCGCTTCTCTGTCCGGTTTCCTCATCAAAATAATAAGACAGCGACCTGACACACTGATACTCCGGATGCGCCTGCAGAAATTCCACTCTCTTTTTTATGGATTCCGGCTCCAGCACATCGTCACTGTCCGGCCAGATCAGATATTCTCCCGTCACCAGCAAAAGTCCCTGATTAATCGCCGCAGAAGCATTTTTATGCTCTGCTTTTACAATGCGGAAATCATAGCCTCTGCGCGCAAATTTTTCAAGATAGCCCTCAGCGATCCGAACCGTCCCGTCTGCAGAACCGTCGTCAACCAGAATCATTTCAACCTGCTGACAGGTCTGTTCCAGTACAGAGTCCAGCATCCGCCGCAGATGGGATTCCCCATTATAGACCGGGGTGACCACAGAAACCCGTCCTTTCTGAAAACCGCTTTCTCCCTGAGCCATCTTCCTGCCCTCCTGTTCCTTCTATTTTACTTTTACGATCTTCTGATTTTCTATTTTATATATCACGTCACATTCATTTGCCAGGCTCATATGGTGCGTCACCATCAGAAGGGTCTTCCCTTCCCTGATCTGCCTTATGGAATCAATGACTGCTTTTTCCGTCTCCATATCCAGTGCCGCAGTCGCTTCATCCATAACAAGAAATTCAAAATCCTTGTACAGCGCCCGCGCCAGTGCAATTCTCTGTCTCTGTCCGCCGGAGATAGCCGTTCCGTTTTCTCCGATCAGAGTATTTACGCCATCGGGCATCCGCTCAACATCTTCCCAGATCTGTGCGCATTTCAGACATTCGACCACCCTGGCATCATCAATCTCATCCTCATTTTCAAAAAATGCCACATTGTTCCGCACCGTCTCCCCGTTCAGGTACACCGTCTGAGGGATATAGCTTACCAGGTCCCCCATGCTGACCCGGCAGACGCCTTCAGAATCCTGGTGCGTCACAATATCATAATCATCATAAAAGACGTGTCCGCTCTGCGGCTTCAAAAGCCCCAGGATCAGATCGACCAGTGTTGTCTTGCCTGCGCCTGAGGCTCCGATCACCGCAATGGAACATCCTGCCGGCAGGTCAATGGAAGCGTCCTGAAATATGTTTCTTTTGTCATGATATCCAAAGGTCAGATTCCGGACGGACAGGCCTTTTTTAAATGTCAGCTCCTTCTGCCGGATCGTCCCGGATCTTTTTTCTTCCTCTTTCAGTTCTGTATATCTGGCAATATTTTCTTTCAGCGTCGCATAGGGTTTTCTGGCGAATTCCACATTATTCATTCCGCTCAGAACCGCATACGCCATCGGCAGCATGCGGACCAGCGCCGTAATATAGACCACCATCGGCGCAAGTATCGAAGCCAAGTTTGCTCCGGCTACCAGTATCACTGCAAGAACGGCAAACATGGCCGCCATAATGGAATTCTGAAGAAGCACGCCGATACTGCTGATCTTGTATTTAAATTCACCCTGTACCTGCGCATATCCGCTGCTGGCATCCTGATATTTCTGAAGGACAAAAGCAGAACGGTCATCAATCTTCATTTCCTTAAAAGTTCCATAAGCGATCGTGATCTGTGAATTTGCCTTGATCTCATATGCCCTGCATTTTTCACCATAGGCTTTTATCCGCGCGCGGCCCTGCACAAACATGCCTGCCATAAGCAGCAGAAGCACTATGCTGCTCACAATTCCGACCCATTTGGATACATAGATCAGCACCAGCGCATACCCTGCCATGGTGATCCCGTTCACCCATATTCCGATACCGTCCACTATGATCTGAATACAGCCTGTTGTATCACTGCGGATCATGGTCAGCATCTGCATGGCGCTTTTTCGGTTGTGTTCCATCAGGTCCTCTTTGATCAGCAGTTCGTAGATCTTCATGGACAGCTTCTGTGCGCCATGATAGATAAATCCGGTGGAAATCCTGCTCTTGTACAGTTCAAACAGACATTTCAAAAGGGAGACAAGCACCATAAACAGTGTAAATGTGATCAGTCCCGGCGAGGCACTGTTTGCCGCCACCACAAGATTGATAATATAAATGATCACAGAAAAACTGAAAATGTCCACAACCGGACTGATCATACTGAGCAGTGCGTAGATCTTCCAGCTCCTCTGTTCCTCTTTTTCCAGTATTCCCGTCAAATACCTGAACATCTCTCTCATCCTAAGTCTCCTCCCTGTCCTGTCCGCGTTGACCGGAGCCGTTATTTAAAAACGATACATAATCAAAATCATCCAGATAACGTCTTTTCAGCAGCTGCTTTTTGGGGAAAGTCAGCACCCCCAGCTCGTTTCTGTCTTCAAATCCTCTGATGTAACAGGCGGAAGGAAATTCCGGATATTCCACATGCGTAAAGATCACTTTATTTTTGCAGGGCAGCTCTTCAAAACGGCGGAGCGTCTCATACGTGCACCCGTCCTTCTCCGTCCCTACAAGGAACAGATTCTCCCAGTTGATCCGTTTTTTCCGCTCTTCCCACTTCCGGACACCCTCTTCAAACGTTTTATAATGTACGAAATAAATCTTGATATCTCCAAGCTGTCCTGTCGGATATCCGTTTTCCTGCTCCAGCTCCGTAAATTCCTGCTCCATATACCACTTTGGATTTCCGGCCATTTTGACAAAGTCATCCATACTCATGGACAGATTGACCGTCGGCGTCAGATAACGCAGACCCATATCATAATACATAAAAGTTCCATTGCAGTTGGAAGACAGAATCGTAAAATCCCGGTTCTTCAACCGTCTGCGTTTTCCCGCCTTATAGAGCCGCCACTCCATGTCCTTCAGAACATAGATGACCGCCGAACAGAATTTATGAAAATACTGCATCATCGCCTGATCCTCCTCAACAGGGCAATACCGGACATGGTCTTTGTAAACAGCATCAAAAACAAAGAAAACGGTAAAATTTTATACAGCGCCATGAACATTCCCCGTCCTTTTGCCGCAGGTGTAGGACCTGTCAGCCTGGGCTGGAGGACGTCCTCTTTTGTGCATGAAAACCATGCCAGTTCCTCTTTCACTTCTTCCCATATTTTCTGCGCCTGCGCCGTGTGAACAATCACCATGGAGGTTCCCATCCCGTCATCCATATCCGGTTTCATCCTTTCAATGCCCCAGAAATCGCCAAGTGTGAAATCACTGTTCCGCTCCGCGGTACAAAACCCGCAGCTGTGGCAGGACGGGCGTACAATCACATTCGCAAAATACATCCTGCAGTACGCATCCCCATACAGGCTCCCTGCATATTCTCTTCCGTTGATCACATAAGAACGGGCATGACCGTTGTCCCGGTTCCTCTTATCCCGGAAAGAAAACCCCGTCATTGTCCCATGATGCTTATGCTCCAGATATTTTACATAAGCACTCCAGATTCCCGGAGACGGGGCTCCATAGCAGACCAGGTCTGCCGTGACGAGCTTTTCGTATGGTTTACGCAGAAAAAGCCGCAGCGCCTGGGCCTGGCAGGGGGTTCCGCAAAACAGGACCCATCGGCCCCCGTTCAGCTGTGTCCTGATCCTGCGGTAAATTCCTTTCAGATTACTCTGAACATATTTTGTTTTTTTGAGAGTTTCCAGTTCTTCCAGATTATGGACTTCTCTGTGTACCACCTCCATATGCTCCTGAAAGGCCGCGCCGTAGACCACACCGCCACGCCGGAGCATATATTCTGCAAGAATCGGAAACATGCCGCCGGAAGAACTCCCGTACCGTTTTTCCTGCTCCCTGGCCTGTACGCCAAAATACAGACGCTCCCTGTGTTCTGCCGGATGATTTTTAACCGGACATACCTGCCTGCACCGTCCGCAGTCCACACATTTACTTCCATCCACCTGCGGATACCAGAATCCTTCCTCATCCTCCGTCATGCAGACCGCGTCTGCCGGACATACATCTGCACAGGCGCCGCAGCCGCAACAGTCTTCTTTTTCCGTATAGAATTCCATTCCCAACCTCCAGACCATTTTTCCAAAGCCCTGCGCCATCACTGCCCGGACAGATTCTGTTTCAGAAAATTCCCGGATGCCTCAGCCGCTTCTTCTGTTCTTTTTCCTACTTCTTTCCAGTCCACACAGGCATCGATCTCCGCTTCCTGTCCATCCCTGCACAATCTGTCTTCCAGACCATGAATATGCAGAATATTCTGCAGTCTTGCACCCAGATTGCTGTGCGCAAACGCCAGAAACTTTTTCTGATACAGGATGCTGAAGGCAACTGCATGAAAGGAATTGGTCACCACATAATCGGCTTTATGGATATAGCCGAGAAATTCCGCCGGGCCTGCGGTAAAATCCACCGAAAAATCTTCCTGTGTGCCCAGCTGGCCCGTTCTTACTTCCAGAACCGGCAGTCCCGTATCCTGCGACAGTTTTCTGGCATAATCCGACAGATTCCTGTTTCTTTCCGTAATATATACAAAAATATAACCGCTCCTGTCAGGTGCTTTCTCTACCTTCTCCCACTCTGCCTTCTTCAGAAAGAACACCGGGTCAAGAACTGCCGTAACTGCGCCCGGATAGAATTTCTTCACATATGGAATCGCCGCCTCTTCCCTCATGGAGACCGCATCCACGTGTTTGATCAGTTCCTGAAATGCATCATCATATGCGGCGGGAACCGAGATCCCGCCGAAGCTTGCCGCATAGGCGACCACTTTTTCCTTATACCTGTTCTTAAACGCACCGAAATAGGCCCTCCGAAGCCCGCAGGTAATGTTGGGATTCCAGATCTGGTCGCTTCCAACGATATAATACCGGTACGAAAGACTGCTCAGCCCGTTTTCAAACCATATTCTGCGCTGTCCTCTGCGGATCAGATGCTCCTTCCGGAAACGGTTCATATTCGCCCGCTGTCCGGCAAAGTTTCTGCCCATCTTCAAATGTGCTGCAAATCCGGTGAACAGATTCATCACACACCAGATCCGGCTGCTGGCTCCTTTAAACGGCACATATGGAATCCACCAGTGCCTTCCAGTCATATAAGGCGGCTCATAACGGACCACATCTGCCCGGATCCCGCTGTTGTTCAGAAAACTTTTCAGGCCATAGGTCTGAAGCATGGCGCCATAATTATTGGAACAGTGAAAGGTTATAATCCCAACATCCGCTTTCTTTTCATCCATTCTCTTCGATCCCTTCATTTTTAATAATACAGGCATCATCCTTCTCAGCAGAACATAGAGCGGATAACAGGAAAAACAGCAGCAGAACAAAAAACGCATACTGAAAAAAAGCTGTCTGAAGAGCGGTTCTTTTCTTTCCAGAGCCGCGGTTCTCTTCAGCACTGCGCATCCATCTCTGTCCTTTGCTCCTTTCAGAGCCAGATAATGATTCTCGATCTGCTGAACAATGAAATTTTCCCATGTGACTGCATATTCCGGACGGCCTTTCTGAATCTCCTGGTCCCGCACCCTCCTGATGCTCTCAAAATATTCTTTATTCCTGATCCCTGCTGTCATATGTGTTGCACTCTGGGGATGCATCCGATAATAATACCATGTTTCTGACAAACGCACAATCCGTATCTGCCTGCTGACCAGATGATATAAAAATAAGGTGTCCTCCCCGTTCACCAGGCTTTCGTCAAACCAAAGCCCTCCTGTGAGACTTTTCAGAATCATCTTTCCGCCAATTCCCGTCAGTTCCTGTACATGGCTGATATGGAACCATTCTTCTGCAGCCGCTTTGTCTGCGCTCTCCCACTGCAGCGGCCCTGCACACTCCGTCTCCTCTTCCAAAACCTTTTCCAGTCCGCGGTTATCCAGTTTTCTGTAACCGCAAAACGCCAGCCCGGCAGACTGTTCCTCCATCTGCCCGACCAGTTCCTGAAGCAGACAGGGATGTATGGCATCGTCACTGTCCAGGAAGAAAACGTATTTTCCGGAAGCCATATGAAGCCCCTGATTTCTTGCCCTTGAAACGCCGCCGTTTTTCTGCGGATGCAGGCAAATCCGGTCATCCAGACAGCTCATTTCCCTGCAGATCTGCGGTCCCCGGTCTGTGGAGCCGTCGTCGATCACAAGAATCTCAAGCTCAGGATAAGTCTGGTCCATGACAGACTGGAGACATTTCTTTATATATAATTCCGAATTATACATGGGAATAATGACTGATACTTTTTCCATGGGCCCTCTCCCTGTTCTCATGATTTTCCGACCGGCCTGTGCCATGTCTCAAGTTACTGTTCAAATATACCGGCATTCAGACTGTTATGGGTATCTGTTCCTGAAAGACCCATTGAAGGGCGCCGGTCCTTAGGGCGCGTATTTTGCGCCCTTAGTACCGCTGCTGCCCTTCACTAAGCGCAAGCGGGGTATGGAAGGAACAGATACCCATAGCAGGCAGCACAGAAGTTTTTGCGGCACAATGTCGCTGTTTTGCAGTAGCTTTTTCCCGCAGGGAATGCTATAATAATGCTCATTGTATGTAACCGGCCATCAACAGCTCCAAGATCGGAAACCTGATTATGAGATTTCGAAAACAGTTTGTTTCTTTTTTTATGGTCCTGTGCATCATTTTATCCACAGGATACTTTCTGTCAACCGCAAAATTACGTTTCATCCGTTATACTCCGATGCCGTGCCCGGAGTCCACAGAAGAACTTTCCAATCCCTATATTGGATGGTATCAGGTACAGAGATATCTGCTTTCAGATACGCTGTCCTTCGACCTTGACATGATCACCGGACTGGAACAAAAGCCCGGGCTCGTCCTTCTGGAAATCAATCTGCAGAACTATGCGGACTGCCCGGTCACCAGCGCCGGCCTGCAGAATCTGGATACTCTGTTTCATTGCTGGGAGACTACCAGAAAACAGCTCATCGTCCGTTTTCTCTATGACTGGGACGGAGATGCCAGAGCACAGGAGCCCGAAGAGCTCTCTCTGATCCTGGAACACATGTCACAGACCGTCCCCGTCCTGAACCGGTATTCGGACTCTGTTTATATCCTGCAGGGCATTTTTATCGGCTCCTGGGGAGAGATGCACGGTTCGAACCATGCCAATGAGGAAGACATGCGCACTCTGATGCAGCATCTGAATACCCTTGTCTCACCGGATATCTTTCTGGCTGTGCGCACGCCGGAACAGTGGCGTTCCATGACCGGACAGACAGAACCTCTGTCTGCCGGACAGGCTTCTGGCCACTCCCTGGCCGCGCGTCTCGGCCTGTTTAACGACGGCATGCTCGGATCGGAAACCGACCTGAATACTTACCAGGAATCTTCTTCCGACCATACATCCAACGCTACCGGAAAACGCAGCCGCGAGGAGGAGATCCGCTTCCAGAGTCTTCTGTGCGACTCTGTTCCAAACGGCGGCGAAGTCATCATTGACAATCCGCACAACGACTTCGCTCCTGCAGTCACGTACCTGAGGGATGCCCACGTCTCCTACCTGAACGGCAGTTACGATGAAGCCGTTCTGTCCAAATGGCAGGCAGACCGTTACCGCGGCGAAGGACCCTTTCAGGGGATGAATGGCCGCGACTACATCGGCAGGCATCTGGGTTACCGCTATGTACTGCGCTCCTCCGACTGCACCTCTCCGGATCTTCCAGGCGAAGCAGCACAGTTTTCTGCCATTTTGGAAAATGTGGGTTTTTCCGGCTCTTATGTTCCTTTTGAGCTCTCTTTATCGCTGGTGGCTGTTGAACGGAAAAATGTCTATACCATACCGCTTCAGACAGATATCCGGTCTCTGAGCCCCGGAACGCAGCTGATGCTGAGCGCGCCGCTGGAGCTTCCGGACTACATGACCGGAACTTATCAACTCTGTCTGAAAATCACAGACCCGGCCACCGGCTGTGAAGTCCGTCTGGCCAACGATACCGCCCACACCGCATACGGCCATGCAATCGGAAACCTGGAGATCCGCTCATTCCCCAAATTCTCCCAGTAAAGCCTGATCACCCGCTCCCCGATTGGCGAACCGGATAACCGCCCGGTCAAAGACTCTCTCCAGTCTGAGAAAAAGTCTGATTCGTCTGCAGGAACAGGCTTCCGGAGAAAATGCAATCAGAAATCTGGTCTTCTCTCCGTTTTTCCAGTCCCTCGCATCAACTTGAATCTTACGGCGGACCGTCCGTCCGCCTTCCTCTTCCATAACCAGCAGACATTCCGCTTCTTCTGTCAGGCTGGAGAATCCGCAGTTTGACACTGTCACTTCCAAGTGTCCGTCTCTTTTGCTCAGCACATTCCGGATCACAAACCGATACCCCAGATGACGTCCGATATAGTCATAACCGCTGATCCCCTTCCAGCATCCGGACTCTTTTACCGTCTCTGCCTTCCAGAAAGCAAGCTGCTCCTGCTGGTAGATGCTGTTCAGATACGTCAGATGCATTTTCTGAAATCGCCCTGCTGCCTGTCTGTATCCGATCCGGGGGACTCCAAGAAGAACCTCTCCCCCATTCGGCACACCGCCCATATGCGTCTCCTGCCACTGCAGTTCCTCCTCACAGCTCCTCCTGCCATACTTTCCGCTTTCTGTCCGGTCTGCCGTCCCATAGGTTCCCATATCCGTAGGCGAACCGAAGATCCCGTCATTAAACAGAGCCAGCCGTTTTTGTATGCCCTTCTCTGTTCCCGGGCAGTTCACGATCTGCCGCCACTGAGCAGGCGTACGCACGGCCAGAAAGCACCTGCCTTCCGTAATCCGGTACAAGGTATGAATCAGTTCCTGCATGGAGCTGCTGTCCAGATACCGTGAGCCGTGCATCTCTCCCCAGCTTCCCACAAATATTCCCTGTATGACCAGTATATCCGCCAGAAATCTGCGTATCACGTCTTTTGTCTGCTCCATATGCCGTATGACCTGATGAAGATTACCAGGCTCTTTTACTACTCCGTCGCCTCTGGTATCATAGGCAAACCGCAGGATCATCTGCTTATGCTCTTCATGGAAGAACCGCATGATTTCTTCTATATGGAAAAGCGCCTCTTTTGAGAGATCACAGGAGCGGAAAGAACCGATATCGATCAGCACCAGCGCAAGCTGTTCCTTCCTGCAGGCGGCATCCAGCCAGACTTCTTCCTTCACCGGACGTCCGTCCAAAGGCGGCTGCGCCTGAAAAGAATAGACATGATACCATCCGCAGCCGGGATTGAACAGCTCTTCACTGCTCTCTTCATATTTTACCTTATGCAGCCTTTTTCTTCCCCTATATCTTATCTGCACTCTTCAGTCCTACTCCTGCATCTTTTTTCAGGATCTTCACCTGAAACAGTATGATAATCACACTGTAAATAACCCGAAGCATATACCAGAACGGCTTCAGCCCGGAATGCATACTCTTCCCGGCCGTTCTGGCATGCATCACCGCCGGAACTTCAACGACCCGAAATCCGGTAAGCAGCATCATTATAATCATGTTTGCATCCGGATACTTGTCATCAAAATGATTGTATTTGGAATAATACAGGAACGCCTTTCGGCTCAGTCCCTGAAGGCCTGTGGTGGGATCCGATATCCTGTTCTTTGTTGTCATTCGGATCAGAAAGCGAAACATCGAATATACAATCTTCTTCGGCTTAGAGACCGGAAAATCACTGCTCCCCTCTCTGAATCTTGCACCAAGCACAATGTCCGGACATTTTCCGTCAGCATCCGGTTCTTTCAGCCGCTGATAAATCACCGGAATATTACACACATCATGCTGGCCGTCTCCGTCCATCTGAATAATATAGTCGTATTTTCTCCGCACAGCCCATTTATAGCCTGTCTGAAGCGCACAGCCATAGCCCATATTGAATAACTGCGATATCATTGGATACCCCATCTCCTTCACAATCCAGTTCGTGGAATCTGTGGAGGAATCATTGATCACAAGAACATCCGCCCTGGATGCCAGATCCAGACGTTCCAGCTCCGTCAACACCTTCCGGATATTTTTGCCTTCATTATACGCCGGTATAATAATCAATAATTCTTTTTTATTCATAATGATGTCTCCTTACACCAGAAGCTTCAGAAGCATCTGCAGTTCCTGATCCTGCATGGTACTCTTTTCTGCCGCTCTTCGGCCAAGCTCCTTTTGCAGCTTCTCATCCTTCAGCAGTCTGATGATACTGTCTGCAATCGCTTTCGGCGTCAGTTCACAGAGAATCCCGTCCCGGCCGTCTGTAATCTGCTCTCTGTTGCCATTACAGTCTGAAGCAATCACCGCACATCCCAGCGTCTGCGCCTCCTGAATGGCAATGCTTTTCCCTTCATACCGGGTGGCATGTATATACAGATCCGTCTGCCTGTAATACGGAAACGGATTCTCTGCCGCACCCAGAAGCACAAAATCTTCCCCCAGTCCCAGCGCGGCGATCTTTTTCTCCAGCTGCCTGCGCTGATCTCCCTCTCCAAGCACATACCACCTGACGCTGCATCCGGCCTCCTTCAGAAGCTTCATCGCTTCAACCGCCACATCGTAGGCCTTCTGCCAGGTCAGTCTGCCAACCGTCAGCAGGCGCATCCCGTCATATCCGTCCGCGAATCCTCCTTCCTCCATGGCCCGCTTCCGGATCGTCTCCTGATTCACAATATTGTGAAATACCCCTGTTTTCTCCTCATATTCCGGATAGACCGCAAGGAAGTGTTCCCTGACTTCATCGGAAACTCCGAAGATCCGGTCATACTCACTCCAGCAGTCCTGGTCCATTTCCCGTGTATATCCTGCACTCGTATAATCAATATGTATAAATGCCGCTTTCCGGACGGCCTTCACATGTTCTGCCACATAATAGGCAGAAGCGCCTTCCAGATACGCAACTGCCAGATCAAACGGCTCCCCAAACCGCTGTCCGCCGTCGGAAAGCATCCGCCACAGCAGCTTGTCGATCTGAATCTTTCCTTTCTTTTTCATCGCTGCGGCATTTTTCAGAATATAACTCAGCTTCTTACCATATCTGCCGTTTCGGAAAAAAGCAGTGCATATGGTCTTTACCATCACCCGTTTTCCCTTCCGGGTCAGCACAGACTGGCTGCTGAAGCTTTTATTGAGCAGCACCACATGGGGCGGAAGCCGCCGAATCATCTCTCCCTGTCCCATAATGACATAGAGATACAGAGAAACATCCGGAGATTTCAGTGCATTCAGAAGTTCCACCAGAGCGGTCTCCGCGCCGGCACGGCCCATGGTATTAACGACAAACAGTATCTTTTTCATCCATGTCCTCCACGATCTTCTGAAGTGCTTCCAGCTCGTTCATCATATATTCATTTTCCTGGTTGAGAAGAGACACCTGCATGGCCAGTTCTCTGTTTTTCATCGTCAGCTCGGAAAGCAGCACGCTGGTTCGGACCTCCTCAAACAGAAAGATCCCGCCGACACAGAAAAACGCCAGACCGGTTCCGGAAGAAAGCAGCCTGGTCCACTGGGAAAAAACCGGAATGATCCCTGTCAGGACCAGCATCAGCCCCAGCAGTTCCCATATCACCGCAAAATTGACTGTAATCTTCTTATAGGCATTCATCCAGAAGCTGGATACCATCAGCACCGTTCCTGCAAGAATCAGTCCTCCTTTTATAAGCATGCTTTCCATCTTTATGCCTCCTTTCCACTCTGAGCAGATACATCATATACCTTGCCTGGCGGCCGGGTACCCATTCCCGGTTTCAGTATGGAACCTTTACAGAAAATATGCGCATCCAGGTGCCTTTCCATATACCGAAGGCGGATGTATGCAACCGTCCAACCTGTAAAAGCCCCCAGCACCACGCCCATGCCGTACCACAGCTCCGGAAGATGGGTGGAAAAAATACTCCCCACAAACGTAACCAGACAGAAACTGAGGGATGTGATCGCCGCACCTGTCAGATCATTAAAATAATACAAAAATATAATCTCGGAATACATCAGAAACAGCATAAAATATCCCGCTGTCAGGCAGGAATAGATCCTGAGCGTCAGACTGGAGATCCCCGCCCGCGGCAGCAGTACCACACAGGCCAGATAGATCACCGTTGTTATAATAAACTGTATGCGCACCAGATTGACCAGCTCTGCAGACAGCTGACGGAACATCTCCTTTTTTGCCGTATCAATGTCCGCTCCTTTTCCGCCGATCACCGCTTCCGAATACCGCTTATATTTATCATGAAAATGCATCTCCACGCGCGTGATAAAAATGACGGTCGCTGACAGATTGGTAAACATGGCAAGGCAGGTGGCCATATCATAAGGCTGGTTACACACAAAACTCTTCACCAGCACCAGCTTCATCTCCGTCGTCCAGAATACAAAATTATGTATATACAGACCCAGATTATAGAAAAAATTCGATACGACAAGCTTCCAGTATTTTCTGAAATAGCGGAGCACCGACCGGTATCGGTTGCTGTTGTTTATAAAATACCGCTTCACCACCGCACTCTCCAGAAAAGCAATGAGAAAAAAACCGGTCATCAGGGCAAACAGCATGCTCTCTCTGATTCCCCAGTGCATGATATACCGTAAAAACAGCGACAGAAGAAATGCTTCCAGCATTCCCAGAAAGAAAAACAGGGATATCTTCTCATAATCTTTCGCAATGGAAAGATAGATCATCGAATAAAATACCAGAACCAGCGATATGTAACCGCAGTACCCGATAAATACATAGAACACATCCACCTTTCCCACAAAATGTTCCCACAGGCAGAAAGGAATCCCAAGAAGACAGCTCAGCAGTATGTTCATAAGCAGCCCCAGATAGTAACAGGGTCTTATGTCTTCATACCGTTCTTCGTAGATCACATCCGAAACATATTTGGATAATACCGAGTTAAACGGCGAAGCAGTAAGCAGTGCAAAAATAAATATATAAAGAACCGTGCATGAAAACAGTTCCCGTTCCACAAAACCCAGCTTGCTGAAACCCAGGAAATGCTGCATCAATACAATATTCAGGATGACCACAAACATGGGGGCTACCGTGGAAGTCGCACTGTACCCGAAACCGATCAGATTGGTTGTGACCGTATCCTTCTCAAATATTCTGGTTAATTTCTCTCCTATGCCTGCCATCGGCTCATCCTTCCTCCAGTTTTTTCAAAGGCTCTTCCATCCAGACCAGCTCCATGCTGTCCGAAAAATCTTTGTAAATCTTATGGTAAGTTGCCCGCATATGCTCGATCCGATAACCGGACATCACTCTTTTGTAGCCGCTCTCCCCCATCTTAAGACGCATGGGCTCGTTTCTTGCCATATCGATCATGGCCTGTGCGATCTCCTCCACATTCATGATATGCGTCAGAATGCCTCCGGCTCCAAAGTCATCGTTTTCTCCGAAAATCAGTCCCCGACAGTTTCCCACATCCGTGGCAATCACCGGTTTATGCGCCGCATAGCTCTCCAGAATCGTCAGCGGCTGTCCTTCACTGATGCTGGTCAGGATCGTCACGTCCATTCTGCCAAGATAATCCTTGATATTGATTCTCCCTGTGAAGACCACATCCTCAAGTTCCAGTGCCTCCACCTGTTCCATACATTCCTGGGCGTATCCTTCGTCCTCATCACAGGGGCCCATGATCCAGAGCTTCAGGCGCGGTTCCCTTTCCTTCGCAAAACTGAACGCCTGAATCATTGTCTTCACATCCTTGATCGGCGTAACCCGTAATATGGCGCCAATATTGACCTTCTGTCTTTCTTCTTCTCCCTTGCCGGGAAGGTTCTGCAGATGCGTAACGGACACACCGTTGGGTGTCACCATGGTCTTCTCCGCCGGACAGCCCAGTTCCATCTGCAGTTCTCTGGCATGCTCATACAGGCTGGTGACCAGGTCGGCACTGTCATATGCCAGCTTTGACATCTTTCGGAACTGATCGATCCATATGTTTTTATAGACGCCTTTTACCCATTCCGCACGAAGCAGCTCTTCTTCCCGCTCTCTGGTATAGATTCCGTGCTCCGAAATCAGCATGCGGCTTCCATGCAGGGATTTTGCCATGCTGCCCAGTACGCCCGCATATCCGGTCGCCACACAATGATAAAGATCTGCCTTCGGCAGTTTCATCTGCAGGGTAAAAAACAGGGGCAGATACACCGAACGCATGGTCCACAGAAAATCCGAAAAAATAAGCTGGCTGTATTTCAGATCATAATACTCCCGCACAATATTCAGAAAATCTTCCCCCATCAGCAGACGGTCCAGAGAGATTCCTTTCTCCTGAAACATTTTATAGAGCGTTTCCCATTCCACCTTCTGGTTCAGCACAAGACTGCGCAGCGCCCGGTATTCTTCCCGGTTCAGTCTGAAACGACGCCGTCCCGTCCGGTTCCAGTCCAGGTCTTCCAGATACAGTTCATGGACCTCCGTGACATTCTCCGGCAGCTGATAGGTGAATTTTCCGCTCAGGGACCGGTTGCTTATGATGGTCAGAATGACAAACTCCAGTGTGGGAAAAGACTGAATCAGTCCATGCACCCAGCTGGATACGCCACCTGCCATGTATGGATAGCATCCCTCCACAACGATGCAGACTCTCATTTGATATCTCCTTTCAGGATCCTGCAAACCTGATGGAATCAGACCCGGATTTAATAGTAATATCTCTTCTCTGACGGCTCCAGTGTGATCACCACTTCTTCGTCTTCTACCTCGATCAGAAACGCATCCTCTTCCAGTTTTCTCCAGCTTCCGCCTTCCATATCCTTTACCTTCTCATTATGCGTCCGGAGTATAAACCATACGGTTCCCCCGGTGTCACTGGTCTGCAGCCGAATCGTGTCACCGGTTCTGCTGTCCTCATAATCCAGTCCCAGAAAACAGCGGATATGTGCATCGCATTCTGATGCGGTCGTCCTGTCAAAACCCTGAAAATCCTTCCCGTAGGCTCCTGCAGTTCTGGCAAATTCAACCGCCAGATTCTCCCAGAGATCTTCCTCTCCCTCCGGATAGGCAACGCGCGTCAGATCAAAAGAAATGTTCAGATATCCCAGCGCCGTCTCCATGCTTCTGACCAGAAGGTCTCCCCGGTAGGAATAATTCAGCCCGTCGCCTGTAACCCTCTGCCTTGTCACCTGCTCTGACAGAAAGCCGACTGTCTCCTGATGCTCTTCTTCCGGCTTTGTCACTACGGTCTTTACAGATGACAGCACCTCTTCCTGCAGTGCCTCTTTGATCTCCTCCTCTTTCAGATTTCCTGCGTAAAAAGAAGAAAAATGATAGCTGTCCAGCGCCTCTGTGAGAAATGCCTGGTCCTCTGCAAGCTTCCCGGCCGGCAGCGTTCTGGACCGGTCGAATCCGTGCAGTCCCGTTTCCACCGACTGCTCATTAAAAATCTTCAGATAATATTTCAGCTGTCTGGAATCCGGAAGACTGCCGTCCTGATAATCATACTGCGGCGCCAGCATACAGGTAAGTCCGAATTCACGGTCCTGCAGTGTGGTCGTGATGCCCGGCCACAGAATCTCCTGAAACAGCTGTTTCACCGAACGGCTGTAATATGTATCCATCACTTCCCTGTTTTCGTCTGCCAGAGACGGATAACCGGCAAACACCATACTCTGTGCATTCACTGCCGGATAAAGTTCATAGGTATACATATCCGCGGACATGGCGGACAGAAAGCCGATGCCTGTCATTCCTTCCATATATCCGCCGTTCACGGCAAACACATATGCCGTTCCGAAACTTTTCCGCCAGATAACGGCAGGATAGCTCTCCGGCTTTACCGACTCGTCTACAGGTATCCCTTTCATATACACCTGTACGCCTGCCTCCAGCCGGTACCAGGGAAATGCAGGCTCCAGATCCTGATATTTTTTTTCACTCTCTTCTACGGCATGATAGACCTTTTCTCCTCCGAGCAGAAAACCGCCGTACAGATGAAGGCCCTCCACCTGAACCTCTCTCTCTGCGATATTTCTGATTCCCAGAAGTTCCCGTACCTGTTCGCTGTTTTCAATCACGGACACGTCCGGAAGACGGCTGAAGATCAGATGAATCCCCTGCGCCACACACTCCGTCAGAAGGCTGATCTCTTCCTCCTGCTCCCAGTGGATGCAGTCCGGATCGATCACCAGCATCTCGGGAATATCCATCTCTCTTTCACCGTCCGCAAAAGAAGCCAGGGAGGTATACTGTGCGATATCCCGCTTGGTATATGTCACCCATTCACGGACCATATTAGAAAGCGCTCCATCCGTATCCCCTATGCAGATCACCTTCCTGCGGGAAACAACAGTCTCTCCTTCGCCTTCTCCGCCTTCCGTTCTCTGTGCCTGTTCGTCCTCTCCGGAACCGCCCGGCAGATATATATTGATCTGAGACGGATAACCGGATGCATCCTCCGCGTAGGAATTGACCGTATAGTCATTCCACACCTCTTTCAGATTGTTGATGAACATACACAGGAAAAAAACAACCAGCATCATGATGACAATTGTAAAATAATTTCTACGCGATACCATGTGATCCTCTCCTAATCCTCTTCCGCCTCGTGATGATACCCGTAGTCTACGGCAAAATTATACAGGCTGTATTCGTTCTGCTGTATCCGGTAACACACAAAATCATCGGTTTCATAATAGACTTCCATCTCGTTTGGATACAGTCTTTTGAATTCCTGCGCCCAGTAATACATATGGGACATGGTTACCCACCGTGCATTCCCTACATACGGCACAATTCCGGGCCAGGAAGACAGCGGCTCCTGTGCGCCCTCTGCGGACACTGTTCTTTTCGGCTTCTCTGTATTGATATAGTCCACATACAGGCCCGGTATTTTCTCTATGAAGAAATATACATTTGAAGAAGGAATCATGACCGATGCGAATTCGCCCTTATCTTCCACTTTCCTGAGAAATGTGATAAGCTCATAGTGATAGCCATGCGCATATTCATCTACCATCCATCGTTCATCGTTGGCGGAGCATATGGTCCAGGTCCCTCCGTCTTTGTTTTCCCGGATGATATTCTCCAGACAAATCATCGCTCCATTGGTCTCATAAGCCGTCAGGCAGACCGGATTTTTGATTCCGGTCAGGCCTGCCGCCACACAGACCGCCGCCACTGTCCCAAGAGAGCCCAGATCCATCAGATGATTTCCCCTGAGCAGCAGAAATAAGACTGCATCCAGACAGAGACTCCACACGGCTGCAATCCCATAGGCATAATAGACTGCATGGCGCGAGACTTCCACCACCTGGGGAATCCCCAGCGCTGCTGCAGACTGCAGTACCGTAAGAAACAGCATAAAAATGCTTACCGACACAAGAACCGCACCATACTCCTTTCTGCGCAGAATAAACCAGAGGATTCCCAGCAGAAACAAAAGACCAATGCTGCCCAGCAGGAACCGGGGCATCCCGGCATCATAATTTGTCACATAATATTGCAGTTCGCTCTGAACCGTACGATACAGTCTCTGCATCCGTACGGAAAGCGGCACTTTGGGAACCGGCTGCTTATCTGCCGCCGTCTCTGCAGAAGATGCTTCGTCATCAGAAGCTTCCTCCGACACCGCCTCCGTACTTCCGGAAGATGCCCTGTCATCAGAAGCATCCTCCGACACCGCTTCCGTACTTCCGGAAGACAGAAGCGACATTCCCCAGTTCAGAGACGGCTGCAGCGGCGTACCCATTACCCAGGCCGCCGCCATGGGCAGAACGGCAATTCCGATACCCGCGACCCCCGCAACCACGATTCTTCTGAAGTAACGCCAGCGGAAGCAGCGAAAGCAGAAACCGGCTGCAATCCCCACGCAGAATAGTCCGGTGATGATCGTATCATAAAAATGAACTGCCAGTGTCATGGATATGCCGGCTGCAAACAGGATCAGATACTGACTGGAAACCAGGGAACACGTTTCCTTCTTCCCATCCGTAAAAATAAAATCCTTCTCTTTTAAAAACGCAATCGCAAACCAGGCGGAAGGCAGGATGAACAGCATCCCGAATTCCTGCGGAAGCGTAGCATAATACCGGTAATAGGCATACTCATAAAACCGGTCTGTGAGCATGTAGAGCGCCATCCCCGCGTACGGAGCATATCTTGATTTACATACAGACCGCAGAAAAGCCAGCAGCATCAGGTGAATCATCAGTGTCTGCACAACTCCGAACAGGCGGAACAGCACATGGCCCGGAATCCCGAACACGATATCCAGATAGTAAAGCACGCAGTGCATGCCAAAAGGATACACACCATCCACAAAGATATTGTTGTGTATCATCTCATTCATCCAGTAGTGATGGACCACCATATCAGAGGCACAGTATCCATAGACGTTGACCGCATTGGTTCCATACATGTAAAATACAAGGAAGACGATTCCCAGCGTCAGAACCAGTTCCAGCGCATGCCGGCTCGCCCATTTCCCGGCTTCTCCGGAAGACATTCTTCGGAGCTTTCTCTCAAATTTCACAAGCAGCGTCTTCTTACCGATCTCTCCGCCCGTGATGCGGCTGATCCTGCCAAGAACTCTCTCCAGTACCGGAAGAACCGAATCTCTATGGCGAAAGAGAGCGGCTGCAAACGGAAGCAGCGTCCCGATCACCAGCGTCAGCCAGCAGGAAATATGCAGAAGCTGAAGCAGGAATACCAGATTCATGATATAGAAATTTCCGGCCACAAAGTACGCCATAAATTTTGCCGAAGCGCCGCGGATCCCGGCAAATCTTTTATGTAAAAAAATCCATGGAAACAGAAGCGTCACACTTGTATATGCCGCCAGTACCATGATGATCTGTAAGACGGTAAGCATTGCCATCGACATTGTTATTGCCTCCTTAAACTGAAGATCCGAATCAGTTCCAGCGTCTCGCTGTCGATCACCACATCCGACTTCCTCAGCGCATCCAGCGTGTCAAAAAAAGCCTCTCTGTCCTGACTGGCAAAATAATATTTCAGTTTGCAGGTATATGCCGACAGTTCATCCGGATACTGATCCGCCATCCGCAGACACCATTTTCCGGAAGTCTCAAAATCTTTCATCTCCAGTATCCGCAGACAGACCATCTCATACTGCTTCAGGGTAATCTTTAAGCGGTCTTTCCCATACAGCGATTCGGCCGTCTCTTCCATGATTTTTACAAATTTACGCTGTTCATGGTCGGAAAAGATACGCTGCTTCAGAATATCGTCCATATAGTCAAGAAGCATCTCCTCACATTCCGTCTCATCAAACTCCTCCTCACGAATCTGCCTGCGCAGCTTCTGCACACAGATCCGGAATTTGTTCAGCTCGTCGGACAATACGGCTGCTGCATAGTGAGAGGTTTCCGAGTCTTCGCTCTCCAGCGCCAGAGTGATGGAAGCCAGAGAATTCCTGACATCTTTTCTCATCACGTTCATCAGCACCATGCGCAGATCTTTCTTTTCATTGACCAGAATGGCCTCTTCCAGAGGAATGATGTTGCGCTCCGCATCTTCATCCGCTTTCAGATTGGTCTTCACACGTTCCTTACTGAAAATCACATCCGCCAGATCCGCTTTCTTCCAGAACAGGATCAGGTAGCACAGATGTCCCATAAAGAAAAACAGCGGAACAATGACAGGACACAAAACCATCACGATAAACCGGAACAGGTACGTCCTCCGGTTGTCATATAATATCTCCTCGTCCTCTTCCCTGGCCGCCAGCGCATGCGCAGGAACTACAAAAAACACACCCGCCAGCAGATAGATCACAGAGATGACCAGATTCACGAACAGAATAATCAGAAAAAAGTATTCATCCCTCGCCAGCATCATATGACTGCCTCCTCGTCGATCCGACACCTGTAGCCGGATGCTCCAAAGCGGTCTATAATGCCTCCGATATTTTCCACATTCGTATTAGGCAAAAGCGCATACAGTCTGCCGCCCCTGAGGATTCCAAGATAATCCGTCTGGCGTATGGCGTTGCCCAGCGTCCCTGCCACGCTTTCGTAATCCTGCTCTTCCGCCAGAATCTCCAGCAGCACATACTCTGCCAGCCCCTTGTCGCGGGCATCCGAAAACGCTTTTGCCAGATGCGTAAACGCCTCCTCGTCCAGAACATTTGTTCCCTCTACATAACGCCGGTTCCTGAGCGCTTCCAGATAACGATTCGCATGCACGACTGCATTCTGGATCAAAGAACCCACAATGGTCAGTCTGTTCGCCTCTCCAAGCGTCATACGCTGCCACGGGATACTCCACAGCATCAGGATCAGCTGCATGCCCTCTTCTGTATAGACGGCACTGGCCATCACAGGCATCTTCTCTTCCATATTCCGGTTGACATAGACTCTGTGTGCCTTCAGTTCCTCATACATCTCCTCCATTGCTGTATATTTGATCGAATTTCCAAGCCTGCGCGCTTCCGGAGACGTGGCAGAAAACAGCCTTGCATAATCACCGTTCGCCACCGTATATACCGCCGCATCTGCGGTATCCATCAGTTTTGAAAGCACCTGGGCAGCATAAAACAGCACCTCCTCCGGTCCATACTGTTCCAGAGAGGAAGAAATCTCATAGATCTTTCCAAGGCTTTCCTTATGGTTGACGATCTGTTCCTCAAAATTATGCTTCATCCTGACATTGCTGTCATTGATGTCTTCAATATCCTTGAGCTGGCCGCTCAGATACTGAACTCTGGATCTGTTCTCATTCCGGACATACCTGAGCTGATCTCTCATATACCCGACCGTCAGTCCGACAATAAAAAGCTGCACCATCCATACATATGTATTATAATCCAGAAGCACCTCAAAACCGGTGCGCTCATGCATCTGCAGCAGACAGTAGCCTGCCGACGCAAGAAGCGCGGAAAAGACAGCCTGCTGCTGCCCGTGAACCACCGACAGAAGCAGCACATACAACAGATAAAAATCCAGCCGGGCAATAAACGCACTGTCAGCCGCCACTCTGCTCAGCAGAAAAAAAGGAAGGAACAGCACCAGACTTTCCATAAAAGGAACCATTGCTGCCGCAATTTCTTTTATGTGCTTCCATACCTTCACCGCCGCTCCGGCTCCGCTGTCTTCCTCTGTGATAAAAGAACCGCTGTGGCGCATCATGAACTGAGCCACCTGTGCAGTCCCGCTTTCATAATGATGAAATATCTCATGCGGAAACTCATTCCGGTACCTGTCAGCATTCAGAATCAGTCTGCTTCCTACCCCGACTGCAGTATCTGCGACGGTAATGCCGGAGCCCATGACCTCTTTCATCTTCTCGGCAAGCTGCAGCTCCCCGACCGCTTCCATCGAAGAAATATGATAAAGAGAGTGCTCCGGTTCTTCTTTCACAAATACTTTATATGCCATCTCCACCGCATCATTCAGATGGATCATGGAGAACGTTCTCCGGCTGTTGGCAGAGATCTTTTCGGTCTTCAGCGCTTCCAGACACATCCGAAAGCAGGGTGCGTCTTCTTTTTTGCCCTTTTCCGGCACCCAGTACATATGATCAAAGCGCAGGATCATCGTATCTGTGCCCTGGGTCTTTCGATAATTGGCACATGTCTCTTCACCCTGAGCCAGCGCAAGCGCCCTGAACCCTTTGGGCGACACCGGTTCTTCCTCGAAAATATAATCCATATAAGGATCCCCGAACACCTCTTCCGAAGAAAGATATACAAATCTTCCGGACCTGATCATGCTGCATGCAGACAGAATATTCATCAGGCCTGTCATGTACCGCACAGCCTCCTGTCTGGATATGGTCTCCCAGTCAAAGTTGGTATCATAAGCTCCTGTAAATATGGTCAAATCCGGTCGGATGCTTTCAAAAATGTCTTTGATACTTACGCTGTCATAAGGAAAATCATATCTTTCGAACACACGTTTATAGGAGCCTCTGTTGTCCCTGTGCCCTGTCAGCAGATAAACACGATGCCCGTTTTTATTCATTTTATCAATCAGCGCATTCATCAGCACACCGCTTCCGCCTATCAGAAATACAACCAATTTTTCCACCCCTCTGTAATTTTATCCTCCTGCCTGTGGCGGGGTCTTAAAATCCTGCTTATATAATTAAAAATTATAGCATTTTCACTATAAATGTCAATATTGAAACATTCATAACTGGCAATATATACCCGCAGTCACAAAAATTTGCCATGCAGCCTGACTCACGCGCAGGATAAACTGCGTACACTGCGGCAGATTTCATCGCCTGTGCGTATAACATAAAATTACAAAGGTGCGCCTTTTCTGACGCACCTTTGCAGAAACATTCTCTACTTTTTTCACTTCTTCATCTGCCTGCATCCGTTTTCAGTCCGGGCAGGCACGGTTTCAGCAGATCTGCGTATGCACCAGGAGACGAACTACATCCCGCACATCACAATAATCTTATCCGGAGATGTCTGTGGCGGAACGCTTCTGGTCGTGGAACTGTACAGGACAACCAGCGTATTTCCGCCCGGATTTCCGTAAAAGGTCTGATTATTTCTTGTGACCACTTCCGTAGCCGGGGAAAGATTCAGCTTCAGCGACTGGTCGGACGCCGTCAGCACGTTGTTGAAATAAGCCACGGTTACCATCTGCCCTTCAACCTGAGGCGCAACGACTGCCGCTACAAACTGCGGCGGGTAGATCAGAGGCGCCGCCTGATTGCCGCTGTAAAATACGGTTACGGGCATGCTTTCATACAGCGTCTCAAAGTTTACTACATACGTATTTGCATTCATGAAGAAGTTCGTGGTCCCGCCTTCCTCATCCTCCACGGTAATCAGCTGTGTGCATCCGCCGTATCCGCTTCCGTTTACCGTCGTCATCTGCATCTGCGTGATCACTCCGGTCACCGACAGGTATACCGGTCTTCTGTTCCATCCTCTGGGGTCAAAATCCATTGCCATAAGTAACAATCCTCATTGTCTTTTCCCCATATCATATGTTTTTCCGAACACTTCTGCCAATACATGCGTATGCTGGACGCTCCAGCTCCCTGATCCAACCTGCATTTTATCGTCTGTAATCCCTTTCATTCGTAAGAACCAATGATACAACCATATGGAAAAGCACCGGTCCAGGCAGCGCCCCGCTTACAAACGGAGCGAGCAATACAGCTGCCGCCGTAAGTCCGCTTTCCCGGCCGCATGAACCGCCGGATTTCTTACAGCTTCTCCAGCAGATCCGATATCATACATCCGATCGTCTCATAATGCACAAAATCTGTCACGCACTGGTCCACAAGAATCTGAACCTGCGCCGGAAAATCTTCATCCCTGTCCCAGAACACCAGACGAAGATGCAGATATGGAAAGACCTCAAATTCGTACGCTGCATCTCCGGTCTCCAGTTCCCTGCCTCCTGCTGACAGACAGGCTGCCTTCAGTTCTTCCATCTTCCCTGCATATTTTACTTCAAACGGCGTAAGCAGCGGATCCTGAACCGCCGGATTCCGGCACACCACACCGTCAACCGTATGGCTTGGAACCCATTTTCCGGATACCACCGGAAGATCCTTCGTATAAGAAAGCAGATGATACAGCGCCATGGATTCATTAAAGTAAAGTTCCTCAGACCATTTCTCACCTTCCTCCTGCTTTTCCAGAACGCCGTCTTTCAGCCGAAGCCGATAGCGGCATTGAAAATAGGTCAGATACAGATCGTTCTCATCCGTTTCCAGATGCAGGATCCGGGCAATCCTCCCCGGATCATAGCCGGAAAATTTCTCCCGCCACTGCCTGCATACCACTTCATATTCAGAAAACAAAACGCCCCTGCTCTGACTGGCATGATAATTTACACTCATAATTCGTCCTTTCCGGAAGCTCTGCGACACACCTTCTGCCTTTGCAGCTCCTCATTCTCTTATCCTCTTTCTCTGAACTCTTTCTCTTCCTTCAGATCAATCTTCTCTTCATCCATCCGGTCGATCCGGATAAATTTCTGTCTGTGCAAATACAGAAGAAGATCGTCAATAATCTCCGGCTCTCCCTGAACCTCCATCTCCACAGTTCCGTCATAACAGTTACGGACCCATCCGGTCAGTCCAAGAAACCGCGCCTTATAAGTGGCATGGTACCGAAATCCTACTCCCTGCACTCTTCCATAAAACTGAATATGTTTTCGTATCCGCATATCTTTTACCTCCGTGTATTTTTCTGTCTTCTTTTACAGTCGGAACTTTCTTTCTATCATATCATTTTCAGAGCTTAATAACAATCCGTATATCCCGCGTTTGAAAACTGCCGGAAAAGCCGGTTGCCGTTCATTCCTGCTCTGGAGGCCTGCAGGTGTTTAAACAGCAGCAAAAGTCCGGCGGCAGCACCTTCCCGGATGCGCTGCGGAATCAAAAAGAGGCTGCCGCCAAATAACAGATTCAGACAATATACGGCGCAGCGCCCCTGTGGATTTCATCCATATATTGCAGCATCATCTTATTTTGCGTCAGCCCCTGACAGGACAATAAAAAATGGAGATAGCAGGACTCGAACCTGTGACCCTCTACACGTCAAGCAGATGCTCTCCCAGCTGAGCTATATCTCCATATGATGAATTATAGCACAGTCTTTCCAAAAATGCAAATATAAAATCCCTTCTTTCTCACCATCTGTCTGCCTGCAGTCTCTCTCATATTTCTTTGGCTGTTTCTTCAGAGACAGAAGCAGCCCCATCCCGGGAACCTTATACTACTTTCTGTCCCTCAGCCACCTGGCCATACATTCTCTTAAAAGCTCCGGATCCAGAGGCTTGCTGACATGTTCATTCATGCCTGCCTTCTGGCTCTCCGCCACATCCTCAGCAAATGCATTGGCGGTCATGGCAACAACAGGAATCGTCCCGGCATCCTTCTGATTGGAACTTCGGATTGCACGCGTGGCCTCATAACCGTTCATTACCGGCATCTGGATATCCATAAAGATCAGGTCATAATATCCTGCTTTATGGGTCTGATACATCCGTAAAGCCTCTTCTCCGTTTTCCACAGTTTCCAGTTCTACTCCGGTTTCTCCGATCAGCTCTTCTGCAATCTCCCGGTTCAGTTCATTATCCTCTGCCAGAAGCACCCGATATCCTTCAAAAGACAGATCGGATATCCGGTCCTGTGCTGTCCGGTCTGCGGAACTTTTTATCCCGGTTTCCGTTCCGTTCTCTCTCTCCGCCGGATTCTGATGCTTCAGGTACAGTGTGACCGTAAACTGACTTCCCCTGCCTTTTTCACTCTTTACCTGAATTGTGCCATTCATCATCTGCACGATGTTCTGCGCAATGGCCATGCCAAGTCCTGTCCCTTCGATCTTGCTCACCCGGGAATCCTCCGCCCGGCTGAAGGGTTCAAATATCCGCCTGACAAATTCCTCATCCATACCGATCCCGTTATCCCGGAAGATGAATTCATAACAGCCATAGCCATGTTCTCTGCAGGGCTTTTCCGTGATCTTCATTTCAATCTTTCCGCCGGGCAGTGTATATTTCACAGAATTTCCAAGGATATTCACAAACACCTGCTGGAGCCGCATCTGATCTCCAATCACGTACTCATGTTTCACTTCCATTACCTGAAGCGACAGTTCCTGCTTTTTCTCTTTTGCTGCCGGACGTATAATTGTCAGAAGGTTCTGGAGCAGATCCGAAAGATGGAAACCTTCTTCTGACAGACCGATCTTTCCGGATTCAATCTTGCTCATGTCAAGCACTTCATTGACCAGAGACAGCAGATGCCTGCCGGATACGGTAATCTTGTTCAGACAGTCCCTCACCCGTTCAGAATCATCCAGATGAGACCCTGCAATAATCGTCATGCCGATAATCGCATTCAGCGGTGTACGGATATCGTGACTCATTCTGGACAGAAAATCGCTCTTGGATGCATTCGCCAGTTTCGCCGCCTCATATGCATCTTTCAGGATCTGATGAGACTGTTCCTCCTTTCTCTTGCTGTCCGTCACATCCTGCGCCACATACAGCGCCGTTCTGGCGCCCCCTTCCTCTTCGTCCGCCAGGATCACCGTTGCCCGCACCCATCCTTCCTTCACATAATCGTAGCCGCCGTTCACCTTCCGGTACTCCATAACCATGACCGGGTGTTCTACCGTCAGTTCTTCCATAAGCCTTTGATAACCGAAAGTATTCAGATATCCTTCCCTGTCATCCGGGTGTACAAATTTACTGGCATAAGCGCAGATCCCTTCTGCATAATTCCTCCGGCTCCCAAGGACCTCTCCGATATCTTTGTACTGACTTACTGTCTGGAACGTATTATCTTTCAGATCCACATAGCAGGCGGTAAAAAAAAGACTGCTCATGCTGCTGATAATCAATGCCCGATTCTTCTGTTCCATCGAACTTTTTTCCTTCTGAAATTTCTCTTCTGTCACATCCCTTCCAAGAATATTGACAATCACCTGATCCTTCTGCCGAAGAAAAAAGATATGGTCCTCTATCCATCGGACGGAGCTCCCACGGATGCGGTATTCACACACTTCTTCTCTGGATTTTCGGACCGTCTGTGCCCTCCGGCGAAGCTGCTCCAGCGCAAAAGCATTTAAAAACCGCTCTCTGTCTGCTTCATGGATCATGCTGCCGGCTGCCTTCTGTATATAATATTCATAATCACCGGACACCACATGATCCGACTGGCCTGCTCTGTCCAGATATACGCGGTCACATAACCCGGTATCCAGATGAATCGTCGACATGACCCCATACCGGGAACGAACGACCGCTGCCAGACGTTCCTGATCCTGGATACTGATCTCCTGACGCTCCAGCCCTTCCCGATAGACATCGTGTACATCCTTTGTATAGATCATCACGCTCTGCCTGCTGTCGGTATACTGATAATCGGGAATAAATTCCAGCGTATACCACCGGTAGCTCTCTCCAATGCGCTTCCGGTAGCTGCAGCTGACCATCTCTTTCCCTTCTTTCAGTTCCCGGCGAAGGTAATCAATATCCGAAAACCCCTCAAATCTTTTCCGGTCGGCTTCCATCAGCAGATTACTCTTTGCAAACCACTTCAGATACCCGGACAGCGTTTCCGGCCTCTCTTCGATATCTTCATATTCTCCCGGCTCCGGTTTCACCACTTCATAACTGTTATCTGTGAGGTTCCCACGGATAATCTTATGAAATGTATAATTTGCCACTTCAATATGAGGAGTGATCGTGATCACAAATGCGGGGATTTTGTCGCCCCACATGGTTCGGACTGCTGTAATGTCCACCGCTTCCCCAAAGGGATTATCATAATTGATGCTTTTACTTTCCTTTTGATCCCCAATGTACAGAAGCGGGCAGTTTTTGCAGCTCCCGGTCCAGACCTCATGGCACACCATCCCCAGGTCTACACGCGGCATCTTCTCCCTGATGCAGCTGTTAAAGTATAAAATACGATGATCCTCTTCCCGTATCACATAGATTCCTGTTGACGGAAGGGAATCCAGAATCGATTCATAATCCTCCAGTCTCATTGATCCTGCCCCCTGATAAGCTTTATTTTTCAATCTGTCCCCTGCATTCGTCAGCCAGAGGAATACAGATGTGTTTCTTCTATCTTAACAGATTCTGCCACAATTTTCATCATCTGATTGAGGAAATATTCAGAATTTGGCAAAACAGCATTTGAGATCAGAGCTGTTTGTTAAAATTTTGCCAAAAAAGGGCGCTCCGTTATGGAACACCTTTATTGCCAACATTTTCAATCACTCGATGACAGCAGCCACACGACCGGATCCTGCGGTACGGCTGCCCTCACGGATCAGATTGGGAGAGCCTTGGGGTGACAGATGGTGTGTTTTCGGGTTTTTTGTCATTATATTTTTTGAAAATACTGATTTTCTCTGTGTTTTCATAATTTTTGTAGCCACTATAAAAATTTCCCACGTAGCATATTATTACCAATTTTTAAATATTTCATCAATTATACTGGAGAGTAAAAAGTTTTAATAAAAAAGAATAACCCTTTTATGGTATCTTTAAGTTACCAATACTTAAGAAAGATACAAACCGCCTGAAAGAGTTATTCCTGTGTATGAGTTT
>VSND01000189.1 GCA_009774145.1 Lachnospiraceae bacterium | reverse complement strand
CCGTTGGTCTGCTTCGCAATGGTGGGCAGGGCGACAAAGGCGATAACGGCTGCCAGCAGGATGCTGAGCAGGCCGAAGATAAAGCGGTTATTCAGTTTCATGGTTGATTTCACTCCTGTCGTTTAAAGTGTGGCATCTGTCTGTCAGGGATGGCAGATGCGGTCATGGGATTGCAGTTAAAGTGACGGCCAGGCTCCCGGCCATCAGGAACGGCACAAAGGGAAGGGAAAGCATCCCCTTTTTCCGTCCTGCTGCCAGGGAGATACAGGCCGCAAGGCCGGAGGCAATGAGCAGGACGGCCAGCATACGGGAGGGGCCATAGATAAAGCCCATGATCCCGGCCAGCTTGATATCCCCGCCCCCGATGCCGGCGCCCTCTTTTGAGCTCATTGCGGCAGCCAGTAAGATCAGAAATCCGGCTGCTGCCCCGGCAAGGGAACAGAGGGACCGGTACAGAAGCAGGGAGCCGGACCAGGACGGCCTGGTCCGGATCAGGGGCGCCATAAGCGCAAAGGGGAGGAAGAGCAGGAGCGCCTGGTCGGGCACCCGTCTCTTTTTCAGGTCATATGCGGCAAATCCAGCGATGCACGCAGAGGCCAGCAGTTCATAAAGGAAAAGCGGGCTTCTATTCACGGTTGGTATACCAGTCATCAAACACGCTCTGGTGGATGGTGATGTAGTTATCCAGGTTGACCGAGAGCATCCCGTCCGGCGTCCATGCGTCCCATACCTGGGTGTACACCACATAGCTGGTGCTGTCCGGGAACCATACAGGCGTGAAATGCACGGTGCGCCCGTAGGTGGAGAACTCATTGGGCTGGAAGGTGAACCTTGCGCTGCGCCCGCTGGAGACGCGCTGCAAAAGCCGCAGGTAAGTCTTATACTGGAATTCCGGGAATACAGAAAAAGCAGTCTGGGGGTTGCTGTGGTGCCCGTCCGGTGAGTTTGTGGACAGTACAGCCCGCACTTCCGTTTTCACACCATATCCGCTCTTCATGTCCTTGCCGTTAGCTGTTGGTACAATATCGTCCGGCATTAAGGTCATGGTGCCGCTTAAAGAGGCGGAGTAACTGGTATAGTCATACTCCCAGTCGCCCCGGTCTACCCAGTGGCCGTCATCTTCCCCGTGGCTGCACCACTGCCAGTCAGGAACCCAGTAACAGCTCCATACTCCCCAGTTTGCGCTGAGCTTCTGCGGATTGGAGGGGAGGGCCGGAACGGAATAGCCGGGATTTACATCCGTTGCCAGGGGATCAGGCGGTATCTTTTCATTCAGGTCCACGATCTTCGCCACGAAGGTGTCCTGGGCGGTGAAACCCCTGCTCAGTGACACCGTGATCGTGATGGTCTGGGGCGTGGCGGGCGTATGCCATTTCACCCACACCAGCTGGGAGTCATTGGCAGGGATGACGATGTTCCGGACCGTGTAGCTCCTGCCCATGATATGGAAGGTGACCGTTGCCGGATTGTCCGGGGTCAGCCGGCTGCCTGTGCGCAGACGGATGGCAGTGATCACATCCGTATCCACCCGGTATTCCACATCCGGGGCTTCGATCTCCCCGCCCGGTTCTTCCGTTTCCTCGAACCAGACAATGCCGACCCCAAGGGAGCTGATGATATCCCCGTTGGACTGTATCCCGCGCCTGCCGCCGGTCCAGGCGGGAAAGCCCAGGTCGCTGTACTCCAGGAACAGGGAAAGGGGAAGGTTCTGGAAAGCCACCGAGGGCAGCTTACTCCGCAGGGACCCTCCGGAAAGCTGGTCGTAGAGGGCGGCTTCCGTTGCCGTAAAAGCGTATTTTGTCCCATTGAAGGTCACATAGGCAATGGGCTCCAGCAGGATCTTGTACTGCCCTGACAGCATGTTCTCATAGCTGACCCCTGTGGCATCGGCTACCATCATGCAGGCGTATTCCGAACAGAAATAGCGTTTGATGGCTTCGATGGAAGCGGGCCGGCTGTTGCTGTTGATGATGGCCGGCATGGAATAGGCCGGCTGCAGGCAGTTGTAAGGGACGCCGGACTGCAGGGAGAGCGAAGTCCCGTCCCGGTACTGG
>VSND01000188.1 GCA_009774145.1 Lachnospiraceae bacterium | reverse complement strand
CCTAAAAAGAAAATCAGCTCTGTACAATCAAATCCGATGAAACATTGTACAGAGTATAGCGTAATATAACACGTTAGGATTTCATCGGGAAATATAGCAGTACATGAGAGGGATTTTATATCTTTTTTCATATATTGTTTCTTTTCCCGTACAAATTTGTGTGCAGCAGGCTATGGACAGTGTTTTGTCCGTAGCCTTTTGTTGTATATGGACTGTTTCCTAAAAGCGGTTTGTGATGGAACGGATATAGCAGAAGGCATGATACCAAGAGTATCTGGCTTCTGCTATTTTTTTGCCCATTTTGGAAAATCAGACAGGAAAAAGAGAGGACAATGATTATGAGTTTATTAGAAGTTACGGGATTAACACATTCTTTTGGAGAAAATTATCTGTTTAAAAACGCAGATTTTACATTGAACAAAGGGGAGCATATCGGGATTGTCGGTCAGAACGGGGCGGGAAAAAGCACGTTCATAAAGATTTGCACGGAGCAGCTTATCCCCGACTCTGGCAGGATAGTATGGCAGCCGAACACAAAAATAGGGTATCTCGACCAGTACGCCCAAATTGAAAAAAGCGTGGCGATGAGGGAGTTCCTGCAATCCGCATTTTCTGGGCTGTATGAGATAGAAAACAGGATGAATGAGCTGTACTGCCAGTCTGCGGATGGGGATATGGCGAAGCTAAGCACGGCGGCAAGGTATCAGGAAGAATTGGAGCGCAAGGAGTTTTATTTGATTGACACAAAGATAGAACAGGTGGCAACAGGTCTGGGCTTGACGGCAGTCGGGTTAGACAGACCGATTGAGCAGATGAGCGGCGGGCAGAGGGCAAAGGTCATACTGGCAAAATTACTGCTTGAGAAGCCAGATATTTTGCTTTTGGACGAGCCGACAAACTTCTTGGACAAGGAACATGTTACATGGCTTGCCGAATATCTTTCCAGCCTGCTAAACGCTTTTCTGGTAGTATCACATGACTATGACTTTTTAGAGAAAATATCCACAAGGATATGCGACATTGACAACGAGAAGATTACAAAATATTTTGGCGCTTATTCAGAGTTCACGAAAAAAAAGGCACTGCTCCGTGAGGATTATATCAGACAGTATGCCGCACAGCAGAAAACCATCAAAAAGACGGAAGAATTTATCCGCAGGAATATTGCAGGGAGAAAGTCAAAAATGGCTCGTGGCAGGCAGAAACAGCTTGACCGAATGGATAAGATGGAAGCTCTGGAACAGAAAGAAATCAAGCCACATTTTCGGTTTGAAGCTCTCCCACTTACTACGACAGAGCATCTAAAAGTAAAACATCTGGATGTTGGCTACCACTATCCTGTTTTGTCGGACATCAGCTTTTCCATAAAAGGGGGAGAGAAAATTGTTATGACGGGATTTAACGGCATCGGCAAATCCACCCTGCTAAAAACGCTTATCAGTCAAATCCCCTCATTAAGCGGGAATTTCCGTTTTTCGGAGCAGGTAAAGATAGGGTATTTTGAGCAGGAGCTGGCATGGGCGGATATAGAAAAAACGCCTATTCAGATTGTTTCCGATGCTTACCCATCGCTTATGATAAAAGACGTGAGAAAGCGCCTTGCAGGCTGCGGCATCTCAAGCAAACACGCCATGCAAGAAATCGGGACTTTGAGCGGAGGGGAACAGGCAAAGGTTAAAATGTGCCTGCTCATAATGAAGCCGTGCAATTTCCTTATCATGGACGAGCCGACAAACCACCTTGATGCACTGGCGAAAGAATCGTTGAAAACAGCACTGGAAGAATTTGAGGGAACAGTGCTGTTGGTGTCGCATGAGGAAGCGTTTTACCGAGAATGGACGCAGAAAGTGATAAACATAGAAAAGAAAATATAGGTGAAAGGCACATTTCTAAATAGTGCCAGAGGCAAGGGGAAGCCCGCCAAATAAAAAAACAGCGTTTGGTGGGCTGCTTTGCCATGCCAAAAATAAAAGTCCTTCCAAACCTGCTTTAGTTTGGAGGGATTTTTATTGCCTGCAAATAGCAATTTCCATATACATATATCATATCGGGGATGGGTGGACAGCCT
>VSND01000187.1 GCA_009774145.1 Lachnospiraceae bacterium | reverse complement strand
TTTTCAAAGAATGTTATCTGTGATGAGGAGATAGCCTGCCACCTGCGCCCGCTGCATGAGATGGTCATGAAAGGAACAGGGGAGTTTGGGAAGGAGGAAACATTGCTGTTCCTGCTTTCATACCTCATCCAGAATTATGGGAAGCCTTTTGAAAGCTGCATCCCGGAATGCAGGCAGGAGATTGAAAAAGCCTGCGAATACATGACAGCGCATTTTACGGAGCGCATTTATTTAGACCAGATCTGCCGCCATGCCGGGCTTAGCAAGTCAACGCTGCTGCGGGCCTTTACCAAAGAAAAAGGAGTCACGCCGTACCGATACCTTGAAACAGTCCGCATCAATGAGGCAAAAAAGCTGTTATCGGAAGGAGTGCCGCCCGTGGAGGCGGCCATAAGGACAGGGTTTTCCGACCAGAGCCATTTTACAAATTATTTCAATCAGTTCATAGGGCTTGCACCGGGTACTTACCGTGAAATATTCTCGGAAAAAGACGGGGATGGTGGGCAGCATGGGGAATAGGAGATCAGCCGGGCATCTGGCGGCGCTGTTCACCATCATCATTTGGGGGACGACATTCATATCCACCAAAGTCCTGCTTACGGATTTTAAGCCGGTGGAAATACTGTTCTTCCGCTTTGCCATGGGATTTGCGGCACTCTTTTTGGTTTGTCCGCACCGTATGAAAGGCGTGGGGCGCAGGCAGGAGCTGACTTTCGTGCTGGCGGGTCTGTGCGGGATATGCTTATATTACCTGCTGGAGAATATCGCGCTTACATACACGATGGCATCTAACGTGGGAGTCATCATTTCGGTTGCGCCGTTTTTCACGGCAATCCTGTCGCACCTGTTCCTGAAATCAGAAGGGAAGCTGCGGGCAAATTTTTTTATAGGCTTTGTGGTGGCGATGGCGGGCGTTGCGCTGATCAGCTTTAACGGCTCCCGGATGGAACTGAACCTGATGGGGGATTTGCTGGCAGTCCTTGCGGCATTTGTGTGGGCGTGTTATTCCATACTGACAAGGAAGATCAGCAACTTTGGCTACCCGGTCATACTCACCACGCGGCGGACGTTCTTTTATGGCATCCTGTTCATGGCTCCGGCATTGTTCCTTTTCGATTTTGAAGTCAGGCTGGAACGGTTTGCGGATATGACGTATTTACTCAATATCCTGTATCTTGGGCTGGGGGCTTCCGCGCTTTGCTTTGTGACATGGAACCTTGCGGTAAAGGTGCTTGGCGCGGTCAAGACCAGCGTCTATATTTACATGGTTCCCGTCATAACGGTGGTGACTTCCGTGTTAATACTGAAGGAGCCGGTAACGTGGGTTTCCATTATGGGGACGGTTCTGGCGGTTGCAGGGCTTTTCCTTTCTGAATATAACGGGAAAGGGAGTGGGAACAGTGAATGAGCCTGCGATAAGGACGGAGGAGCAGATCATCAGCCTGTTCCCAGACAGGGAAACGCAAGTCTGCCGGGGATGGGTGCTGAAAAGAATGGAAGGGCAGCTTTTGGTCTATCCGCTGTATTACAAGTTTTCAGAAGGGGACATCCCGGAGAACATCCGCAGGTGCGAGGAAATCAGCCGTCAGTGCGGGGCAGGGTGTGTGTTCCGCATCGTTGAGCACACCAATTACCACCTGAGTTCCATCCTTACGGACAATGGGTACAGGCTGGAAAAATGCGGCGTGGTCGGTGAATGTGATTTAACCCGGAATGCCGGGGAACCGTGCATGGAAGGGAAAATACAGGGTGAGCTGTTCTTAAACAATGGGAATGGCGGAACGGAATATGTCATGGCGGGAGAGACGGTCATTGGGATAAAGCGCCAGGGGCTTTTATTCCTGCCGGATGGGAACCTGTCAGATACAGGCTTGGAGGATATCCTGCGGTTTGCAGCGGCAAATGGAATCGTAAGGATACTGGCAGATATTCCGGGAAGGGAAGAACTGCCGGAGCAGTATGGGAGGCTGGGCTTTCACAGGGCCTATCTCTACCGCCGTTATCAGAAAAATAAGGAGGCGAAATCCTCCGGAAAAGAGGGATAGAAAATGGATTTACAGAATGAAAAATGTGTCATGGTGATTGATGAGAACCTGCCGCTTGGCATCATAGCGAACA
>VSND01000186.1 GCA_009774145.1 Lachnospiraceae bacterium | reverse complement strand
GGCTCTTGGCCTTTGTACTTAATATGGGCTTTTCCGGGATTTATTACGGCCAGGCGCTTTCTCCAGTCTTACCTGCTGTTGTAGGTTTACTCTATTTCACAAGTAGAAAATGGGAACGCAAAACGCTCATTCAATCAGGCCACAAGGGGGAAAGTCTATGATGGATCGGATGGTATGGCTTCTATTGGTAAATTTTGCTCTATCGCTTGTGGCGCCCGATTTTTGTTCAACAGCGCCAACCACAGCATGACTTCACTTGCGACTTATCCATTTCCTGTCTTCTTTGAGGAATGGGGGCTGGATGTTAGCCACATAACCGAGGCATGGGACAACAAAGGCGATATTGTTATTGGAAGTGATGTCTGGATTGGATATGAGGCCGTGATCTTCGCTGGAGTTACCATAGGAAACGGGTACCCATTTCCGTAAATCTGCCCGCCCGCGCTACGGCTTGCCGGATAGTTTTGCTTGTTGGGAAGAATCCCAAACCCTCTTGAAAACCCTCTCACTACCTGCAACACCGCACAGGGCGATTTTGACGGAGTTTTGAGAAAAATTCTTCAAAAAGATTTCCTTGTTTCTTAATACGGGGAAGTTTGGGTAATGCCAAATATGAATAAAAAATAACAGAGGTTTTTTGTAAGCTGTAATATGGTTTCAGAGTATGTCTATGCAGTTCTATCAGTTAGCTAAAATACTTCCTATAATGTAACGAATGATTTTCTGATTTTGGGGGTATACGGCATTGCTAAATCAAGTTCCCTACTTGACAACAGCTATCAATCGTGCTATTATTTGCTTTGTGAATATTTATTACGAATATTCGCAAATATAATTCAGAAGAAAGGAGAAGTGAAACTATGCCGTCAAAGCCAGTCCTTTCGGACGCTGATAAAAAAGCAATCCGCAAAAAGCTGGAAGAACTATGCGAGGAATGTTGGACAGCGCAAGGGTACAAAAAGACAAGCATTAAGAATCTCTGCGACAAGGCAGTTATATCGATCGGTACTTTTTATACACTCTACCCGACAAAGGAAGATTTATTCCTTGAAACGATCACAGACATACAAAGGAGGTTGACAGAAAAGATTATCGACATAAACAGGAACAGCCGGACGAAAGAGGGCTTTGCACAGTCCATGAAAAGGCTTTTCCGGGAATACGACAGCAAGCCGTTCCTCTACAATGTCAATACGCCGGATTTTCAGTCTTTTGTGACAAAGCTGCCGGAAGAAACGATTAAGAAAATCAAGTTTGACAGTTTCGATTTTTTCAGACAGGTTATCCATGCCGCAGACCTCAATCTGAAAATGGAGGAAGCACAGGCGTATGGAATTTTGAGTGCGCTGCTGTCAACAATCAATGCAAAAGAAACGCTTTCCGTCACTTGTGATTATTTCGCTGTTTTTGATTTTATGGTGGATAGCCTTGTGGCAGATATTTTTGAGTAAAGGAGATTTTTATGACAGAATTTGAGTACAAAACGATAGTAATTGACAGCAAGGAAACAGAACATTCCGAAAAGCCGCTGTCTGATAAACTGAACCATTACGGTAAGGACGGCTGGGAACTGGTTACTTGTTTTTCCTATCCGTGCATAGGCAGTTCCCAGTATTCCCTTATCGGAATCGCACAGAAAGCAACTTTGATATTCAAAAGGCGGCTATGCTCCGAAAAGGGGGCAAGCGAATGACAAATGCGGTTGAAGTCCGGCATTTATCAAAATCCATAGAGGGCAGCCCCATACTGAATGATATTTGCATGAATGTAAGGCAAGGGGAAGTATACGGATTTCTGGGCGCAAACGGCGCAGGAAAAACTTCGCTGATGAAAACACTGTACCACATCATTTTCCCCGATACAGGTACGGTATGTTTATTAGGCGAAACTATCAACAAGGGGAACAATCCCGTTTTCTCCCGTATCGGCAGCATTATTGAAAGCCCTGTTTTTTACAGCCATTTAAGCGCATACGAGAACATGGAACTCCATTGCCGGTACATGGGCGCAGGCTATGAAAACATCATGGAAACGCTGTCATTGTTGGGTATTGCAGAAACGGGCAATAAAGCTGTAGGGAAATTCTCTTTAGGAATGAAACAGCGGCTTGCGCTTGCAAGGGCAATGCTCACAAAGCCGGATTTGCTCATTTTAGACGAACCTATAAA
>VSND01000185.1 GCA_009774145.1 Lachnospiraceae bacterium | reverse complement strand
AACTTCCAGTATGTCGTGAATGATACGCCATATATACCAAAAAGGCACAAGAGCTAACAGCGCACTCATTACGGACAGTACCCAAGATAGATAGGTTAAAATCTTATGCCCTCCGGCATAGCCCATCAGTCTTGATAGATTAGACTGTTTTTTCATTGAAAAAAACCTCCTTGAAAATTTTTTATGATATGAGGACAGAATGACCGCCCTCCAATATCCTCATTTTGGTTAGTGCTACCCTTACAAAGTTAGCAGCAACTAACCTATATGTAAAAATTATAGGGCAGATTGCCCTAACGAATTTATTCGTTTTTATTGCCCCATAATTTTCATCCACCCGGCAGTATAGAAAGCTCTCATTTCTATCAAGTAATGTTTTGCTTCTTCAAGTGGCATTTCATGTATAATCAGTTCAAAAAAAGTATTGAACATTCCTGTAATCAATATATGCTCTAACCGTTCATCTATGGGTGGCGCAGGTCTGCCTAACTTTTCAAGAACCATTAAATAATCATGTGTTCCTTTTGTTTCTATTTCCACCATTTCATCAATCAATTTTGAAAAACGCGTTCCCTCTGAACAGCAAAGTATGAGCTTAAATTCATTCAAGTGTTCATAGGCATACAAGAGCATTTCATACATACACTCGCCAGAAGTAGAGGTAAGATTGTCGGGTTGTTCCTCTGGCGGAATTTCTGCAAATTCTTTTTGAGCTTTGCAAAAGCGTTTTAGTAAAAAGTTGTAGTGTTCGCCTACCAGTGCTTCAAATAAATCTTCTTTACTGTCATAGTAGCCATAAAACGCGCCTGTCGTTACTCCCGCCGTTTTGACAATGTTCCGCAAGGAAGCAGACTTATAGCCTTTTTCAAGAAATTCCTGCATAGCGGCTGAAAGGATTAAGTGTAGTGTTGTCTGTTCTGCTTCGCTCATTATCCCACCCTCGTCTGTAACGCTGTTATATATCGCTGTTATATGATACTGCAAATCAGAGAATTTGTCAATGGCACAAAAAAATTTTCCACCTGTGCGGTTTAGATTAACCAGTTTAACAGCTGGGCATTTTCCCACAACGGAGTATATTAGATGTATAATCCGAAGGAGGAATGTCTTTATGAAACTGGAGATAAGCGTCAAATTCATTGATGAAAATGGAATGGAAGCAACCAAACCAGTGACGGTGGATACTTCGGTTCCTGATTTTGATGACTTCCATGATGTAAATGATTTCCTGCTGGTCTTCTACCAGCTTGAGAAAGCCGGACTAAGACTGCGCAACGAGTCATTTTCCACCGCATTGGCCCAATATATGGAAACGATGTCTAAAAAAACTGCACGGGCAGCAAAGTACCCAAAAACTGCCTCATACGTAATGGAGTCGGAAGCTGGGCGGCTCCAGCTGCACCTCTTTACATCGCCTGGTTCCCCTTCGGTCTTCCATTCTCGACAAAATACACTATTTAATCAATGCCACAGGCATTCTTCAGAATACCAATCATCTCTTGCCCATGCCTATCATAATCCTGTTTCCACTTTATATTTACATCTGTGCCACTACTGGTCACTTCAGCCATAAGGCGTAACTTGAGGCTGCCCTTGCGGATCATCTGTCCGAAAGTGGATTTCTTTGCGGCGGGTGCCATATTTGAGAATCTGGAATTTACGCTACGCTGAATGATGCAGAGGTTTCCAAAATGATCGACTTCATCCTGCCCCCACATTTCAAAAGTTCCTTCGGAAGGGTGCTGTGGATACCAATGCTCCACAGAATTGCGAAACTCAAACACAAAATCAGCGTACTTCCGCTTATTGTCCTTCCACAACAGATAGTCCAGGTAATTGAATACGATGTGGGGCGTGTTCACTCCCATGCACAAATTATTAATGTCAAAAAAGCCCTCTATCACCGCATCCTTTGCAATCTGCTCCGCAACGGAATTAAATTTCCACCAATTTTCTCGGTTCTTATCGTTGTATAACCAGATAAGCAGTTCAGTGATCCAGTGCATAAACGGGAACCGGAACGATGAGCGCGGCAAAGCGGAAACGGGAGGTGCAGGTGAATTTCCGGGTTTCCCCGGAGGAGCTGGCCCTGATCGAGCAGAAAATGGCCCAGCTTGGGACCGTCAACCGGGAAGCCTATCTGCGGAAAATGGCGCTGGACGGGTATGTGGTAAAGCTGGATTTGCCGGAACTGAAGGAGCTGGTGTCCCTGATGCG
>VSND01000184.1 GCA_009774145.1 Lachnospiraceae bacterium | reverse complement strand
GCCCTGCTTTTATCCCCATATGATTTCATCAAGGCTTCTACCTTTTTCTTTGCCAGTTCTCCCGTATCAGCAGCGCAGCTTTCCAGCCTGCGATTTTTATATACCGCAGGCCAGCCTAAAAGGTTTGTCATGCAGGGCAGCGGGGCGATACTGTATATGGACGCAAACAGATTAAAAGATACTGCCCCGACAAAGGTTACAAATAAATCCTCCATTATATCGTATAACCCGATATCCAAATACTCATTAAGCACAGCTTCGCCGTCATTGATCGTCACCTTTTCAATTTGGGATATGGTGGTAACTCTGCTGTCAGAACCGGCCTCAAGAGAAACCGTAGAAACTTCGCTTCCCCATGTGTCTTTCTGCATATCCTTTTTCATAATGCGGTCAACGGCAAATTCAAAAAATTCCCATAATACCCCAATCAGCATAGAAAAGGAAACTGCCACAACCATAAAGAATACCGGGGACAGACGAAAAAGTATTCTGTCCTGCTTGATAACCGGCGGTATATACAGCTTTAGCCATCTGTTCAGAACATGGGGCAGCATGAACAGGAGCCGCGTAAGTACGCAGAGAAAAATATGCTCTGTATTCATCCGCAAGCATGAAATGAGCAAGGATATACCTACGATAACTGCCATGCCATAATAGAAAAAATTTTTTCTCAATCGTATAAACCATTTAGGACGCATTTTCGCTTATCTGCTCCATTTTCTTAATTTCCTTAAAACAAAACGCTCCTGAAAGGAGAAAAGCCAAAGCATCTGCGACAGGCCCCGCCATCAGAATACCCGTCAACCCAAAAAAGCGAGACAAAATAAGCATAGCCGGAATATAAAAGATTACCTGCTTTGACAAGGAAGTAATCGCTGCTTTCATGGGCTGCCCGATTGCCTGGAATAAAACACCAGCACACATCTGCAGACCATTCAAAAATGTAAGCAGCAGATAAATATGGAAACACTTGACCGCAAATTCCTCATACAGCGCAGATTCCGTCCCGAATATCCGGATAAGCTGCAGCGGGAAACACTGGAAAATGATCCATGAAACAAAGGTTATGATCGTGGCAACTCCTGCACCCAGCAAAAAGGTCTTTTTCACACGGTCGTATTTCTTTGCGCCGTAATTGAACCCGATGATCGGCTGGCTGCCGCTTGCAACGCCAATGCCAATGGAAAATGCAAGCATACTCACTTTCATACACAAGCCGAAGGTTGTGAGCGGAATATCTGCACCATAAGGAGAGAGCGCGCCGTATTTTGTCATCAGATTGTTTGATACAAACGCCACCACCGTTGAAGTCAGGTTGTTGGCCCCGCTTGCAAATCCAAGGCTTGCGATTCTTCCTGCAGTCCGGATATCAAAAGTAAAAGACTGTCTGGACAGTTTGATCGTTTTCAACCGGAACAGATAAGCGATGTTAAACAAAAGTCCGAACAACTGGCTTATAATGGTGGCGATTGCAGCACCTTCAACGCCCCAGTGGAACACAAAGATGAAAATCGGGTCAAGAATGATGTTGAGAATTGCCCCGATCATCATGGAAAGCATGGCATAACGCGGACTTCCGTCTGTCCGGATCGCACTGTTAATGGTATTTCCGACAATCTGAAAAGTAAATCCGATTACGATGATGCGCCCATAATCAAGAGCATAGGGAAGGATATTTTCCGTGGCTCCGAATATCAGGCATAACGGCCTTAAGAAAGCAAAAGCGATAACGGTCCAGATAATGCCAAAGATACTTCCATAAATGATTGATGTCCCAAGTCCTTTCGCTGCTTTCTCACCCTCTCCCTTTCCAAGGCTGAGACTAAAAAAAGCTGCAAGTCCGTCACCAAAAAGCGTGGCGATCGCAATCGTGATCGTCGCAATCGGGGCGATAATGTTCGTTGCCCCGTTTCCCAAAAAACCTACGCCCTGGCCAATAAAAATCTGGTCCACCATGTTATAAAGGGAATTGATGATCAGAGCTATGATACTTGGGATGGCATACCTTGCCAGCAGCCTCCCCACCCGTTCAATCCCAAGCGGATTTTCCACAGTTGTTGCCTTATTCATGATACTTCATCCTCCTACTATACATTGTTTTTCGAACTATTTAGCAAAAGCCAAATTACTTAGATTTCTAACTAATCAGGCAAAAAATAACCTTTTGCAAGCGGAACAGAACGTGCTGGCCGCAATCCAGTTTTTATTTTTGTAAGCAGAAAATATCATCTCCATTCCTCCATTATAAATTTAATAGAATTCTAAGTATATGGATAAAAAAGAAGTGTGCTTTTA
>VSND01000183.1 GCA_009774145.1 Lachnospiraceae bacterium | reverse complement strand
TTTTCAGAGAGAGATTATTGAACTCTTTGGGCTAAACATCGGCTGACATATGTATAATTGATACGGGATTTTAGGATCTACGATCTCGGAGAAAACATTCGCTTTGAAGGTCAGGAACTGGTGATCGGAAAAGCTACAAGCTGGCTGGAAGGTCAGGAGCTGTACCATGAGTATCATCTGATCCATAAAAATGCCGGGCTTCTTCCTGTGTTGTATAATCAAAAAGCAGTAGGCGTCTCGCTGACAGGAACCGTTCAGGCAGTCCGTACAACAGAAGTAAAAGTAAAACTGCAGGAAGATGAAAATCAGGAAAAATGCCGAAGCTGCTGGTTTGACTATGCAACCGTTTATTCCACACCGGATGGGACAGGCTGGTACTGCATGCCGGAGATCGGGGATGAGATCCGTCTGGTACTTCCGGATCAGGATGAAAGCCATGCTTATGCCGCAGGGAGCATTCATGTGGGAAGCGCAGGGGGGAGAACAAATCCGGATGAGAAATCCTGGAAGAACAAACAGAAAAAAGAGATCGTATTCACACCGGAAGCGGTTATTATGAGAAATAATGCAGGACTTTTGCTGGAACTGTCTGACCAGAAGGGGATACGTATATGCAGTGACAAAGACATCTTCGTGCAGTCGGAAGGAGATCTCCGCATTCAGAGTAAAAGCGCCGGAATCCAGATGTCAGCAGAGAGTCAAATCCGGATGCAGCAGGGAGCGGCGGAGATACAGATGGAAGATCAGATCCATATTTCGGGCGGGAAAATCTATATGAATTAAGAAAAAACTGCAGGAAAATGCAGGGAGCTTAAAGCTATGGGAAGTGAGAAAATGGACAATCAAAAAAAGACCTTGTTTATTTTTTGTCTGCTTACGATCATGTTCTGTCTGGCCTGTCTCCATGCTGCGTCGAAGACGGATCAGGGAGACAATGCAGAAAAGGGCAGCATTGAAGTGCAGGACACTAATGCAGATGACAGGAAGGACAGACTTATCATCGTATCATCAGAGGGTGAAGATCAGGAACACGAAGACGAGCCGCTTCTTCCTTCTGAATCTGCTGAGGGGAATGTGCAGGAGTTACCCTGTGAGGATCATACAGTAAATGGAGTATCGGATACGGACCAGGAGGATACTGTGAAAAAAGCTTTGCAGGCATATGACGAGTTTGTGACAGGCAGAAGAAAAGCCTGCGGAATGGATATACTGTATCTGGCAACACCTACCGGGGAGCCGGACAGGAGACGCACTACAGAATATGTCATATTAGATTCGAATGGAGATGGAATTCCGGAACTGCATACCAGAACCGGACGTGAATTTTACGCATTTACTTACAGGAATGGTCAGATGGAGATTCTTGCTGGTTTTTTCTCACATCCTGTGCAATACACACTGTTGACAGATGGAGCGTTTATTTATCGAGAAGACAGGGGCGTTACTTGTGGAAGCTGTTATTGCAAATTTAGACTGGATTCCAACGGAGAGGAAATTGATAAAACAAAATTCTGGTGGATAGATACAAATGAGAATCTTATTATGGATGAAAATGACGAATATGTATATAACAACATGGAATGTACAAAAGAAGAATGGCTTTCCCGGACAGCAAATGATATCTATGTAGATGATGAAGGCCGGGAACATTATTGCAGTGAGGTAGAATGGTTCACTTACTGTGAAGCAATATGAATTTGTGTATCTATATATTTGGTGATTAAAAATCGCCAAAAAAGTATGATAAACGGTACCAGAGAACGAGAACTATGAGTGCAGGAATTTAGTGCCGTTTATATAGAAAGTATTGTGGAAAAATGACAGGGAGTTAAAAGCCGTGGAAAATGAAGGACTTGAAAAACTGGTGGATCTTTTAAAAAAGATGAAGGAAAAGACAGAAGAATTGTTAAACGAGCAATTTGGCCATGTATGCGAATGGGATGAAAAACCGCCGGAAGTTACAGTTATTGATGCTCCCTGTCATTGTGGGGCTCGAGTGATCTGCTCCAAAGCGATTGAAGAGGCAGAACCCCTGCATATCATAAAAGAAGAGCAGCTTGTGCATTTACAGGGTTTGGTCATATTGAACAAGACAGACACACGTCTGGATGGTGTCTTTTCTGGATGTATTGCAGGAACAGAGAAGACGGCGTGTACAATAGGAGATGGTACTGGAATTGTGGATAATGAATGGAAAGGGGCGGGAGAGACTTTTGATGAAGGAGAGGGAAAAGATGAAATCACAAAGGAAAACGCTTATATGATCTGTGAGAGAGGAGGAGTGATACATTTTCTGGAGATTAG
>VSND01000182.1 GCA_009774145.1 Lachnospiraceae bacterium | reverse complement strand
TTCCATATCTGAGATTTCCAGGAGGCATTATCGTACATGCGGTAAGCGATTTCTTTCTTTTGCAGTTTGCTGGCAAGGAGGTTGTGTCCATTCATATAGAACTGCAGACGGAAAGGAGCCCAGGTAGGGACGCGCAGGTAACAGAGACCAAGTTCTTTGTCAATGAAATAGAAATAATAGTGAAGACATTTGCTCTGGTCAAACTTAAGGAATGTTTTCCCTGTGGTTTTATCATGCAAAGTCTTTTAATCCCCCATCTGAGATGGGGGAACAGGCAAAGCCGTAGCGGTGCGTGGAGTATAAAAAACTCCTAAGCTATAATGATATTGGTTTCGCAGGCCATATCAAAAGCATAGGAGGTATCCAAAATGGATAATCAAAGTATAACACACACAAGATGGAATTGCACCTATCATATTGTTTTTATACCGAAGTATAGAAGAAAGATAATGTATGGAGAAACTAAAAAAGATTTGGTTGCAATCATCAAGAAGCTATGTGAGATGAAACAGGTGGATCTAATTGATGGGCGGGTATGCAAAGATCATATTCATATGTATGTTGCAATACCGCCGAAGATAAGCGTATCGGAATTCATGTCATATCTGAACACTGTATACCGGAAAAGAGAGAAGAAGCTTTTGGGAAGACGTATATTTCTCCTGTGGACGATGCAATCCGTGACCAAAGAACCATGGAAACATTGACAAAAAATAGCAGAAACCATATAATAAGCATGAGGAGAGAACAGCATGGACAAGGATAATAACAGCAACGTGGAAAGCATCAGCCAAGCAGAGGATTGCGGAAATTTCAACACGATTTTCGATAAACTATTTTGAACTAAGGCTGCCGCAATCCCACTGGCTATAGACGATGGCTTAAGATAGCTAAAAGTGGCGGTTTGTGTTATACTTGCGTCATTGGAACGTGGAAATCCCCAAATAGGCACAAGTATTATTACAATACCACATCATTTTTGTGGGTAAATGTAAAAGGTTGATTGTGACATTGTTGATAATGTCTGGTTGTATTGATTTTGCACCTGTTCATCTTAGAAGAAACATCGAGATGAAGAAAGAGAGCGCATAGAATCTATGAAAAAAAGAGTGTATAGAATATCATTCCTATTCATGGTCGGACTTTGTGCTGGCTGTGGCAAAGAAGGAACAGTAAATCATGACCTGAGCATGGAAAGCCAATTTTCTCAAGTGGAAGAACATTCCAGTTCTGCAGGCAAAGAAAACGACGATATCGAATGGAAGGATAAACTGGAAATTGATTTCTCCTATGACTATTCTGAGGATATCAAGGCAGAGATTGATGATGTGGTATCCAATTCAGCATCTCTGCAAAAGGAATTGGAAAATATTGAGGAGATGATCGAAAAGTACACTCCGTTAGCAGAGGCAGCGCAAACCCAGGGAGAAATGAATGTATCATCAAGATGGTTTTATGTAATATGGGATACGGAATTAAATAACCTCTGGAGCAGATTCAGTAATTTGGCAGATCCGCAGACAAAAGAGAAGCTTCTTGCAGAACAAAGAAACTGGATAGCCATGAAGGAAGAAGTGACATTACAAAGTATTGGTTCTATCGAAGAAAACGGCAGTATATATCCCCTCCTTCAGAACGCCTTTCTGGAAAAGATCACCCGGAACAGATCTTATATTCTTGCAAATGCATTAGCTGAGATTAATGGAGAATCCTTTGTCATGCCGGAAATATCCGCAAAGTATGGTTTGTTTGTAGATAATCAGGGAACGGGCAATGTATATAGTTCTCTGATTACCCAGCAAAACTTAGAAGGAGATGATGAAGCGATTATTTCCATTTACAGACAGGGTGAAACAAGAGGAACCTTCATAGATAACGGAAATGGAGAACTGGCTTTTGCATCCGATGATGGAAGCGTAAAAGGAATCATCAAACTGAATGGATGGGATGGCGCAAGTTTTAAAGTTATTGAAACATCAGGGGAGTCTGTTTTCTCCACGGGAGAAGAAGTTGTATTTCCTTTTGTATTTTGATTGTATGTTAGCTTCATGATACGGATGAATTGGTAATTATCGCTGACAATTTTGATGAATATCTGCAAATGCTTATGGATAACGTGTAGGATTTTATAACAGAGAAAAACATAAAGGAATGAGTATTATATTCCGGGAGAGGAGATTACTATGGCATACAAAATACTCATTGTTGATGATGAAAAAATGCTGACGGAGTTATTGTCAAGTCATTTGCAGAAGTGTGGATATGAGGCTTTTGTAGCGGAAAATGCACAGCAGACAATATCCATGCTGAATGTCTATCCGGATTT
>VSND01000181.1 GCA_009774145.1 Lachnospiraceae bacterium | reverse complement strand
TAGTGTATTATTGAACATCATGACGGGTATGTTCATAAATTAATTTATGAACATACCCTGTAGAACGACCTGTTTCAGAAGCTATTGCGCGAATGGTCTTACCAGATTCACGTAGCTGCCGTATCTTCGCTGCCTCTTGCGGAACATTTCGGCGTTTTCTGCCAGCGCCTCTGGGATTTGTGATTGGCGGAACAGGCTGCTTGTTTTCACTGTTACAGCAGAAACAAGCAGCAGATATATTGTAATTATCAACTATTTCAGCAAGTAGTTTGCCTTCTACCCCTCCATAAACATTCTGGTACATGTGGAGCAGCGCATATAATTCCCCCAGTTCAGATGACTTCATCTGTAGCAACATTTTTATTCCTCCCTATATTCTTTCTTCTCATACAACTATCAGTCTTTCCAAATGCTTTTGGTGGAAAATTTGTAATTCATAATGGATTTTATCTGTGTATCTGAAAGGAAATAGTTTGTAAGCGGAAGGCCGGTGGCCTTGGCCAGATGGCCTATAAAATCAGTATAAGCAGTGACATTAATTGATTTTGTTTCGCTTTTTACTATTTTAAAACCTTTCAGGAAGCCGAAAATCTCTGTGGAAGGGAAGCGGTCATCCAAAACCTTGAATTGGAAGAGCCTCTCCAGCAGTACGGTAAGGTAGCATATCAGGAAATGTCCTTTAATGGTATCTTCTTTCTGTACAAAGGCAGGACGGGCATCCAGATCAGATTTCATAAGTTTAAAGGATTCTTCAATCCGCCATAGATTGTGATAAGTGTTGTATATATCAGTATCCGCCATATTAAGTTCAGATGTAACAAGCAGGTTGTATCCGGCAAAAGTAAGGTCATTATCAATTGCTTTCTGGTTGATACTGACACAAGCCTTTTTACCGTCCCCGTCTGTAAAGCTGACATATTTGCCGGAATCTCCATATTCATTTTTCTTAGCCCCGGACATAGTAAGGGACTTTGCCTTTTCTACCATACGGTTGATCTCATATTTTTTCTTTGCTGCAAGGTCCGGGTTATAAGTAAGGAGTCTTTTTTCCTTCAGATGGATAGTGGCCCTGCGTCCTTCATGTATAACATCATATGGGAATTCATCCACACAGGATTTGTAACGGTAAATGAGACGTTTGTTTTTGTCTCTGACTTCCTTGAAACCCTGCTCCAGCAGAACCCACTTTTTTTCCTTTTCAGGAAGCACCTTTACGGACTTTGAGAAAAGATAGCCATCACCATTCTTTTTAGAGAAAGCGATATTCTGCGCACAATTAAGCCCCTTGTCTGCCACATGTATAGTTCTGCCGGTTATGTTGTTCTTTTTTTTGAGATTGTCAATCACATCCCGCAGAATGGGCTTTTCAGATGCATTACCGGGATACATTTTCATGCCGATAGGAATCTGGTGGCTATCCAGCAAAAGACCAAGGCCGACAATAGGACTTTTTTGGTATTCTTTGCTGGGGCCTTTCTTTCGGAAATCATCTTCGCGGTCAATCTCAAAATAGAAATTTGTACAATCGAAATAAGTTTTAGAAGTATCAAGTCCATAGAGCCGCGAGACCTGGACGTTAAAGATCTCAACGAATTTCTCATAGTTGGCGCCAAGAAAAGAAAGAGCGTCCATCATCTGGTCATAAGAGAAGTCATGAGGTTCAAAGAGATAAGGAAGGACTTCGTGGAATGTTCGACGCTTGCTGCAAGGGTTTACACTGCGGGCATAGATGAGGGAAGAAAGGACAGAATAAAGGTCATATTTAAAATCGCTGGTCAGGCTGAAAAGGGATACATATTTGCGGACATCCAACCTTTCGAGGATACTTTTGAGAGGGAAGTAACCGGAGAAAAGGAAGGGGGATCTTTCAGAGATCATGGGAACGCCGTCCTGCTTCTTCCGGGAGTTAAGCCTGTCGACTTCCTGCTGATAGAAGGAGACAGGATCAGCCATGCCATTTTTAATTAGAGTTTCAACAGAGCCCAGGGATTTGTAACACTTGTGAGCGGTGCCCTTTTTTTCCTGACTGTAAAAGCTCTCGTCGATGGAGAGATAAGTGCGCCCTTTAAGTTTAGTTTTTTTAAGATAATAAGCCATATGTAACCTCCATATATAACGCCACTAACGCCATTATTATATCAAGCAAAAATAAATTTTGCAAGGGGTTAGAGAAAATAAAAAAAGCCTTATAAATCAAGGCTTTAAAGGTACTTTTCATATGAATAGAATTCTAAAAAATTGTGGCGTTAACTTCGAAAGACGGGTATAGGGGAAGACCGGTAAATAAACAAGATAAATAAACACCGTTTAACCTGTTCTTATTTTCTTATATTCTTATTTTCTCTTGCATTCTTCGACAAATATGTTAT
>VSND01000180.1 GCA_009774145.1 Lachnospiraceae bacterium | reverse complement strand
ATTGTCAGTTACTAATATATAATATATCCGTTTTTTTCAGCGACGCATAGACATAAAATCATGCGTTTACCGTGTGTACAAATATGTGTCAAGTCTTAATTGGCATTTTTCTCTTTTTATAGATGTCCGACATCTTCTGCTATTTTCTGATAATTCAATTTCCATTTTTGATATAAGCCTGTTTTGCTTTTTAATCAACGAAAGCTGCTGTGAATGCCTTTCCGGATGCCGTCCGCATTGCGTCCAACAGGGGCATGTGGCTGCCCATCCTGTCCACATAAGGGTTCCCTTTCCCGTCTTTCTTTGGTGCTTTCGCCGCACTCAGTGTCCTGACGGCATCTTCCATCCCTGATATGGGGAGGAAGCCATCCGCATACCTTTCTATCGTTTCGCCCAGTTCCCGGTTCTCCTTCCGGTACAGTATCTTCGCCATGTTGTTCGCGCCGTCTACCGACCAGCGCATCCTCCGGTGCTTCATCCGCAGCGTTATCACTGTACAGTTCTGGCTTTCCTGCACCCCCATCCCTTTGTATACGATCCCTTCCGGTGCCGCCGGTATCTCTATCCCCCGTTTCTGCCAGGGAACCAGGCCCTCCCTGTTGTTGCTCAGGTATCGATATAGCTCCAGGGCTTTCTTCCTGCGTCTGTCCGTCTTATCATCACTGGCCACACTGTCGGCATAGATCTTTATATACTCCAGCATCTCATCCGGCTTCTCGCTGTCGAACAGCTCCCGGATCTCTTTCTGTGCCTTTTTATCACCAGTCTTTCTCAGGATCTCCTGGTACACATGGTATCTGTCCAGCTGCACGATCGTGTCCGGGTCATACGGCTCCTTCACCCAGCCTCCGCCGTCCCCGTTCAGTATGCGCTGCACGATCTCATCTGCCGCGTATCTCTTTTCTGTCAATGCCTCCCTCTTTGCATGGAACTCGCCGCTCTTCTCCATCCCTACAATAGTCTTCATCATGCAGTCTCCTTCTTTTGTTTTCTTAGTCGTTAACATCATAAAGGATTTCTGCATGTTTGGGAAGTAGGGATTTTCTCTGCTTCCCTTTTATTTTTAGTGTGCTCCCTCCCTCTGCCAATAATAATTATACACTAACTTTGCTGTTTTCATGCCCTGCAAGGTACTGGACAGTCTTAGGGTCCACCCCGGAATACAGCAGGTTGGTGATATAGGTGTGGCGCAGCAAATGTGGTGTCACATGGAAATCCAGTGTATAGTATATTGGATAATAAATAATTTAACCTTAAATCCACTATGCTTTATCGAGATCGATCTCGTCCATTTTATATGTCCAGTGATAGACGACCGGGTCTGCATTGATCTCGTCAAAGTACTGGTAAATACGTTGCGTCAATTCAGCTTTGGAATTCACCCGTATCCCTTTCAGCATTTGTCTGGTCATCTTACTGAAAAAGCTTTCAATCATATTTAGCCATGACGCGTGCGTTGGCGTAAATACGAACACAAACCTGTCTTCCGACAACGTTGCAGGATACAGCCTCGTTTCTTTTGATGTATGGGCCGAGTGGTTATCCAGAATCAGACGTATCGTATCGCCTTCCGGGTATTTGGCATCAAGTATTTTTAAAAATGATACAAAATCAGAGCTTTTATGGGTGTCACTGACCAGCGGAACAGCTTCCCCAGTCAACAGGTCAATACCCGCCAGTAAGGAAATGGTTCCCATACGGACATACTCATAATCCCTGCGGACAAACCCGTTTTCCTCTGTTGGATTATGGTCCCCATACCGTGCGCTTTTTGTCTTTTTTGCCAGAATATCCCTTCTTTTTGCCGAAAAAGGGCAGACAAAAACAGGGCGCAGATGATTGTTGCATCATCTGCGCCCTGAACGTATCGGTTATTCTGTTATTCAAGCCTCTGCCCCATAAGGGCAGAGATAGATCAAAAGGGACGTTTACGCATAGACGGCCTCCATAAAATTAACCGCTATGCGACAAAGAAGGATTGGGTCAGCCGGGATTGCGGCACCTAATTACCTCTGGGCGGTATTCGGTTGTATCGCTTCAGGAATCTCCAAGGCTGATGCCGCTCCTTTCCCGTCCTATTTTCTGGCCCCGTCCGAGCCGATGGTGTAACCGTCAATGGTGGTATTGACCGCCATTGAACCGTCCGAATAGAAATAGTACCATTTACCGTCAATCTGTTTCCAGCCGCCAGTAAACATCCAGCCGTTACTGTCCAGCCAGTACCATTTTTTATCGTCTTGCAGCCAGCCGGTGGCAGGTTTCCCGTTTTTCATGTACTGCCAGGAGCCGCTATGATTCTGTACCCATCCCTGGGCGGTCTGCGGGTCAATGACGATCTCCACAAACCGCCGCAGGACGGTAGCGACCTCGGCGCGGGTGGCGGT